>JADIZG010000011.1 GCA_016704895.1 Betaproteobacteria bacterium
AACCGATGACGCCCCACCGCCCCCTTCCGACCGCCAGCGCGGCGCATCTCCCGTCGCCGTCCTGGTCATCGTCGGCACCGTGCTCGCGCTCGTCGGCGTCGAGTTCTTCGCGCTGTGGAAGTACGGGCGCGTCGGATCGCCGCCCGCGCAGGTCGCCACCGCGCCTGCCCCGTCCGCCGACTCCCGGCACGCCGCCCGCCCCGGCGCCGGTCGAGCTGCCCGTGCCCGAAGGCTGGCTCGACTCGCCCGCCAACGAGCATCGTCGGCACGGAAGCTGTCGCTCGCGGGCTGGGCGCTCGCGAAGGACGGCATCGCGCGCGTCGAGGTCCGCGTCGGCGACCCGCGTGCCCAGGCGCGCTTCGGCCTGCCGCGCGAGGACGTCGCGAAGGAGAAGCCCGGCTTCCCCGACAAGCGAACGGCGGCTTCACGTTCGAGGCGACTTCGCCGACCTGCCGCCGATGCGCCACGACGTCGTCGTCGTCGCCGTCGCGAAGAACGGACGCGAGTCGGTGATCGCGCGCCGCAGCCTGATCCCGCCGGCGGCGATGACGCAGTGGAAGGCGCTTCTCGACGAGCGGCCCGCGCTCGCCTCGCGAACGTTCTATTTCCTGATGATGACGTCGGGCGTGACGCTCGGGGGTGCTGACGAGATCAGGGAGCAGTACGTCGACTACGTGTCGCGCACGCAACGCGTCGGCATGGCGTTCCCCTCCTCTACATGCGCACGACGAAGGCAGGAACCGCGACTGGGCCTTCGATCCCGGATTTCGACGTCAAGGGATCGAAGTGCGGGAGCCACGTGGTCGCCGAGGACACGCTCGCCGGCGTGATGCGATTCGCGGTCGAGAAGCGCGTCCCGGTGCAGTTCATCCTGAACGGCGGCATCTGGGGCGACGCGCCGTGCGCCGCGCCCGACTGGGACCTGACCGACCACCTCGAGCAGGACGTGGCCAACAACCAGTGGGACCACCGGAACGAGGTGCATCCCGACGACCTCATGAAGAACGTGCCCGGCTCGATGCCCGGCCCGCAGCTCGGCCGCTCGCTCACCTACCACGTCCACGCTGCGAAGGTGCGCGCGTACAAGAAGCGCAATCTGCAGGCGGCAGCGCGCAGGATCGCCGACTTCGGCCGGCAGCATCCGGACTTGCTGGTCGGCGTGACGCTCGACGCGGATACGTACATGAACCCGTTCCTGGGCGGCGGCTACCGTTTCGACTACAACCCCGGCATGCTCCGGCAGTTCCGCGAGTGGCTGCGCAGGACCGGTCCCTACGCGGGCAAAGGGGCCGACGGCGCCCCGACCTTCGCTCGTTCCGGCGACCGGATCCGATGACGCTGGCCCAGGTTAATGCGCTGGCGGGCAAGTCCTGGACGTCGTGGGACGAGGTGGACCCGCCGCGCGAGTTGGTCGGCGTGAACAGCCTCGCCATTCCGCCGGGCGCGACACCGTTCTGGGAGGACAAGTGGTACCTGGAATGGGACGCCTTCCGCAAGCACATCGTGCATCTCCATTACGTCGAGCTCGCGGACTGGGTCCACGCCGCGGGCATTCCCGCCGACCGCATCTTCACCGCCCAGGCGTTCACGGCGCCCGATCCAGGCCTGCGGCCGGTCTCGATCAACCTGAGGGGCTGGTCGCCCGATTACGATTCGGCCGGCGTGTCGATCGAAGGATCGGTGCCCCGCGTGGGCCACCTGGGCACGATCATGTACGGCCTGTCCGCACAGGACTACCACGGCATGGCGAACGGCCGCGGCGTCTACAGCAACATCGCGCGATTCGACGAGGGATGGGCGATCGTGGAGTTCAACGCGACGGACCTCAAGATGCCGAAACGGAAGCCCGACTACGAGGCGTCGTATCGCACCTTCCGCAGCATCTTCAACTTCGACGGCCGGCAGATCGCGGTGATGGCGTGGAACGGCTCGAACGGGCTGTTCGAGAACCACCCCGACTACCTGCCGTTCACCGCGTTCCGGAACACGCAGTCCGAGTATGCGATGCGCGATG
Source organism: Betaproteobacteria bacterium (assembly GCA_016704895.1). Classification (GTDB taxonomy): domain Bacteria; phylum Pseudomonadota; class Gammaproteobacteria; order Burkholderiales; family Casimicrobiaceae; genus VBCG01. The sequence goes on from JADIZG010000011.1 coordinate 2,015, forward strand.
CCATGGTTGCGAAGGCTGACCTTCCGCGCGGCTCGCGCATCTGGTCGTTCGGCTCGACCCGGTTCTCGACCGACGACGGCTGGACGACCTCGCGCGCGACGTTGAACGAGGGCTACGGCCACATCGCTGTGGCGCCCGATCGCGGCGTCGTGGAACTGGTTTCGCCGCCCGACCAAGTAATCAGGCCCAAGCGCATCGACCTCGCGGTCGTGCGCGCGTGGTCGGAGCCCAGGCCCACCGTCCATCGCGGTCCATGCGCGCACGGCGCCCGATGCGCCATGGCGTGAAGTGGGTCGGTCGAGCGGCGCCGAGCGCGTGCCGCTCGCCTGGCCCGTCGAGTGGCGCGACGCGATCGTCACGCAGGTGAAGTTCAGACTGGACCTACGCGCCGGACACGGCGGGCGCCGCGCGTCGACCGGCTGCTTCTCTACCCAGGGCCGACCGCGCCGCACCGGCGGCGGCAGGCGTCCCGCGCCCGCGAGGATCGACGTCGCGCGGCGGCGCTGCGTCGACGTCGCGTTGCCCCTCGGACGGGCCCCTCCGGGCCGGCGACTACCGCTCGTCGGACTTGATCTCGACGTAGGCGCGGTCGCGCGTCTGCCGGATGAACTCCTGGAACTGCTCGTCCGCCTTGCGCTGGCGCAGCGCGACCCGCGCCTGGTCGCGCTGGCGATCCTTCGAGACGTCCTGCTCGCGGCGTTCCAGCACCTCGATCAGGTGCCAGCCGAACGGCGAGCGCACGGGCTGCGAGACGTCGTTGACCTTGAGCCGGTCCATCGCCACCTGGAAGTCGGGCACGAGGTCGCCGGCGCTGACCCAGCCCAGGTCGCCGCCCTTCGCGGACGACGCATCCTCGGAGTTCACGCGCGCCTGGTCCTCGAACTTCGCGCCGGCCTCGATGCGCTCGCGGACGCGGTCGATCTTCGCCTTCGCCTCGACGTCCGAGGTGAGCTCGCTCACCTTGATCAGGATGTGGCGCACGTGCGTCTGCTGCACGACCGAGGGCTGGTTGCGGCCGCGCTCGTCGACGATCGTCACGATGTGGAAGCCGGCCGGACTGCGCAGCACGCCGGACACCTGGCCCTTCTTCATCGCGCGCACCGTGTCGACGAAGATCGAGGGCATCCGCGCCGGCGTCCGCCAGCCCAGGCTGCCGCCCTGCTGGGCATCGGGCGCATCCGACCACGTCGCGGCAACCTGGGCGAAGGCCTGACCCGACTTCACCTTGGCAAGCGCTTCGTCGGCACGGGCGCGCCGCTGCTCGATCTGCTCGGGCGAGCTCTGCTCGGGCACGCGCACCAGGATGTGCGCGAGCATGTACTCGCTCTCGCCGCCCGCCTGCAGGTTCACCGTCGCGAGGTAGTTGTCGACCTCGGCGTCGGAGATGAAGATCTTGCTGTCGATCTCGCGCTCGCGCATCCGCTGGATCGTGATCTCGCGGCGGACGTCCTCGCGGTACTTGGCGAACGGAATGCCTTCGCGCTCGAGCACCTTGCGGAACTCGTCGGGCGGCATCTTGTTCTCCTGCGCGATGCGCAGGATCGTGCGCTCGACGGTCGTGTCGTCGACGCGGATGCCGGTCTCCTTCGCGTACTGCATGAGCGCCCGCTCGGTGATGAGCCGGTCGAGGACCTGCCTGTCCAGCACGTCGGGCGACGGCGGCTGCAGGCGCGACTCGCGCAGCTGCTGCACGAGGATCCGCTTCTGCTCGTTCATCTCGTAGAGCGTGAGCGCCTCGTTGTTGACGACGGCGACGACGCGGTCGAGCGTGACGGGCGCGCCCGGCGACACCGCCGCGGGCGCCGCGGGGCGCTGCGCTCCCGGGGGCAGCGGACGGGGGCCTGCGGCCGCCTGGGCGAACGCGCCGGCCGCGAACCCCGCGCAGGCGAGGGCGCAGACGGCGGCGACGGAAACGCGGCGAATCCTCGTCATCGGGGTCCTCAGAATTCGGGCAGCGGGTCGCCGCTGCGATCGCGCTGCCTGAGCGACGGGTCGTTGGCGGACACGTAGCCCGGCACGCTGCGACGGAGCAGGTCGAGCGGACTCGTCCCCACCCGCGCCAGACCGTTCAGCTCGAGCTGGATGAAGAACGACGTGTTGGTCTGGTCGACCGTCGTCGCGAGCCGGTGCAGCACGGCGCGCAGGGTCCAGCAGTCGCCATTGTACTCGACGCCCGCGAGGGCCTCCAGGACCTTGCTGTCGACGATCGAGTAGTTGTAGCGGCCGAGCAGCGTCCACTGCGCGTTGACCGGCCACTGCGCCGCGAGGTCGATCTGCTGGATCTCCGAGTCCTCGCCGGTCGGGTTGACGAGCTGGCGCGTGTAGCGGTAGCTCGCGAACAGCGCGCGGCCCGGCGATGGCGTGTAGCGCGCCGCCACGTTGAAGCGCTCGTTCTGGCCGGAGTCCAGGTTCTGCTGCACGAGGCCGGCGACCGTCCACGCGTCCGAGATCCGCCCCTCGACCGCGAGCAGGATGTCCGAGCTCGACGCGGAGCGGGGCACCTCGTTCAGCGTCACGCGCTGGGCCTCGAAGTAGAAGCGCTGCGCGAGCGCGACGCGCAGCCGCTCGGCGCCGGTCCCCGGCTGCAGCAGCCGCGACGCCACGCCGATCGTGAGCTGGTTCGCGTCTCCGACGCGGTCGTTGCCGAGGTAGCGGTTCTCGGTGAAGAGCTGCCCGAAGTTGTAGTCGTCGATCGCGCTGTCGAACACGGGGAGCGCGTTCTGCTCGTGGTACGGGATGTAGACGTAGTAGGCGCGCGGCTCCAGCGTGTGCGTGAACGTCGTGCCGAACAGCGTCCAGTCGCGCTCGAACACGAGGCCCGCGTCGACGCTCGTGATCGGGATCGCGAGGCTCGGGTTGCCGTCGTCGCCGACGGACTGGTCGAGGTCGTAGCGCCGCAGGTGCACGCCGGTGCGCGCGGCGAAGAACCAGCCCGGCGTGCCGCGCTTGAAGGCGACCTGCGGGTAGAGGACGGCGCGCGAGCCCTCGGTGAGCGTGTCGGACCGGAAGCGCGAGTACTCGCCGAACCCGGAGAACGTCAGCCCCGCCCAGTCGGTCTCCGCGAGCGTGCCGATCACCTGCGGGAGCCGGTTGTACGGCGGGACGACCGGCGCGCTCGGATCCTGCAGCGTCTGGAACGACTGCACGCGCGCGAGCAGGCTCCACGGCCCGTTCACGTAGGAGACGCCCGCCTCGCGCGGCAGCGTGGTCTGCGAGGTGATCGCGATGCGGTCGGCGAGGTCGGCGAAGTACTTGTCGTCCGAGACCTTGTTGAGGTCGACGTAGGCGCCCAGCCCCGGGACGCCGAGCTGCTGCTGGTGCCGCCACACGAACGCGTAGCGGTCCTCGCCGGTCTGCCGGTCGTTGGGCAGGTACTGCATGTCCGCTTCGCCGCCGTTCTGCCAGAGGTCGCTGCCGAACAGGTAGCGGAACTGCCCGCCGAGCTGCAGCCCGCGCTTGCTCATGAAGCGCGGCGTGACCGTCGCGTCGTAGTTCGGCGCGAGGTTGAAGTAGTACGGCAGCGAGAGCTCGACGCCGCGCGCCCCCGACGAGCCGGCGGTCGGGACCAGGAAGCCGCTCTTGCGCTCGTTCGACAGCGGGAAATCGACCCACGGCGAGTAGAAGATCGGCGCGCCGAAGAAGCGCACCGTCGCGTCCCGCGCCGTGCCGACCTGCCGCCCGGTGTCGAGTTCCAGCGCGCGCGTCTCGAGGTACCAGTCGTCGCGCGGCGCCACGCAGGTCGTGTAGCGCCCGTCGGTGACCTCGTAGCGGTCGGCGCCGGCGAACACGATCTTCGACGCATCGCCGCGCGCGCCGGAGTCGCCGATCTGGAACGTCGGCGAGTCGAACACGCCCGACTGCGTGGGACGGTGGTAGACGACCTCGGGTCCGATGATCCAGTCGTTCCCCTTGCGCAGCACGACGTTGCCGGTCGCGTGCACCTCGTCGCGAACGAGGTCGTAGGCGATGCGGTCGGCGAGCACGGTCTCGCGGTGCGTGCGCAGCTCGACGCGTCCCTCCGCCGACACCCGCCTGTCGGCCAGGCCCTCGAGCCGGTCGGCGCGCAGGAACAGGGCGCCGCGCTCGGCATCGTCCTCGGCGCCGATCGACGGGCGCTGGGGTCGCACCGACGAGCCCGGCGCCGCGGGCTTCGCGGACGGCACGATCGGCGCGAGCTCCCGCGCGAGCCTGAGCGCGAGCGTCGGCTCGGCCGCGTCGGCACGCTGCGCGCACGCAGGCGCCGCGAGCGTCGCGGCGAGCGCCGCCGCGACGGCGGCAGCCACGGCGCGCGGGACGATCCGGCGGGACAGGTCCAAGGGGAGAAGTGGGACGGCGGTTTGCTAGAATGGGCCATTCTACCGAAGCCGTTCGCGATTCCTCGCGCCCCCTGCCGACGCTCGCGCCGGTTCCGCTCACGCCGCGTTCCCGCCGTCTCCCCGCCGCCTGACGGCCGCGCCGAACGATGACCACCGAAGACCGCTACGCGTTGCTCGAGTCGTGGCTCGCGTCCGTGCTCCCCGGCTCGGAATTCGGCCTGGCGCCCGCGTCGTCCGACGCGAGCTTCCGCCGCTACTTCCGCCTGACGCTCGAGCGCGAGGCGCACGGCGCGCGCACGCTGATCGCGATGGACGCGCCGCCGCCGATGGAGGACTGCCGCCCGTTCGTGCACGTCGCGGCGCTGCTCGCCGACGCGGGCGTCCATGCGCCGCGCGTGCTGGCGCAGGACCTCGGGCGCGGGTTCCTGCTCCTCACCGACCTCGGCACGACGACCTACCTCGACGCCCTGGACCGCGGGCGGCCGCAAGGGGCACCGCCGGGAAGACGCCCGACCGAGCGGATGCGCTCTACCTCGACGCGATCGACGCGCTCGTCCGGTGGCAGGCCGCCTCGCGCGAAGGCGAGCTGCCGCCCTACGACGAGGCGCTGCTGCGCCGCGAGCTGGACCTCTTCCCCGACTGGTACCTCGCGAAGCACCTGGGCCTCGAGGTCGACGCCGAGATGCGCGAGACGCTCGAGCGCACGTTCGCGCTCGTGCTCGCGAACAACCTCGGGCAACCCCGCGTCTACGTGCACCGCGACTACCACTCGCGCAACCTGATGGTGTCCGATCCGAACCCGGGCGTCCTCGACTTCCAGGACGCCGTGCACGGGCCGATCACCTACGACCTCGTCTCGCTGCTGCGCGACGCGTACGTCGCCTGGGACGAGGAGCGCCAGATCGACTGGGCGGTGCGCTACTGGGAGCGCGCGCGCAAGGCGCGCCTGCCGGTCGACGCCGACTTCGGCGCGTTCTGGCGCGACGTCGAGTGGATGGGCGTGCAGCGGCAGCTCAAGGTGCTCGGCATCTTCGCGCGCCTCTCGCACCGCGACGGCAAGGACGGCTACCTCGCCGACATGCCATGCGTGATGGCGTACCTGCGCGGCGCGTGCAGGCGCTATTCGGCGTTCGATCCGCTGGCCCGACTCCTCGACGCGATCGAGGGCCGGACGCCGGCCGCGGGCTACACGTTCTGACGATGGCGCGCGCCACCGCGATGATCCTCGCCGCGGGCCGCGGCGAGCGCCTGCGCCCGCTCACCGACGCGATGCCCAAGCCCCTCCTCGAGGTCGCCGGCAAGCCGCTCGTCGTCCGCCAGATCGAGGCGCTCGCGCGCGCCGGCCACCGCGACGTCGCGATCAACGCCTCGTGGCTCGCGCAGAAGCTCGTCGACGCGCTCGGCGACGGCCATGCGTTCGGCGTGCGGCTGCACTGGTCGATCGAGCCGGAGCCGCTCGAGACCGCAGGCGGCATCGCGACGGCGCGTCCGCTCCTCGCGGACGGGCCGGTGCTGATCGTCTCGGGCGACATCTGGACCACGTACGACTACGCGTCGCTCGATCGTCACCGGCCCGGCATCTCGATGGCGCGGGGCCGCGCGGCTCACCTCGTGATGGTCGCCAATCCCCCCTACCATCCGCAGGGGGATTTTTCGCTTGCCGACGCACCCGCGCCCGACGGCGCCGGCCTGCAGGTGATGCCGCGGCAGACCGGGCACTTGCCGGACGGGCCTGCCAACCTCACCTACGGGAACATCGGCCTGTACGACGCCGCACTGTTCGACGACCTGCCGCGCGGGGCCAGGCTCGCGCTCGCGCCCCTGCTGCTCGACTGGATCGGCCGCGGGTGGGTGACGGGCGAGTATCATTCGGGCCCCTGGGCCAACGTCGGCACCCCCGACGACCTGGCCGAGCTGGAGACGGCGCTCGCGAAACGCGCGTGAGGCCGGGAACGAAGCGCGCCGGATCCGGCGCCCCATCGAAGGAACTGGCATGAACGACAATCCGCTGCTCGACGACTCGGGCCTCCCGCGCTTCGCCTCGATCCGCGCCGGGCACGTGACGCCGGCCGTCGACCGCATCCTCGCCGACGCGCGAGCGACCGTCGAGCGCGTCGCCACCGACCCGCGCGAGCCGTCGTGGGCGAGCGTCGCCGAGCCGCTCGCCGACGCGCTCGAGCGGCTGCATCGCGCCTGGGGCGCGGTGCGCCACCTGAACGCGGTGGTGAACACGCCGGAACTGCGCGACGCGTACAACGGCAACCTCGGGAAGATCACGTCGTTCTACACCGACCTCGGGCAGGACGAGCGCCTCTACGCGAAGTACCGCGCGCTCGCCGCCTCCCGCGAGTTCGCGTCGCTCGACGCCGCGAGGCGCCGCGTGATCGAGAACGAGCTGCGCGACTTCCGGCTGTCCGGCGCGGAGCTTCCCGCGGCGGAAAAGGCGCGGTTCAAGGCGATCCAGGAAGAGCTCGCGTCGATCTCGGCGACGTTCGACGACCACGTGCTCGACGCGACGAACGACTACGCGCTCCACGTCACGGACGAGGCGCGGCTCGCGGGACTCCCGGCCGACGTGGTGACCGAGGCGCGCGAGAACGCGAAGGCCGACGGGCGCGACGGCTGGAAGCTCACGGTGCGCATGCCCTGCTTCCTGCCCGTGATGAAGTACGCGCACGACCGGTCGCTCCGTGCCGAGCTGCACCGCGCGCACGTCACGCGCGCGTCCGACCTCGGCGCGAATCCGGAATGGGACAACGGCCCGCTGATCGAGCGCGTGCTCGCGCTGCGCCTCGAGGCGGCGCGCCTCCTCGGCTACCGGGACTTCGCCGAAGTCTCGCTCGTCCCGAAGATGGCGCGCGGCACCGCCGACGTGCTCGCGTTCCTGCGCGACCTCGCGAAGCGCGCGAAGCCCTACGCCGAGCGCGACTACGTCGAGCTCTCCGCGTTCGCGCGCGACGAGCTCTCGATCGCGACGCTCGAGCCCTGGGACGTCGCCTACGCGACCGAGAAGCTGCAGAACGCGCGCTACGCGTTCTCCGACGAGCTCGTGCGCCAGTACTTCCCCGAGGACAAGGTGCTCTCGGGGCTGTTCCGCGTCGTCGAGACGATCTACGGCGTGCACATCCGCGAGTCGAAGGCCGAGACCTGGCATCCGAGCGTCCGCTTCTTCGACATCGCGGACCGGACCGGCACGACGGTCGCGCAGTTCTACTTCGACAACTACGCGCGCGAACACAAGCAGGGCGGCGCGTGGATGGACGACGCGATCAACCGCCGGCGCACGCCGTCGGGCGTGCAGATCCCGGTCGCCTACCTGACCTGCAACCTGCCTGCGCCGGTCGGTGGCAAGCCGGCGCTGTTCACGCACGACGACGTGATCACCGTGTTCCACGAGTTCGGGCACGGGCTGCACCAGATGCTGACGCAGGTCGAGGTGTCCGGCGTGTCCGGCATCGAGGGCGTCGAGTGGGACGCGGTCGAGCTCCCCAGCCAGTTCATGGAGAACTTCTGCTGGGAGTGGGACGTGCTGAAGCACATGACCGCCCACGTCGACACCGGCCTCCCGCTCCCGCGCGAGCTCTACGACCGGATGATCGCGGCGAAGAACTTCCAGAGCGGGCTCGCGACGGTGCGCCAGCTCGAGCTCGGCCTGTTCGACATGCTCGTGCACAGCGACTACCTGCCTGGCGGCGGCGGCCGCTGCGCGTCGCCGCAGGCCGTGCTCGACGAGGTCCGCGCCGAGGTGCGCGTGGTCCCCTGCGCGCCCTACGACCGCTTCATGCAGGCGTTCTCGCACATCTTCGCCGGCGGCTACGCGGCGGGCTACTACAGCTACAAGTGGGCCGAGGTGCTGTCCGCCGACGCCTACAGCCTGTTCGAGGAGCTCGGCGTGCTGTCCCCCGAGGCCGGCAGGCGCTTCCGCGACGAGGTCCTCGCGCAGGGGGGCAGCCGTCCGGCGCTCGAGTCGTTCGTCGCCTTCCGCGGCCGGGAGCCCCAACTGGACGCGCTTCTGCGGCATAATGGGATGACAACGTCATTGGCCTGAGGGGGTTTCATGGCCCGCGTCCCGACCCGTACCCACCCCGTCCGCTCCGGCATCGTCGGCGCGATCACCCTCGCGCTGACCGCGGGCGCGCTGGCGCAGCAGCCCGGCGGGAGCCAGGTCTACCGCTACGAGGACGCGCAGGGCCGCGTCGTCTACTCGGACCGCCCGCCGCCCGCGGACGCGAAGAAGTCGGAGTCCAAGCGCGTCAGTGCGAACTTCGTCGAGACCGACACGACGCCGCTCGCCACGCAGCAGGCGACCGATCGCTTCCCGGTGACGCTCTACACGTTCGCGTGCGGCGACGTCTGCCAGAGCGCCGAGGCGCTGCTCAATCGCCGCGGCGTCCCGTTCACCTCGGTCAACGTCGAGGAACCGGCGAACGCCGCGCGCCTGCAGGCGCTGACCGGCGAGATGACCGCGCCGGTGCTGCAGGTCGGCGACAAGCTCGTCGCCAAGGGTTACAACGAGGCGCGCTGGACGACGATGCTCGACGAGGCCGGCTACCCCAAGGCGCCCGCGCCGCGGCGGACGGCGGCCGGCGGGCCGCGCGCTCCGGAGCAGCCGCCCCGCGCCGAGGCGCAGACCGCGACGCCTGCGCCCAAGGGCGGCGGCTACCCGGCCCAGTAGGTCGGCCGTCAGGCCGACAGGCTCCCGCCTCCTGTGGGTGGGTCGGCCTTCAGGCCGACGAGGTTCCGTTCCAGGAGACGCGTCGGGCTTGAGCCCGACCCACGAACCCCGCGCCCCCACCCCGTCGGCCTGAAGGCCGACCCACTGCCTCGAGCGCCGATCAGCGCGCCGGCCGCCCACCCTTCGGATAGTCCTTCGCGCCGCCCGCGAACGCAGGCCTCGGCGCACCCGTCATGAACGCCGCGAGATCCCACGCGTCCTGCTCGTCGAGCGAGCCGCCGCGTCCCAGCGGCATCTTGGTCCGGACGAACGCCGCCGCAACGGACGCGCGCGCCATGCCCGCGCCGTCGCTGAACGATTGCGGCCCCCACAGCGGCGGCATCACGTAGCTCCCGTCGGCCGCCTTCAGCCCGGCGCCGTCCTGCCCGTGGCAGGACGCGCAGCGCTGCGCGTAGAGCTGCGCGCCGCGTCCCGCGTCGGGCGCGCGTGCGGGCGCGGCGATCGCCGCGAATCCGCGCCCCTCGACGCCCGCGCCGGTGGGCACGCCGGTCGACAGCCACGCGATGTACGCGAGGATCGCGCGCATCGGATCGCCGTCGACCGCGATCGGCTGGCCGTTCATCGAGCGCGCGAAGCAGTCGTTGATCCGGTCGGCGAGCGTCTCGACGCGGCCGCTCCGCGCGAAGTACTCGGGGAAGACGCCCCACAGGCCGACGAACGGCGCGGCATTCGCCACCGTGCCGCCGTTCAGGTGGCACGAGGCGCAGTTGAGCGCGTTGCCCACGTTGTCCGGCAACGCCGCCTTCGTCGCGTTGACGATCGACAGCCCCTGCCGGACCGCCTCGCCCAGCGGTCCGTCGGGCATCGTCTGAGGCGCTGGGACGACCAGCGGAACGGCGCGCGGCGCCGGGTCCGCCGCATGGGCAGAGGGCATGAGGCCCACCATCAGCAGGATGCCGATCCACGCTCCGCGCTTCATGCCGCACGCTCCCCGCTCGTTGTCGCGTCTCGCGGGCGATTCTAACCCGCGGTCAGCGTGCAGCGCGGCAACCGGGCAGTGCGCCGGCGCTCACGCAGCGCACTGCTGACGGTATCCTGTCGCCTTCGCCGGCGCAGGGCCCTCCGATGAAGCTCGCCACCTGGAACGTCAATTCGCTGAACGTCCGCCTGCCGCGCCTGATCGCGTGGCTCGCCGCGCACGGCCCCGACGTCGTCTGCCTGCAGGAAACCAAGCAGGAGGACGCGAAGTTCCCGATGAAGGAGATCGAGGCGGCCGGCTACGCGGCGCACGTCTACGGCCAGAAGACCTACAACGGCGTCGCGATCCTCGTGCGCGCGGGGCTCGCGTCGGCCGACGTCGTGACCGGCCTGCCCGGCTTCGCCGACGAGCAGAAGCGCGTGATCGCCGCGACGGTCGACGGCGTGCGCGTCGTGTGCGCGTACGTGCCGAACGGGCAGTCGGTCGATTCCGACAAGTATCAGTACAAGCTTCGCTGGTGCGCCGCCGCGACCGCGTTCCTGAAGGACGCGCTCGCGCACCACCGCGACCTCGCGTTCGCCGGCGACATGAACATCGCGCCCGAGCCGCGCGACGTGCACGACCCGGCGCTGTGGGAGGGCCAGGTGCTGTTCTCGCCACCCGAGCGCGACGTGTTCGCGGGCTGGATCGGGCTCGGGCTGAAGGACAGCTTCCGGCTGTTCGAGCAGCCGCCTAAGACGTACTCGTGGTGGGACTACCGCCAGCTCGGGTTCCCGAAGAACCACGGGCTGCGCATCGACCACATCCTCGTCTCCGGGCACCTTGCGCAGCGATGCACGTCGTGCACGATCGACCGCAACGAGCGCAAGGGGGAGAAGCCGTCCGACCATGCACCGGTGATCGCCGAGTTCGGCGAGCGATGACCGGGTCCGCGACGTGACCGCTGTGCGACTCCCGTCGAGCGCGATGTTCGGCGCCCTCGCCGGCGTCGTGCTGTTCTTCCTCGTCTTCGATCCGCGCCTGGTCGATCCGGGCTACTGGATCTGGCTGATGGAGGGCGATCCGGCCACGCAGTACCTGGGCTGGCGCTTCTTCCGCGCGGAGCCCTGGCACTGGCCACCCGGGATGATCCGGGGCTACGGCCTCGAGGTGGGCAGCGCGATCGTGTTCACCGACTCGATTCCGATCGCGGCGTTTGCGGCGAAGCTTCTCTCGCCGTTCCTGGAAGAGCCGTTCCAGTACTTCGGCATGTGGGCGCTCCTGTGCTTCGCGCTGCAGGGATTCTTCGGCGGCCTGCTCGCCGCGCTCGCCTCGGAGCGCCCGGTCGAGCGCTACGCGATCACGCTGCTGTTCGTCGCGAGCCTGCCGGTGATGGACCGCGCGATCGGCCACTTCGCGCTGATGTCGCACTGGCTCGTACTCTGGGGGCTGTGGCTCGCGCTGCGGCCGAACCGCGAGCTGTCGACCGGGCAGTGGGTCGCGGCCACGTGCATCGCGTCGCTCGTGCACGCGTACCTGCTCTACATCGTGCTCGCGCTCTGGGTCGCCGACGTGCTGCGGCGCCGGCACTTCGATCCGCAGCCCCGTCCGTCGCTTGGCGACTGGGTCCGGCACGTGGTCGTCGTTTCGATGGCGCTCGTCGCGACGATGGCGCTCGCCGGCTACTTCCTGCTGCCCGCGCACGCGGTCACCGGTGGCGCGCAGTACTACGGCAAGTACGCGACGAACCTCAACGCGTTCTGGAACCCCGGATGGGGCTCGCGCTTCCTGCCGGGCCTGGCGGTGATGAAGGGGGCCGAGCTCGAGGGCCACGCGTACCTCGGGCTCGGCATGCTGGTGCTGCTGCCGATCGCGCTGCTCACGCTGATCGCGCCGGGCTCGGCGCGGCCGAACGTGAAGCCCTACGTGCCGCTGATCGCGGTCGGCTTCCTGCTGTGGATGCTCGCGGTGTCACACCTGGTGGCATGGGGCGACCGCGTCGTGCTCGAGATCCCGATCCGCGGCAAGCTGCTCGACACGATCGCGACGTTGCGCGCGTCGGGCCGGCTCGCCTGGGTCGCGCTGTACGGGCTCTGGTTCGCTGCGGTGGCGATCGTCGCGACCCGATTCAAGCCGCGCGTCGCAACCGCCCTGATCGTCGGCGCGGTCGCGCTGCAGTTCGCGGACATCTCGCCGCGCTACGTCTCGATGCGCGACTACTTCGCCGACCGCTTCATCGCGACCCCGCGAAACGCGCGAGCCCGCTCGTCTCGCCGTTCTGGCCGGAGGCCGCGAAGCACTACCGGACGATTCGCATGGCGCCGGTCGCGAACATGGCGCGCGGCTGGGAGTGGCTCTCGCTCTACGCGGTCGACCACGGCATGGCGATCAACACCGGTCAGTTCGCGCGGCTGTCGTTCCCCGCGCGTCGACGCGGCGAACGGCGTGATCACGAGGACGCTGAAGGACGGGCCGCTCGATCCGACGACGCTCTACCTGCTGTGGTCGCGCGACGCGAAGCTCGACTGGGCGATCGGGCCCGACGACGGCGTGGGCGTGTTCGACGGCTACTTCGTCGTCGCGCCGGGCTGGTTCGCGCAGCCGCGCGGGTCGATCGCGCCGGAGTACCTCGTGCGCGGGCCAAGCGCGGTATCGCCGGGGGGGGGGGGGGGGTCAGGGGTCAGAGCTGTGGGCTCGCCCCAAGCGGGGGTCAGGAGCGGGCAGGCGCATTGCCCCTCAGCAACTCCGCCGTGATGCCTCGGGCATCCATGCAGGTGCCGCAGACGCCGACGTCGCCGCCGGGAGGCAGGGGCCCGGGACCTTGGGCGCGAGGTCGGGGCGGCGGGAGCGGGGCCGGTCGTTCAGGTGAGGTGGGGTGGGGGCCGCGGGGTCGGCCGTAAGACTCGCCGATGGGGGCGGACTCGGTTGGTGCCCGGGCGCAGGAGGCCGCTTTAATCAATTATTCTATCATTGAATTGCCCCATGTCCCCCCCAATCCCAGCACGGGTCTACGCCGCACTCGCCCCTGGCCGGGCTTTCCAGCCCCTTGACCCCAAGCGACTACTTCTCGCCCTTCCGGAGCTCGTCCTCCATCCCGAGCTCCTGGATCTTGCGCGTGAGCGTGTTGCGGCCCCAACCGAGCCACTGGGCCGCGTCCATCCGGTGTCCTCCGGTGTGCACCAGCGCGCGCCGGATCAGCGTCATCTCGAACTCGCGCTCGAGCCGGTCGCCGACCGCCTTCTCGCCGCGCGCGAGCGCCGCCGCGAGCTCGCGATCGAGCACGTGCTGCCAGGTCGCCTCGCCGGGACGCGCCCCGGGCACCGCAGGCGGCTCGCGCACCTCGGGCGGGAGGTCGACCGCCTCGATGCGCTGTCCCGGCGCCATCACGGTGAGCCAGTGGCACACGTTCTCCAGTTGCCGCACGTTGCCCGGGAACGCGAAGCCCTGCAGCACCTTCAGCGCCTCGTCGGAGAGCACCTTGGCGTCGACGGCCAGCTCCCGCGCGCTCTTCTGCATGAAGTGTCGCGCGAGCGGCGGGATGTCCTCGGTCCGCTCGCGCAACGGCGGCAGGCGCAGCCGGACGACGTTGAGCCGGTGCAGCAAGTCCTCGCGGAACAGCCCCTGGCGCACGCGCTCCTCGAGGTTCTGGTGCGTCGCCGCGATCACGCGCACGTTCGCGCGCATCGGCGCGTGGCCGCCCACGCGGTAGTACTCGCCGTCCGACAGGACGCGAAGCAGGCGCACCTGCAGGTCGGGGGGCATGTCGCCGATCTCGTCGAGGAACAGCGTCCCGCCCTCCGACTGCTCGAAGCGCCCGCGGCGCACGCTCTGCGCGCCGGTGAACGCGCCGCGCTCGTGGCCGAAGAGCTCGCTCTCGAGCAGGTCCTTCGGGATCGCGGCCGTGTTGATCGCGACGAACGGTCCGGCCGCGCGCGGGCTGTGACGGTGCAGCGCGCGCGCGACCAGCTCCTTGCCGGTCCCCGATTCGCCGGTGATCAGCACCGTCGCGTTCGACTGCGACAGCCGGCCGATCGCGCGGAACACCTCCTGCATCGCCGGCGCCTGCCCGAGGATCTCGGCCGGCTCCGCGGTCGCCGCCGCCGCCGCGACGGGCGCGGCGATCGGCGTCTCGGAGATCGCGCGGCGGATCAGCGCAAGCGCGTGGTCGATGTCGAAGGGCTTCGGCAGGTACTCGAACGCGCCTCCCTGGAACGCCTGCACCGCGCTGTCGAGGTCGGAGTACGCGGTCATCACGATGACCGGGATCTGCGGACAGCGCTCCTTCACCTTCGACAGGAGCGAGATGCCCGACTCGCCGGGCATGCGGATGTCGGACACCAGCACCTGCGGCTGGCTCACCGCGAGCGCCTGCAGCACCTCGTAGGCCGACGCGAACGTCTTGTGCGGGATGCCCTCGCGCGCGAGCGCCTTCTCGAGCACCCACCGGATCGAGCGGTCGTCGTCGACGATCCACACCTCCCGGGTCACGTCGCGGCTCCGCGGCGGTTCGTCGTCGTAGGCATGCATCGCAGGCATTCCTCGTTTCAGCGGCTGCCGCGCGGCGGGTCGATCGGCAGCAGGATGGTGAACACGGTTCGTCCGGGCCGGCTCTCGCAGTCGATCGTGCCGCCGTGCTGCGCGACGAACGTCTGCGCGATCGTGAGCCCCAGCCCGCTGCCGCCGTCGCGGCCGGAGACGAGCGGGAAGAAGATCTTCTCGCGCAGCTCGTCGGGCACGCCGGGGCCGTTGTCCTCGACCGCGATCGCCACGGCGAGCCGGTGGAACTTCTTCGCGAGCATCGCGTTGCGCGCGACGCGCGTCGACAGGACGATGCGCGGGTCCGCCGTCGTCCCGGCGAGCGCCTGCGCCGCGTTGCGCACGACGTTGAGCGTCGCCTGCGTCAGCTGCTCGGGATCGGCGTCGATCTCGGGCAGCGAGATGTCGAAGTCGCAGGCGATCGGGATCTGCGGGAACTCGGCCTGCACGACGCCCTTCACGCGCACCAGCACCTCGTGCACGTTGAGCGGGCGGTACTGCGGGAGCCGGTGAGGCGTCAGCAGCCGGTTGACGAGCGACTGCAGGCGGTCGGACTCGCCGATGATCACCTGCGTGTACTCGATGAGCTGCGGATCGTCGAGCTCGCGCTCGAGCAGCTGCGCGGCGCCGCGGATGCCGCCCAGCGGATTCTTGATCTCGTGCGCGAGGCTGCGGATCAGCTCGCGGTTCGCCTGCTGCTGCTCGTTCAGCCGCTGCTCGCGCGCCATCTTGAGCTGCTGGTCGATGTGGCGGAACTCGAGCAGCACGCCGCCTTCGCCGTCGTCGAACGGCGTCGCCGTGCAGCTCAAGTGCAGCCGCGGCTTGCCGCCGGCGCCGAGCTCGATCTCCTGCTCGGTGTACGACGCGCCCGTCGCGACCGCCTTGGCGACCGCCGCCTCGAGCGCGGGGCACGCGCCGAAGAGCTGCGCGGGGCGGTGCCTGACGAACTTCTTGCGCGAAAGCTCGAACAGGTTCTCGGCCGACGGGTTCGCCCATTGCACGCGTCCGTCGCGCGCGAGCAGCAGCACGGCCGTCGCGAGCAGCTCCAGCCCCGCGCACGATGCCGGGACGGCGGGTTCGAGGAACGGGATCCTGATCACGGGGGGCTCGCTCGCGCGGCGCGCGCGATGCGCCTCGCCGTCTCACCGTGATTTAGCAATAACCGCGCCGGGGTGGCAAGGGCGTGCGCTAGCGCGCGCCGAGCTCCCGCTTCAGCGCGTCGACGTTGCGCTCGTGAAGCTGCACCGCCTGGCGCAGGCGCGCGATGCGATCCGCGTACTTCTGCGCGTTCGCCTTCTCTTCGGGCAGCGGCGGCGGCGAGCCGTCGCCCCAGGCGGCCTTCGCCTCGGCGAGCAGCTTCTCCTCGTTCGCGAGCTCGTCCTGCAGCACCTTGCGGCGCAGGTCGTCGCGCGACTTCTGCGTGCCCGCGTCGATCTTCGGGAAGCTCGCCGGCGACGGCGACGTCGCCGGGCGTGCAGCAGGCGACGGCCTGGCCGCGGGCGCGCTTTCCGCCGTCCCGTCCGGCACGTTGAAGTACGACATGTTCCCGCTCCCCGCGGTGCACTTGTACATGTCGCTGCCCGAGAGGCGCACCGGCTTGTCGGTGCAGCCCTCCTCCCTGGCCTTCTGCGCGAGCGTCACGGCAAGCGCCCCCGTCGCCACGCACCCCAGCAGGGCGGCGACGCACCAACGGAAGGCACGGCGTGATCGGTTCGATGGGGAGGTCATTGCGTCGCAGTGTATCGGACTGGCGCCGGACGAAGAAAGGGGCGGACCGCCGGCCCGCCCCCGTCGTCATTCCGACAACGCCCGCGACGCGGCTGCGGTTTACAGCGAGTAGTACATGTCGTACTCGACCGGGTGCGTGGTCATCCGGAAGCGGGTGACCTCCTCCATCTTGAGTTCGATGTAGGCGTCGATCATGTCGTTGGTGAACACGCCCCCTTTCGTGAGGAACGCGCGGTCCTTGTCGAGATGGTCGAGCGCCTCGTCGAGCGACGCGCACGGGTGCGGAACCTTGGCGGCCTCCTCCGGCGCGAGGTCGTACAGGTTCTTGTCCATCGGGTCGCCCGGGTGGATCTTGTTCTGCACGCCGTCGAGGCCCGCCATCAGCATCGCGGAGAACGCGAGGTAGGGGTTCGCCGTCGGATCCGGGAAGCGCACCTCGATGCGACGCCCCTTCGGGTTCGACACGTAGGGCACGCGGATCGCGGCCGAGCGGTTGCGCGCCGAGTACGCGAGGTTGATCGGCGCCTCGAAGCCGGGGACGAGTCGCTTGTACGAGTTCGTGCCGGGGTTCGTGATCGCGTTCAGCGCCTTCGCGTGCTTGATGATGCCGCCGATGTAGTAGAGCGCGAACTCGGACAGCCCCGCGTAGGCGTCGCCGGCGAACAGGTTCTTTCCGCCCTTCCACACCGACTGGTGGCAGTGCATGCCCGAGCCGTTGTCGCCGACGATCGGCTTCGGCATGAACGTCGCGGTCTTGCCGTACGCGTGCGCCGTGTTGTGGACGGCGTACTTCAGCACCTGCAGCCAGTCGGCGCGCTGGACGAGCGGCGCGAAGCGCGTGCCGATCTCGCACTGGCCGGCGTTCGCGACCTCGTGGTGGTGCACCTCGACCGGGACGCCCATCTGCTCGAGCGCGAGGCACATCGCGGAACGGATGTCCTGCAGCGAGTCGACCGGGGGCACGGGGAAGTACCCGCCCTTGACGGTCGGACGGTGACCCATGTTGCCGCCCTCGAACTTGTCGCCGGTCGACCACGCGGCTTCCGACGAGAACACCTTGCAGTAGCTGCCCGACATGTCGACCGACCACTCGACCGAGTCGAAGACGAAGAACTCGGGCTCGGGCCCGAAGTAGCAGACCTCGCCGATGCCGGTCGACTTGAGGTAGGCCTCGGCGCGCTTCGCGAGCGAGCGCGGATCGCGCTCGTAGCCCTTGCCGTCGGACGGCTCGACCACGTCGCAGGAGATGTTGAGCGTCGTCTCGTCCATGAACGGATCGATGTACGCGGTCGTCGGGTCCGGCATCAGCAGCATGTCCGAGGCCTCGATGCCCTTCCATCCGGCGATCGACGAGCCGTCGAACGCGTGGCCGTCCTCGAACTTCTCGTTGTCGAACATCTTCGACGGCACCGAGACGTGCTGCTCCTTGCCGCGCGTGTCGGTGAAGCGGAGGTCGACGAACTTCACCTCCTTTTCGTGGATCATCTTGAGGACGTCGGCGGCAGTGGCCATGCAATTCTCCTGTGGGGGCTGGGTGGATCCGAATCGGATTTCGTTGCGTTGCGGAATCGCCGAGGGACGATTTAGCGATAACTATGCCATGGGCGCGCGGCTCCCAAGCGCCTGAACCGACGCCATTTTTCGAGCACCGGGGCTCCCGGAGACCCATCGCCGCCCCAATTTCGTGCAACCGAGCCGTTAATGTGCACCAATACGGCGCCTACAATCAAGTCAAAGGCCCGGTCTGGTCTTGCGATGCAGCAATCCGGCTTCAACGCGTTCATGCGGGCGTCCGGTCCGCGACGTTGCAAGGGTGGTGGTGCGTGCAACACGATGATTACCAATGTCCTTTCGCATCGACTTTCGCGGCGCCGCGAGCCGTCGGGCGCGCGGCCTCGCCGTCGACGCACCTCTCTGGTGCGATGCCCCGGAATCGCTCAGGGATAGAAAAGGTACAGCCGGTATCCGGCCTGCGACGTCGCGCTGGCGTCGATGAAGAGCTTGATCGCCACCTCGCCGTTGGCAGGGAGACCGCGACCGATGTCGGCGGTACCGCCGGCGAAATCGGCAGGGGCGAACGCCCGGCGCACGACGGGCTGGTCCTGCGCGTCGGTGAGCGTGAGCTCGAGGTGCGGAAACGCGATCGCGAAATTCGCGCGGTTGCGCACGGTGGCCGTGAGGATCAGGAGTCCCTTGTGCGCGGCATCCGCCTGCAGGTCGGACGCCTCGATCGAGAGCGCGGCCACGTCGCGCAGCGGGCGTATCGTGCAACCCGCCTGGGCGCACAAGCCGACCAGCGCGTTGCGCGAAGCAGGGAAATGGGCGGCGATCGAGTCGCGGAAGTGCCAGATCGCCTGGCCGACGAGCGCGAGCGCGAGCACGACGGCGCCCGCACCCGCCCACGTCGAGCGCATGCGCTGGCGCGGCTTGTCCCACGCGAAGCGGTTCTCCCAGTCCGCGTCCGCCGGAGGCTCGTCGGGCGCTTCGGCCGCGCCAACCGACGGCTGCTGCGGCGCGGGCTCGTCCGCAGGCCTGAGCGCGCGCGCGGGGCGCAGCGTGACGGTCGGCGGACCCTGTTCCTGGTCGAAGTCCTGTGCGCCGGGCTGCGGCGCGAGCGACACGAGTGCGGCCGTGCCGTCGAACACGGTGCGGCAATGCCCGCATCGCACCTGCCCGCCCTTGAGCGCGAGCTGTTGCGACGTCACGCGGAAGATCGTCTTGCAGCCGGGACAGCGCGTGTATTGTTCTTCGGCCATCAGTGTGATCCCCCGCAGGCGGCAGGCGGGCTTGGGGCGGCCCGGCGCCCGCCTGTGTTCGGTGATCCCCCCGCAGCGCGCCCAGGCGCGCCTCCCCCCAGGGGCAAGGCGGGCTGGGCCCGGCGCGGCGCCAGGGGGGGCAAGGCGGGCTCGGGACGGCCCTGCGCCCGCGTTCATCCGATGGCGTGGCGCGTGCCGGCAAGCAGGACCCAGCCGTCCAAGCGTCGCCAGACGGCGAGTGTAAACCAACGCGCGTACGCAGCCGCCACCTCGTCGGCCTGCGCCTCGAGGATGCCGGAGAGCGCGATGCGCCCGCCCCGCTTCGTGCGCGCCGCGAGCGCGGGCGCGAGCAGGATCAGCGGATTGGCGAGGATGTTGGCGACGACGATGTCGCGCTCGCCGGGATCGAGCCGGTCCGGCATGACGAAGGCGGCCTCGACGCCGTTCGCACGCGCGTTCGCGGCACTCGCTGCGAGCGCCTGCGCGTCGACGTCGGTGCCCGCGACGGCTCGCGCGCCGAGCTTCGCCGCCGCGATCGCCAGGATGCCCGAGCCGCAACCGTAGTCGAGGACGGTCTCGCCGCCGGCGATCGCGCCGCGCAGCCATTCGAGGCACAGGCGCGTCGTCGGATGCGATCCGGTTCCGAACGCGAGTCCGGGATCGAGCTCGAGCGCGATCGCGCCGGGCTCGGGCAGGTCGCACCACGACGGCACGATCCAGAAGCCCTCGCCGATCGCGATCGGGCCGAACTGCGCTTGCGTCGCGCGAACCCAGTCCTGGTCGGCGACCTCGCGCGTCTCGTGCGAGGGCATCGGCGCACCGATCGCCTGCGCCGTGTCCGCGAGCACCCGGCCGGCGTCGGTGCCTTCGGCGAACAGCGCGTCGATGCGCGAGACCCGCCAGAGCCCGGGGCCCGGAACGCCAGGCTCGCCGTAGAGCGGGGACTCGTCGGGCGTGCCGGCCGCGGGGTCCGACACGTCGACCGCCAGCGCGCCGGCGTCGAGCAGCGCGTCGGACCAGCGCTCGGCGCCGGCCGCGTCGGTGTCGAAGCGCAGGGACAGGTACGCCATGCGGGACGGCGAAATCGCGGCGGACGGCAGGCGGTCACGAGTGGCGAGGCATGAAGGGCGCGCGCCCCTCCCTCATGCGTCGTCCGCGCGCCTCAGCCCGCCGCCTTCTTCTTCGCGAGCCGCTCCTCCAGGTAATGGATCGACGTGCCGCCGCGCACGAAGCTCTCGTCGATCAGCAGGTCCAGGTGCAGCGGGATGTTGGTCCGGATGCCCTCGACCACCATCTCGGAGAGCGCGATGCGCATGCGCGCGATCGCCTGGTTGCGGGTGTCGCCGTACGCGATCACCTTGCCGACCATCGAGTCGTAGTACGGCGGCACGACGTAGTTCTGGTAGACGTGCGAGTCGACGCGGATGCCGGGGCCGCCGGGCGCGTGGTACGAGGTGATGCGTCCCGGCGAGGGCACGAACGTGTACGGGTCCTCGGCGTTGATCCGGCATTCGATCGCGTGACCCTTGCGCACGATGTCGCGCTGGCGGAACGCGAGCTTCTGCCCCGCGGCGATGCGGATCTGCTGCTGCACGATGTCGATGCCGGTCGTCGCCTCGGTCACCGGGTGCTCCACCTGCACCCGCGTGTTCATCTCGATGAAGTAGAACTCGTCGTCCTGGTAGAGGAACTCGAACGTGCCGGCTCCGCGGTAGCCGATCTTCCTGCACGCCTCGGCGCAGCGGTCGCCGATGCGCGTGAGGAGCCGCGGAGGGATGCCCGGCGCGGGCGCCTCCTCGATGATCTTCTGGTGGCGCCGCTGCATCGAGCAGTCGCGCTCGCCCAGCCACACCGCGTTCTTGTGCTCGTCCGCGAGCACCTGGATCTCGATGTGGCGCGGCGTCGTCAGGAACTTCTCCATGTAGACGGTCGGGTTGCCGAACGCCGCCTGCGCCTCGCCTCGCGTGAGCGTCACCGCGGACAGCAGCGCCGCCTCGGTGTGCACGACGCGCATGCCGCGTCCGCCGCCGCCGCCCGCCGCCTTGATGATCACCGGGTAGCCGACCGCGCGCGCGATCCTGACGACCTCCTTCGGGTCCTCGGGCAGCGCACCCTCGGAGCCGGGAACGCAGGGGACGCCGGCCTTGGTCATCGCGACCTTCGCGCTGACCTTGTCGCCCATCAGCCGGATCGTGTCCGGGCGCGGGCCGATGAACACGAAGCCCGAGCGCTCGACCTTCTCGGCGAAGTCGGCGTTCTCCGAGAGGAATCCGTAGCCGGGATGGATCGCCTGCGAGTCGGTCACTTCCGACGCGGAGATGATGGCGGGGATGTTGAGGTAGCTGTGCGACGAAGGCGGCGGCCCGATGCACACCGACTCGTCGGCGAGGCGCACGTACTTGGCGTCGCGGTCCGCCTCCGGAATGGACGACGACCGTCTTGATGCCCATCTCGCGGCAGGCGCGCTGCACGCGCATGGCGATCTCGCCGCGATTGGCGATCAGTACCTTGTCGAAGAGCTTGTCCTGCTTTGAGGTGACCAAGGTGGGGGGCGGGGCTCGGGTCTGGGAAGTCGGGGACAGGAGGCGCAGCCGCCGCGACGGTCCCGCCGGCGCCGGAGGAGTCGCGTCCCGGCCGTCCCGACGGTCGTCCGCGCGACTCAGGCGATCACGAACAGCGGCTGGCCGAACTCGACCGGCTGGCCGTTTTCGACGAGGATCGCCTTGACGACGCCGGAGACGTCGGACTCGATCTCGTTCATCAGCTTCATCGCCTCGATGATGCACAGCGTGTCGCCTTCCTTGACCGTGTCGCCGATCTCGACGAAGGGCTTGGACCCGGGGAGCCTGCCCGATAGAAGGTCCCGACCATCGGGCTCTTGACCAGGTGGCCTTCGGGCGCGTGCGAGGCGGGAGCGTCCGCGTTGGGCACGGCCCCCGCGGGGGCCGCCGGCGCATGCGCCGGGGCGGCGACGGCCGGGGCCGCGTGGGCGGGACCCGGGACGTAGTGGGTCGGACTGTGCGCGAGCGCGCGCGTGATCCGGACGCGCTCCTCGCCTTCCTGGATCTCGAGCTCGGCGATGCCCGAGGTCTCGACCAGATCGATCAGCGTCTTGAGCTTGCGGAGGTCCATGGCGATCTCACCCGGCGATGTCGATCGCGCCGGTCGCGGCCGGGGCGTGGGGCGATCCCTGCGAAGCCGGGACCGCGAGGCGAGCCGCCGATGTCGGGGCCGCGTCGAAGCAGTTGCAGTTGCGCGAGCCGGCAGCCATGGTGTGCCCGCCTTGCGATGAAGGAAAGCTGGGGAGTTTGCCGCAGTTGCCGGCAAGTTGTCCAGTCTTGACGGCAGGATCGATAGTCGATCGCTCCGGTAGCGCCTGTTCGCCAGGACGGACGCCCACGCCCGCTTTCCTGGACCCCTGCCCGTTTCACCTGTACCGGATCGATCGCCGACACCTCGAATGCGACGTCGCGATTTTACTGGAATTGCAAGACGTAATCGACCAATCAGATCAGTTGCCGCACGATAGCGGATAGTTGCTCCTCTTTGAGAGGGCCGAGCTGCGTATGCGCGACCCGCCCCGATCGATCGACGATCACCGTGAACGGCAGGGCCATCAGCGAGTTCCCGAGCGACTTCGAGAGCTCCATCGCCCCATATCCGCCGATCAGGGCCGGGTAGTTGAGTCCGATCTCGCCGGCGAATTGCCGGACTTTGTCGGCCTGATCCACGGCGATGCCGACGAATTGCAGACCATTGGGCCCACGTTCGCGCTGCAGGCGGACGAACATCGGCATCTCCTCCCGGCACGGCGCGCACCAGGTCGCCCAGAAGTTGACGACCAGGACCTTGCCAGACCATTGGGCGAGCGGCTGGTCCTTGCCGTCCGCGTCGGGCAACGCGACCCCGATGAGCGCCGCGGCGCTCTGACCGGTAGCCGAGGGTGCGAACAGCATCGTCCGGGCGACCCACGCGCCAGCGGCCAGCGCGACCACCGCGGCCGCGACCATGAGCCAGCGAGACTGGTTGATCGTCATGGGACAAGGGCCCTGGCGAGAGTGAGCGCCCGCTTTACCGGGGTCAGTTGAAGTACGACTTCTTCGGCGGCGACGCGTCCACCGGGGCAGATGGCGCCGCGCCGGCGCGGGGCAGCGGAAGCGTGAGCCGCTGCTGCTGCGGCGGATAGCAGACGCCCGCGTCCGCGCATCCCTGCGAATCGACCTCGAGGGAGACGCTGCCGCCCGGCTGCCCGGCGGCGAGCGGCAGCCGGATGACGACCGGCCCCCGGTAGGTCGCGACCCTCCCGAAGAACTCGTCCTCGATCACCTTGCCCGGCGGCAGGACCGGCACCCCGGCGCCGGCGGTCGCCGGCTCGACGGCGAACTTGAGCTTGTCGCGGTAGAGATAGTAGCCGTCGGCGACGTCGAACCGGATCTCGAGCGTCGTCGCGTCGAGTGCGCGGGCGGACAGCCGGAACGCCTGCTCCGCCGGCAGCAGCTTCGGCCCGGCGGCCGCGGCGGCCCCGGCGAGCGCGAGCGCGGTCAGCAGCGCCCCGATCCCGGCGAACCGGCGCGCGATCGCCGCCGGCCGGTCAGCCGGGGAGCGTCCGGGCAACGATCCAGTCGAGGTACTCGGGCAGCGCATCGATAATGGGGACCGCAACGATCTCCGGAAGTTCGTACGGGTGGCGCTCGCGAATCGCCCGGGCGAGGCCGGGCCACGCGTCGGCGCGCGTCTTGATCGACAGCGGAATCTCGGTGGCCGTTTCGAGACGCCCGCGCCAGTGATAGAGTGACTCCACGGGTGCGCCGATCTGCACGCAGGCGGCGAGTCGCGCCTCGACGAGCTCGCGGGCCATGCGCCTCGCGGTGTCGGCGTCGGGCAGGCTCGTCAGGACCAGGATCGCCGCGGCCGCCAAGGAGCCTCCATGCGTTTCTTCGCCGCAGCGATTGTACTGGCTTTCCCGGTCCTCGACCTTCTCGCGACCGCGCGCTTCGCGCGCTGGAGCGGCGTCCCGGCGTGGGCGTGGCTCGCGGGCGGGCTCGTCGCGGGCATCGCGCTCCTTCGAAGCGAAGGACTCGCGTTCCGGTCGCGCACCGTCGCCGCGATGCACGGCGACGTGTCGATCCTGCGCGGGCTCCTCGACAGCGGACGAAAGGTGCTCGCGGCGTTCCTCTTCATCCTGCCGGGCGTCGTGAGCGACCTGTTCGGCCTCGGCCTGCTGATGCTGCCGATCAACGTCGGGCGCGGACTCCGCGCCGAGACGGCGTCGGCGCTGCGCGGCGGCCCGCTCGACGGCGACTGGCGGCGGATCGAGTAATCGTCCGCCGCGGCAGCTCACGCTCCGCCGGCGGCGGCGCCGACCCTATTTCATGCGGTCGAGGATCGTCGGGTGCGCCTTCCCGGCGCGCAGGTTCGCCCACAGCATCATCGCGGCGCCCGCCGCGATCATCGGCAGCGACAGCCACTGCCCCATCGTGAACCCGAGCGCGAGTATCCCCAGGAACGCGTCGGGCTCGCGGGCGAACTCGGCGACGAACCGCATCACGCCGTAGCCCAGCAGGAACGCGCCCGAGACCGCGCCCATCGGGCGCGCGCGGCTCGCGTAGATCCAGAGGATCGCGAACAGCAGCACGCCCTCGAGCGCGAACTGGTAGAGCTGCGACGGGTGCCGGGCGAGCGCGTCGACCTGCGGGAACACCATGCCCCACGACGTTCCGGTCGGCCGCCCCCACAGCTCGCCGTTGATGAAGTTGCCGAGCCGCCCCGCGGCGAGGCCGAGCGGCACGAGCGGCGCGACGAAGTCGGTGACGTCGAGCCAGCGCCTGCCGCGCCCACGCGCGTAGAACCACAGCGCGACCAGCACGCCGAGCATGCCGCCGTGGAAGCTCATCCCGCCCTGCCACACGGCGAAGATCTCGAGCGGATGCTCGAGGTAGTAGAGCGGCTTGTAGAACACGACGTAGCCCAGCCGCCCGCCGAGGATCACGCCGAACACGCCGTAGAACAGCATGTCGTCGACGTCGTGAGCGCGCCATCCGGTCATCATGTTGCGGCGCGCGCGCACCCGCCCCAGCACGACGAACAGCACGAACGCGGCGACGTACATGAGCCCGTACCAGCGGACCGCCAGCGGGCCCAGCTGGATCGCGATCGGGTCGAATTGGGGGTGGACGAGCGTCATCGCGAGGGTTCAGAACCGGTGAATGAATCCGGCGCCCTCGCCCCGGGACACCCCGGCCCGCAGGGTTGCCCGCGGCCGCGCGTTCTCGAAGCCCCGCCGTGTCGATGTCGACGCGCGGCTGCGGGCAACGCGGGGATGCAGGGTTCTTTCACAGGTTCTCAGTCGAGGGTCGAGGCGGCGCGGGCCTCCGCGACGAACGCCCGCGTGAGCGGGGAGTCGTCGGCGGCGCGCCACGCGAGCCCGATCTCGACGCGCGGCCCGCGCTCCGCCAGCGGGCGGTATACCACACCGTCGCGCCTCATGTGCTCGAGCGACGCGGGGACGAGCGACACGCCCATGCCGCCTGCGACGAGGCTCACGATCGTCTGCATCTGGATCGCCTCCTGCCCGATCCGGGGCGCGAACCCCGCCTTGCGGCAAAGCGCGACGATCGCATCGTGCAGCTCGGGGGCGACCTCGCGCGGGAACAGGATGAAGGGCTCGCGCGCGAGCGAGCGCAGCGACACCCGTGCGGGCCAGCGGCGCCTGGCCGGAAGCGCCGCGATCAGCGGCTCGCGGTGGAGCGGGGCGTAGGCGAGCGCCGGGTCGCGCGCGCCTGCGATCAGGAAGCCGACGTCGAGCTCGCCGGACGCCAGCGCGGCGGGCTGCACGTCGGAGGTCGCCTCGCGCAGCGCGAGGCGGACGCCCGGCCGGCGCGCCCGGAACGCCGGCACGATCCGGGGCAGCACGTTGTAGGCGGCCGTGCTGACGAATCCGATCGAGAGCATCCCCGCCGCGCCGGCCGCGTACTGGCGTGCGCCCTCGCGGAACGCCTCGGCGTCGCGCAGGAGCCGCCGCGCCTCGGGCAGCAGCGCGGCGCCAGCGCCGGTCAGGCGCACGCCGCGCGTGCCGCGGTCGAACAGCGTCGCGCCGAGTTCCGCCTCGAGCGCACGGATCGCGCGCGACAGCGGCGGCTGGGCGATGTGGAGCGCGAGCGCGGCGCGCCCGAAGTTGAGCGCGTCGCCGACCGCGACGAAGTAGCGCAGGTGTCGAAGCTCCATCGGGAACCGTGCCTTCCGCCTCCATCATACCCATCCGGTATGAATCAGTCCCGCATATGTATTGGACGGTATGGCCGGGTCCGCGCAGACTTCCGTGCCCCGCCCGCCCGATCCCCTGCCTGCCTGCCGACCGATCCGGTCCGACCGTGACCCGCGCCGCCCCCGCCTCCCGCAGCTCCGCCTATGGCGCGCTCGTGCTCACCGCCGCGCTGTGGGGCAGCAGCGCGGTCACGGCGCGCGGCCTGCTCGACACGATGTCGCCGGTCGCGCTCACGGCGCTGCGCTGGATCGTCGTGCTCGCGGCGCTCGCGCCGTTCGTCTGGCGCGAGCGGGCGGCGATCGCCCATGCGCTCGCGAGCGACACGCGGACGCTCGCGGTGTTCGCGCTCGTCGGCTTCGCGCCGCAGACGCTGCTGGTCTACGTCGCGCTCGAGGGCACGACCGCGATCAACCTCGCGCTGTTCAACTCGGCGATCCCGGTGCTGATCGTCGCGATCGCCGCGCTGCTGCATCACCGGCGCCCGCGGGCGCTCGAGGTGGCCGGTCTCGCGCTCTCGCTCTCCGGCGTCGTCGCGATCGTCGCGCGCGGCCGCTGGAGCACGCTCGCCTCGCTGTCGGTCAACCCGCACGACCTGCTCGTGCTCGTCGGGATGGGCGTCTGGGCGTACTACACGGTGAGGCTCGCCGACCGCGCGCCGGCGCTGTCGTTCCCGGCCTTCATGTTCGCGGCCGGCACGCTCGGCCTCGCGATGATCGCGCCGATGGCCGCATGGGAGGCGCTCGCGCGCGGCATCGCGCTGCCGTCGGCGTCCGCGCTGGCCGGCGTCGCGTATCTCGCGCTGCTGCCGACGCTCGTCGCGATGCTGCTGTTCGCGCACGGCATCGCGCGCGTGGGTCCGGTGCAGGCGGGACTGTTCACGCACCTGGTCCCGGTGTTCGGCGCCGTGCTGGCGACGCTGCTGCTGGGCGAGCGGCTGCAGCCGTTCCACGCCGTCGGCTTCGCCCTCGTCGCGGGCGGCGCGGCCCTGGGCTGCCTGAAGCCGGAGCCCGCGCTGGCCGGCGCGAATATCGCCGTCTCGGCGAACGGCGCGCCCGCCCTGGAGCGGGATCGCCACCGCTGACCCCGCGGGAGGCGTAGAATCGCCGCCCGCGCAACGCCTGATCTTCCGACACGGACCCGACGCCATGGCGCTCAACAAACGCTCCCGCCTCATCACCCACGGCATCGCCCGGTCGCCCAACCGCGCGATGCTCCGCGCCGTCGGCTTCGGCGACGGCGATTTCGAGAAGCCCATCGTCGGTGTGGCCAACGGCCACTCGACGATGAACCCGTGCAACGCGGGCATCCAGCCGCTGGTCGACCGCGCGATGGCGTCGCTCAAGGCGGCCGGCGCGATGCCGCAGGTGTTCGGCGTGCCGACCGTCACCGACGGCATCGGCATGGGCACCGAGGGGATGAAGTACTCGCTCGTCTCGCGCGAGGTGATCGCCGACGCGATCGAGACCAGCGTGAACGGCCAGTGCATGGACGGCGTGCTCGTCGTCGGCGGCTGCGACAAGAACATGCCGGCCGGCGCGATGGCGATGGCGCGCATGAACGTGCCCGGCATCTACGTCTACGCGGGCACGATCAAGCCGGGCCACTGGAAGGGCCAGACGCTCACGATCGTCTCGCCGTTCGAGGCGGTCGGCGCGTTCGCGGCCGGCAAGATGAGCCAGGAGGACTACGACGGCATCGAGCGCAACGCGTGCCCCTCCGTCGGCGCGTGCGGCGGCATGTACACGGCGAACACGATGAGCTCGTCGTTCGAGGCGCTCGGCATCAGCCTGCTCGGCAGCTCGCAGATGGCCTCGCCCGACCTCGAGAAGGCGGACTCCGCCGCCGAGAGCGCGAAAGTGCTCGTCGAGGCGATCCGGCGCGACATCAAGCCGCGCGACATCATCACGCGGCGCTCGATCGAGAACGCGATCGCGCTCGTGATGGCGACCGGCGGCTCGACCAACGCGGTGCTGCACTACCTCGCGATCGCCGCAGCGGCGGATGTCGAATGGACGATCGACGACTTCGAGCGCGTGCGCAGGCGCGTGCCGGTGCTCTGCGACCTCAAGCCGTCGGGGCGATTCGTCGCGACCGACTTCCGCGACGCGGGCGGCGTCCCGCAGGTGCTGAAGATGCTGCTGGCGCACGGGCTCCTCTTCGGCGACTGCCTGACGATCACCGGCCGCACGATCGGCGAGGAGCTCGAGCGCGTCCCGTCCGAGCCGCGCCGCGACCAGGAAGTGATCCGGCCGTGGGACAACCCGATGTACGCGCAGGGCCACCTCGCGATCCTCAAGGGCAATCTCGCGCCCGACGGCTGCGTCGCCAAGATCACGGGCCTCAAGAATCCGTCGATCACCGGCCCGGCGCGCGTGTTCGACTCCGAGCCGCTGTGCATGGAGGCGATCATGGCGAAGACGATCCGCGCCGGCGACGTCATCGTGATCCGCTACGAGGGCCCGAAGGGCGGGCCCGGCATGCAGGAGATGCTCGCGCCGACCTCGGCGCTGATCGGGCAGGGGCTCGGCGAGTCGGTCGGACTCATCACGGACGGACGCTTCTCGGGAGGCACGTGGGGCATGGTCGTCGGCCACGTCGCGCCGGAGGCGCAGGCCGGCGGCACGATCGCGCTCGTCCACGAAGGCGACTCGGTCACGATCGACGCGCACAAGCTGCTGATCCAGCTCAACGTGGACGACGCCGAGCTCGCGCGGCGCCGCGCGAACTGGAAGGCGCCGCCGCCGCGCTACACCAAGGGGCTGCTCGCCA
Organism: Betaproteobacteria bacterium; assembly: GCA_016704895.1. Lineage (GTDB taxonomy): Bacteria > Pseudomonadota > Gammaproteobacteria > Burkholderiales > Casimicrobiaceae > VBCG01. The sequence continues at coordinate 31,017 of JADIZG010000011.1, forward strand.
AGTACACGAAGCTCGTGTCGCCCGCGAGCCGCGGCGCGATCACCGACGGCGACTGAGGAGCGGGCGGGCGGCGGACCGCGTTGCATCCGGCGACAAGTCGCGACTTCCGATCGACCGGCAAAGCAGGCGGCACGCAGAGCTGCGCAAGCGGATCGACCAGCCGGCAGAAGCAGGGGCGGCCGGCGCTCGCCGGCAGGACCGTGCGCCTGTCCGCGTGGGTCCGCACCGACGGTATCCCGGCATCCGGGCGTGGCGGCGCGGGACTCGTGCTGACGGCGATGCGCGGCTCGTCGATCCTCGCGCACGAGTTCATGAAGAAGACGCGCCTGCGCGGCACGGGTGACTGGAAGCGCGTCTCGATCGAGCTCGCGCTGCCGGCCCGCACGACGCGCCTCGAGGCCGGCGCGACGCTCGAAGGCGACGACACCGCATGGGTCGACGACTTCGAGCTCGAGGTCGTCGAGCGCTGAGTCGACGGCGACGACGCGCTATCATGGCGCGGCTCCTCCGGAGGACAGGAAGATGACCGCCCCGCACGATCCCGGACGCCGGCGCCTGCTCGCCGCCGCGTCCGTCGCACCGCTCGCCACGCTCGTCGCCGCCTGCGCCGGGATTCCCGGCGCTGCGGACGGGCCACCCGCGCCGGCCCCGGCGTTCAAGCCAGGCGACCGCTGGGTCTACGGCGCGCGCGACGGCTTTCGCGACCCGCTGGTCTGGGAGGAAACGCGCGAGATCCTGTCGGCGAGCCCGGCCGGCATCGAGATCCGCGTCTCCCAGAAGGGTCCGCGCGTCGACTCGACCCGCGTCGAGCGCTGGACGTCGCCGGGCGACCTCGCGCTGGGCGCGATCCTCGACAACGAGATGCGTCGTTTCGCGCCGCCCCTGCCGCGCTGGCGCTACCCGCTCGCGCCGGGCGACCGCTGGAGCCTGTTCGCGGCCAACGTGCACGAGCCGAGCGGATTCACCGGAACGATCAACTACTTCGCACGCGTCGGCGGCTGGCGATCGGTCGCGACGCCCGCGGGCACGTTCGACGCGATCGGCGTGCGCGTGCTGCTGCGGCTCGACGACGAGGAGTTCTGGCGCACCGAGACCGAGTGCAACCACCTGTTCTGGTTCGCGCCCGCCGTCGGCAACACGGTGCACGAGGAGAAGGAAGCCCAGTACTTCGACAAGGGCGATCCCCTGTCGCGCGCGACGTTCCGCACCCAGCACGCGGTGGTCGAGCTGACGTCGTTCCGGCGCGGCGCGCCTAGCGCTTCTTCGTCGCACCCCTCGGCGCCCGGGACACGGGCTTCGCCGCCCGGCCCGCGGTCCGCTTCGCCTTCTTCGCATCGCGTGCCGCCGCCGCCCTGAGCGCGGCGCCCAGCGCCGACCGCGCCCACGGCGCCATCGCGTGCGCGCTCTCGAGCGCATCGTCGGGCGCGCGGTGGTAGCTCATCTCGTGCCGGGCGCCGTCCTTCGTCGTGTACGCGAACGGCGGCAGGCCGAGTGCGGAGAACTCGGCGCGATTGACGTCGTCCGCGCGCAGGTAGAGCACGTCGTCGTCGACGATCGCGACGAACAGGCCGTCGACGTAGACGCCGTGCCCGCCGAACATCGCGCGCACGGAAACCGTGCGCCCGCCTGCGCGCATCAGCTCGCGCAGGTGGTCGAGGAAGTCGCGCGAGTTGGCCATCGCGGCCCCGGGAAGGTCAGCCCCGCAGCCCCAGCCGCTGCCAGATCGTCGTCGTGAGCGACGCCTGGTTCAGCGTGTAGAAGTGCAGGCCCGGGGCGCCGCGCGCGATCAGCTTCGCGCACAGGTCGGTCACGACGTCGAGCCCGAACGCGCGGATCGACGCGACGTCGTCGCCGTAGCCCTCGAGGCGCCGCCGGATCCAGCGCGGGATCTCGGCGCCGCAGGCGTCCGAGAAGCGCCCGAGCTTCGATGCGCTCGCGATCGGCATGATGCCCGGCACGATCGGGACGCGCACGCCCATCGCGTCGCAGTCGTCGACGAACCGGAAGTAGGCGTCCGCGTTGAAGAAGTACTGCGTGATCGCCGAATTCGCGCCGGCGTCGACCTTGCGCCTGAAGTTCGCGAGGTCGGCCTGCGGCGAGCCGGCCTGCGGGTGCATCTCGGGGTAGGCGGCCACGTCGATGTGGAACCAGTCGCCGGACACCTCGCGGATGAACGCGACCAGCTCGTTCGCATGGCGGAACTCGCCGGCGTCGAACGTGCCCGACGGCATGTCGCCGCGCAGCGCGACGAGATGGCGGATGCCGTGCGTGCGGTACTGCGCGAGGACCTCCGCGAGGTTCGCGCGCGTCGAGCCGACGCACGAGATGTGCGGGGCCGCGGGCACGCCCTCGGCGCGGATCTCGAGCACCGTCTCGAGCGTGCCTTCGCGCGTCGAGCCGCCCGCGCCGAACGTGACCGAGCAGAACGCCGGCTCGAGCTGCGCGAGCTGGCGGCGCGCCGCGCGCAGCTTCTCGACGCCCTCGGGCGTGCGCGGCGGGAAGAACTCGAGGCTGTAGGCGCGACGGGTCATCGGAACCTCCCCGGGGCGCAGCCTCGTCGCGTCGTCGCTCATCGCTGCGGCTCCGGGCGCGGGGAAGGAAGCACGATCGCGGCGATCGCCCACGTGATCAGGCTGTAGACGATCGCGCCGAACACGCCCGACCAGAATCCCGCCACGCGGAAGCCCTCGAGGAACGATCCGACCCACCAGAACAGCAGCCCGTTGATCACGAGGATGAACAGGCCGAGCGTGAGGATCGTCACCGGCAGCGTCAGCAGGAACAGGATCGGGCGGATCAGCGCGTTGATGAGGCCGAGCACGAGGGCGGCGATCAGCGCCGCCCCCATCGAGTCGACCGTCACCCACGGGAACACGTAGGGAAGCAGGAACAGCGCGAGCGCGTTGATGAGCCAGGCGACGAGGATGCGCATCGGGAATCTCCGGTTCAGGCGGCACGGCCGCCGGCGAAGGGCTTGAGGATCGCGTGGAGCGTCGCGTGCACCGGCGCCGCGAGACCGGCCTCGCGCGCCATGCGTGCGACCGCCCCCGAGAGCCAGGGCACCTCGAGCCGGTAGCCGGACTCCAGGTCGTTCAGCATCGACGAGCGCATCGCGGCGGGCAGGCCGTCGGCGAAGGCGAGCTGCTTCGCGACGAAGTCGTCGGGCAGCGCAACGCCACGGGCGACGCCGACGGCCCACACCTCGCGCATCGCGGTCTCGAGCAGCGCACGCAGGTCGGGGTCGGACCGGACGACGCCGATCGGCGAGCGGGCCGCCGAGGTGATCCCCGAGAACGACGCGAGGAACACGAACTTCTCCCACAGCGCGCGGCGGATGTCGGGCGTGTGCTCGATCTCGACGCCCGCCGAGCGGCACGCGTCGGCGAACGCGGCGGCGCGATCCTCCGGACCGCCGGGAAACGCGCCGACGCGAAGCCGCGCCATCGTCCCCGTGTGCGCGATCACGCCGGGCGCGCGGATCGTCGCCGCGATGTAGGCGACGCCGCCCAGCACGTGCGAGGGCCCGAGCAGGGCGGCCACCCGGTCGGCGCTCTCGACGCCGTTCTGGAACGGGATCACGACACCGCCGTTCGACACGATGCCGGCAAGCTTCGGCGCGGTCGCCTCGACGTCCCACAGCTTGACGCACAGCATCGCGACGTCGACCGGGCCGAGCGCCGAGAGGTCGTCGGTCGCCGGGCAGCGCACGGTCGCGTCGCCGAGCGCGCTCTCGATCGCGAGCCCGTGCTCGCGGATCGCGGCGAGGTGGCGCCCGCGCGCGACGAACGTGACGTCGTGGCCCGCCTGCGCGAGCCGCGCGCCGAAGTAGCCGCCAACGCCGCCTGCGCCGATCACTGCGACCTTCATTGCCGTTCTCTCATCCCGACCTCGCCCGCGATCGCGGGCAGCGTAGCCCTGTGGGTCCGGCTTCAGGCGGACGCGATGCGTCTTGCCCGTCGGGCTGAAGCCCGACCCACAAAGGGCGCGGCCACGCACGCCGCCGAACCGTACGCCGGGGTTGGCGCGTTGAGCGGCGCGCGCTTCATGCGCCGCTCCAACGCGGTGACCCCGGCGGACGCATCGTTGCGGAACGTCCCGCGAATCAATACCGGTACGAATCACCCTTGTAGGGACCGCTCCGGTCCACCCCGATGTAGCGAGCCTGCTTGTCGGACAGGTCCGTGAGCGTCGCGCCGAGCTTCGACAGCTGCAGCCGCGCGACCTTCTCGTCGAGGTGCTTCGGCAACACGTAGACGCCGACCGGGTACCGGCCGTCGCGCTGCCGCGCGCTCGACCACAGCTCGATCTGCGCCATCACCTGGTTGGCGAACGACGAGCTCATCACGTAGGACGGGTGGCCGGTGCCGCAGCCCAGGTTCACGAGGCGCCCTTCGGCGAGCAGGATGATCCGCTTGCCGTCCGGGGAAGATCACGTGGTCGACCTGCGGCTTGATGTTCTCCCACTTGCACGCCTTGAGGCCCGCGACGTCGATCTCGTTGTCGAAGTGGCCGATGTTGCACACGATCGCGTTGTTCTTCATGCGCTTCATGTGCTCGAACGTGATCACGTCGATGTTGCCGGTCGCGGTCACGAAGATGTCGGCCTTGTCGCAGGCGTCGTCCATCGTGACGACGCGGTAGCCCTCCATCGCCGCCTGCAGCGCGCAGATCGGGTCGATCTCGGTGATCCACACCTGCGCCGAGAGCGCGCGCAGCGCCTGCGCCGAGCCCTTGCCGACGTCGCCGTAGCCGGCGACCACGGCGACCTTGCCGGCGATCATCACGTCGGTCGCGCGCTTGATGCCGTCGAGGAGCGACTCGCGGCAGCCGTAGAGGTTGTCGAACTTCGACTTGGTGACCGAGTCGTTGACGTTGATCGCCGGGAAGCCCAGCCGCTTCTCCTTCGCCATCTGGTAGAGGCGCTTGACGCCGGTCGTCGTCTCCTCGGTCACGCCCTTGATCGACGCCTTGCAGCGCGAGTAGAACGTCGGGTCCGCGGCGAGCTTGGCCTTGATCGACGCGAAGAGCGCGCTCTCCTCCTCGTTGGTCGGATGCGCGATGCACGACGGGTCGCTCTCGGCCTGCGTGCCCAGGTGGACGAGCAGCGTCGCGTCGCCGCCGTCGTCGAGGATCATGTTCGGCACGCCGCCGTCCTGCCACTCGAAGATGCGGTGCGTGTACGCCCAGTACTCGTCGAGCGTCTCGCCCTTGACCGCGAACACCGGCGTGCCGCGCGGCGGCGATCGCGGCGGCGGCGTGGTCCTGCGTCGAGTAGATGTTGCACGACGCCCAGCGGACGTCGGCGCCGAGCGCCTGCAGCGTCTCGATCAGCACCGCGGTCTGGATCGTCATGTGCAGCGAGCCCGCGATGCGGGCGCCGCGCAGCGGCTGTTCGGGCGCGAATTCCTCGCGGATCGACATGAGGCCGGGCATCTCGGTCTCCGCGATCAGGATCTCCTTGCGTCCCCAGTCGGCGAGCGCGAGGTCGGCGACGTGAAAATCCTTCACGCCATGGTCGTTGGGTGCGTTCATGCGAGTCACTCCTCGTCGGGTGACCTCGGGAACGGACGGGGATTCACGCGCCCGCCGCCCCGCGAGGATCACGGGTCAACGAGCGCCGTTGCAGCGAAGGGCTCCGAGCCTGGTCGGCGCCCGGGTCGGGCGGTCCGATTGCAGCGCTCCTCGGAGGGGGCGAATTATACAGCAGCCCGCGAGACCCCCGGCGGGTCGGGCGTCAGCCCGACCGCCATCGCGGGGAGTGCGACCTACGACGCCCTCGCTCCGCGCGCCGGCGGCGGGGGAACGGCCATCAGCGCGATCAGCGCGTTGGCGAGCGTCGACTCGCGCTTGTAGAAGCCGTCGGTGTGGAACGTCTCCTCGAGCTTGTACATCTCGTAGTCGAGGTGGTGGCCGATCTCGTGAACCAGCGTGCGCAGGAACGAGCGGAACGCGACGACCTGCTGCCGCTGCGCGGTGCGCATCCACACGGTGATGCGCGCCGGGACGCGGCCCTCCTCGGGCTCGTAGAGGCCGTGCAGTTCGCCGTAGTCGGACGACGGGCGCTTCGCGAGCACGCGCACGCGGATCGGAGGCACGCGGTAGCCGGCGGCCAGCGCGTCGGTGAGCCGCTGGCACGCGCGCTCGCAACCCGCGCGATCGTCGGCCTGGAGCGCCCCCGAGATCGCGTCGACGTCCGCGCCCGCCGAGAAGCCCGCCGGCAGGTCGAGGCGTTCGATCGCGTCGCTCGCGCGGTAGATCCGCTTGCGGGCGGGCGAGAGGCGGTCGTAGTAGGCGAAGGGCACGGGAACGGACTGCGGGCGGTCGCCCAACGAAAAAGGCCGCGCTGGGCGGCCTCTTTTCGCGACGGCGCGGAAGGCGCCGCGCGGCGTCAGCTCTTCTTGATCTTCTCGAGCATCTTGAAGATGCCCTTCTGGCTGCCGACGAACATGCGCTTGAACGTCTTGGGCAGGCAGCGGCGTTCGAGGGTGTTGCGGCGGTTGCGCTTGATGTCGGCCATCGTCTCTCTCCGGATCGGGGAGGCGCCCGGGAGACCGGCCGCCGAAAAGGGTCTATTTTAGAGCAACTTGGCCGAAATAGCCAGCAGAGACCCTCGCTTCAGGCCCCGGCGATCCAGCCTTCGACGGGATCGACGGCGCCGGCAGGCATAGTTCTCGCCCGCCCGCGCTGCGCCCCACGCCGCCTGCACGGCGCAGGCGATCGCGTCGAGCGTGTCGCCGGACGCGTCGTCCACGGCGGCCTCGGCGAGCGCCATCGGCAGGTCCGCACGCACGCCGAACGGGTGCGCGCCCTCGACGAGGGCCCACAGGAGTCCGACGCGGGCGTCGCGCTGCGCGGGCGTCTGCTTCGACCGCGCGTCGTTCTTGTACGACGGCGCGCGCTTCTCGCCGCGCGCCTCTGCGATCCTGCGCATTACGAGCCCCGGATACGCCTCGAGGGCGACGCGCGAACGATCGCCGTCGGCGATCCCCGGCAGGTGCACGCCGGCGCGCGCGAGCCGCGGCGCGCCCTCGTGCAGCATCCAGCCGACCGGCGGGTTGACGAGCTTCATCGACGCGTGCGCGCCGGCCGCGATCTCGGTCGCCCGGTGCGCGTACTTGCGCCCCACGGGCCGCGCCGCGCGAAAGCGGGCGAACGTACGATCGACCGTCTCGCGGTCGAGCGCCGCGTAGCGCGCGATCATCGCGTGCCACGCGCGCGCCGAGCGCGAGCGCGCGCCGGCCCAGCCGAGCGCAACGACGAGCTCCCGCGCGAGGCCGAACGGGAAGTCGAACGCGCCGACCCACGGCCCCGGCGCCGACAGCAGCGCCTCGAACGACGGCCAGTCGGTGAGCCGGTCCACGCGGTCGACCCGCACCCGCGCGACGTCGACCCGGCCGTGCGCCACGGTGATCGCCTTGCGCCGCGACGGCGCGCTGGTGAAGTCGACGCCGACGATGCGCACGGGACGACCGGCGGGACGCCGGATAGGTAAGGGCTTACTTACTTCCAGCGCGGCGCCGCGCGCAGGTACTGCGGAGGCACGGCGACGCCGGCGCCGAGCGCCTTCGCCGCGTGCCACGGCCAGCGCGGGTTCCACAGGATGCCGCGCGCGAGCGCGACGAGGTCGGCGTCACCGTTCGCGACGATCGAATCCGCGTGCGCGGGCTCCGTGATGAGGCCCACGGCGATCGTCGGCAGGCGGGTCGCGTCGCGGATCGCGCGCGCGAACGGCACGTGCAGGCCGGGCTTCGATTCGATGCGCTGTTTGGGCGAGATGCCCGCGCTCGACACGTCGACGAAATCGCAGCCGCGCGCCGCCAGCTCGCGCGCCAGCGCGATCGTGTCGTCGAGCGCCCACCCGCCGTCGACCCAGTCGGTCGCCGACACGCGCACGCCCACCGGGCGATCCGCGGGGAACGCCTCGCGCACGGCGTCGAACACCTCGAGCGGGAAGCGCATCCGCCGCTCGCGCGTGCCGCCGTACGCATCGTCGCGGACGTTCGAGAGCGGCGACAGGAACTCGTGCAGCAGGTAGCCGTGCGCCATGTGCACCTCGATCGCGTCGACTCCGGCACGATGGGCGCGGCGCGCGGCGTCCGCGAACGCCTCGCGGATCCCCGCGAGACCGGCGGCGTCGAGCGCGCGCGGCACCGGATCGCCCGCGTCGAACGCGACCGCCGAAGGCGCGAGCGTGGTCCACGCCTCCGGTCCCGCCAGCGGCCTGCCGCCGTTCCACGGCGCCGCGGACGATCCCTTGCGGCCCGCGTGCGCGAGCTGCAGCGCGACCGGGACGGCCGGCGCGAGCCGCGCGCGACGCGCGAGCACGTCGGCGAACGCGCGCTCGCACCCGTCGTCGTAGAGGCCGAGGCAGCCCGGCGAGATGCGGCCCTCGCGCGTGACCGCGGTCGCCTCGACGAAGACGAGCCCCGCGCCGGACTGGAGAAGCTGCGCCCAGTGCGCGAGATGCCAGTCGCCCGCGCGCCCGTCGTCCGCCGAGTACTGGCACATCGGCGAGACCACGATGCGATTGGCGAGCGCGAGAGCGCGCAGCGCGTAGGGATCGAACAGCGCCATGGGTCCGTCAGCCCCGCGCGCCGGACGCGTCGAGCACCCGGGCGCGGAAGCGCTCGAATCCTTCGTCACGATCGGTGTAGCCCGCCGCGATGCACGAGGCGACGCGCGCCTCCTCGGCCGCGACGAACGCGGCGATGCCGTCGCGCTGGTAGGGCTCGAGGTTGCGGTCCGCGGCGAGCAGGATGCGCGCCACGAGCGCGGCGTCGACCGCGTCCAGGTCGGCGAGGAACAGCTTCGCCCCCTCGGGAACGTGCCGCAGCAGGAGCGCGAGCGCGTCGTCGGCGGCAGGCGATCCGATGACCACCGCGTCGGGCCAGCGCGAGCGCGGCGCGCCCGGCGCCCACGCCGCGGCGAGATAGTGGTCGGGCGTGTGCTCGACCGCCTCCGACCCCTCGCGTCGCGCCGCCTCGACGACGCGCACGCAGGTGCCGATCCACGTGTCGCCGCCGCAGCGGGCGGACAGGCGGTGGGCGAGCAGGGGCTCGTCCCGGCTTGCCGCTCGTCTGGCCCATGGCGTCGCGATTCCCCGCGCTGTGCCCGCCCCGACCGGCGCGGCTTACGGTACGGCGATCTCGAAGCGCACCGTCTTCGTCGGCGCGCTGGTGGCGTCCCACGACCGGTAGGCGAGCTCGATGCTGGACGTGCCGGGCTGCACCATCCGGAACCGGAACGTCGCGTGGGCCTCCCCCCCGCCCGCGGGACGCCTGCGGCGGCCTGCGGCTGGTAGTCGGGAAGCCCGATCTGCGCGACCGATGCGCCGGCGAGCCGCGTCAGCTCCCAGCGATAGGTGGGCTTGAGGTCGGTCTCGAGATGCACGGCGAGCGTGTCGCCGCGCTTGACGGTCTCGCTGCGGCCGTCGATCGACGCGTCCGTGTTGCGGACGATCGGCGCGAGGTTCCAGAAATCGGTCGCGGGGCTCGTCGCGCATCCGGCCAGCGTCAGCGCGGCACTACCGAGGATCAGGGCACGAAGGGGCAGCATGGAACCTCCACAGGGCGCGCCGCCTTGTCGCGCCGCACCGGACACCTATTCTCGGCCCGACACGGCCGCGACTCAAGGGCGCGCCCGGATCGAAGCCGGGGAAACGGCGTCTCCCGTCACACGCCCGCGGCGCTCTTCAGCGCCTGCGCGCGGTCGGTGCGCTCCCAGGTGAACTCCGGCTCGTCGCGGCCGAAATGCCCGTACGCAGCGGTCTTGCGATAGATCGGGCGCAGCAGGTCGAGCATCCGGATGATGCCCTTGGGACGCAGGTCGAACTCGTGCTGCACGATCTCGCTGATCTTCGCGTCGGGGATCCTGCCCGTGCCCGCCGTGTAGATGGTCACGTTCATCGGCTTCGCGACGCCGATCGCGTAGGCGAGCTGCACTTCGCACTGCCTGGCGAGGCCGGCGGCGACGATGTTCTTGGCGACGTAGCGCGCGGCGTAGGCGGCCGAGCGGTCGACCTTCGACGGATCCTTGCCCGAGAACGCGCCGCCGCCGTGCGGCGCGGAGCCGCCGTAGGTGTCGACGATGATCTTGCGCCCGGTGAGCCCCGAGTCGCCGTGCGGGCCGCCGATCTCGAAGCGTCCCGTCGGATTCACCAGGTAGCGCGTGCCCGAGAGCATCTCCTTGGGCAGCACGGGCTTGATGATCTCCTCGATCACCGCCTCGGCGAGCTCGGCCTGCTTCTCGTTCATGCTCGGATGGTGCTGCGTCGAGAGCACGACGGTGTCGATCGCGGCCGGCTGGCCGTTGTGGTAGCGAACGGTGACCTGCGATTTCGCGTCCGGTCGCAGGAAGCGCAGGCGGCCGTCCCGGCGAACCTCGCTCTGGCGCTGGACGAGGCGGTGCGCGTAGTAGATCGGGAACGGCATCAGCGCCGGCGTCTCGTCGCACGCGTAGCCGAACATCATCCCCTGGTCGCCGGCGCCCTGGTTCAGGTAATCGTCGGAGGCCTGGTCGACGCCGCGCTTGATGTCGGGCGACTGCTTGCCGTAGCAGACCATCACCGCGCAGCCGTCGGCGTCGAAGCGCAGCGACGGGTCGTTGTAGCCGATGTGGCGGATCGTCTCGCGCGCGACGTTGCCGAAGTCGACGGTCGCCTTGGTCGTGATCTCGCCGGCCATCACGACGAGGCCCGTCGAGACCAGCGTCTCGGCGGCCACGCGGGCCGTGGGGTCTTGCTCTAGAATCGCGTCGAGCACCGCGTCGGAGATCTGGTCCGCGACCTTGTCCGGGTGACCTTCCGACACCGACTCCGACGTGAACAGGAATTCGCTCATGGCCCCTCTCGTGGATTGCGACCGCCCCGCCCGGGCAGGCGTGCGGCAAAGCGCCCGATTCTAGCAAACTCGCGGGGTCGGCCCATCGACGCCCGCCGGCATAAGTTCATGAACGCAAACGTGGTTACGGCGGACGCCGCCGCGATCGACCGCGCCGCCGACGCGCTGCGCGCGGGCGCGCTCGTCGCGTTCCCGACCGAGACCGTCTACGGGCTGGGCGCCGACGCCGCGAATCCGGTCGCGGTGCGCGCGGTGTTCGAGGCCAAGGGGCGTCCGTCCGACCATCCGCTGATCGTCCACCTCGCCGACGCGAAGCACCTCGACGTGTGGGCGCGCGACGTGCCCGACGGCGCGCGTGCGCTCGCGCGCGCGTTCTGGCCCGGCCCGCTCACGCTGATCCTGCCGCGCACGGCGCTCGCCGGCGACGCCGTGACCGGCGGGCAGGACACGGTCGGCCTGCGCGTTCCCGCGCACCCGGTCGCGCACGCGCTGCTCGTCGCGTTCGCGCGCCGCGGGGGCCACGGCATCGCCGCACCGTCCGCGAACCGCTACGGGCACGTCTCGCCGACGACCGCCGCGCACGTCGCCGACGACCTCGGCGACCGCGTCGCGCTGATCCTCGACGGCGGACCGTGCGACGTCGGCATCGAGAGCACGATCGTCGCGTTCGCCGGCGACCGGCCGATTCTGATGCGTCCGGGCAGGATCGGCGTCGACGCCCTCGCCCGCGTGCTGGGACGCGTGCCCGCGGCACCCTCGGGCGGCGCCCCGCGCGCCTCGGGAACGCACGCGTCGCACTACGCGCCGCGCACCGAGGCATTCCTCGTCGACGCGGCGATCCTGCCGGTCGAGATCCTGCGGCTGACCGAGCGCGACGAGGTCGTCGCGGTGCTCGCTCGCGCACCGAAGCCGGCGGGCTTCGACGGACCGTGGATCGAGGCGCCGTCCGACGCCGACGGCTACGCGCGCGAGCTCTACGCGAACCTGCGGGCGCTGGACGCCGCGGGCGCCGACGCGATCCTGATCGAGACGCCGCCCGACGACCCGGCGTGGCTCGCGGTGAGCGACCGGCTCGCCCGAGCCACGCATCGCGGCTAACTGCGCCGCTGCCCGATCCCTCCCGATCCAGGATATGGCCCGCCCTCCCAGCGTCGTCGTCGCACCGGATTCGTTCAAGGGGTCGCTGAGCGCGCCGGAGGCGGCCGCCGCGATCGCCAAAGGCATCGCCCGCGGCGCGCCGGGTGCCACGGCGATCCAGCGCCCGATGGCCGACGGCGGCGAAGGCACGCTCGACGCGGTGTTGCGTGCCTCGGGCAGTGCCGCGAGCCGGGGCGAGATCGAGGTCGAGGGCGCGGGCGGCGCGCCGATCCTGGCGGGCTACGGCATCGTCGACCGCGACGGCACGCGCACCGCGATCCTCGAGTGCGCGCAGGTCGTCGCGATCACCGATGCGGCGGGCATGGCGGTCCCGGTGACGTCACGCACGACGACGGGCCTCGGCCGGCAACTGCGGGCGCTGCTCGACCTCGGCGTGCGCCGCTTCATGGTCGGGCTCGGCGGCAGCAGCACCAACGACGGCGGCGCGGGGCTGCTGGTCGCGCTGGGGCTGCGGCTCCTCGATGCGGACGGACGCGACGTCGAGCCAACGCCCGACGGACTCGCGCGCCTCGCGCGCGCGGACGCTTCGGCGCTCGATGCGCGCCTCGCGGCCTGCGAGATCACGATCATGTCCGACGTCGACAATCCGCTCGCCGGCGAGCGCGGCGCGACGGCGATCTTCGGGCCGCAGAAAGGGGTGGAGGCCGGCCAAGTCGCCGCGATCGACGCTACGCTCGCGCGCTACGCGGCGATCGTCGAGGCTGCGATCGGGAGGCGCGCGTCGGAGCGTCCGGGCGCGGGCGCCGCGGGCGGGCTGGGCCATGCGCTGATGCTCGCGGGCGGAACGATGCGCTCGGGCGCCCAGGTCGTCGCCGACCTGATCGGTCTCGACGCCGCGCTCGCGGGCGCCGACTGGGCGATCACCGGCGAGGGTCGGAGCGACGCGCAGACGCTGCTGTCGAAAGGGCCGTGCATCGTCGCCGAACGCGCGCGCGCGCGCGGCGTGCCGGTGACGCTGCTCTCGGGCGCGGTCGATGCGGCATCGCTCGCGGCGCTCCATGCGCGATTCGGGCCGCGACGCTCGACGCGTGCGGCTGCTCGCGCCCTCGCCGAGCGCGAGGCGGTCGCGCGCCTGTGTCGCCGCTCGGATTCGCGGGCGTGCCGGCGGGGGGGCGGCGGCCCTCGCCGACCCGCGCCGAGGGCCTGTGGCGCCCATCCGCGCGAGTCCGTCGGGCTGAAGCCCGCCCCACAGGGAAGGGGTGTGGGTCGGCCTTGAGGCCGACACCGATGGGCGCAGACGACTCGCGGGAACCCGGTGCGTCGGCCTCAGCGCTCGACGATCGTCGCCCCCCCAGCGCCGCGAAATGCCGCACCGGATGGCCGAGCAGCGGATCGTCCTCGACGAGCGACGCGAGCCGCGCCGGATCGAGCCTCAGCACGCGAGCCATCGCGGGCACGTCCATCGCGACGACCCGCGCGCCAGGCAGCGCCTCGACGCGATCCGCCTGCAGCGCGTTCGCGAAGAATGCGGCGCTGTGACCCGTGCCGGTGAGCAAGGCGTCGATCCGCACGCCGCGCGAGCGCAGCAGACCGAGCACGCACGCGTGGTGCGCGAGCAACTGCGACAGGCCGGCCGTCTCCGCCACGCGCGTCGGCTCGTGGCCTTCGGAGTCCTCGAGTATCGTCAGCCCCTCGAGCCCGCCGGCGTCGAGGCACGCGAGGAGCTCCGCGTCGATCCCGAGCACGTCGTGCGGTCCGAACGTCGTTCCCGCCGCGCGCGCGGTCGCGGCGCTGCCGTCGATCGCGATCCAGGGCTCGCCGGCCGCCGCGAAACCGACGCGATCGACCAGGCGCGCGTGCGTCTCGCGCACGCTGCGCTCGAACGGCAGGACGCTCCTCAGCGCGATGTCGATCCACGCGCGGACCGTGGCCGCGTCGTCCTCGACCAGGTCGGCGACGCCGCCGTGCGCACGGGCCGCCGCGCCGAACACGCCCGCGACCGCGTCGGCGTCGTCCGCCGCGATCTCGGCGCGGCCGCGCGCCGCCTCGATCACCGCCGGTCCGGAGAGACCGAAGCGCACGGTCGGCAGCAGCGCGAGCCGGTCGCAGGCGGAGGCGAGCACCGACGCGCCGCCGAACACGTCGCCAGCGGCGATCGCAAGCACCGGGACGCCCGCCGCGCGGGCGTCGACGAGCGCGCGCAGCGCCCGCGCCAGCGCCAGCTCGGCCGCGTTCGCCTCGTGCAGCCGCACGCCGCCCGACGCCATCACGAGCACGATCGCTGCGGGTCGCTCGTCCCGCGCCCGCACGAACAGCGAGGCGAGCGCGCGGCCGTGGTTCGCGCCGACGGCGCCGCGCAGGAAGCGCTCGTCCTGGGCGGCGACGAGCACTCGGCGCGCGCCGATCGACGCGGAGCCGGTCACCACGCCGTCGTCGTCGCGCGCCTCGATGCCGAAACGCGCGAGGTCGGCGCTCGCGCCTGCCGGCGCGTCGAGCGCGAGCGTGCCGGGGTCCGCGAGCGCCGCGAGGCGGCCGTGCGGATCGAGACGGGTGATCGGGACGCTCATCGGCGGGGCGCTGTCGTATAGTTTCGTCTTCGTCATCGACCGGCCGCCGGTCCGCGAGGACGCATCGCTGGCGGTCGTTGCGCAACGTAGCATGCGCGGCGCGACGCCGGGGTGCAACGACCATGGACGCCAACCTCTACACGCTTTTCGACGAGCACGTCGCCGACCCCGCGGCGCCCTGCCTCGTCGTGCCCAACGGGCCCGTCGTCCACTACGGCGAGCTCGCCGCGCTGTCGGCGCGCATCGCGCACGCGCTGGTCGACGCCGGATGCCGGCCGGGCGACCGCATCGCCGTGCAGGCGGAAAAGCACTGGACGGTGCTGCCGCTCTACCTCGCGGCGCTGCGGGCGGGGCTCGTCTACCTGCCGCTCAACACCGGCTACCAGCGCGCCGAGCTCGACTACTTCTTCGGCGACGCGGGGCCGCGCGTGATCGTGTGCGGCAGCGAAGCGCCTCGGCATCGTCGCCGCGAGTGCGCGCGACGCGACGGTGCTCACGCTCGACGCGCACGGCGGCGAGCTGCTCGACCGCGCGGAAGGGAAGTCCGAGCTGTTCGACACGGTGCCGCGCGCGCCCGACGACCTCGCGGCGATCCTCTACACGTCGGGCACGACCGGCCGCTCGAAGGGCGCGATGCTGACGCACCGCAACCTCGCGTCGAACGCGCTCGCGCTGGTCGATGCGTGGGGGTTCACGCGCGGCGACGTGCTGCTGCACGCGCTCCCCGTCTACCACGTGCACGGGCTCTTCGTCGCGATCCACTGCGTGCTGCTGTCGGGCAGCCGGATGCTGTGGCTGCCCAAGTTCGACGCGCGCGAGGTGATGGCGCTGCTTCCGAAGGCGACGGTGATGATGGGCGTGCCGACGTTCTACACGCGCCTGCTCGCCGAGCCCTCGTTCGGTCGCGCGCATACGGACGGCGTGCGGCTGTTCGTCTCGGGTTCCGCTCCGCTGCTGCCCGAGACGTTCCGCGAGTTCGAGGAGCGCACCGGCCAGCGCATCCTCGAGCGCTACGGCATGACCGAGACGGGCATGAACACGTCGAACCCGCTCGACGGCCCGCGCCTCGGAGGCACCGTCGGCCCGCCGCTGCCGGGTGTGTCGGTGCGCATCGTCGGCGACGACGGCGTCCCGTGCGCGCCCGGGACGATCGGCGCGATCCAGGTCAAGGGGCCGAACGTGCTGAAGGGCTACTGGAACCTGCCGGAGAAGACGCGCGAGGAGTTCACCGCCGACGGCTGGTTCAGGACCGGCGACATGGGCGAGTGGACGCCCGAGGGCTACGTGCGGATCGTCGGCCGCGCGAAGGACCTGATCATCACCGGGGGCTTGAACGTCTACCCGAAGGAGATCGAGGAGCGCATCGACGCGATGGACGGCGTCGCGGAGAGCGCGGTGATCGGCGTCCCGCACCCGGACTTCGGCGAGGCGGTGATCGCCGTCGTCGTCGCGAAGCCAGGGCACGCGCTCACGGAAGCGGCGATCATCGGCGCGCTGAAGGCGGAGATTGCGAACTTCAAGGTGCCCAAGCGCGTGGTCTTCGCCGTGGACCTGCCGCGGAACTCGATGGGCAAGGTGGTCAAGTCGGAGTTGCGCGCGAAGTTCGCGCGGCCGTCCGACTAGACAGCGTCCTGCATGCGACGGTGCCGCGCTCCCGTAACCCGGATGGAGCGGCGCCGGGCGGCCCCGTCGCGGGCCGCGCGATGGCGGCGCGCGAGTCGCGGCGGGCAAGAGGTGCGCAAGATGATGACGGCGGCGTTGCGCGAGAAGGCCGCGCGCCGGCCCGCCCGGCCGGGCCGGGCGGGGGGCGCGGCGCCCCCGCCCCCCGCGGGGGGGGCGCCGCCGGCGCCCCCCCCCCCCGGGGGCGCGCGCCGCCCCCGGCCGCGTGCAGGCGGCGGCGCCGAGCCATCGCCTTCGGCGATGGCCGGTGCCGTCGAAGCAGCCCTCAGCCGCGCGCGGGCAGCATCCTGCGCATCGTGCCGTCACGCAGCCCGAAGTGGTGCCAGAACGCGGCGGCGACGTGCACCGCGACCAATCCGGTAAGCAGCCACGCGAGCCGCTCATGCAGCTGGTTCAGCGACTTCGCGAGGTCGGCATCCTTCGCGAGGAAGTCCGGGCCGCTCCAGCCGAAGAACGCGACGTCGTAGCCCTTCGCGTCCACCATCGCGTAACCCACGACGGGGACCGCGATCATCAGCGCGTACAGCGCGACGTGCCCCGCCTTCGCGAGCGCCTGTTGCAGGCCGGTTCCCTCGGGGGCCGGCCCCGGATGCGACAGCTTCCAGGCGATGCGCGCGAGCACGAGCAGGATCGCGACGATGCCCACCGTCTCGTGACCGTCGAACGCCAAGCCGCGCAGCGCCGAGCCCTTCGGCAGGTCCTCGAGGAATATGCCGCCGACCATCTGGACGGCGATCAGTGCGAACATCGTCCAGTGCAGCCAGCGCGCGATCGCGCCGTAGCGGTTCGGGGAGTCGGAGGTCGGCATGGATGTCCTTTGCGACGTTTCCATCTACATAAGTTCGAACGTTGCGATCGCAAGCGAGTTCTCCCGCAGTCTTGATCCGCATCAAGCGGACGCGCGCCAACCCGCTCCGCCCCCATCCCGCATAATGGCGCCATGACGACCCTGCCCACGACCATGCGCCACGTCGCGATGCGCGAGCCCGGCCCCCCCGACGTGCTCGGCATGGCCGAAGGACCGGTGCCGCAGCCGGGCGCCGGCGACGTGCTGATCCGCGTCCGCTACGCCGGCGTCAACCGCCCCGATTGCATCCAGCGCCTGGGCAACTATCCGCCGCCGCCCGGCGCGTCGCCGATCATCGGACTCGAGGTCGCCGGCACGGTCGCCGCAATCGGTGCGAACGTCGCGACGTGGCGCGTCGGCGACGAGGTCTGCGCGCTCACGCCCGGCGGCGGCTACGCGGAGTACTGCGTCGCGCCGGCGGGGCACTGCCTGCCGCCGCCGAAGGGCCTGTCGCTGCTCGAGGCGGCGAGCCTGCCGGAGAACGCGTTCACCGTCTGGCACAACGTGTTCGAGCGGGGAAAGCTCGCCGCGGGCGAGACGATCCTGATCCACGGCGGCACGAGCGGCATCGGCTACACGGCGATCCAGTACGCGAAGGCGTTCGGCGCGAAGGTGATCACGACGGTCGGCAACGACGACAAGGCGGCGTTCTGCAGGGGAATCGGCGCGGATCACGCGATCAACTACCGGACCGGGGACTTCGTGGCCGAGGTCGCGACGATCACCGGCAAGCGCGGCGTCGAACTGGTGCTCGACATGGTGGGCGGCGACTACATCGCGAAGAACCTGCGCTGCCTCGCGATCGAGGGCCGGCTCGCCATCATCGCGTTCCTGCACGGCAGCAAGGCCGAGGTCGACTGGATGCCGATCATGCTGAAGCGGCTCACGGTGACCGGATCGACGATGCGCGCCAGCCCGGCCGAGCGGAAGGTCGGGATCGCCAACGCGCTGCGCGAGCGCGTGTGGCCGCTCTACGAGACCGGCCGCGCGAAGGCGGTGATCCACCGCGTGTTCCCGCTCGCGGAGGCGGCGGCGGCGCACGCGCTGATGGAGTCGTCGCAGCACGTCGGCAAGATCATGCTGGACCTGGGGTGACCCTCTCCGCAATGCCGTCGGCCTGAAGGCCGACCCACAGGGCAGCGCGGGATCGTGGGTCGGGCTTCAGCCCGGGGCGGGTCGGCCGGCTACCGAGGCGGCTAGTCGAGAAAGTCGCAGTGCTTCTCGACGTAGGCGGCGAGGTCGAGCGAGTGCTGGCGCACGAGCCGCTCGGCGAGCTCGGTGTCGCGCTTCTCGAGCGCCTCGATGATGCGCATGTGGTCGACGATCGAGCGCGATGCGCGGTCGGCCTGCGAGATCGTCATCCGCCGTATCGCCCGGACGTGGATGAACAGGTTCTCGAGCGTCTGGCCCATCAGGTTCGAGCCGGAGAGCCGGATGATCGCCTGGTGGAACGCGATGTTCGCGTCCGAGTACTCGTTGATGTGGTCGGACGGCACCGAAGTGCGGAACTCGTCGAACATCCTGCGCAGGCCGGCGATCTCCTCGTCCGAGGCGTTCGCGGTCGCGAGCCGCACGGCCATGCTCTCGATCGCCGCCCACATCTCGATCATCTCGACGATCTGGCGCTTGGTCTTGCGGACGATGAAGATGCCGCGGCGCGGAACCGTCCGCAGCAGGCCCTCCTGCTCGAGCAGCGTCATCGCCTCGCGGATCGGCGTCCGCGAGACCCCCAGCGAGAGCGACAGCTGGCGCTCGTCGAGCCGGACCTCGCCCTTGTGCGAGTAGATGTCGGCCTCGACGATCGCCTGCTTCAGCGCCGCGTAGGCCTGGTCGCGCAGGCTCGCGTTCGGGTTGATCGGCTGGAGCGCCAGCGGGATCTTCGGGACGGCGGCCGTGCCGGTGGCCATGGCTTTCGGGACTCCCTCCTGGCGGGTGGCGCCGGGCGCTGCGATGGCGCGCCGGTCGTCCGTCGTGTCGACGCCTCCTCCATTGGAGACTGACCCGCCACTTCGTATCTCATATATCAGAACTGCCGGCAAGGGGCCAATTGAACGCCGCTTATCCGGGCGCCCGGGCGCGGCGAATCGAGCGTTCGTGCGATTGCCGACGCCAACGCGGTCCGGAAGTCCGGAAATGCCGAGGCGTTTCCGCCGCCGATGTCGCAGCGCGCAATCCGCTGTGCTCCCGGGCGTGACGCACGCCGGCGTCGATGCGCGGTTCACACGCGCGCCGCATTGCAGCATCAAAATGAGTCCAAAAAAGACCGTGCAAGAGCGTTGACAGCCGTCTGATATATCAAATACCTTATCTCGAAACGAGAAGACCGGCGCCCGCCGAACGCGGGCTTCGGGACAATCTGGAGGAGCTTCGGGAGATGCGCCAGCAACCGAGCCCGGTCATGCCCGTCGGCGCCAGCCTGCGGGCGGTGGCGATCGGTAGCTGCCCTTCCGGCCCCTCCCTTGCGTTGCTCCCGCTCCGCGAACCTGCCGGATCGGACCGCATCACGCGCGACACCCCCCGGACCCTCTCCGGACCGAACAGGCTTTGATCCCCGGCAGCCCCAGCTTTGCGCCCGACCCGGGCGAGGAGGCCGCGCCGCCGGGCGTCCGACATCGGAGGAACGCATGGACCAAGCGATGAGGGCCGCGGCGAAGCCCGCGCCGACCGCCGCCGGCGACGCGACGAGAGTCGCCGGCGAGGGCGAGGCCGGGCCCCAGTCCCGGGAAACCGACGGCTTCCAGCTCGTCATCGACGCGCTCAAGCTGAACGGGCTCGACACGATCTTCGGCCTGCCCGGCATCCCGATCACCGACCTCACGCGGCGCATGCAGGCCAACGGCATGCGCGTGATCTCGTTCCGGCACGAGCAGAACGCGGGCTACGCGGCGTCGATCGCCGGCTTCATGACCGGCAAGCCGGGCATCTGCCTCACGGTGTCCGCGCCGGGCTTCCTCAACGGCCTCACGGCGCTCGCGCACGCGACCACCAACTGCTTCCCGATGATCCTCATCAGCGGCTCGTCCGAGCGCGAGGTCGTCGACCTGCAGCAGGGCGACTACGAGGAGATGGACCAGCTCGCGATCGCGCGGCCGCACGCCAAGGCGGCGTTCCGGGTCCTGCACGCCGAGGACATCGGCGTGGGCGTCGCGCGCGCGATCCGCGCCGCGGTCTCCGGCCGCCCGGGCGGCGTCTACCTCGACCTGCCGGCCAAGCTGTTCCCGCAGGCGATGGACGCGGAAGCGGGCAGGCAGTCGCTGATCAAGGTCGTCGACCCGGCGCCGCGCCAGATCCCGGCGCCGGACGCCGTGAAGCGCGCCGTCGACCTGCTCCGCAGCGCGAAGCGCCCGCTCATCGTCCTCGGCAAGGGCGCCGCGTACGCGCAGGCCGACGCCGACATCCGCGCGCTGGTCGAGCGCACCGGCATCCCGTACCTGCCCATGTCGATGGCCAAGGGCCTGTTGCCGGACACGCACGAGCAGTCGGCCTCCGCGGCGCGCTCGTACGTGCTGCCCGAGGCGGACGTCGTGATGATGATCGGCGCGCGCCTCAACTGGCTGCTCTCGCACGGCAAGGGCAAGACCTGGGGCGGCGCGACCTCGAAGTCGTGGGGCGGCCAGCGGTTCGTGCAGATCGACATCTCGCCGCAGGAGGCCGACAGCAACGTCCGCATCGACGCGCCGGTCGTCGGCGACATCGGCTCGTGCGTGTCGGCGATGCTCGCCGCGATCGGCACGGGCTTCCCGAAGCCGCCGGCCGAGTGGCTCGACGCCATCGCGGAGCGCAGGACGAAGAACGTCGCGAAGATGGCCGAGTCGCTCGCGAAGAACCCGGTGCCGATGAACTACCACAGCGCGCTCGGCGTCGTGCGCGACATCGTCAGGGCGAATCCGGACGCCTTCCTCGTCAACGAGGGCGCCAACGCGCTCGACCACACGCGCGCCGTCGTCGACATGTTCAAGCCGCGCAAGCGCCTGGACGTCGGCACGTGGGGCGTCATGGGCATCGGCATGGGCTACTCGGTCGCGGCGGCCGTCGTGGGCGGCCAGCAGGTGATCGCGGTCGAAGGCGACAGCGCCTTCGGCTTCTCCGGCATGGAATGCGAGACGATCTGCCGTTACGGCCTGCCCGTCTGCGTCGTGATCCTCAACAACAACGGAGTCTACCGGGGCGACGAGGTGAACCCGACCGGCGGGCGCGATCCGTCGCCGCTCGTGTTCGTCAAGGGCGCGCGCTACGAGAAGCTGATGGAGGCGTTCGGCGGCGTGGGCGTGATGGCCGCGACGCCGGCCGAGCTGCGAAGCGCGATGGAGGAAGCGATCCGCTCGCGCAAGCCCACGCTGATCAACGCGGTCATCGACGAGAAGGCGGGCACGGAGAGCGGCCGCATCACGAGCCTCAATCCTTCCGCGAAGAAGAAACAGTGATCGCGCGCCGCGTTCGAGCGTCGCCGGTCGGGCGATTTCCCGCCACCACCGTTGGCGGGATCAACGGCAATGCATAGGGGAAACTGATGGGCAAGGCACTGGATGGTGTGCGCATCCTCGATTTCACGCACGTGCAGTCGGGGCCGACGTGCACGCAACTGCTCGCCTGGATGGGCGCCGACGTGATCAAGATCGAGCGCGCGGGCGAGGGCGACATCACGCGCGGGCAGCTGCGCGACATCCCGAACGTGGACAGCCTCTACTTCACGATGCTGAACCACAACAAGCGCTCGATCACCGTCGACGCGAAGAACCCCAGGGGCAAGGCGGTGATCGAGGCGCTCGTGAAGCACTGCGACGTGCTGGTCGAGAACTTCGCGCCCGGCGCGCTCGACCGGATGGGCTTCACCTGGGAGCGCATCCAGGAGCTCAACCCCCGCATGATCGTCGCGTCGGTCAAGGGCTTCGGCCCGGGTCCGTACGAGGACTGCAAGGTCTACGAGAACGTCGCGCAGTGCGCCGGCGGCGCCGCGTCGACGACCGGCTTCGACGACGGTCCGCCGCTCGTCACCGGGGCGCAGATCGGCGACTCGGGCACGGGGCTGCACCTCGCGCTCGGCATCGTCGCGGCGCTCTACCAGCGCAAGACGACCGGGCGCGGCCAGAAGGTGCTGGCCGCGATGCAGGACGGCGTGCTGAACCTGTGCCGCGTCAAGCTGCGCGACCAGCAGCGCCTCGACCGGACCCACGTGATGGAGGAGTACCCGCAGTACCCGAACGGCACGTTCGGCGACGCGGTGCCGCGCGCCGGCAACGCGTCGGGCGGCGGCCAGCCGGGCTGGATCCTCAAGTGCAAGGGCTGGGAGACCGACCCGAACGCGTACATCTACTTCATCACGCAGGCGCCGGTCTGGAAGGACATCTGCGAGGTCATCGGACGCCAGGAGTGGCTCACGGACCCCCGCTACGCGACGCCGAAGGCGCGCCTGCCGCACCTGATGGAGATCTTCGGCGAGATCGAGAAGTGGACGAAGACGAAGACGAAGTTCGAGGCGATGGACATCCTCAACAAGCACGACATCCCGTGCGGGCCGATCCTGTCGATGAAGGAGATCGCCGAGGAGCCGTCGCTGCGCGCGACCGGGACCGTCGTCGAGGTCGACCATCCGACGCGGGGCAAGTACCTGACCGTGGGCAACCCGATCAAGATGTCCGACAGCCCGACCGAGGTGAAGCGCTCGCCGCTCCTGGGCGAACACACCGACGAGGTGATGGCGGAGCTGGGTTACGGCGCCGCGGACATCGCGGCGCTGCGCGCCGAAAAAGTGATCTGACGTACCTGCCGCATCCGACGCAAACCACGAGGCAACCATGGCGAACGACAAGAAGACAGTCCGGAAGATCATCGACGCCGTCAAGGCCTCCGGCCGGACGTCGCTGACCGCGCCCGAAGGCAAGCAGGTGTGCGACGCCTACGGCATTCCGGTGCCGAAGGAAGGCGTGGCTTCCACGGCCGCGGCGGCGGCGAAGCTCGCCTCCGGCATGGGCTATCCGGTCGTGCTCAAGATCGTCTCGCCGGACATCAGCCACAAGACCGACGCGGGCGGCGTGCTGGTCGGCATGAAGAGCGCGGCGGAAGTGAAGGCCGGCTTCGCGAAGATCCTGGCCAACGCGAAGAAGTACAACAGGAAGGCGCAGATCCTCGGCGTGCAGGTCCAGCAGATGGTGGGCGGCGGGCAGGAGGTGATCATCGGCGCCGTCACCGACCCGTCGTTCGGCAAGCTCGTCGCGTTCGGCCTGGGCGGCGTGCTGGTCGAGGTGATGAAGGACATCACGTTCCGGCTGGCGCCCGCGACGAAGGACGACGCGCTGTCGATGCTCGACGGCATCGCCGCCGCCGAGATGCTGAAGGGCGTGCGGGGCGCCGACCCGGTCAACCGCACGGCGCTCGCCGCGGTGATCCGCAACGTGTCGCAGCTCGTCGCCGACTTCCCCGAGATCGCCGAGATGGACCTCAACCCGGTGTTCGCGTCGAAGGCCGGCGCGATCGCCGCCGACGTGCGCATCGTCTGCGACTTCAACCCGCCGCCGGCGCGCTACCGCCCGAAGCACGACGACATCGTGCGCGACATGAACCGGATCATGAAGCCGGACGCCGTCGCGGTGATCGGCGCGTCGGGCGAGGCCGGCAAGATCGGCAACTCGGTGATGAAGAACCTGATCAACGGCGGCTACAAGGGGAAGATCTACCCGATCAACCCGTCGGCCGACGAGATCATGGGGCTCAAGGCGTACAAGAGCGTGAAGGACGTCCCGGGCCCCGTCGACGTCGCCGTGTTCGCGATTCCCGCCAAGTTCGTCGCGGCGGCGCTGGTGGAATGCGGCGAGAAGAAGGTTCCCGGCGCCGTGCTGATCCCCTCGGGCTTCGCCGAGACCGGCAACCACGAGGGCCAGAAGGAGATCCAGGACATCGGCCGCAAGTACGGCGTGCGGCTGATGGGCCCGAACATCTACGGCTTCTACTACACGTGGAAGAACCTCTGCGCGACGTTCTGCACGGCCTACGACGTCAAGGGCCACGCGGCGCTGTCGTCGCAGTCGGGCGGCATCGGGATGGCGATCATCGGATTCTCGCGCTCGGCGAAGATGGGCGTCTCGGCGATCGTGGGCCTGGGCAACAAGTCGGACATCGACGAGGACGATCTGCTCACGTTCTTCGAGCAGGACGACAACACGCACATCATCGCGCAGCACTGCGAGGACCTGAAGGACGGCCGCGCGTTCGCCGAGGTCGCGAAGCGCGTGTCGAAGAAGAAGCCGATCGTGATGCTCAAGGCCGGGCGCACGAGCATGGGCGCGCGGGCGGCGAGCTCGCACACCGGCGCGCTCGCCGGCAACGACAGGATCTACGACGACGTGCTGCGCCAGTCGGGCGTGATCCGCGCGAAGGCGCTGCGCGAGATGCTCGAGTACGCGCGCGCGATTCCGGTGCTGCCGACGCCGAAGGGCGAGAACGCCGTCATCATCACCGGCGCGGGCGGGTCCGGCGTGCTGCTGTCCGACGCCTGCGTCGACAACGGGATCAGGCTGATGGCGATGCCGCCCGACCTCGACGCGGCGTTCCGCAAGTTCATCCCGCCGTTCGGCGCCGCGGGCAACCCGGTCGACATCACCGGCGGCGAGCCGCCGAAGACCTACCAGAACACGATCCGGCTGGGCCTCGAGGATCCGCGCATCCACTCGCTGATCCTGGGCTACTGGCACACGATCGTGACGCCGCCGATGGTGTTCGCGAAGCTGGTCGTCGAGGTCGTCGACGAGATGAAGGCGAAGGGCATCCACAAGCCGATCGTCGTCTCGCTGGCGGGCGACGTCCAGGTCGAGGAAGCGGCCGAACATCTGTTCGATCATGGCATCCCGGCGTATCCGTACTCGACGGAGATGCCGGTGATGGTGCTGGGGGCGAAGTACAAGTGGGCCCGGGGCGCGGGCCTGATCTGACCGAGGTCTACGCCGGAGCGCCGCGATGCGTTAAGTTCCTGCCGTACCCGCCCGACGCGGACTGCGCTCCGACGAGCCCGCGCGGGCGGCCGATGCCCGAAACCCAAGGAGGAGCAATGAATCGCAAAATCTTTCGCAAGGCCGCGCTCGCGGCCGCGCTCGCCGCGGGCGTCTTCGCCGCGCAGGCCCCCGCCTACGCGTGGGAGCCGACCAAGCCGGTCGAGTTCATCGTGCCCGCCGGCACCGGCGGTGGTGCCGACCAGATGGCGCGCTTCCTGCAGGGCGTCGTCGCCAAGCACAACCTGATGAAGCAGCCGTTCGTCGTCGTCAACAAGTCGGGCGGCGCCGGCGCCGAGGGCTTCCTCGACGTCAAGAACGCGAAGGGCGAGCCGCACAAGGTCATCATCACGCTGTCGAACCTGTTCACGACGCCGCTCGCCACGGGCGTTCCGTTCAACTGGAAGGACCTGACGCCGGTCGCGATGCTCGCGCTCGACGAGTTCGTGCTGTGGGTCAACGCCGAGGCGCCCTACAAGACCGCGGCCGACTACGTGAACGCGCTCAAGGCCGGCAACGCCGGCCAGTACAAGATGGCGGGCACCGGGTCGAAGCAGGAAGACCAGATCATCACGGTCGCCCTCGAGAAGACGGTCGGCAAGAAGATGACCTACGTGCCGTTCAAGGGCGGCGGCGACGTGGCGGTCCAGCTCGTGGGCAAGCACGTCGACTCGACGGTCAACAATCCGATCGAGGCGATCGCGCACTGGCGCTCCGGCGCGCTGCGGCCGCTGTGCGTGTTCGACGGCAAGCCGATGCCCTACCCGACCAAGGTCACGGCCACGATGTCGTGGCAGGACATCCCGACCTGCAAGTCCGCGGGCCTCGACGTCGAGTACGTGATGCTGCGCGGCATCTTCATGCCCGCCGGCGTCGGCCAGGACGTGGTCGACTTCTACATCGACCTGTTCAAGAAGGTCCGCGAGCTGCCCGAGTGGAAGAAGTACACGGAAGACGCGGCGTTCAACACGACCTTCATGACCGGCAAGGACTACGTCGAGTGGGTGACGAAGGCCGAGGCGACGCACCGCCAGCTGATGCAGGAAGCCGGGTTCCTGGCCAAATAGGCATGAGCGACAACGCGCAGGGGGGGACCGCCGCCGGAGGCGGCGGTCTCGCGACCCGGTGGGTCGAGCTCGTCGTCGCGCTCCTGATCGTTGCGGGGGGCGCGGTCGTGGTGACCGACAGCCTGCGTCTGGGCGCGAAGTGGGGAAGCGACGGACCGGAAGCGGGCTACTTTCCGTTCCTGGTCGGCTCCGCCCTCCTCCTCTCCGGCGGGTGGATCGTCGCCAACGTGCTCTGGCGCTGGCGGAAGCTCGCCAGCTCGGTGTTCGTCGAGTGGAGCGCGCTGAAGCCGGTGCTGATGATGCTGCTGCCGTCGATCGCCTACGTCGTGCTGATCAAGTTCATCGGGCTGTACGTCGCTTCGGCGATCTTCATCGGCGCGTTCATGGTGTGGCGAGGCAAGTACGGCGCGCTGCCGACGGCAAGCGTCGCGCTCGGCGTCCCGGTGGCGCTGTTCCTGCTGTTCGAGATCTGGTTCCTCGTGCCGCTGCCGAAAGGCCCGCTCGAGCACCTGATCGGGTACTAGATGACATCCCCCCGAAGCCCGCTGCGGTCTCCCCGGGGGGCGGGGGCGGGCTGGGGCGGCGTCGGTCGCCGGGCCCGGCGCGCCCCCAGGGCTGGCGACCTAGGGGCGGCCCGTCGGTCGCCAAACCCGAACGTGCCTTCGCCGCAGGGCGAACCGTCGACGAGAGGATGATTCGGTGGAGGACATCGGCAACCTGATGCAGGGCTTCGCGGTCGCGCTGACCTGGAAGAACCTGCTGTTCATGCTGATCGGCATCCTGCTCGGGGTGCTGATCGGCGTCCTTCCCGGCCTCGGCGGCGCCAACGGCGTCGCGATCCTGCTGCCGCTGACGTTCTCGATGCCGCCGACCTCGGCGATCATCATGCTCTCCTGCATCTACTGGGGGGCGCTGTTCGGCGGCGCGATCACGTCGATCCTGTTCAACATACCGGGCGAGCCCTGGTCGGTCGCGACGACGTTCGACGGCTATCCGATGGCGCAGCAGGGCCGCGCCGGCGAGGCGATGACCGCCGCGTTCACGTCGTCGTTCATCGGCGCGTTCGTCGCGGTGCTGGTCATCACCTTCCTCGCGCCGCTGGTCGCGAAGTTCGCGCTCAAGTTCGGACCGGCCGAGTACTTCGCGGTCCAGTTCCTGACCTTCTGCAGCTTCATCGGCATGAGCCGCGAGCCCCCCGCGAAGACGATCGCGGCGATGATGATGGGCTTCGCGCTCGCGGCGGTCGGGCTCGACACGGTGACCGGCCAGCTGCGGATGACGTTCGGCCACACCGAGCTGCTCCAGGGCTTCGACTTCCTGATCGCGGTCATCGGCCTGTTCGGGCTGGGCGAGATCCTGCTCACGATGGAGGAGGGCCTCGCATTCAAGGGCGCGAAGGGCAGGATCGACCTCAACATCGTGCTCGAGACGTGGAAGAAGCTGCCGCGCTACTGGATGACGTCGCTGCGCGGCTGCCTGATCGGCTGCTGGATGGGCATCACGCCGGGCGGCGCCACGCCGGCCTCGTTCATGAGCTACGGCATGGCGCGCCGGATGTCGAAGGACCGCGACTCGTTCGGCAACGGGAACATCGAGGGCGTCATCGCTCCGGAAACCGCCGCGCACGCCGCGGGCACCAGCGCGCTCCTGCCGATGCTGACGCTGGGCATCCCGGGCTCGCCGACCGCGGCGGTGCTGCTCGGCGGCCTGCTGATCTGGGGCCTCCAGCCGGGACCGCTGCTGTTCGTCGAGAAGAAGGAGTTCGTCTGGGGCCTGATCGCGAGCATGTACCTCGGCAACATCGTCGGCCTGCTGATCGTGCTCACGACGGTGCCGTGGTGGGCGGCGATCCTGCGCATCCCGTTCTCGATCATCGCGCCGGTCATCGTCGTGATCTGCGCGGTCGGCGCCTACACGGTCCACCACAACATGTTCGACGTGGTGATGATGCTGGTGTTCGGCATCGTCGGCTACTTCTTCAAGAAGCTCCGCTACCCGCTGGCGCCGCTCGTGCTCGCGCTCGTGCTGGGCGACATGGCCGAGACCGCGTTCCGGCAGTCGATGCTGCTGTCCGGCGGCACCGTGGGCATCTTCTGGTCGAACGGGCTCGTCGGGTCGATCATGACGCTCGCGCTGGTCCTGCTGTGCTGGCCGCTCGTGTCGGCCGGCCTGGACCTGTGGCGCAAGCGGCTGCGCGCGGCGGAAAGCGCGGCGGACCGCACGCCCGAGCCGGCGAAGGCCGGCAAGCCGTGAGGACGCGGTCCGCGGCCGCGCCGATGCGATGACACGTCCCGCGGTCGTCGACACGTCGCGCCTGTCGGCGCGTCGCGGCTCGCGAACGACGCCCAAGGGGCGCATTGCCGACCCGGCCGCGCTCGCCGAGGTCCGCGCGCTCCTCGGCGACTCGCCGCGCCGCGCGGACCTGCTGATCGAGTTCCTGCACCGGATCCAGGACGCGCACGGCTGCCTCCCCTCGCCGCACCTCGTGGCACTCGCGAGCGAGCTCAAGCTCGCGACGACCGAGGTCTACGAGGTCGCGACGTTCTACCACCACTTCGACGTCGTGAAGGAAGGCGATGCGCGCCCTCCCGCGGTCACCGTCCGCGTGTGCGAGACGCTCTCGTGCCGGATGGCAGGCTCGCCCGCGCTCCACGCCGCGCTGGAGCGGCTGGGGCTGAAGGACGTGCGCGTCGTCGGCGTGCCCTGCGTCGGCCGCTGCGATCGCGCGCCGGTCGCGGTCGTCGGCCGCAACCCGATCGATCACGCGAGCGTCGAGAGCGTGGCGTCAGCGGTGCGCGACCGGCGCACGGAAGCCCCTCCCGCGCAGGCCGTCGACCTCGCCGCCTACCGGCGGGACGGCGGATACCGGACGCTCGTCGACTGCACGACCGGCAAGCGCTCCACCGAGTCGGCGATCGCCGAACTCGAGAGCTCGTCGCTGCGCGGCCTGGGCGGAGCTGGATTCCCCGCGGGACGCAAATGGAAGATCGTGCGCGTCGAGCCGGCGCCGCGGCTCATGGCGGTGAACATCGACGAGGGCGAGCCCGGCACCTTCAAGGACCGGCACTACCTCGAGCGCGACCCGCATCGCTTCCTCGAGGGCATGCTGATCGCCGCATGGGCGGTCGGCGTCGACGCGATCTACGTCTACCTCCGCGACGAGTACGCCGCGTGCCGCGCGCTGCTCGAGCGCGAGATCGCGGCGCTCGAGCGCGACCCGCCGTGCGCGCTGCCGCCGATCCACCTGCGGCGCGGCGCCGGCGCGTACATCTGCGGCGAGGAGTCCGCGATGATCGAGTCGATCGAGGGCAAGCGCGGCATGCCGCGCCTGCGTCCGCCCTACGTCGCGCAGGTCGGGCTGTTCGGGCGTCCGACGCTCGAGCACAACATGGAGACGCTCTTCTGGGTGCGCGACATCCTCGAGAAGGGCGCAGCGTGGTTCGCGGGCCACGGCCGCCACGGGCGCAAGGGCCTGCGCTCGTTCTCGGTGTCGGGCCGCGTGAAGCAGCCCGGCGTGCACCTCGCACCGGCCGGCATCACCGTGCGCGAGCTGATCGACGAGTACTGCGGCGGCATGCAGGACGGCCACGAGTTGTACGCTTACCTCCCGGGCGGCGCGTCGGGCGGCATCCTGCCGGCGTCGCTCGCCGACGTCCCGCTCGACTTCGACACGCTGCAGCCGCACGGCTCGTTCATCGGATCCGCCGCGGTGATCGTGCTGTCGCAGCACGACCGCGCTCGCGACGCGGCGCTCAACCTGATGCGGTTCTTCGCCGACGAATCCTGCGGCCAGTGCACGCCCTGCCGCGTCGGCACCGCGAAGGCGGCGATGCTGATGGAGCGACGACACTGGGACACGGCGCTGCTCGCCGAGCTGTCGCAGGCGATGGCCGACGCGTCGATCTGCGGGCTCGGGCAGGCGGCTCCCAATCCGCTCGCGTGCGTGGTCAAGTACTTCCCGCACGAAGTGGCTGAGCCTGCCCGCCCCCCCCCCCCCCTCTCCCGGACCGGGAGAGGGGGATTCCGATCACGCTCCCGGCGGCGCGTGATGGAGACGATGTGAACGCCCCGCCCGATCCTTCCGTCACAGCGCACGCGATCGCGTTCCGCCTGAACGGCGCGGACGTGACCGCGGCGCCCGGCGAGACCATCCTCGAGGTCGCCGACCGCCTGGGCGTCGAGATCCCGCGCCTCTGCTACAAGCCGGGCCTCAGGCCCGACGGCAACTGCCGCTCGTGCATGGTCGAGATCAAGGGCGAGCGCGTGCTCGCGCCGTCCTGCTGCCGCGCGCCCGCCGCCGGCATGGAGGTCACTTCGAACAGCGAGCGGGCCGTGCGCTCGCAGAAGATGGTTGTCGAGCTGCTGGCCTCCGACGTGCCGGAGCGCGTCTACAAGCTCGACTCGGAACTGGATACCTGGAAGCGCAAGCTCGGCATCGGTGCGCCTCGTTTCCCCGCTCGCGAGCAGCCCGCGGCCGATCTCTCGCATCCGGCGATGGCGGTCAACCTCGACGCGTGCATCCAGTGCACGCGCTGCGTGCGCGCGTGCCGCGAGGCGCAGGTCAACGACGTGATCGGCTATGCGCACCGCGGCGCGCACTCGGCGATCGTGTTCGACCTGGACGACCCGATGGGCGAGTCCTCTTGCGTCGCGTGCGGCGAGTGCGTGCAGGCGTGCCCGACCGGCGCGCTCGCGCCCGCGCACGACGCGTACCTGGCGCCCGTGGACCGCAAGGTGTCGTCGGTGTGCCCGTACTGCGGCGTCGGTTGCCAGATCACCTACCACGTGCACGACAACGCGATCGTGCGCGTCGAGGGGCGCGACGGGCCTGCGAACCGCGAGCGGCTGTGCGTCAAGGGGCGCTTCGGCTTCGACTACGTCTCGCACCCGCAACGCCTCGTGAAGCCGCTGATCCGCCGCGACGGCGTGCCGAAGGATCCGCACGGCCATCTCGACCCGGCGAACCCGCTCGCCGCGTTCCGCGAAGCGACCTGGGAAGAGGCGATGGCGCGCGCGAGCGGCGCGCTCGTCCGCCTCCGGGACACGCACGGACCGGGGGCGCTGGCGGGCTTCGGGTCGGCCAAGGGAAGCAACGAGGAGGCCTACCTGTTCCAGAAGCTGGTGCGCACCGGCTTCGGCAGCAACAACGTCGACCACTGCACGCGGCTGTGCCACGCGTCGAGCGTGGCGGCGCTGCTCGAGGGCATCGGCTCGGGCGCGGTGTCGAACCCGGTGATGGACGTGCTGAAGGCCGAGGTCGTGCTGCTGATCGGCGCGAACCCGGTGGTCAACCATCCGGTCGCCGCGACCTGGATCAAGAACGCGGTGAAGCGCGGCACGAAGCTGATCCTCGCCGACCCGCGGCGCTCCGAGCTCGCGCGCCACGCGTGGCGCTACCTGCAGTTCAGGGCGGACACCGACGTCGCGCTGCTGAACGCGATGATGCACGCGATCGTCGAGGAAGGGCTCGTCGACCGGGCGTTCGTCGCCAGCCGCACGAGCGGCTACGACGAGATCGCGAAGAACGTCGCGGCGTTCAGCCCCGAGGCGATGGCGGACGTGTGCGGGATTCCCGCGGCGACGATCCGCGAGGTCGCGCGCGCGTTCGCGACCTCGCGCGGATCGATGATCCTGTGGGGCATGGGCATCTCGCAGCACATCCACGGCACCGACAACGCGCGCTGCCTGATCGCGCTCGCGATGCTCACCGGCCAGATCGGGCGGCCCGGCACCGGCCTGCATCCGCTGCGCGGGCAGAACAACGTGCAGGGCGCCTCGGATGCCGGCCTGATCCCGATGATGTTCCCCGACTACCGGCGCGTCGACAACGCCGACGCGCGGCCGCTGTTCGAGGCGCTGTGGGGCAAGACGCTCGATGCGAAGCCGGGCCTCACCGTCGTCGAGATCGTGAACGCCGCGTACGCGGGCGACATCCGCGGCATGTACGTGATGGGCGAGAACCCGGCGATGTCCGACCCGGACGCGGGCCACGCGCGCGAGGCGCTCGCGAAGCTCGAGATGCTGGTCGTGCAGGACATCTTCCTCACCGAGACCTGCTACCTCGCCGACGTCGTGCTGCCGGCCTCGGCGTTCCCGGAGAAGACCGGCACGTTCACCAACACCGACCGCACCGTGCAGCTCGGGCGACAGGCGCTCGACCCGCCGGGCGAGGCGCGCCAGGACCTCGCGATCATCGTCGACATGGGCCGGCGCCTCGGCCTCGACTGGCACTACGCCGGCGCGCGCGACGTGTTCGACGAGATGCGCAAGGCGATGCCGTCGATCGCGGGCATCACCTGGGAGCGCCTCGAGCGCGAGCACTCGGTGACCTACCCGTGCGAGCACGAGGGCGATCCGGGTGCGCCGGTCGTGTTCACCGAGCGCTTCCCCACCGCCACCGGCAAGGCGCGACTCGTCCCCGCCGGCCTGATCCGCGCGGACGAGCAGCCCGACCGCGAGTACCCGTGGGTGCTGATCACCGGGCGGCAGCTCGAGCACTGGCACACGGGCAGCATGACGCGCCGAACCCAGGTGCTCGACGCGATCGAGCCGACGCCCGTCGCGTCGGTCCACCCCGACGATCTCGCCGAGCTCGGCGTCCCGCCGGGCGGAACGATCACCGTCGCGTCGCGTCGCGGCGAGGTCGCGCTCTCCGCTCGCGCGGACGGCGGCACGCCGCGCGGCGCGATCTTCCTGCCGTTCTGCTACCACGAGGCCGCGGCGAACCTGCTCACGAACCCGGCGCTCGACCCGTTCGGCAAGATTCCCGAGTTCAAGTACTGCGCGGTGCGCGTCACCGCAGGCGGAGCGCTGCGCGAGCGGATCGGGTACGCGGCCGCGGACTGAGAACCTGTGAAAGAACCCTGCATCCCCGCGTTGCCCAACGGAGGGCGTGCGGGGGGCCTGGGGGGCCGGGGCGGACGGGTGTCGCCCTGGCGGGCGCCAGCCCGGGGCACCCCGTCGCGAGGACGCCGGATTCATTCACAGGTTCTGAGCGGCGAGACGCTCGTCGCCCGTGTGCGCCGGCGTCTCCGGTCAGCGCACGACCACCTCGTAGACGTGGATGTGAGCGCCCTCGACGGGCTGCGGCCGTGCGTCGTCGATCGTCACGTGGATCTCGCGCACGTCCTCGACCGGCGAGGCGAACGCGAGGCGCGGATGCGGAACGACGCCGGGCACGCCCTGGAATCGGCCGTCGATCGCGTGGCGGCGCCCGGCCCCGTCGATGGCCGTCACCGCGATCCCGTAACTCGGCATGTAGCCCAGCACGAGGTCGATCGAGGCGACGCTCGCCGGTCGCGCATAGGCGATCTCGAACCGGAACGGATTGTCGCGCGCACCGCGCATCAGCGTCGTCTCGTTGCCGTCGAGGATGTCGGCCGCGTTGCCCATGTCGAGCCGGGGATGTCGAATCCGCACCGGTCCGGCGGCGGTGCTCACCGAGACTTCGCCCCCCCACGAGGTCGCCGCCTGCGCCCGCCTCGCGTCGACCGTGTCCGGGCTGGCGAACATAGCCGCGGTCTCCGGGGAGCACGCCGTCGGCGGAGCGTCGCGGGGCGGAAGCGGGGACGACCGGAACAGCGGAAACCCGCCCGGGCTCGCGTGCAGGTCGGAGCGCAGCGCGCCCGCGCACTCGCAGAGCTGCGGCGACGGAAGCGGCAACGACGGTCGCCAGACCAGCACGCCGGGACGCTCGAGCGCGGCGAAGCGCGCGCAGTCGAGCTCGTCGGCGCGGATCTCGTCGATGCGCGAGCCGGGCGCGGACAAGTACCGGACGCTCTTGATCTCCGGCACCGCGAGCGGTCCCCAGCCGGTGTCGACGAGAAACGCATGCGTTCCTGCAGGCAGCGTTGCGAGATGCCGCGCGATCGGACGCGCGACCTCGGTGTTGCTCCACGGGAGGCCCGCGGGATAGGCGACGAAGTAGCGGTGCAGGTTGATCGCCACGATCGCCGCCAGCGCCGCCGTCAGCGCCGCCACCGCCACGCGCCGCGAGGCGAGTCGGGCGATCGTCTCGTATCCCCACCACAGTCCGCCGGCCACGAGCAGGTAGGCGAACGGCGCCGCGGCGACCGTCCGGCCGGCGCTGGGCACGTCGCCGGCGGCGGTCAGGAACGACGGCAGCTGCAGGGCGAGGAACGCGCCGAGGACGATCGCCCCGGAGGCGCGTCGCGGGGCCAGCAGCCACCATCCGATGCCGGCGAGCATCGCCCCGCCGGACAACGGGTCGAGATGCGGCAGTGCCTGCGGATTGACGCGAACGTTGGCGTCGCCGCGAACGAAGTAGGCGGCGAGGCCGCTGACGACGTTGGCGGGGACCTCCGCCGGCCCCGTCGCCGCGGCGCGGGCGAAGTGACCGGCGCGGATCTCCGCCCAGTGCATCAGCACGGCCCAGGCGAGCGGCGCGGCGACCACCACCAGCGCGATCACGAACTGCAGCGCCGCCGGCCGCGACACGCGGCCCTTCCACCATCCGGTCAGCACCACGGCCGCGGTCACCGCCGGCAGCATGAACGTCGCGCCGTACGCGTACAGCCCGGCGCCGCTCACGACGCCGCAGGCGACGGCACGGAGGCGCGCGTGCCCGTCCGTTCGCTGCAGCGCCACGGCCATCGCCATCGCGGAAACGGTCAGCAGGAACGGCAGCGGGTGCTGGTCGCCCAGCCGGCTCAGCGCGAGGAGCCACGATCCCGTCCCCGCCACGATCACCGTGAGCCACGCGAACCCGCGGTCGGGATGGAGGCGGCGCGCGAGCACGTAGAGCACCGCGAGACCGGCGAGGCTCAATCCCACGCCCAGGAGCTTGTACGCGAAGTAGCTCGCGCCGCCGCCGGGCAGGAACGCGGCGGCGATCAGCGGGTAGAGCGGCCCGACGCCGAGAACGTAGTAGGTCGGCGGAAAGTCGCCGTTGCGCACCGCGAGCGTGTACTCGTGGAGCGTCGAGATGTCCCCGTACCACTCGCCCGGCAGCGTATCGAGGTGCACCAGCCGCGCGGCAACGACCAGGGCGACGGCAATCAGGCCGGCCGCGACGGGAAGCGATCCGGCTCAATCGGGCGGGCATCGCATCGTGCGTCGGTCGTGACGCGAGGGCGTCGGGAGATCGTGTGCCGGAGGGGACGGGAGGATGCGCGGGCGGCGGCCCGCAGGTGCACGCCCGCGGCGACCGTGCGGGCGCATTCTATCTCCCCTGTCCCGCCAGCGCCCGCGCATCGGTCGCGCGACGACGAAGCGGCGCCTGCGCGTCGCCGTGCGGCAGCGTGCGGTATGCTCGCCGTGCACCTGACGTTCCCCGGAACGGAGCGGCGTCGGCAACTCGAGGTTCGTCGGGTGCCGCAGCGTTTCCGCACGTCAACGCGCAGTGGCGCCTGCGTCATGCGAGCATCGATGGCCGACCTTACCCACCCGCTGTCCCCGCTTGCCGTGCCCGACACCGAGCGCGATGACGATGCATCGAGCTGGGGTCGCTATCCCGGACATCCCCAGCAGCGTCGCCGGCTCTGGTGGCCGCACGACCCGGTGCCGTGGGCATCACGCGGCGGCGTGCTTCCCCGAGGTCTTGGCAGGAGCTACGGCGACAGCTGCCTCGCGCATGGCGGAACGCTGGTCGACGTCACCCCGTGCGCACGCCTGCTCGAGCTCGACACGGCAACCGGACTGCTGACGGCCGAGGCCGGCGCGAGCCTCGGGGCGATCGCCGCGGCCGCGCTGCCGCACGGGTGGTACCCGCCGGTGGTGCCCGGCACGCGCCACGTGACGCTGGGCGGCGCCATCGCGAACGACATCCACGGCAAGAACCACTGGTCCGCGGGTTCGTTCGGGTGTCACGTCCGGAGCATCGAGCTGCGGCGCAGCGATCGCGCCGCGCCGGTCCGCCTCGCGCCGGGCGATCCGCTGTTCGCCGCCACGATCGGCGGCATCGGACTGACCGGGATCATCGCGAGCGCGACGATCGCGCTCGCGCGCGTCCCCGGCCCCGGCATCGTCAGTCGCACGCACGCGTTCGGGTCGTGGGACGACTACTTCGCGCAGGCGGAGGAAGCGACGCGCGCTCACGCGCATTCGGTCGAGTGGTTCGCGCCTGGCGCGCGAGGGACAGTTCGCGGCACCTTCAGCCTCGGCGATCCCGCCGCGGGGCCCGCGCACTGGAACGCGGAGCCCTCGGCATGGGGCGTCGTCCCCTTCGATCTCCCCGCGGCCGCGACGAGCGGCCCCGCGATCGCCGCGTTCAACGCGGTCTACTTCCGCGCCAGCGTGCGCGCGGCGCGCCGCCCGCGGCTCGTCCCGGTGTGGCCGTTCATGCATCCGCTCGACGGTTGCAGGCACGTGAACCGGATCTACGGGCGGCGCGGCTTCCTGCAGTATCACTTCGTCGTGCCGCGCGGCGCGGACCGGACGGAAGTGCCGGCGATCCTCGCCGCGATCGCCGACCGGGGAATGCGCGTGTTCCTGCCGGTCATGAAGCAGTTCGGACCGGTCGCCTCGCCCGGGTTGCTGTCGTTCCCGCTGCCGGGGACGTCGGTCGCGCTCGACTTCCCCTGGCAGGGCGATCGCCTGTTCCGCCTGCTGGACGAGCTCGACGCCCGCGTGGCCGACTGCGGGGGACGCGTCTACATCGCGAAGGACGCGCGGATGTCCGGCCAGGCGTTTCGCCGCTTCTATCCGCGCTGGGAGGAGCTCGAGCGGCATCGCGACCCGGCCATCCGGTCGCACTTCTGGCAGCGGGTGACGCGATGACGGGAGCGGGCCTGCGCATCGCCGTGTTCGGCGCGACCTCCGCGCTCGCGCAGGCGGCCGTCCGGCGCTGGGCGGCGCAGGGCGCCTCGCTGGTGCTGGTCGCGCGGGACGCCGGGCGGCTCGACGCGGTCGCGGCGGACGCGCTGGTGCACGGCGCGGCGACCGTCGAGCGGCAGGTCGCCGACTTCTCGTCCGCAGCGCGCATGCCGGACGTCGCCGCGAACGCGTGGAATGCCCGCGAGGGCCTCGACGTCGCGCTGCTGGCGTGGGGCTCGCTGACGGATCAGGCGCGCGCGCAGCGCGACGTCGGCTACCTCGCCGCCGAGCTCGAGGCCAACTTCGTCGCGTTCGCGTGCCTGGCCGAGGCGCTCGCCGGACGCATGCGCGCGCAGGGCGGCGGCACGATCGCCCTCATCGGTTCCGTCGCGGGCGATCGCGCGCGGGGGACCCTACGCCTACGCGGCCGCGAAGGCGGGGCTCGACGCCTACGCGCGCGGACTCTCGATCGCGTGCCGCGAGCAAGGGGTGCGCGTCGTCCTGATCAAGCCCGGGCCGATCGCCACGCCGATGACCGCGCACCTGCGGCCCGGCCTGCTGTGGAGCACGCCGGACGCCGCAGGCGATGCGATCGTCGCCGCGATCGCCGCCGGACGCGCCGTGCGCTACGTCCCCGCGTACTGGCGCGCGATCATGGCCGTCGTCCGCCTGCTGCCCGACTCGATCGCCGCGCGGCTGAAGGCGTGAGCGGCCGACGCGGTCAGCCGGCGACCGCGCGCCACGCCATGTAGCCGCCGAGCCCGAACATCAGCAAGGCGAACGCGCGCTTCAGCCTGGCGACGTCCCACGCGTGCGCGAGGGCGCGCCGAGTCACTGGGGCAACGCCGCAGTGAGAATCGGTGGGCCGGCGTTCGGGTCGACGGACCTAGCTGCATCTGAGCAGCGATGTCGGACTTAACCCCGCCCCACCGTGCGACGCGTGCGCTTGCCGGCGCCGACACCATCCCCGGACCGGAAGGCAGGCGAGCATCTGGCCGTCAGCGCAGTAGTCGGGATCCCGCCGTCAGCGTCGACGATGGCAGAAACGCCTGCGGGGCAAGACCGAAGCTCGCATCGGACAGGATCGTGCTCGTCGCGTCGAAACCGATGCCCGCGAGGCTGCCCCCATGGCCGAACTGGTACGCGAGGTCGCCGCCCAGCGCGGCCGTGTCCGAGCCGCCGACGAACGCCCCCGCGAGCGCGTCCGCGACCGTCCATCGCGTGAGCGAGGGATTGGCCGCGAGCGCGGCGTCGAACCCGGCGACGACCTGCGCGAAGTCGAACCGGGCCACGCGCCGGTTGCGCATCGGGTCCGTCGACGACGAGAGATAGTCGGTCGACGCGTCCGTCACCATCTGCAACTGGGCGATCCGGTGGTTCGACGCCGCCGCGTACCAGTCCTTGATCGTCACCTGGTCGGTGCCGGCGTCGAGCACGAGGTCGCTGCCGACCTTGCGCAGCCCGAGGTCGGCGAACCTGATGCCTCCCCCGAGCGAGAGTGTGTCGTCCGCGCCTGCCGTCGCGACGATGGTGTCCCTGCCGTCGCCCTTGTTGAACGCGAAGACGTCGGCCCCCGAGCCTGCCGAGATCGTGTCGTCGCCCCGGCCGCCGATCAGGATCTCGCGCCCCGACGCGCCGGTGAGCGTGTCTGCGCCGAGCCCGCCGTCCAGCACGTTGTTGCCCGAGGTGTCGCTGACCGTGTCGTTGCCGTCGCCGCCCTGCAGGACGTCGTTGCCGTTCCCGCCGGCGAGCGTGTCGTTGCCTGCTGCGCCCCATGCCAGGTCGTTGCCGTCCGCGCCGGAGAGGACGTTCGCCGCCGCGTTGCCGGCGAGCGAGTTCGACAGCGCGTTGCCCGTGCCGTTGATCGAGGACGACCCGGTGAGCGCGAGGTCCTCCACGTTCGCGCCGAGCGTCCACGTGACCGCGGACTGCACGAGGTCCGTCCCCTCGCCCGCGTTCTCGGTGACGACGTCGGCCGACGCGTCGACGACGTAGATGTCGTTCCCCGCTCCGCCGCGCATCGTGTCGGAACCCGTGCCGCCGTTGAGCACGTTCGCCGCCGCGTTGCCGGTGAGGACGTTCGCGAGCGTGTTGCCGGTGGCGTTGATCGCGGCGACCCCGGTGAGCGTCAGGTTCTCGAGGTTCGAGCCCAGCGTCCACGTCACGGACGACTGCACCAGATCGGTTCCTTCGCCCGCGTTTTCGCCGACGACGTCGGTCGCGACGTCGACGACGTAGGTGTCGTTGCCGGCGCCGCCGCGCATCGTGTCGGTTCCCGAGCCGCCGCTGAGCACGTTCGCCGCCGCGTTGCCGGTGAGTACGTTGGCGAGCGTGTTGCCGGTCGCGTTGACCGCCGCAGCGCCGGTGAGCGTGAGATTCTCGACGTTGGCGCCGAGCACGAAGCTCACCGACGATTGGACGAGATCGGTGCCTTCGGACGCCAGCTCGGTCGCCGTGTCGCCGGTCGAGTCGACGACGTAGGTGTCGTTGCCTTTGCCCCCCGCCATCGCGTCGGCGCCGGCCTTGCCGTCGAGGACGTTGTTCGCGGCGTTACCCGTGAGGACGTTCGCCAGCGTGTTGCCGGTACCGTTGATTGCCGACGTGCCGGAGAGCGTCAGGCGCTCGAGGTTGCTGCCGAGCGTCCAGGAGATTGACGCGCGCACGGTGTCTGAGCCTTCCGAAACGTTCTCGGCGATCGCGTCGCCGGTCGCCTCGACGACGTAGGTGTCGTCGCCCATGCCGCCCTTCAGCGTGTCGCTGCCCGCGCCGCCGTCGAGCGTGTTCGCCGCCGTGTTGCCGGTGAGCGCGTTGGCGAGCGTGTTGCCGGTCGCGTTGATCGCCGCGGCGCCGGTGAGCGTGAGATTCTCGACGTTGGCGCCGAGCACGAAGCTCACCGACGACTGGACGAGGTCGGTTCCTTCGGACGCCAGCTCGGTCGCCGTGTCGCCCGTCGAGTCGACGACGTAGGTGTCGTTGCCTTTGCCTCCCGCCATCGCGTCGGCGCCGGCCTTGCCGTCGAGGACGTTCGCGCCCGTGTTCCCGGTGAGCTGGTTCGCCGCGGCATTGCCCGTCGCGGCGAGCGTCGAGGTACCGAGCAGCACGAGGTTCTCGAGGTCGGCGGGCAGCACGAACGACAGCGGCGCGCGCACGGTATCGAGCCCCTCGCCCGCGAGCTCGACGAGCACGTCGCCCGCCTGGTCGATCACGTAGGTGTCGTTGCCCGCGCCTCCGACGAGCCGGTCCGCACCCGCGCCGCCGTCGAGGATGTCGTTGCCCGCGAGTCCGGTGAGGACGTTGACACCGGCGCCGCCGGTCATCGCGTTGTCGAGCGTGTTGCCGGTGCCGTCGACCGCGGCCGACGTGAGGAGCTGCAGGTTCTCGACGTTCGCCGCGAGCGTCGTCGTGAACGTCGCCTGCAGCGTGTCGACGCCCTCGTTCGCGAGTTCGACGATCGTGTCGCCGTTGTCGCTGACCGAGTACGTGTCGTCGCCCCCGCCTCCGGCGAGCCGATCTGCACCCCCGTAACCGACGAGCAGGTTGCGCCCCGCATTGCCGGCGAGGTCGTCGCCGCCCGACGTCCCGTAGACATTGATGTTCGCGGTCCCGGTGAGGCGCACGCGCTCGACGTGGGCGGGGGAGGCCAGCGTGACCGAAGCCCGGACCTCGTCCGTGCCCTCGCCTGCGAGCTCGGTGACGACGTCGCCCGCGTCGGCGACCGTGTAGATGTCGTCGCCCGCGCCCCCGGTCATCGAGTCGCCGCCCGCCCGTGCCGCCGTCGAGCGTGTCGTTTCCCGCCCGCCCGGCGAGGGCGTCGTTGCCGCCGAGGCCAGAAAGCGTGTCGTCGCCCGCGGTCCCGACGAGCTCGTCGTCGAGCGCCGAGCCCTGGCGCGCGAGTGCGAGGATCGCGCCCGGGTCGAGCGATCCGCCATCCGCCAGCGTGATGCGCGAGACTGCCGTCTGGTCGCCGGAGAATCCCGAGCGCACGCGCACCGAGTCGGTCGTGCCCGCGATCGAGAGCACGAGGTCGCCAGCTTCGCGGCGGATCGCGACCTGCGACGCCGCGATCCCGGCGCCGAGCCGGATCTCGCCGATGGCATGCTCACGGAAGCCGGCCAGGTCGACGGTGTCCGTCCCGCTTCCGCGCGCGAAGTGCACGATCGCGGCTGCGCCTGCCGCGACCGAGATCGCGTCGTCGCCCGCACCGCCATCGAGTTCGACCGTTCCCGACGTCGCGACCAGCGAATCGTCGCCTTCGTCGCCCATCAGCAGGTGGCTACCGCTCGACGCGATCAGCGCGTCGTCGCCCCCGCCGCCCCGGCCGAGACCGCGGGAGCCGCCCAGGAGGATCACATCGGCGCCGTCGCCGCCTTCGGCCACGTTGTCGCCGAACGCGTCGACGATGCGGTCGTCGCCGGCATCGCCGCGCAGCACGTCGTCGCCGCGCCCGCCGCCGAGGAAGTCCGCGCCGTCGCCGCCGTCGATCGTGTCCTGCCCGCTGCGGCCGAAGAGCTCGTCATCGCCCCCACCCCCGTGCAGCGCATCGTCGCCGGACATGCCGTCCAGCTCGTCGTCGCCGTCACCGCCGTCTAACGAATCGTCCGCGCCTGTGCCGAGGCGGGTTTCCGCGGCATCGGTTCCGGTCCATTGCTGCGCGGAGGCGGGCGCATCGACGGCTCGCGCGGCGATCGCTTCGGCGCCGGGGGAATCCGACAGGACGAAATCGGTCCCGGCCTGGAGGACCGCGATGCGCGTCATCCCTGAGCGCCCGGCATCCGCCGCGAAAAAGTCGGGGATCGCGATCCGGTCGTCACGATCGCGGATGCGCAACACCAGGTCCTCGCCATCGCGCTCGACGACGAGGTCGCGATAATCGCTCGACCGGATGCGGACCTCGAAACGCAGTCCGTGGGTGCCTGCGGCCTCGTCCTCGCCGAACGTGACCGAGTCGCGGCCGCCGCCGCGCGCGACCAGCACGCCGATCGGCCCACCGGTGGCGCCGCCATGCAGCTCGTGGCGATCGTCGCCGGGGCCGCCGTCGAGGAACGCGCCCGGATGGCCGATGAGCCGGTCGTCGCCTTCGCCGCCGTAGAGCGCGGTGCGCGCGCCGTTGGCGGAGCCCGCCACCAGCGTGTCGTCGCCGGCTTCTCCGTGGAGCCGTGAGCTGTCGCCGGGCAGGTACGGGTCGGCGGAGAGCGAGTCGTTCCCGTCGCCGCCGAAGACGTAGGCGTTCGTCTCGCGCAGCACCACGACGTCGTCGCCGTCGCCGGCGCGGATGTCGTCGAGGATGACCGAGACGCTGCCGAGCCGGTCGTCGCCGTCCGTGCCGACGCCGATCGCGTCGGCGACCTGGTCGAAGCTCATCGTGCCGCCGTCGGCGAAACGGACGCCCGCGACGGCGGACGGATAGTTGAAGGACGGGTAGTTGCCGTAGCGGACGAACTGGTCGGCCACCCGGATCGTGTCGCCGGTGTCGCGGATCGTCACGACCAGGTCGCGGCCGTCGATCCCATACGCGAGATCGGATGGCGCGATGCCCGGCTGCATCTCGATCCACGAGGGCAGCGTCGCGACCGTCTGCTTCGACCAGACGTTCGAGACACGAACCGTGTCGTGCCCGTCGCCGCGGCCGAACACGAACGACTTCGCGCCTTCGAGCGCGTCGTCGCCGGCGCCGCCGATCAGCCGTCCGGAACCGGTGATCGTGTCGTTGCCGGCGAGGCCGTGGACGACGGTGCCGGCCCAGAGGTCGTCAGCGTCCTGCGTCCGATCGCCGGCAGGATCGTCGTCGAGGCAGCGCGTCGCCGGCGACGAAATCGGTCGCGAGTGCGCTCGCCTGCGCGAGCGTGAGCGTCGCGTCGTTGAACTCGAACGTGTCGATGCGCGAGGGCGTGAAATCGCCCGGGAAGGAGATCGCGTAGCGCAGGAGCAACCGCGACCCGTCCGCGAGCGCGGCGACGAGGTCGTAGCCGTTCGTGCGGAAAGAGACGTCGGACGCGCGGATGCCGGTACCGAAGCGGATGCGGTTCGCGCCATCGGCATCGACGACGATGTCGTACCCCGCACCCGCGGCGAAGCGATAGGTGTCGTCGCCCCCGCCGCCCAGCGCGACGTCGTTGCCGTTGTCGGACGCGAACGTGTCGTTGCCCGTCTCGCCGATCAGTCGATCGTCGCCGTCGCCGCCGGCCGAGCGTGTCGTCGCCGTCGCCGGCCCACAGGACGTCGGCGCCGGCGCCTCCGTCGAGCGAGGTCGCTGCCGATGCCGCCGTCAGCGCGTCGTCGCCGGCGTTGCCCGCGAGCTGGTCGTTCCCGGCGTCGCCCGCGAGCAGGTCCGCGAGCGCGCTGCCCGCGATCGTGTCGTCGCCGCCGCCGCCGCGGATGTCGACCGACGGTGCGGTGCCCGCCGACAGCGAGTCCGCTCCCGACCCGCCGGCAAGCTGCCGATGCGCCGCGTCGCCGGCGACCGTGAGCGCGGACGACCATCGCGCATCGAGGAGCTGGGCGCGCGAGAGCGCCGTGCCGTTGTCGAACGCATATCGCGATGGGCCGCTTCGCAGTCCGTCCTCGATGACGGTGCGGTTTCCGCCGCCGAAATCGACGATCAGCGCATTCTCGTCTGCGCTGCCTGCGGCTCCGCGCGAGAGCGTCAGCGCGCCGGCCGAGATCCCTGCGGCGAAATGCACGGTCGCAACGCCCGCCGAGTCGCGCACGCGGTCGACGCCGAGTCCATCGAGCACGAACGTGTCGTCGCCCGATCCACCGTCGAGCACGTCGTCGCCGATGCCGCCGGTCAGCGTGTCGATGCCGCTTCCGGCCGCGAGCGTGTCGTTGCCGGCGCCCCCGTCGATGGAGTCGTTGCCGTCGCCGCCGGTAAGCGCATCGTTGCCCGCCTCGCCGGCGATCGTGTCGCGCCCGGCGCCGCCGTCGATCGTGTCGTCGCCGTCGCCGCCGCCGATCCGGTCCGCGCCCGCGTCGCCCGCGATCGTGTCGTTGCCTGCGCCGCCGGTCACGATGTCGTCACCTGCACCTGCGACCAGGCGGTCGTCGCCGTCGCTGCCGTCGAGGTCGTCCGCATCGGCACCCGCATCGAGCATGTCGTTGCCGGGACCACCGATGAGAATGTCGGCGCCTGCGTCGCCGGTGAGGGTGTCGGCGCCAACGCCGCCGGCGAGCCCGTCGCGCGAGGGGCCGCCTGCGAGCGCATCGTCGCCTGCGCCACCCATGAGGCGCGCGTCACCGCCCGCTGAACGCATGTCGTCTGCGAACGTGGAGCCAGCGCCGCTGTACAGCGGAAGCGTGATCGGGACGATCAGCGTCGGATGTCGTGCGATGTCGGCATCGATCTTCGCCTTGGCGACGACGGTGCCGTCCGCGAGCTGGATCTTCGGGCGCGCGTTGTCGGGGCAGTCGAGCGCGACCGCGAGCAGCTGGTTGCCGGCG
The DNA here is from genome assembly GCA_016704895.1 of Betaproteobacteria bacterium. Lineage (GTDB taxonomy): Bacteria > Pseudomonadota > Gammaproteobacteria > Burkholderiales > Casimicrobiaceae > VBCG01. The sequence continues at coordinate 75,306 of JADIZG010000011.1, forward strand.
AGGATCGCGAGGTGGCCGGCGTTGCCGAACTCGTCGGACGCACGCTGGAAGTCCAGTGCAGAGGCTTCGACCCCTTCCGGAATGACGAAGACGTCGCTCGCGTCCAGGTCGGCAAGAAAATCCGGTGCCGCGTCGCTGGCGAGGAGATAGCGATCGGCTCCGGCGCCTCCCATCAGCAGGTCCTTGCCGGTCCCGCCGTCGAGGACGTCGTCCCCGGCGCCCCCCGCCAGCGCGTCGGTGCCTTCGCCGCCCTGGAGATCGTCGTTTCCCTCGCCGCCGTCGAGATAGTCCTCGCCGTCTTCGCCGGACAGCCGGTCGTTGCCCGTGTCGCCGTGCAGGTCGTCGCCGCCCGCCGCGCCGAGCAGTTCGTCGTCGTCCGCGCCGCCGGAGAGCGTGTCGGCGCCATCGTCGCCGTCGAGCGCGTCGATGCCGTCGCCGCCGTAGAGATCGTCGTCGTCGCTGCCGCCCTCGAGCAGGTCGTCGCCCGCGGCTCCGACGAGAATGTCCGCGCCCTCGCCGCCGGCGATCTCGTCGTGGCCTCCGCCGCCGTCGATGTGGTCGAGTCCAGCGCCGCCCGCGGTGTGGTCGTTGCCGTCGCCGGCGTCCACGAGATCGTCGCCGTCACCGGCGTCGATGGTGTCGTCTCCGCCGCCCGGCGTGCCCGCGAGGTCGCCCGCGATCGTGTCGTTGCCGGCGCCGCCGACGAGCTCGTCGTCGCCCAGGCCTCCGCTCAACGTGTCGTTGCCCGCGCCGCCGTCGAGCCGGTCGGCGCCGTGGAACGCGACAGGGACGCGGTCGGCGGTATCGTCGCCGACGAGGACGTCGTTGCCGTCGCCTCCGATCAGGGTGTCGGACGCGCCCCCTCCGGTGAGGTGGTCGTCGCCCGCGCCGCCGTCGAGCGAGTCGTTGCCCTGATCGGTACCCGCCGTCGTCGCCGAACCGTCGCCCGCGAGACGATCGGCGCCATCGCCGCCGACCAGCACGTCGGCACCGGCGTCGCCCTGCAGGAAGTCGTTGCCGGTCTCGCCGTAGATCGCGTCGTCGCCGCGGCCGCCCCACGCGAAGTCGGCTCCCGCGCCCCCGTAGAGACTGTCGTTGCCTCCTCCGGCAGGATCGGCGAGGCCGTCGTCCATGCCGGTGAACGTGCGCGTGACCACGCCGTTCGCGTCGGTGTCGCTGAAGCCCCACGATCCCGATGCGGGGGCGACGTCGGCGTCGCCGAGCAGCGAGTCGTCGCCCACGCCGCCGACGAGGACGTCCGTGCCCTGTCCGCCGGCGAGTCCGTCGTTGCCGAGCCCGCCGATCAGCAGGTCGGCATCGTCGTTCCCGGAGAGCCAGTCGCCTTGTGTGCCCGTCGGCGATCCGCCCGACGCGACGGCGGTGCGGAGCGCTGCCAGCGGATCGAGAGTCGCGGCCGTGTCCGCAAAGAGCCGATCGCGGCCCGCGCCCCCTTCGAGGATGTCGGCCTCGGTGCCGCCCTCGAGGATGTCGTCGCCGGCCTCGCCGTCGAGCCGGTCGCGGCCCGCGCCGCCCTTCAGCCGGTCCGCGCCGATCCCCGCGAGCACCGTGTCGGTGTCCGCGCCCGCGTCGATCAGGTCGTTGGCGGACGTGCCGATCAGCGTGTCCCGCTTGTCGGCGTTGCGGTCGCCGAGGATCGTGTTCGTCGTCGCCTGGTCGGCGATGTCGGGGAGCAACGTGATGCCGAGCGCGCCGGCCCGCTCGTCGTCGATCACGACCTGCGTGCCGTCGGGCGTCGTGAGCGTGAGCGGCGAGTTGCGCGTGGCGACGACCTCGACGCCGCCGCCGATCAGCACCGACCAGCGGTTCGCGGCGGAGCGATCCGCGATGCCGACGCCGGAGATCGCCACCGTCCTGTCGTTCGCGTCGACGAAATCGATGCGTCCACGCGCATCGGTGTCGGTGATCGTGTCCTTGCCCTCGCCGGCGCGGATCGTGTAGGCGTCGTAACCGGCACCGCCGCGCAGCTGGTCCGCCTGCGGTCCGCCGTCGAGACGTCATCCGCCGCGCCGCCGTCAAGGGTGTCGACGCCATCGCCGCCGGCAAGTCGATCCGCATCGTCGCCGCCGGACAACTGATCGGAACCTTCGCCGCCGACCAATCGGTCCTCGCCGATGCCTCCATCAATGACATCGTCACCGCGCCGACCTTCGATGTAGTCATCGCCGGAGCCTCCCGCGACCACATCGACGAAGTGACCGCCGAAAAGGACGTCGTTGCCCGGGGTTCCGGCAAACGCGTTCGCCGAGTTCTCGCGGCCAAACGTCACCTGGGTGATCGGCGCGACGCGACGATCGCTCGGGCGCGGATCGAGGACGATCCCCGACTCGAGATCCGCGTAACGTCGCCCTGCCGGCGAGCGGCGAATCCGGTCCGCCACGGCGTCGGATTCGTTGCGCGAGACCACATGCCCCAGCATGCGTGCGCGTTCGTGTCTCCAGGTGTCCGTGTAGAACGCGTCGATGTCGCGGCGCGATGCGGGGAGGGCGGCGTCGTGCCGCAGCGACGCGTCGAGCTCCGGGTGGACCGCGGCGAGCTGCGCGTCGACGCCGCCGAGCCGGAAGGATGCGAGCCACCTCAAGGCAACCAGTGAGCCGAGGCTCCCAGACGCGGTCGTGGCAATCTCCTCGCGGCCAAGCGAGGCAATCGGCGTCAGTGTGGCCCGTGACGCGAGGTTCGAGTAGGCGGACGAACCAGTCAGTGCGTAGAGGTTCTCGTAGAGCGCTTCGCGGTTCTCCTCGGGTGTGCTCGAGATCGTCCCGCCGGTCACGGTCTTGCGAAGCGCGTCGAGCGCGCCTTCGAGCTTGCCGAGCTCGCGGTCGCTCGAGCCACGGAAGATCCGGCCGATGCTCGCGAGCGATTCGTATGCTCCATCGCCGAGGCGGCTGAAGGCGTCGTGGATTGCGAGCGAATCGACGAGGTACTTGATCGAGTGATTGGCGGTGCCAATCACCAGGCCGCCATGGTCCTCACCCTCGACGAGGATCGGCGCCGACAGGGGCGTCCCGAACCCGGAGATCAACGAGGTTCCGGGCTTCGCGCGGACGTTCGAAAACCGCGAGGGATCGAAGCTTCCGCCGGTGATGTGGTAGACGCGGGCGATCTCGTCGAGCACCGGACGGCTCGTCAGGCCGCCGAGCCCCGGCGTGTTGTACAGGTAGGCGTGGTCGACGTGCTGCGGGAACTCGAGCGCGAGTCCGGTGGCGAGGAAGCCGCCGAGCGAGTGGCCGGTGACCGGGAAGTGCTGCGGCAGCACCCCGCCGGCGATCCATTGCTGCACCTTGTCGCGAAGCGTCTGGTACTGGCCCTGGTTCCTCGTCGAGCCCAGGGTAAGCACGTCGACGACGTCGGTGATGACGTCGTGGATGTCGCTCGTCCCGCGGATCGCGAGGACGCGCTCGCCGGTCGCGACGTTCTGGAAGACTGTGGCGGAGAGACCGTTGCTTTCGGAGTAGGGGCCGTCGGGTTGGCCAGTGCTGGGGTCGTAGGTCCAGTAGGGCTCGGTGCTGTGGTCGTACTGGTCG
>JADIZG010000012.1 GCA_016704895.1 Betaproteobacteria bacterium
GACCGGTACCACGATGCTCCGGTGGCGACGTCGAGGCATTTCTCGGACGGATGGTTCTATCCGCGCGACGTCGGCTTGATCACGCCCGGCGGCGTGCTCCGCTTTCTCGGCCGCAGGGACGACATGATGATGCTGAACGGCATCAACATCTTTCCCGCCGAGATCGAGCGCGTCCTCGAGGAGCATCCCGCTGTCAGGAGCGCCGCAGCGTTCCCGATCCCTTCGGCGACCTACGGAGACATCCCGGCGGCAGCGGTGGAGCTGAACGGCACGATGGAGGTGGACGCGCCAGCGCTGTCGGCCTACGCGCGCGGCCGTCTCGGCGTGCGCGCGCCGAGGAAGGTCCTGATCGTCGCCGCGTTGCCGCGCAACGCGAACGGCAAGGTCGTCAAGCGCGAGCTCGTCGCCGCGCTGGCACAGGGAAGAACCGGGGGCTGACGGCCGGGCGGGGGTCCGATCGCCGTCGGGCAATCGCGCGACGCCGTCGACGTCCGCGGTGCCGGCGCTCCCGTCACTCCGGCCGGTTGCGCATCCAGTCGGCGGTGCCGAAGAACGCTTCCATCAGCGGCTCGACGAGCTCGCGCGGCGTCTCGACGTCGTCGAGCGCCATGCGCATGCAGGCGAGCCATTGGTCGCGTTCGGCGCTCGCGATCGGGAACGGCAGGTGCCGGGCGCGCAACCGCGGATGGCCGAACCGCTCGACATAGTGCTGCGGCCCGCCGAGCCAGCCGGACAGGAACCAGTGGAGCTTGTCGCGCGCGTGCTCGAGCGACGGCGCGTGAAGCTTGCGGATGCCGGCGAACGCGTCCTCGAGGTCCATCCGGTCGTAGAACGCGTCGACGAGCGCTCGCACGCCGGCGTCGCCGCCCAGCCTCTCGTAGGGGTCGCTGGACGTCAGCCGCTGCGAAACCGGTGACCGCGCGTCCGACACCAGGTCGGCGACACCGGTCACCCGAGCTGGCGGATCACCGCGAGCGGCGGCTGGCGCGCGGTGTTGCGCGTGCCGATCCAGCCGGCGAGCGTGACGACGAGCGCGCCGCCCGCCACGCCCCAGAGCCACACCCAGCCGGTCCCCGAGTACGGGATCTGGAACACGCGGTCGGCGAGCACCCATCCGGTCGCGGTCGCGCCGGCCGCGGCCAGCACGCCCGCGAGCGCGCCCAGCACGAGGAACTCCGCGATCTGCGCCGCGGAGAGCTGCCTCGCCGACGCGCCGATCGTGCGCAGGATCGCCGCGTCGAAGCGGCGCTCGTCCTGCGTCGCGGCGATCGCCGCCTGCAGCACGAGGAGGCCGCCCAGCAACGTGAACAGGAACACGAACTCGACCGCGCGCGACACCTGGTCCATGATCGACTGCACCTGCCGGATCACCTCGCCGACGTCGATCGCGAGCACGTTCGGGTACTGCTGCAGCAGCGCGGAGACCCAAGCGCCCGACGTCGGTCCCGGGGGCAGCCGCACCGCACCGATGTACGAGGTCGGCATGCCGTCGAGCGCGCCGGGCGGGAACAGCGTGAAGAAGTTCGGGCGGAAGCTGTCCCAGTCGACCTTGCGCAGGCTGGTGATGCGCGCGACCACCGGCGTGCCGGCGATGTCGAACGTGAGCTCGTCGCCGAGCTTGAGCATCAGCGACTCGGCGATGCCGTCCTCGAGCGACAGGCCGTCGCCGGCCTTTCCGCCCGGCCCCCAGAACGTCCCGGCGGTCACGCGATTGGTCGTCGGCAGCGAATCCGCGTAGGACAGGTTGAACTCGCGCTCGGCCAGTCGCCGCGAGCGCGGATTCTCGTACTGGCGCGTGTCGAGCGTCGCGCCGTTCACCGCGGTGAGCCGCCCCCGCACCATCGGATAGAGATCCGTTCCGGGTCCGCCGATCGCGCGCATCGCATCGCGCACGCCGTCGACCTGATCGGGAAGCACGTTGATCACGAAGTGGTTCGGCGCGTCGGCCGGCAGGCTCGCGCGCCAGTTCTTCATCAGGTCGCCGCGCACGACGGTGAGCAGGAGCAGCGCCATCAGCCCCAGCGCGAGCGCGCCGACCTGCAGGCTCGACGCGAGCGGGCGCCGGCGCAGGTTCGCGAGCCCGAACCGCCACGTGATGCCGCGCTGGGGCAGCCGCTTCAGCGCGACGATCAGGAGCCAGGCCGCGATCGCCGCCGCGACGATGAGCCCGCCGACGCCGCCGACCATGATCGCGCCGGTCTTCAGGTCCTGCGCCTGCCAGCCGATCAGCGCCGCGATCACGCCCGCGCCGAGCGCATAGGCGACGAGCGCGGACGGGCGCGGACGCGGCAGGTCGCGGCGCAGCACGCGGAGCGGCGGCACGCTCGCGAGCGCGAGGAGCGGCGGCAGCGCGAAGCCGAACAGCAGCAGCACGCCGGTCGCGAACGAAGCCGCGCCGGGCACGAACGACGGCGGCGGCAGCTCGGCCGAGGTGAGCGACGCGAGCACCGAGACGAGCAGCGCCTGCCCGAGGAGCCCGAGCACGACGCCCAGCGCGCTCGCGACGAGCCCCAGCACGACGAACTGCGTGACGAACAGCGCGAGCGCCTTTGCTTCGGACGCGCCGAGGCAGCGAAGCATCGCGGCGGTGTCGAGGTGGCGCCGCAGGTAGCGCGACGACGCGAGCGCCACCGCCACCGCGGCGAGGATCACCGCGACGAGCGCCGCGAGCCCGAGGAACTGCTCGGCGCGGTCGAGCGTCTGCCGCACCTCGGGCTGCACGTCGCGAACGCTCTCGAGCCGCTGCCCCGCCTTCAGCTCGGCATTCGCGCGCGCGACGAACGCCGCGAGCGAGTTGCCTCCGGCCGGCTCGGCGACGAGCAGCCGGTAGGTCGCGCGGTTGCCCGGCTGCAGCAGGTTGGTCGCGGCGAGATCGTCGGCGTGGATCAGGAGGCGCGGCCCCGACGAAAGGAGGCCCGTCGCCACTTCGGGCTCCTGCCGGATCGACGGTCCGACGGCGAGCGTCGCCTCGCCGACGACGAGCCTGTCGCCGGGCTTGAGGTCGAGCCGCTGCGCGAGGCGCTCGTCCGGCCACGCTTCGCCGCGCGGAGGCGACGCGGTCGCGCGCACGCCGTCCGGGTGGGCGGGGTCCGCGAGCACGATCGCGCCGCGCAGCGGGTAGCCGGCGGGCACCGCCTTCACGTTCGCGAGCACCGGCGCGGACTCGCTGCCCGGCTTCTGCACCATGCTGTTGAACCGCACGACCGGCAGCGCGTCGAGTCCGCGCGCGCGCGCGTCGTCGGCGAGCGACGCCTGCAGCGGCCGGTCCGACGAGATCATCACGTCCGCGCCGAGGAGCAGGCTCGCCTGCGAGGTCAGCGCCGCCTTGACGCGGTCCGCGAAGAATCCGACGGTGCCCATGCTGCCGACCGCGAGCACGAGCGCGGCGGCGAGCACCGTCAGCTCGCCCGCGCGCCAGTCGCGCGCGAGCATGCGCAGCGCGAGCCTCAGGACCTTCGTCGGCGCGAGACGGTCGCGCATCTCAGTTCGGCGCCTCGTCGGCGACGAGACGCCCGGACGCGAGCGACAGCCGGCGCGTGCAGCGCGACGCGAGCGCGTCGTCGTGCGTGACGAGCACGAGCGTCGTGCCGCGCTCGCGGTTCAGGCTGAACATCAGGTCGGCGATCTCGGCGCCGGTCGCCCCGTCGAGGTTGCCGGTCGGCTCGTCGGCCATCAGGAGCTTCGGGTCGCCGGCGAACGCGCGCGCGATCGCGACGCGCTGCTGCTCGCCGCCCGAGAGCTGCTTCGGGTAGTGCGTCGTGCGCTTCGCGAGGCCGACGCGGTCGAGCCAGCTTCGCGCGCGACCCGCCGCGTCGCCTGCGCCCGCGAGTTCGAGCGGCAGCATCACGTTCTCGAGCGCGGTCAGCGCCGGCAGCAGCTGGAACGACTGGAACACGAAGCCGAGCAGCCGCTGGCGCAGCGCCGCGCGCGCGTCCTCGTCGAGTCCGGAGAGCGCGTGCCCGCCGACCCACACCTCGCCCTCGCTCGGCCGGTCGAGACCTGCGAGCAACCCCAGCAGCGTCGTCTTGCCCGAGCCCGACGCACCGACGATCGCAACCGATTCGCCCGGCGCGATGTCGAACGTGACGCCGTCGAGGATCGTGAGCGGGGCGTCGCCGCTCTTGACCGTCTTGGTGAGCCGATCGGCGCGCAGGAGCGGCGTCGGCGTGGAATCGGTGGCGGGAGGCATTCGAGGACGATGGGGGCGCGCGGGGCGCCACGCAAGTCGACGGCGACGAAATGCCGCCTCCGGCCCCTGGGGCGAGGATTCTACGCGATGCGACGAGACGCCCCGCCTGGACGTTCCCCTACAATGAGACTCCGATGACGTTTGGACACCAGACTCGCCGCGCCTTCCTGGCCGCCAGTGCCGCCGCCGCGTGGCTCGCGCTCGTCCCGTCGACGACGCGGGCAGCCGGGGGGGGCGAGCCCGGGGCGTCAACCGCGCTCGCCGGGCCGCCCCAAGAGCGCGGCGCCCCTTGGGGGGAAGCTCGCGCAGCGAGCCCCGGGGGGGGCGCGACAACCAATCCACCGGTGATTCTCGTGCTCGGGGACTCGATCTCCGCGGCCTACGGCCTCCCGCCGGGCACCGGCTGGACGCACCTGCTGCAGCAGCGACTTGCCGAGCGCGGTCGCCCGCATCGAGTCGTCAACGCGAGCATCAGCGGCGACACGACGGCGGGCGGTCGCTCGAGGCTTCCCGCGCTGCTCGAGCGCCACAGGCCCGCCATCGTCGTGATCGAGCTGGGCGGCAACGACGGCCTGCGCGGCGGCAGCCTCGCCGCGACGCGCGAGAACCTCCGCGTGATGACCGCCGCGACGAAGTCCGCCGGCGCGAAGCCGCTGCTCGTGGGCATGAAGCTGCCGCCGAACTACGGTCCCGCCTACACGCGCGAGTTCGACGCGATCTTCGCCGAGGTCGCGAAGGCGCAGCGCGCACCGCTGGTGCCGTTCTTCTTCGCCGGGTTCGGCGAGGACCGAAGCTGGTTCCAGCCCGACGGGATCCATCCGTCCGAACTCGCGCAGCCGAAGCTGCTCGACAACGTGTGGCCCGCGCTGGAGCGGCTGCTGCCGCCACGCAAGCGATGAGCGCCGCAGGGCCGCCCCAAGGCGCCGACGACCGACGGGCCGCCCCGAGGTCGTCGTGCCCCCCGGGGGGAGGCGAACGGCGTTCGCCTCGGGGGGATCACACCGGCCCCCTCCTTCAGGAGGGGGTGTGCGAAGCCGCGCCAGCGGCAAGCCTGGGGGAGGTCGTTCGATGACCGCCGCAGGGCCGTCCCAAGGCGCCGACGACCGACGGGCCGCCCCGAGGCCGTCGTGCCCCCCGGGGAGGCGAACGGCGTTCGCCTCGGGGATCACCGCCCCCTCCCCAGGAGGGGGCGGCGAAGCCGCGCCAGCGGCAAGCCCGAGGGAGGTCGTTCGATGAGCGCACGCGCCTCGCGCACCGTCGGCGTCGACGCGATCGCGTCGCACCCCGACCGGCTCGACGTCAGGAGCCCGTCGGAGTTCGCCGACGACCACGTCCCCGGCGCGGTCAGCTGCCCGGTGCTCGACGACGACGAGCGGGCGCTCGTGGGCACGCTGCACGCAGAGAAGGGCGCGTTCGAGGCGAAGAAGGCCGGCGCCGCACTCGTGTCCCGGCACATCGCCGCGATCCTCGAGACCGTCGCGCGCGACAAGCCGCGCGACTGGGCTCCGCTCGTCTACTGCTGGCGCGGCGGCAAGCGGTCCGGCTCGCTCGCGCACGTATTGAACGAGATCGGCTTTCCCGCAGTCCAGCTCGAGGGCGGATACCGCACGTGGCGCCGCCACGTCGTCGCCCGGCTCGCGACGCTCCCCGCGGCGTTCCGCTACCGCGTCGTGTGCGGCGTCACCGGGTCGGGCAAGAGCCGCCTCCTCGCCGCGCTCGACGCCGAGGGCGCGCAGGTACTCGACCTCGAGGCGCTCGCACGGCACCGCGGATCGCTGCTGGGCGACGTTCCCGGCGCGCCGCAGCCCTCGCAGAAGGCGTTCGAGACCGCGATCCACGAGACCTACGCGCGCCTCGACCCGCGCCGTGTCGTCTGGATCGAGTCGGAGAGCCGCAAGATCGGCGCGCTGCAGGTGCCCGACGCGCTGCTCGAGCGCATGCGCGCCGCGCCGTGCGCACGTGTCGAGCTTCCGGCCGCCTCACGCATCGCGCTGCTCAAGGAGGAGTACGCGCACTTCCTCGCCGATCCCGGGGCGCTCGCGGCGCGCCTCGCGCACCTGACGGAGCTGCGCGGGCAGGCGACGATCGCGCGCTGGAGCGAGCTCGCCCACGCGGGCGATTTCGACGCCCTCGTCGCCGAGCTGCTCGAATCGCACTACGACCCGACCTACCTGCGCGCGATGACGCGCAACTACGCCGGCTTCGGCGCGGCGCCGCACGTGTCGCCCGCCGGCATCGCGATGCCGGCGTGGCGCGCGCTCGCCCGCGAGCTGATCGCGGGCGACGATGCCTGAACACACCTGCCCCGCCCCTCGGACCCGCCGTGCCCACCCACGCCTTCCGCCTCGTCAACGTCTTCGCCCCGTCGGCGCTCGCCGGAAACGCGCTCGCGGTCGTCGAGGACGCGCGCGGGCTCGACGACGCGACGATGCAGGCGCTCGCGCTGCAGTTCAACCTGTCGGAGACGACGTTCGTCCTGCCCTCCGCCAACGCGACGGCACGCGTGCGCATCTTCACGCCGACGTTCGAGATGCCGTTCGCCGGCCACCCGACGCTCGGCACCGCGCACGTCGTGCGCGAGCTCGCCGGGGCCGGCGACAGCGTCACGCTCGAGATGAAGGCGGGCGTGATTCCCGTCGAGGCCTCCGGCGCGGTGTGGACGCTGCAGGCGAACCCGCCGAAGCATCGTGCGCCGCAGGCTTCGCGCGAGACGTTTGCGGCGATGCTGGGGCTCGATGCCGCCGACATCGGAGCCGTGCCGCTCTGGGTCGACACGGGCTCCGACCAGCTCGTGATTCCGCTCGCGTCGTTCGACGCCGTGCGTCGCGCCGCGCCCCGGCCCGGCGCGATGCTCGCGCACGCGACGATCGGCACGCGGTCGATGGCGTACGTGTTCGCCCGCGAGGAGGACCGCGTGCTGGCACGATTCTTCTTCCTCAAGCATGGCAGCCCGGTCGAGGATCCGGGCACCGGATCCGCGTGCGCGAACCTGGGCGGCTGGCTCCTCGCGACCGGCGCCGCGCTGCCGCAGAAGCTCGCGGTCGACCAGGGTGAGGCGGTCGGGCGGCCGTGCCGCCTCGGCCTCGAAGTGACGGGCGATCGCCGCATCCTCGTGTCGGGGCGCGTCGTCGAGATCGCCAGGGGCGAGCTCGCGCTCTGACGGCTGCGCGAGACAACCGGTAACAACCGGTAACCCCTTCCGGGGCGGATCGGGCGCAGGATGCGCCTGTCGGTCCCCGGCCGGTCAACATTGCGGCAGGGACACACGTTGAATCGGCAATCCGACCCGACCCACCGGACGGCTGGCATGCCCATCGCTCGAACGACGCTCGCCTGCGCCGCCGCGATCCTCGCGATCCCGGCGGTCGTGCTCGCGGGCGCGCCGATCGGCGAGGATGGCGCCCGCCACCTGCTCGCGCGGACCGGCTTCGGTCCGACCGCCGCCGGCATCGCGACCCATGCGCCGCTCGACCGCGAGACGGCTGTCGCGCGCGTGCTCGCGACCGCGCGCACCTCCGCCGCCACCGCGCCGCCGCCGGCGCTCCTCTCGACCGAGCCGCTGCGTCCGGTGAACGAGCAGTCGAGCGAGGCCGAGCGCAAGGCGTTCCGGCAGCAGCAGATCCGCGAGGGCATCGCGCTGCGCGGCTGGTGGATGGGCGAGATGCTCGCGACCGACTCGCCGGTCACCGAGCGGATGACGCTGTTCTGGCACAACCACTTCGCGTCGAGCCAGCAGAAGGTGCGCGTCGCCCGGCTCATGTACCGGCAGAACGTCACGCTGCGCGCGCACGCGCTGGGCGACTTCGGCGCGCTCCTGCACGCCGCGTCGAAGGATGCGGCGATGCTCCTCTACCTCGACGGCGTGCGCAACCGCCGCGGCGCGCCGAACGAGAACTTCGCGCGCGAGGTGATGGAGCTCTTCACGCTCGGCGAGGGCCATTACACCGAGCGCGACGTCAAGGAGGCCGCGCGCGCGTTCACGGGCTGGAGCCTCGAGCGCGGCACGGGCACGTTCGTGTTCCGTCGCCTGCTCCACGATCCGGGCGAGAAGTCGGTGCTCGGCCGCACCGGCCGGTTCGACGGCGACGAGGTGCTCGACCTCCTGCTCGCGCGTCCCGAGACGGCCGAGCACGTCGTCGCGAAGCTCTGGCGCGAGTTCGTCTCGCCGGAGCCGGACGCGGCCGAGGTGCGCCGCATCGCCGCCGAATTCCGGCGTTCGGGCTACCGCATCCCCGTCGCGCTCTCGGGGCTCCTGGCGACCGACGCGTTCTGGGCGCCGGCGAACCGCGGCGTGCTGGTGAAGAGCCCCGTCGAGCTCGTCGTCGGCACGCTCACGTCGCTCGACGTGGCGCCCGGCGACATGACGCCCTTCGCGCTCGCGAGCGCCGGCATGGGCCAGAACCTGTTCTCGCCGCCGAACGTCAAGGGCTGGCCGGGCGGCGAAGCGTGGATCGACACGAGCACGCTGCTCGCGCGCAAGCAGTTCGCCGAGTCGATCGCACGCTACGACGAGTCGCGAACGATGATGGCGGCGGGCGGGATGGGCGCGCGCCAGCGCGGCGGCAGGACGCTCGCCCCGGACGCTGCCGAGGGCTTCCCGATCATCGACGTCGACGACGAGCCGAAGGCGCGCGCCCAGCGCATCGCCCGCGCGCTCGACCGCGCGTTCCGCGAGCTCGGCTTCTCGGCATCGCGCTGGCTCGCCTCGCTCCCGGGCGACGGTCCCTCCGCGAAGCGCGGCACGGCCCAGGCGATCCTGCTGCCGATCGCGCCGGCAGGGAGCGGCATCGGCGCGCGGGACGAGGCGGACGCGCTCGCGTTCGTCCGCGCGACGCTTCTCGATCCCGCGTTCCAGCTCAAATGAATAACCGCCTTCCCGAAACATCCAACGCGCATCTCCTCACCGGGAGCGGCGAAGGACTCGCGGCGGTCCCGCGGCTCCCGGAAGCGCGGGCCGTGGATCGCCGCCGATTCCTCGCCGCAGGCGCCGCCGCGTTCGCGTACGGCGCGCTGGGAACGCGCGCGGAGGTCGCCTTCGCCGCCGCGCCCGAGGGCGGGGCGGACGCCGCGCGTTACCGCAACCTGCTGGTGCTGGTCGAGCTCAAGGGCGGCAACGACGGGCTCAACACCGTCGTGCCGGTCGGCGATCCCGCGTACGCGCGTTTGCGCCCGAAGCTCGCGATCGCGCGAGACGACGCGATCCGACTCTCCGACCGCGCCGCCCTGCACCCGGCGCTCGCCCCGCTGCTGCCCGCGTGGGAACGGCGCGAACTCGCAATCCTGCAGGGCGTCGGCTACCCGGAGCCCAACCTGTCCCACTTCAGGTCGATCGAGATCTGGGAGACAGCCTCGCGCAGCGACGAGATGCTCGCCGATGGCTGGCTCGCGCGGACGTTCGCGCGGCGACCGGCCCCCGCGAGCTTCGCCGCCGACGGTGTCGTGATCGGCGACAACGACTTGGGCCCGCTTGCCGGCGGAGGCGCGCGCGCGATTGCGCTCGCCGATCCCGAGCAGTTCCTGCGCCGCGCAAGGCTCGCCTCGCCAGCGGGAGAGCGTCGCAATCCCGCGCTCGCGCACATCCTGAAGATCGAAGGCGACGTCGTGCAGGCGGCCTCGCACCTCGATGGCCGGCACGCGTACGCGACCGCGTTCCCCGCCACGCCGTTCGGCAATGCGGTGAAGACCGCCGCGCGCGTGATCGCGAACGACGCCGGCGTCGCGGTCGTGCACCTGTCGATCGGCAGCTTCGACACGCACGCGAACCAGGCGCCGACACAGGCGCGCCTCCTCGGCGACCTCGCGCAGGGGCTGGCCGCACTCGAGTCGGCGCTGCGCGAGATCGGTCGCTGGGACCGCACGCTCGTGCTCACCTACGCAGAGTTCGGCCGCCGCCCGAAGGAGAACCAGTCCGCGGGAACCGACCACGGCACCGCGAGCGTCCATTTCGCGCTCGGCGGCAAGGTCGCGGGAGGCTTCGCGGGCGAGGCGCCCCGGCTCGACCGCGTCGGCGACGGCAACCTGCCGCACGCGATCGACTTCAGGAGCGTCTACGCGACGGTGCTGGAGCGCTGGTGGTCGACGGACGCGCGAAGCGTGCTGGGCGGGCGCTTCGAGACGCTGCCCATCCTGCGAGGGTGAATGGTCGTCTGCAGGCGGCAGCGAAGCGTCAGGCGCCGGCCGCCGAGACCGGCGCGGTGGCGTTGGCATCCCACGCGGCCAGGAACGCTCGCCAATGCGGCGCGCCGGTCGCCGCGACCTTCTCGCGCGCGAGCGAGATCTCGGCCGCGTACTCGCCTGCGGTGAGCTCGCCGCGCATCAGCCGGAAGCGCTGGTAGAGCAGGTAGGTGTTCAGCACGTCGCACTCGCAGTAGCTGCGCACCTCGTCGATCGCGCCGCGCGCGATTGCGGCGGCGACGTCGCCGCCGTCCATCCCGAGCTTGCCGGGAAAGCCGCACAGCTTCGCGACCGCGTCGAGCGGCGCGTTCGCGCGCGGCTGGAACTGCGCGAGCACGTCCATCAGGTCGATGTGGCGCGTGTGGTAGCGGCTGAGGTAGTTGTTGTACCTGAACTCCCGGTCGTCGTCGCCCCAGTCCCAGTAGCGTTGCGCCGCGATCCCGTGGATCATCGCGCGATGGTGCAGCACCGGCAGGTCGAACCCGCCGCCGTTCCAGCTCACCAGCTGGGGCGTGAACTTCTCGATGCCCTCGAAGAAGCGCCGGATCAGATCGGCCTCGGATTCGCCGGGCTCGCCGACCGACCAGACCCGGAGGTCGTCGCCGCGCCGCAGTGCGCACGCGATCGCGACCACCTTGTGCAGGTAGTGCGGCGGGAAATCGCTTCCGGTCTGCGCCCGGCGCGACTGCGCGAACCCTTCCGCCACGTCGGCGTCGGGCAGTTCCGCGGGCAGGCCGTTGATCCGGCGGATGCCGTCGACGTCGGGGACGGTCTCGAGGTCGAAGACGAGGATCGGTGTCATGGCTTCGTCGCCTCTTGCCCGTTCACGCGAACACGCCGGTCGACAGGTAGCGGTCGCCACGGTCGCAAGCGATGAACGCGATCGTCGCGTTCTCGACCTCGCGCGAGATCCGCAGCGCCACCGCGCACGCGCCGCCGGAGCTCACGCCGCAGAACATCCCCTCCTCGCGCGCGAGGCGGCGCATCGTGCCCTCGGCCTCCTGCTGCGTGACCGGCTCGATGCGGTCGACACGGCGAGCGTCGTAGATCTTCGGCAGGTACGCCTCCGGCCATTTGCGGATGCCCGGGATCGACGCGCCCTCGGCAGGCTGCGCGCCGACGACGACGATGGCGGGATCCTTCTCCTTCAGGTAGCGGGAGACGCCCATGATCGTGCCCGTCGTGCCCATCGACGAGACGAAATGCGTGATGCGGCCGCCGGTGTCCCGCCACAGCTCGGGCCCCGTGCCGCGGTAGTGCGCGAGCGAATTGTCGGGATTCGCGAACTGGTCGAGCACGACGCCGCGGCCCTCGCCGCGCATCCTGAGGGCGAGGTCGCGCGCGCCCTCCATCCCCTCGGCCTTCGTGACGAGGATCAGCTCGGCGCCGTAGGCGGTCATCGACTGGCGGCGCTCGAGCGACAGGTTGTCCGGCATGATCAGGATCATCCGGTAGCCCTTCACCGCCGCGACCATCGCGAGCGCGATGCCGGTGTTGCCCGACGTCGCCTCGATCAGCGTGTCGCCCGGCCGGATCTCGCCGCGCTTCTCGGCCTCGACGATCATCGACAGCGCCGGACGGTCCTTCACCGAGCCCGCGGGATTGTTGCCCTCGAGCTTGGCGAGGATCGTGTTCGACGTCGCGCCGGGCAGCCGCGCGAGGCGGACCAGCGGCGTGTTGCCGATCGTGGATTCGACGGTGGAGAGCATGCCCGGGGCGGGTGATGCGCCGGATGGCGTGGCGCCAAGTCTAGCATCGCCCCCGCGGGCCGCCTCCCTCGCGACTAGCCGTCACTTGCGCGGCTTCTCCTCCGCGATCCGGCCGGCGCCGGCACGTGCGACGGTCTGCGCGCCCTTGCCCTCGGCGCGGGTCGCCGCCTTCGCCGGCGCAGCGGCGACCGTGAGCTCCGGACGCAGGCGGTCGACGAGCTTGCCGCGGAATCCCTTGACGTCCCTCAGGTCGTCGACCGACTTGAACGGCCCCTTCGCCGTGCGGTGGTCGACGATGGCCTGGGCCTTCGTCGGACCGATGCCGGGCACGGCGACGAGCTCGTCGCGCGTGGCGGTGTTCAGGTTGACCGCGGCGAGCGCGGGAACGGTTGCGGCGGCGCACGCGAGTGCGAGCGTGACGAGGATGCGGATCATCGGGACCTCTCCATGGTGGACGCGGCCGGTCTCGAGGAACCGCATCGTGTGCGCGGATCCCCCCGGTCGTGCCGCCAGTGTCGAGGTCAGCCGCGCTCGCGCGCCATCAGCCATTCGACGTAGCGCCGCACGCCCTCCTCGAGCGGCAGCGTCGGAGCGTCGTAGCCCGCCGCGCGCAGGCGCGCGAGGTCGGCTTTCGTGTAGCTCTGGTACTTGCCGAGCAGCGCCGGCGGGAAGGGGATGTAGGAGATCGCCCCCTCGCGCACCAGCGCCTCGACGGTCGATGCCTGCCCGCCTTCGGCCACGCGCACCGCGTTGATCACCGCCGCCGCCACCGCGTTGTACGTCTCGGCGCGACCGCTGCCGACGTTGAAGATGCCCGAGCGCTCCGGGTGGTCGAGGAAGTCGAGGTTGATGCGAACGACGTCCTCGATCGACACGAAGTCGCGGCGCTGCTCGCCGTTCGCGATGCCCCCGGTGCCCTCGAAGAGCCGGACCCTGCCGTCGGCGCGGACCTGGTTGAAGAAGTGCCACATCACCGACGCCATGCGGCCCTTGTGCGCCTCGCGCGGCCCGTAGACGTTGAAGTAGCGGAAGCCCGCGATCGGCGCGGTACGGTCGGGAAGCGTGCGGCGCACGACCTCGTCGAACTGGAACTTCGAGTACGCGTAGACGTTGAGCGGATCCTCGTTCGCGCGCGACTCGGCGAACGTCGTGCCGCCGCCGTAGACCGACGCGCTCGACGCGTAGAGAAAGGGCACGTCGTCGTTCTGGCAGAACTCGAGCAGCCGCGCCGAGTAGCGGTAGTTGTTGCGCATCATGAACGCGCCGTCGCGCTCCATCGTGTCGGAGCACGCGCCCTGGTGCAGCACCGCCTCGAGCTCGCCGTCGAAGTCGCCGTCGACGATCCGGTCGAGGAACTCGTCGGCGTCGAGGTAGTCGGCGATCTCGCAGTCGACGAGGTTGCGGAACTTGTCGGAGGCGTCGAGCCTGTCGACGGCGATGATGTCGCGCTCGCCGCGGTCGTTGAGCGCCCGGACGAGGTTCGCGCCGATGAAGCCCGCGGCGCCGGTGACGACGATGAACATGACGGATCCGGTCAGAGCTCGAGGTCGACGCGCCCGACCTCGGTGGTGAGGACACGCACGCGCGGCGCGAGCGCGCACAGGAGTTCGTAGCCGACCGTCGAGGCCGCCGCGGCGACGTCGTCGACCGGCAGCCCCTCGCCCCACAGGACGACCGGGCTGCCGACGCGCGCCTCGGGCACCTCGGTCAGGTCGACGGTGATCAGGTCCATCGACACGCGTCCGGCGATCCGCACCTTCCTGCCGCACACGAGCACCGGCGTGCCGTTCGGCGCGTGGCGCGGGTAACCGTCGGCGTAGCCGCAGGCGACGACGCCGAGCCGGTGCGGCCGGGACGCCGTGTAGCTCGCGCCGTACCCCGCGGTGTCGTTCGCCTTGAGCGACTGGATCGCGATCAGCTCCGAGCGCAGCGTCATGACCGGCGCGAGGCCGAGCATCTCGGCGGTGTCGAACGCGAACGGCGTGGCGCCGTAGAGCATGATGCCGGGACGCACGAAGTCGCCGCCGACCTCCGCGTGGCGGAACACGCCGGCCGAGTTCGCGATCGAGCGCGGGTACGGCAGCCCGCGACACGCGGCCTCGAACACGGCGAGCGGCTCGGCGACGCCGTCGTCCTCGTCGGCGCGCGAGAGGTGGGTCATCAGCCGCAGCGCCGCGACCGACGGCGCGTTGGCGAGGCGCTCGCAGGTGCGGGCGACCGCGCCCGGCGCGAATCCGAGGCGGTTCATGCCGGTGTTCACCTTGACGAACACCTCGAGCGGCCGCGGCAGGACCGCGCGCTCCAGCATCGCGGTCTGCTCCTCGTTGTGCACCACAGTGGCGAGGCGGCGCTGCGACAGCTCGGGGAGCTCGCGCTCCTCGAAGAACCCTTCGATCAGGAGGATGCGGCGCGTGTAGTGGCGCTCGCGCAGCGTCGACGCGGCGTCCAGTTCGACCAGCGCGAGGCCGTCGGCGTCGTCCAGTGCCGGCAGGACGCGCGTCAGGCCATGCCCGTACGCGTTCGCCTTGACGACCGCCAGCACCTTGGCGCCGGGGGCGGCCGCACGGGCCCGCGCGAGGTTGGCGCGCAGCGCCGCGAGGTTGATTTGCGCGAAGAGCGGTCGGGCCACGGGGTCGGTGGATCACGCGACGCGCGACGGCGGGGTTTCGGCAACGCGCCTCGACGACCTTGCCGCGCCGCGTCATTGGGGCGGCCCGCCAATCGTGGTATAAACGCGCCGGTCGCGCGACCGGTTTCGTGGGGGATCATACCAAAGCCCCCCGCCGCCGCGCCCTCCCCTGACAAGGGGGTTCGACCGTGCTCGCGGCCATCCCGCGCCACGTACCGTCGCGGAGTCCGCTTGCAGAGATCCACCGCCAGGCAGCCGTCGTTGCGCGCACCGCCGCGAATCGCCGTCCGTTCCACGCTCCCGTTCTGCGCCGCCGAGGCGAAGCGCCGATGACGCGCGGCTTCTACACGATCATGGCGGCGCAGTTCTTCAGCTCGCTCGCCGACAACGCGCTGCTCGTCGCCGCGATCGCGCTCCTGCGCCAGATGAGCGAGGCCGCCTGGATGACGCCGGCGCTCAAGCAGAGCTTCGTCGTGTCCTACGTGGTGCTCGCACCGCTGGTCGGCGCGTTCGCCGACTCGATGCCGAAGGGCCGCGTGATGCTGATCACCAACGGCATCAAGATCGTCGGCTGCGCGCTGATGCTGTTCGCGGTGCACCCGCTGCTTGCCTACGCGGTCGTCGGACTCGGGGCCGCCGCGTACTCGCCGGCGAAGTACGGCATCCTGACCGAGCTGCTGCCGCCCCAGCAGCTCGTCGTCGCGAACGGCTGGATCGAGGGCACGACGGTCGGGTCGATCATCCTCGGCGTGCTGCTGGGCGGCGCGCTCGTCAGCCCGCGCGTCTCGACCGCGCTCCTCGGCTTCGACCTGCCGGGCTTCGACACCGGCATCGACACGCCGCCCGAGGCGGCGATCGCGATCATCGCGGTCTTCTATGCGATCGCGGCGATCTTCAACTGGCACATCCCGGACACCGGCGTCGACCACCGGACGCCCAGCCGCAACCCGATCGCACTCATCCGCGAGTTCTCCCACTGCGTCTACCTGCTGTGGCGCGACAAGCTCGGGCAGATCACCCTCGCGACGACGACGCTGTTCTGGGGCGCGGGCGCGACGCTGCAGTTCATCGTGATCGACTGGGCGGCGCGCAACCTGGGCTTCAACCTGTCGCAGGCGTCCTACCTGCAGGGCGTCGTCGCGCTCGGCATCGCCTTCGGCGCGGTCGCGGCCGCCCGGTTCGTCACGCTGCGCGACTCGGTGCGCGTGCTCCCGATGGGCGTGGCGATGGGCGCCCTCGTCATGGTGATGGTGTTCGTCACCCAGCTGCCGATCGCGATCGTGCTCATGATCGCGGTGGGCGCGCTGGCCGGTTTCTTCGTGGTGCCGATGAACGCGCTGCTCCAGCACCGCGGCCACGTGCTGATGGGCGCCGGGCATTCGATCGCGGTCCAGAACTTCAACGAGAACATCGGCATCCTCGTCATGGTGGGCCTCTACGCGCTGATGGTGCGCTCGGGCATCTCGGTGCACATCGCGATCGGGATGTTCGGCCTGTTCGTCTCGTCGACGATGCTGCTCGTGATGCTGCGCTTCCGCCTGAACCAGCGCCACAGCGACTCGCTGCACCTGATCGGCATGGAGAAGCACGGGCCCGGCGGCCACTGAAGGCGTCGGGCTGGAGCCCGACCCACAGCAGCGCGCGGAACCGTGGGTCGGGCTTCAGCCCGACGCCTTCAGATCACGACCGGACGGTTCGGAAGCTCGTTCGACCCGTCGCCGCGCGGAAACGCCCGGGCGAGCAGATCCGAGATCGCCTCGACGCCCGCAAGGGCGCCTTCCTCGTAGCGGCCGTCGCGGAACGCCGCCTCCATCCGGGCGCACACGTCCTGCCATGCGGCGTCGCCGACGTGACGATGGATGCCGCGGTCGGCGACGATCTCGACGTCGCGGTCCGCGAGCAGCAGGTAGACCAGCACGCCGTTGTTGTCCTCGGTGTCCCAGACGCGCAGCAGCCCGAAGATCTCGAGCGCGCGCTCGCGGGGCGCGAGCTTCGCGAGCACGCGCCCGACCGGCAGCGCCGGCTCGATCGCGAACACGATCTGCCCCGCATGCCGCGCTTCCGCCGCGGCGATCGCCTGCTCGATGCGGTCGAGCGCCGCGGGCGGGAGCGCGCGAGCCACGTGGCCGCGGTCCGTGACCGCGTGCCGCCACCATCGCATCGGCTTGCGCCAGGGCATCCCCGCTCCTACCAGTCTCCGGAGGCGCCGCCTCCGCCGAATCCGCCGCCGCCGCCCGACCAGCCGCCGCCGCCCATCCCGCCGCCGCCGCCCCAGCCACCGCCACCGGGCAGCCAGACGCCGCCGCCGCCGCGCCCGTTCGCGGCGCTGCCCACGCCGCCGATGAGCAGGATCGCGATCCACGCGACCACCGCGGCGCCGATCGCGAGCGCCACCGAGCCCAGCACGAACCACGTGATGCCGCCGACCAGGCCCGCGCCGACCGTCGACCCGCCGAGCTTGCCGAAGATCGCCTTCAGGATGCCGCCGACCGCCGGAACGACGACGAGCGCCAGCAGCGCGATCATCTCCCACGACAGGCCACCGGCGCCCGCGGTGCGCGACGTCCGCTTCGCCGGCGGCGGCAGCTCGCCCTTCTCGACGATCGCCACGACGCGGTCGACGCCCGCCTCGATGCCGGCCGCGTAGCGCCCTTCGCGGAATCGGGGCGCGATGTCCTCGGCGACGAT
Source organism: Betaproteobacteria bacterium (assembly GCA_016704895.1). GTDB lineage: Bacteria > Pseudomonadota > Gammaproteobacteria > Burkholderiales > Casimicrobiaceae > VBCG01. The sequence continues at coordinate 17,390 of JADIZG010000012.1, forward strand.
CCGCTTCGCGATCGCGTCGGGAATCGCACCCTCGAGGCCGTAGCCGACCTCGAGGCGCAGGCGGCGGTCGTTCTTCGCGACGACGAGCAGCACGCCGTCGTCGCGCCCCTTGCGCCCGACCTTCCACGCATCGGCCACGCGGATCGCGTAGGTCTCGACCGGCTCCGGCTGCGTCGTCGGCACGACCAGCACGGCCATCTGGGCGCCGGTCTTCTCCTCGAACGCAGCGAGCTTCGATTCGAGCGCCAACCGCTCGGCCTCCGACAGCGTCGAGGTGAGGTCGGTGACGCGCGCAGCGAGCTGGGGGACCGGCTTCAGCGCATCCGAGCCGCCCTCCCACGCCGCGGGTTGGGCGAGCGCGGGAAACGCGCACAGCGCGGCGAGCGCGCCCGCGGCGAGCGTGATGGCGAGGGGATTGCGCATGCGCGACGAACGCGACGCGAAGCGAGGACGAGCGCCGGGAGGCGGACCACCGGCCCGCCTCGACGCCCGCGACCCGGTCAGTAGCCCGACTTCAGCAGGTCGGCGGCCGGGTCGGCCACCGCCGCGGTCTTCGCGTCGCCCGGCAGCCCCGACGTCTTCCCGGGCGCGGGGGCGGCCGGCGCCGGCGTCTTGCCGAAGTCCACCGTCGGCGGCTTCGCGATCGCGGCCTCGTTCTCGACGGTGAAGTTGGGCTTCACCTCCATCTTGAACAGCATCGCCGTCAGGTTGGTCGGGAACTGGCGCACGGTCGTGTTGAACTCCTGCACGCTCTTGATGTAGCGGTTGCGCGCGACGGTGATCCGGTTCTCGGTGCCTTCGAGCTGCGCCTGCAGGTCGCGGAACAGCGCGTCCGACTTGAGGTTCGGATAGTTCTCGACGACGAGCAGCAGCCGCGACAGCGCGCCCGAGAGCTGCCCCTGGGCCTGCTGGAATTTCTGGAACTCGGCCGGGTCGTTGATGAGTTCGGGCGTCGCCTTGATGCCGGCCACGTTCGACCGGGCGTTGACGACCGCCTCGAGCACCTCGCGCTCCTGCGCGGCGTAGCCCTTGACGGTGTTCACCAGGTTGGGCACGAGATCGGCGCGACGCTGGTACTGGTTCACGACCTCCGACCAGGCGGCCTTGATCTGCTCGTCCTGCGACTGGAGCGTGTTGTAGCCGCAGCCGGTGAGCGACAGGGTGGCGGCGACCGCCAACAGCGTGGCGAACTTCCTCAGCATGGAGCCTCCATCACGGGAACGGGTGCGCGCAGCGCGCGCGTCTCCCACTATGCGGTCGCGGGACACGCGGCGCAAGGGGGTCATGCGACGGGCGGGTCGGCGGAAGCGACGGACGACGCCATGCTGCGCGCGAACACCAGGTCTTCCCACGCCTTCGCCTTGTCCGGCAGGCTGCGCAGCAGGTAGGCCGGGTGGTAGGTCACGACGAGCGGCGTCTCGCCGTAGCGGTGCCGCCGCCCGCGCAGGCTCGCGATCGTCGCGTCGCTCCCGAGCAGCAGCGACGCCGCGCTCTTGCCGAGCGCGACGATGAGCTTCGGCCGGATCAGCGCGATCTGGCGCTCGAGGTAGGGCCGGCAGGCCTCCGCCTCGGCGGGCTCCGGCGTGCGGTTGTTCGGCGGCCGGCACTTCACGACGTTGGCGATGTAGACGTTGGCGTCGCGCCCCATGCCGAGCGCGGCGAGCATGCTGTCGAGGAGCTTGCCGGCCTGCCCGACGAACGGCTCGCCCTTCGCGTCCTCTTCCGCGCCGGGCCCCTCGCCGACGAACAGCCATTCGGCACGGCGGTCGCCGACGCCGGGCACGGCCCTGTTGCGCGAGCGGCACAGCCCGCACGCGGTGCACGACGCGACGTCGGCCTCGAACGCATCCCAGTCGAGCGCGGCGATTCGCTCGCGGCGCGCGACGGGATCCTCGGCAGCAACGATCGGCCGCGACGACGGGCTGGCCGGCGAGGCGCCGCGCGCTGACGCGGTCTCCACAGGCCCGTCCTGCCCGGCCGTCGCGTCGCTGCGCAGGCGCCACTCGGGCGCGAGCTTGAGCTCCCGCAGGATCTCGTCGCGCGTCGCCATCTAGGAAAGCCCTGCGTGGTGACCCGCGGATGCGCCGCGCGACTCTTGGGAATGTGGACGCGATGCCCGCCACCGGCCATGCCAGACCACGCGACTCGGGTGGACAACGATTTCCAGATGCCCGTTCATGCGAGGCCGTGTGCGCCGTGGGATCACGGCGAGGTTGTCCGGCCGTGGCCCGGCGGACGCGCCACCAGATCGCGCCTCAGCACCAGCGCATCCTCGCGCGGCGTCGTCGCCGTGGCCGGATAGTAGTCCTCGCGTCGGGCCACCGCCTCGAAGCCCTCCGCCGCGTAGAGCGCGAGCGCGGGCGCGTTCGACTCGCGGACCTCGAGGAAGCACTGCTCGGCGCCCGCCCGCGCCGCGACGTCGATCAGCCGATCCAGCAGCGTACGGCCGAGGCCCGCGCGCCGCGCGTCGGGGACGACCGACAGGTTGAGCACCTGCGCCTCGCCGGGCGCGAGCATCAGCACGCCGAACGCGACGATGCGCCCTTCGCGCTCGCCGACCATCGCGCAGTAGCCCGCCGCGAGCGCATCGCGGAAGTTGCCGAGCGACCAGGGCGCCGCGTGGATCTGCTGCTCGAGCGCCGCGACGTAGGCCAGGTCCGTCGCCTCGAGCGGGCGCCAGACGACGGGCGGGCGCAATCCCGGGGGCGCGCGATCGTCGCCATCGTCACAGCCTCGCTCCGGCTGCGCGCTCCGCCGCCGTCAGCGCGACGCGGTGACGCACGTACATCGGATGCGCGTCGCGCGCGGCCACGAGATCGCCTCGCGCGATCCGGCCGGCGGCGAGCTCGCCGACGGCGCGCGCGGTCGGCCTGAGCGATGCGTCGTGTCGCGCGAGGCCGATCTGCGCGGCGAGCGCCGGGTACAGGGCGAGGCCATCGCCCGCGCCAAGCGACGACGCCGGCTGCGTCGGGACGGCATCGGGCTTCAGGACGTCAGGCTCGCGCAACGTGCGCCAGCCGCTGCCCTCGCGCGCATACGACGCGACGTAGACCTCGCGCATGCGCGCGTCGAGGCACGCGAACACCTCGGCCGCGCCGTGCGCGCGCCACGCCTCCTGCGCGAGCGCCTCGAGCGTGCCCACCGGGACGAGCCCGAGCCCGGCGCCGAGCGCGAGGCCCTGCGCAATGCCGCACGCGATCCTCACGCCGGTGAACGAGCCCGGCCCCGCGCCGAACGCGATCGCGTCGAGCGAGCCGAGCGCCCAGCCCCGGAGCGCGAGCAGCTCGCGGATGCGGGGCAGCGCGCGCTCGGCATGCGCGGGACCCACGTGTTCGTCGCGCACGGCGAAGTCGTTCCCGTCCCCGCAGGCGACGGAGAGCACGTCGGTCGAGCAGTCGATCGAGAGGATGCGCACGGCCGACATTCTAGGGCCTGTTAACGCTACCGGGGCACTCACGCCGGTGCTGCGCTGGCCCTCCGGGTGATCTCAGGAAACGGCCGCCCTCGGCGTTGCACGTCCTCGCAGTAGGACCGGCTACTGCTTGCGGCGTGCGCCTTGATGGCGGCCGTTTCCTGAGTCACGCGAGCGTCCCGGTAGCGTTAACAGGCCCTAGATGACGCCGAGGGGGCCGCAGGAGGGCGGCGTCCCGGCCCCGGTAGAATGCCCGGTTTCGGCCAGGATTCGCACCATGCTCATCGTCGACGTCGCCTCGCTCGACTACGAGGGCCGCGGCGTCGCCCGCGTGGAAGGCAAGGCCGTCTTCGTCGAGGGCGCGCTGCCCGGCGAGACCGTCGCGATCGAGACGATCAAGCGCAAGCCCTCGTGGGAGCTCGCGCGCACGGTGCGCGTCGAGACCGCCGCCCCCGACCGCGTCGCCCCGCGCTGCCCGCACTTCGGCGTCTGCGGCGGTTGCACGCTGCAGCACGCCACGCCCTCGCTGCAGGTCGCCGCGAAGCAGCGCGCGCTCGAGGACGCCCTCACGCGCATCGGCCGTGTCTCGCCCGCGATCCTGCTGCCTCCGGTGGACGGGCCCGCTTGGGGCTATCGCACGCGGGCGAGGCTGTCGGTGCGCCACGTGCCGAAGAAGGGCGGCGTGCTGGTCGGGTTCCACGAGCGCAAGTCGAGCTACGTCGCCGACATGCTCGAGTGCCACGTGCTGCCGCCGCAGGTTTCCGCGCTGCTGCCGCGGCTGCGCGAGCTCGTCGGCTCGCTGTCGATCCGCGACCGGCTGCCGCAGATCGAGGTCGCCGTCGGCGTTCGCCTCGACGACCTCTCGGCCGAGCTCGTCGTGCTCGTGTTGCGCGTGCTCGAGCCGCCGACGTCCGACGACGAGGCGGCATTGCGCGCGTTCGCACTGCGACACACGGTGTCGATCTGGCTGCAGCCCGGCGGCCCGGGGACCGCTGCGCCCATGCGCCCGGGCGAGCCGGGGCTCGCGTACACGCTGCCCGAGTTCGGCATCACGATGCCTTTCTCGCCGACCGAGTTCACGCAGGTGAATCCGCACGTCAACCAGGTGCTCGTGCGCCGCGCGATCGCGCTGCTCGAGCCGGGCCCGGGCGATCGCGCCGCCGACTTCTTCTGCGGGCTCGGCAACTTCACGCTGCCGATCGCGAGGCGCGGCGCGACCGTCACCGGGATCGAAGGCAGCGAATCGCTGGCAGGCCGCGCACGCGAGAACGCGGCGGCCAACGGCCTCTCGGCGACGACGCGGTTCGCGGTCGCCAACCTGTTCGCGGCGACGCCGGACTCGATCGCGCCGCTCCTGCCGCTGGACAAGGTGCTGATCGATCCGCCCCGCGAGGGCGCCATCGAGCTCGTGAAGGCGCTGCCGCACTCGGACGACGACCGGGCGCCCCGGCGCATCGTCTACGTGAGCTGCAATCCCGCGACGCTCGCCCGCGACGCGGCGGTTCTCGTGCACGAGCGCGGCTATGCGTTCGCGGCGGCCGGCGCGGTCAACATGTTCCCGCACACCGCGCACGTGGAGTCGATCGCGTTGTTCGTGCGCGACCCCGTAGCGGCAACCTGACGCCGCGTCGCCCGGTGCGCCGCCCCCCTCAGCGCACGTCGACCCACCGAGGCCGAGGCGCCCATCGCGGGCGAAAAAAAACGGGGCGAGTCGCCTCGCCCCGCCATCGCCGTCGACGCCGACGCCGAATCAGTCGCGCTCGCCCGAGAAGGCCATCAAGAGGTGCAGCAGGCTGCTGAAGAGGTTGTACAGGCTGAGGAAGATGCCCAGCGTCGCCATCACGTAGTTCGTCTCCCCGCCGTTGACGATCCTGCTCACGTCGAACAGCAGGTAGGCGGAGAAGAGCAGCACGGCGATGGCCGAGATCGTGAGCGAGAGCGCCGGCACCTGGAAGAACAGGTTGGCGAGCGACGCGACGATCACCAGCACGAGCCCGATGAACAGGAACTTGCCCATGAAGCTGAAATCGCGCTTCGTCACGGTGGCGATCGTCGCCATCGCGAAGAAGATCGCCGCGGTCATGCCGCCCGCCAGCGCGACCAGCTGGCCGCCGTTCTTCAGCCCTCCGGCGACCGACAGGATCGGCGTCAGGAACACGCCCGAGATGAACGTGAAGCCCAGCAGCGCCGCGACGCCCCAGGCGCTGTTGCGCAGCGCCGAGACGACGAAGAGCATGCCGAACATCGCGCCGAACATCACGAGCGGCGTCATGATCGGCGCGGCCTTGAAGAACGACACGAAGTTCAGCTGCATCCCCAGCCACGCGCCTGCCACGACCGGCAGCAGCGAGATCGCCAGCAGCCAGTAGGTGTTGCGCAGGACGCTGTTGCGGTCGACCGGGAGCGAGTCGGTCCGGCCCGGGAGCGGCGCAGGCCGGCCGGACGTCATGACGGGCTCGAACTTGGGATTCATTCACTACCTCCATGAGGGCCCGTGGATCGGGCCAACGAGTGGTTAGACTAACAGGAACCCCAGGAGTTTCAAGCGCTCGAGACCCTGCGCGCCCTCCGGGTAATCCAAACTGAACATGCGGGCGATCGTCGCGGAATCAACGGGTTGCCGTCCCGCACCGGTTGGGGCTCCCGGCGGGGTTCCGCCACGAAGCGGTAACATCGCGCGTCGGTCCGGTCGCGGGGGTCTCGAGACGCGTCGGACGAACACTGCATCCGCGGATGGGTGGCCGAGCGGTTGAAGGCACCGGTCTTGAAAACCGGCAACGGGGCAACCCGTTCGTGGGTTCGAATCCCACCCCATCCGCCAGCCGCCACGCTGTACGGCCCGGAAACATGGGTAACAGGCCGTACCTAAGACATAGGTGACAACCGCGTGCCGAACGGGTTGTCCAAGGGTTGCAGGGTTTTCTGCTCCAAGTCGATGTAGCCGAGATCGTACTGGATGAAGCTGACGATCCAGATGCCTTCGTCGACCTCCTTGATGCCGACGCGCTGACCTGCCAGGACGTGGGAGACGTTGATGCGCTTGCGGTGCATGCAGATGCGGCCGCAAGCGGTGACGACGACATCCCGGTCGTGCAGCGGGTAAGTGAGGTCAGGCAGTCCCCGATAAGGTGTGGGCGAGGCCGAATACATTTCGGCCGGTGTCATCATGGCCAACGCTTCGTGGGGCCGCTCGGTATTGAATTCCTGAACGAAGGCATCGAAGCGGGCCTGCTGCTGGAGGCTGTTCATGCCTGGGGGCCGGGTGGCTTCCTTCTTCAAGGTCAGGTGCATCCGCTCATGGCGTCCGTTTTGCTGCGGATGGCCGGGTTTGATGCGCTCGATGGCGATGCCCAGGCGCAGCCACCAGACGGAGAGTCTGGAGAGGTTGAACAGGGCGTTGGGGCTGGCGAACGGAACGCCATTGTCGGAGCGGATGGCGGCCGGCAGGCCCCGTTCCCGGAACAGTTGCTCGGTGTCGAGGGCTTCGCAGAGCAACAGGAAGCGGGAGGCGTGGTCGGTGACCGTCAGCGGGTAGCAGTACTGGCCGTTGCCGAGCTTGAACTCGCCCTTGAAGTCGGCGCACCACAGGTGGTTGGGGGCGATGCCGGCGGAGAGCGGGGTGCCGGTGGCGCGGGAGCGCGGTCGGCCGATGGCCTTGACCAGGCCATGCCGATGCAGCACGGCGTGGATGGTGCTCGTGGCCGGGACCCGGATGTCGCCGTCCAGGCGGCGCACCAGTAACTCCCGGATCTTGCGAGCCCCAATGCGGTTCGCTTGAGCCGACGATCAGGCCGGATCTGCGCGGGCAGCTGGTTGCATAGCGGACGCCGCGACGACAGCGCCCGCCCCCACCCGCGAAGATCTTGTACCGCTGAATGCCGATTCCCGGCAGAGCCTCGGTCATCCCCGCCACGAACCAGACGCTCGCCATCACCGAACACCTTCCACGATACCCCCCCCTCAACCCGATCGCACCTCCCGCCGCACGCGGCGCCAGCCGCCGCAGCCGCCCGCGTCGGCGCCCCCCGGCGGACGGGCGCAACCTTGCACGGCCGCATTCAAGCTGCCGTCATGGCCGCGGAAGAGTGAGTCTCCCTCCTCCTCCCGGGATTCCCGCGATGGTCCTCCTGATCAATCTGGAATCGGCGCAGTTGCGCCGTGCCGCCATGACCAGACGCCTCGCAGACCAGGGGCTGCGCCACGCGCGTGTCGGCGTCGACATGCGCCACCTGTCGCGCGACAAGGTCACGGCGTGGTGCGCGTCGGCGTTCCCGACGCTCGCGTTCGATCTCGGCGTCCTCTCCTGCGCGGAGGTCGGGTGCTGGGCGTCGCACCTGACCGCATGGCGGTGGCTCGTCGAGCATTCCACGAAGCGCTTCTGCACCGTCCTCGAGGACGACGTCGTCCTGCGTCCGGCGTTCGCGGCGGCGATCGCGACGCTCTCGCAGCGCCCCCATCCGTTCGACGTGGTCTACCTCGGGACGTCGTCGCGGAACCTGTCGTCGCGGCGGCGCACGCTCGTCGGGTCCTGCGCCATTCACGAGCCGGTGGGAACCGTCTACAACACGTGGGGCTACGTGATCTCGCGTGCCTGGATCGAGCGCTTCTTCGAGCAGCCGTCGGTCGCCATCCGCCTGCCGATCGACCATTTCCTGGGCGGGCGCGCGCACGTGCAGAAGCCCCGGGTCGGCGTCCTCGTACCCGCCGTGGTCGCCGAGGATACGGCGCTCGCGCGGGCGTCTCAGATCCAGCCGCACACGTTCCGTCTGGATCGCGCCCGGCTCCTCGAGTACGCGCGGCGCCGGTTGCTCGGTAGCCGCGTGGGCGACCTCTACTACGGCATCTACCGCTGGCTCTAGCGTCGTGCCGCCCCTGCTCGACCTGCGCGCCGAACCGCCAACGGTCGAGGCGCAGCTCGAAGGCGCGGCCGGAACGGCCAGCCGACTCGAGTTGCGCCCCTGCACGTTGCGCCTCGCGAAGCAGTGAGCGTTCCACTGCCCGATTTTTCGCATGACCGGACGGGGCAATTCCCAGTCCGCGAGCGTATGCTCCCCTGGATCCGCCTGTCCGGATCCCAATGGAGTCGACCCATCGCAGTCCCCCGTCGGCCACGCAGGCGGGGTCTTGCAGAGGAAAATCGGCCGTGCTGCGATATCCGACGTCGCCCCCGGACCCAGGACGCGCGCTGCGGCGCCTGGCGGCCCCCGCCGCGTTCGCGCTCGCGGCGATCCACGCCGCGCCCGCCATCGGAGCCGCCGGCACCGCGGTCGAGTACTACAACTCGGCACTGAAGCACTATTTCATGACCGCCTTCCCGGAGGAGGCGGCGATGATCGACCAAGGCAACCTGGTCCAGGGCTGGAAGCGGACCGGCGGCGAGTTCACCGTCTACACGGATCCTGCGCCCGACCGGCGCCCGGTGTGCCGGTTCTACGGCGCGATCGGCCTCGGCCCGAAGTCGCACTTCTACACGGCCGACCCGGCCGAATGCGAGTGGGTGAAGACGCTCCCGGCGTGGAAGTACGAGGCGATCGCTTTCCACATTCCGATCCCGGTCAACGGCTCGTGCGGCCCCGGTTCCACGCCGGTGTACCGCAGCTTCTTCAGCGACCAGATCGCCGACGTCAATCACCGGTTCACCGCAGACCTGACGGCGGCGGCGCGCATGCCCGAAAAGGCCGGCTGCGTCCGAAGGAATCGTGATGTGCGCCCGGCTGTCGGACGCCGACGTCGAAGCCGATATCGTCCGGCTCGAGCAGGCGACGCTGGGCCCCACCGAGGCGGCCGTCCAGCAGGTGAAGGCGAAGGGTGTCGCGCCGTGGATCGACGAGCAGCTCAAGCTCAACGTCACGCGCTACACGCAGCCGCCCTGGTTCGATCCGCCGATGGACCCGACCAAGTGCATGAACGACCCGACGCCGCCGGTCACGCCGGAGAAGTACTGCGGCTTCCAGCGCAGTGGAGCCCCCAGCCGGTCGCGCCGAGTTCTTCCGCAGTCGAGGACCGCGCCCGACCAGCCCGCATGCGCATGGCGCACGTCTGGCACCAGATCTTCGTCGTGTCCGCGGTCGCGTTCGGCGAGACCTACGCCCATGCCGAGTTCCAGCAGCGCCTGCGCGACCACGCCTTCGGCACGTTCGAGAACCTGCTGCTCAAGTACACGCTCTCGCCCCAGCTCGGGAACTTCCAGACCTGGGTGAAGAACATTCCCGAGCACGACGGCATCCGCCCGAACGAGAACTTCGCGCGCGAGCTGATGCAGCTCTTCACGATCGGCGTGAACGCGCTCGACGAGGACGGGACGCCGAAGCTGGACGCGAAGGGCCAGCTCGTTCCGACCTACCGCCAGAGTGACATCGAGGAGCTCGCGCGGGTGCTGACCGGCTACACGTTCCCGACGAGGCCCGGCCGGTCGCCGGATTTCTGGGGCAACGCGAACTACTACGTCGGCGACATGATCCCGTTCGACCAGTGGCACGACAGCGGCACGAAGATCCTGCTCTCCGTGGCGACTCATCCTCAACGCAGGCGGCAGCGCGAGCGCCGACGTCCGGGCTGTGGTGAAGATGCTCGTCGACCATCCGAACACGCCGCCGTTCATCGTCCGGCAGCTGATCCAGAAGATGGTCACAAGCTCGCCGACGCCGGATACATCCGGCGCGTCGTTCAGGTGTTCAAGAACAACGGTCAGGGCGTGCGCGGCGACCTGGCGGCCGTCACGCGGGCGATCCTGCTCGATCCGGAAGCGCGCGGAGCGCGAAAGGTCGACACGGAATACGGCCGCCTGCGGGAACCCGTCCTGTTCTGGACCTCGATGATCCGCGGACTCGACATCGAGACCGACGGCTACAACCCGTACACAGCTCGGCTTGGCAGAGCGCGCAGCCGCTGTTCAACGCCCCGACCGTGTTCAACTACTACCCGGCCGACTACGTGCTGCCCGGGACGAACGTCCCCGCCCCCGAGTTCGGGATCTTCACGTCAGCCGAGTTCCTCAATCGCTTCAACCAGGTCAACGACCTGCTCTACAACGTCGACCAGCCTTGGAACGCCGAGTGGTGGGGACCGCAGCCGTTCCCTACAACGCCGTCGGGCACGAAGAGCCCGGCGCTCACGACCTTCCTGCCCGACGCCTCGAATCCCGACGTGCTCGTCGACCGGCTGACCCGGCTCTTCATGCACGGCGCCATGCGACCGGAGATGCGCAAGACCATCGTCACCGCGGTCGGCAAGCTCCCGGCGAACGACCCGCTGCGCCGCGTGAAGATGGCGGTCAACCTGATCCTGGTGTCGGTCGACTACCAGGTGCAGAAGTGAGGCGGCCATGAAGACTTCGCGTCCCGCGTTGCCTTCCACCTACCGCCGACGGCTGCTCCAGGCCATGGCGGCGGGCGGCATGATCGCCGCGATCGACCGCAACCGGGCGCTCGCCCAGGCCGCGCCGGACTACAAGGCGCTCGTGCGTCTATCCGCAGGGCGGCAACGACGGCGAGAACACGCTCGTCCGCTATGACGCTGCCGGCTACCAGAAGTACGCGTCCATCCGGCCACCCTCGTCCGGCATCCACCTGCCGCAGGCGCAGCTGCTGCCGATCCAGCCCGGCAACCTCGCCACGCCGTTCGGATTCCACCCGGCGTGCGGCCCGCTCAAGACGCTCTTCGACCAGAAGCGCCTCGCGGTGATCGCCAACGTCGGCATGCTCGCGCAGCCGTCGCCACCGAGCGGGCCCGAGAGCGGGGCACGACGCGCCCGTCGAATCTCTTCTCGCACTCCGACCAGGAACTGGCGGTGCAGAGCGGCGATTCTCGGGCTTCACACGCACCGGGCTGGGGCGGCCGGATCGCCGACCGGCTGGACGCCGCCAACGCCGGCACGCTGTTCCCGGCGCTCACGTCGATCAACGGGTTGCGGACGTTCGCGGCGGGCCTCGCGTCGATACCGCTCACGGTGCCCGACAACCCCTGGTTCACGCTCTACAGCAGCAACCGCTACGACTTCGACGTGCTGCGCGACGCGGCGATGCGCGAGATCCTCTCGCTGTCGCGGGCCAACGTCTACGACGACGTCGCGCAGATCCTGTCCGAGGAGGGGCTCGCCTCGTCGGTCGTCTTTCCGATCCTGCAGAACCCGTCGTCGGTCGTCGCGCCGTACTTCGCGAGCCTCGACACGAACGTCTCGCGCCAGTTGAAGACCGTCGCGATGCTGATCGAGGGGCGCGGTCAGACGAAGGTGCGCCGGCAGGTGTTCTACGTGCACCAGTGGGGCTACGACACCCACGGCGGCCAGGCTGGCATCCACCAGGGCCTGCTCGCCGACCTCTCGCAGGGGCTCGCGGCGTTCGACGCCGCGATGACCGCGCTCGGCGTCGCGAGCGGCGTGACGACGTTCACGCTGTCCGAGTTCGGACGCACGTGGAAGCCGGCGTCGAATGCCGGCACCGACCACGGATGGGGGAACTACGCGTTCGCCCTTGGGCGGCGCGGTCAGGGCGGCACTTTACGGCACTGTGCCGACGCAGGCGCTCGACGGCCCGGACGACCTGGGCAAGGACGGTCGCTGGATTCCGACGACGTCGCTGGACCAGTACGCCGCGACGCTCGTGCGCTGGCTGGGCATCGCGGAAACCGACCTGCCCTACGTGCTCCCGAACCTCGGCGCGTTCCCGGTCAAGGACCTGGGCTTCATGGCGTGACGCGGACGCCGGGCGCGACGCAACGTCGCTTCGGAATCGAGCGTGCGCCACGCCAGGCGAGGGGTCGGAGAGCCGCAGGCCGAGCACGTCGGTGCAGAAGCGCGCCATGCGCACCGCGTCCGCCGAGCGTGTGCCGGTCGCGCGTCAGCCGGAGCGGTACCGGCGGCTCGTCTTCGCGTAGCCCCAGTGGAAGTGGTAGAGCGAGGTCGAGCGCCACATCATGTGCAGGCGATCGCTGCCCGACAGGTCGAGCGCCGCGGACACGGGCGGCAGGTGCGAGTAGATCGAGCGCAGGTAGGTGAGCCGGCGGTGCAGGCCGATCCGCTCGGTGACGGGTCGGGGATCGAGCTTCCGCAACACCGCGGCCGGCACCTCCGACCGCAGGAAATCCTGGAAGTCGCGCTCGCTCTCGTCGTTCAACTCGCGCGACCCCATCCCCGCGCCGAGCTTGCGCTGCCCGAACCACGCGCGCGGCACGCCGGCCTCTTCCGCGATCCGGCGCGCGATCGGCCGGTCGTAGTAGCCCGTCCCGAGCTTCCACGGCCGCATCTCCGCCGATCGCGTGATCCTGAAGATCGCCGGGCCGTTCCGCGCACCCACGTAGGGCAACGGGAAATGGACGAAGCCCGTGCGCAGCCGGAACTCGCCCAACGCCTGGCCCGACAGGTGGCAGTCGTCCCGCTCGGCGAAATCGATGCGGCTGCACCTCGCCGTCGGGCCCCAGTAGCGCTCGCCGTGCCGGCCGGACACGAAGACGCTGCCGCGCAGCACGTCTTCCATGAGCCGCGCCGTGGCGTCGGTGATCGCCGCCGGGCTGCTGATGAAGAATTCGGCACGCGGATGCCCGGGAAGCGTCGCGAGCGCACGCCGGTCGAATTTCGCCACCCGCATGCCTAGCGCGCGCAACGTGTCGGCGCCGCTGTCGTCGTCGATGCGCTCGGTGACGCCGACGAGCGGATGCCCGGACGGCGCGGCGCTGCGGACGAACGTCACGCCTTCGCGGCATCCCGCGAGGCTGGCGATCGTCGCGGACGCCGTCGAATCGTAGCCGCGGGAGCAGGCGGCGACCAGGCGATACGTCGCGGCCCGACGCGGGTCCGCGGCGTTGGCCGCGAGCCTGCGGGTCGTGCCCAGCAGCAGGGCGGCATAGTCCGCGTAGCAGGTCGGCGGGTCGCCCGGCGGCCGGTCGACGCGTTCGAGCGTCGCATCGGCGCGCAGGCGCAGGTTGCAGCACGAATGGAGCTCGACTCGCCTGCCCGACGCAGTGCGCAACCGGGTCGGCGGCGCCGCGATGCCCCGACGCACGTGCCCGACGAAGTCGAAGAAGTAGCCGGGATGCGCGAGATCGAGCCCGTCCCCGGCTTCCGTGAGCAGGAACGCGAGCGAATTCGACACGCGGATCCCACCACCGTCGCGCAGCACGAACAGCCGCTCGAGCGGATGGAACGGCGCGGCGAAGACGAGCGCGTCGCCGCGCATGCGCGCCCCCGACCCGGCGAGGGTGCCGGCCCGGTCGACGTCGAACGCGCCGAAGTCGCCGTCCCACGCGCCTTCGACGAAGCCCTCGTCGCGCGTCACGACACCGATGCCGTGACGCACGCGCACCGGCGAGCCGGGCCGTGCGCGAGCGCACCATGCGAGCGGCGGCAGGTGCGCGAGCGGCTCGAATTCGATCGTCAGGATACGCGGTCCTCGAATGCGCGGCGCCACCGCGAAACCCGTCAACGGCCGCGCGAACGCGTCGCGGCGCGCCTCATCCCAGCGGGGCGACCTTCATCACTTCCTCCGCGGTGGTCAGGCCCGTGGCGACCTTGACCGCGCCTGACACGCGCAGCGGGCGCATGCCGTCCCTGTGCGCCTGCTCCCGGACGCGCGCGTCGTCGGCGTGCTCGTCGACGAGCTTCCTGATCGCGGGCGTCATCACCATGATCTCGTACAGGCCCATGCGGCCGCGGTAGCCGGTCATCCGGCACTCGACGCAGCCGACGGGATCCATCCACCCCGACGCGGGTCGCTCGGACCGCCACGGCGACGTGAGCATTCGCCAGAGATCCTCCTCCGGCGGCTCCCCCGGGCTCTTGCAGTGCGGGCAGAGCGTGCGCACCAGGCGCTGGGCCATCACGCCGAGCAGCGTCGAATTGATCAGGTAGGCGGGCACCCGAGGTCGAGCAGGCGCGTCACGGCGGTCGGCGCGTCGTTCGTGTGCAGCGTCGAGAACACGAGGTGGCCGGTGAGCGCCGCCTGCACGGCCATCTCGGCGGTGTCGCGGTCCCGGATCTCGCCCACCATGATGATGTCGGGATCCTGCCGCAGCAGCGTGCGCACGCCGCTCGCGAAGTCGACGCCGATCGACGTCTGGACCTGCATCTGGTTCAACGCCGGCTCGATCATCTCGATCGGATCCTCGACCGTGCAGACGTTCACCTCCGGCGTCGCGAGCTGGCGCAGCGTCGAGTAGAGCGTCGTCGTCTTGCCCGAGCCCGTCGGCCCCGTCACGAGGATGATGCCGTGGGGCTCGCGCACCATCTGCTCCCAGCGCGCGCGGTCGTCCGGAGTGAACCCCAGGTCGGTGAAGTCGCGGACCAGCACCTCGCGCGTGAAGATGCGCATCACGATCTTCTCGCCGAACGCGGTCGGCATCGTCGCAATGCGGAGCTCGACTTCCTGGCCGTCGGGCGCGACGGTCTTGATGCGGCCGTCCTGGGGCCGGCGCTTCTCGACGATCTCCATGCGCGCGAGGAGCTTGATGCGCGAGGTCATCGCGAGGAGCACCGGCGTCGGGATCGCGTAGACCTGGTGGAGCACGCCGTCGATGCGGAAGCGCACCTGCCCCACGTCCCGCCGCGGCTCGATGTGGATGTCGGAGGCGCGCTGCTCGAACGCGTACTGCCACAGCCAGTCGGTGATGTGGACGACGTGGCTGTCGTTCGCGTCGAGCGTGCCGCGCTTGCCGAGCTCGACCAGCTGCTCGAAGTTCCGCGCGAGCGACACCTGCCCGGGCTGCGCCTCGGAGGCCCGCTTCATCGAGCGCGCGAGGTTGTAGAACTCGCCCAGGTAGCGCTTGATGTCGTCCGGGTTGGCGAACACGAGCTCGACGTCGAGCTTGAGGATCGTGCCGAGCTCCTTCGCCCACGACGTCACGAACGGCTCGCCGGTCGCGACGGTGAGCTTCGTCGGCGTCACGGCGACCGGCAGGATGCGGAAGCGCTCGGCATACGCGTTCGACATCGTCTGCGTGACCGCCGCGAGGTCGATCTTGAGCGGATCGATGTGCATGCAGGGCACGCCGAGCTTCGCGGCGAGCCACTCGACCAGCCAATCCAGCGTCATCGCCGGGTGCGGCGCCTTCGCCGATTTCCAGTGCTGGGCCGCGACGAGCCCGAGCGGATGGTCGTACTGGCGCGTGCGTGTCCGGGCGAGGCGCTCCGCCTCGGCCCGCGGGACGAGACCGTCCGCGGCCATCAGCTTGAGGATGTCGTCCAGGCGCAGCCGCCGGTCGTCACCCGACGCGGGGTCGCGGTAGGCGCCCGGACGCGAGCCGGTGATCGGCGTGGCCATGCGCGCACTCTACACGCCACGCGGGCGGCCGGTCACGGCGCCGGTGGACCTCGCCGGAATTCCGCAGGAACGCGCCCCGGGGGGCGCTCGCCCGCCTCGAAGCGTATCCGCTGGACGCCGCGGCAACCTCGCAGCGATCGAGGTTCGGGCGGGTGTCGCGCGCGCGACGTCGACCGAGGTCGTCGCGTTCGCGCGCCGCGAGATCCCGGGCTGGCCGCGCAGGGCCAGGCACCGGGCAGAGCGAGGTTCAGCGCTTGGGCGGCGCCGGGCCGCGCGGCGGGATCGTTCTCGGCGGCGGTCCGCGGCCGCCTCCGGGGGCCGGCGAATCGTCGACCGCCCGCTCGGTGTCGCCGGCCACCACCGTCATCACGAGCGATTGCGGCGGCGAGGACGGATCGATGATCACGCGAGCGCCCGTCACGAACTGCGTCTTTCCGCCGAAGCGGATGCTCGCGCGCATGCTGTGGACGCTCCCGGTGAGCTTCGCCGGGTCGAGAGGCAGCGCGAACCGATCGGAACCTGCCCCCCGTCGGTCCGGATCGTCGCCTCGGCATTGACGACCGGCTTGTCCGGCTTCGTCACGTCGAGGAGCTGGACGACGAGCTCCGCATCGGGGGGAAGCGCGACCTTCTCGCGGTAGACGATCGAGCCTCGGATGACCTTGGCCGCGGGTTCCGCCTTCCCGGCCGCCGGGGCGGGGGCGGGCGTCGGCTCGACCGTCGCGCATCCCGGAACCATGACGACGGCGAGCGCCGAGGCGAGCGTGACGGACAGCGACTTCATCGGGGAGGTTCGCTTCATGGCGGCGCGGACGATGCCACGGCGGGAGGGACAGCGCAAGGGGGTCACTGCGAGCCGACCCGCGAGGCGACGCCGGAGGACCGCCCGGGCGCCGCGGGTGCGGCCGGCGGGACGGGCACCTGGAACACCTCGCGCAGGTAGGCGACGTACGACGGATCGTAGTCCATCGACTTCGACGGCTCGTCGCTGATCTTCGCGACCGGCTGGCCGTTGCATCGGGTCATCTTGATCACGATCGACAGCGCGGGGTGACCGACGTCGTTCGTGAGGTTGGTGCCGATGCCGAACGCCACCTGGCTGCGCCCCCGGAAGTGCTCGAACAGCCTGATCGCGAGCGGCACGTCGAGCTGGTCGGAGAACACCATCACCTTGGTCTTCGGATCGATGCGCATCGCCCGGTAGTGCGCGAGGAGCTTCTCGCCCCACTCGAACGGGTCGCCCGAGTCGTGGCGCACGCCGTCGAACAGCTTGCAGAAGAACAGGTCGAAGTCGCGCAGGAACGCGTCCATGCCGCACACGTCCGAGAGCGCGATCCCGAGGTCGCCGCGGTACTCCTTCGCCCACGTGTCGAACGCGAACCGCTGCGAGTCGCGCAGCCGCGGGCCCGCCGCCTGGCAGGCCTGCAGGTACTCGTGCGCCATCGTGCCCAGCGGCGTGAGGTCGTGCCGCCGCGCCAGGTCGACGTTGCTCGTTCCGACGAATTTCGGCCCGATGCCGGCCTTGAGCGTCGTGACCACCTCCTCCTGCCATGCGCGGCCATGCCGGCGCCGCGTGCCGTAGTCGGCGATTCGGAAGTCGGGATCGGCCACCGCGTTGATCCGAGCGACCTTCTCCGCGAGTCGGCGCCGGCCCTCCGAGAAATCGGTCGTCGGGTAGGTGCGCCGGTTCCACACCTCCGACACGATCGCGAGGATGGGCACCTCGAACAGGATCGTGTGGAGCCAGGGCCCCTTGATCGCGATGTCGATCTCGCCGCGGCTGCCTGCGATCGGCCGCACCTGCACGAAGCGCTGGTCGAGCTGGAAGAGGCCCAGCAGATCGACGAAGTCACTCTTCATGAACCGCAGGATGTCGCAGGTAGTCGAGTTCGTCCCGCGTGAAGCGAAGCGAGCACAGATCGGCGATCTCGCGCTCGATCTCGGGAATGAGGGGAACGAGGTCGACCCCCTCGTTGCGGCACTTGAAGCGGTACTCGGCGTGCGCCCCGGGGAAGTGGTGCAGCACGACCTGCATCATCGTGAACTTGTACAGGTCGGTGTCGAGCAGCGACGAGATGATCATCGGACGGGTTGCCGGAGGGCGGCTTGGGGCCGGTTCGCGCGATGGTACTCCACGGTGCAGCGTCGACGGGCGCGTGGTCACTCGGGCGTCGCCCGCGCGTCGCCGGGACGCCCCCGGCCCGCGCCCGTGTCGACGACCCGGATGCGGAACGCGAGCAGGACCGAGGCGAGCGTGAACGCGACGGCGAGCCAGCCGACCCATCCGTAACCGTCGAGCGAGCCGTCCGACGCGCGGCCGACCATGGCTCCCGCCGCGACTGCCGCCAGGCCCGCCCCGAGCTGCTGGACGGCCGCGTTGAAGCTCATGAAAGCGCCGCGGACGCGGGGTTCCGCGCTGCCCGAGATCAGCGCCATCGCCGGTCCGAAGCGGCCCGGCACCAGGATGAAGAACAGCGTCGACACCGGGAGGAACCACGCGAGCGACGCGCGGGGCATGTGCGTGACCGCGAGAATCGGCGCGATCGAGGCGACCGCGACGCACGCGTAGACGCGCTTCTTCCCGAACCGGTCGGCCAGGCGGCCGATCACCTGCGCCGTGACCAGCGTCGCGATGCCGCCCACCGCGTACATCGCCGGGAGCTCCGACTCGAGCAGGCCGACGTTGGTGACCGCGTAGGCCGCGACGAACGGGATCACCGTGAAGCCC
Organism: Betaproteobacteria bacterium; assembly: GCA_016704895.1. Taxonomy (GTDB): domain Bacteria; phylum Pseudomonadota; class Gammaproteobacteria; order Burkholderiales; family Casimicrobiaceae; genus VBCG01. Next base: position 35,780 of record JADIZG010000012.1, read on the forward strand.
GCGAGCATCAGCGCCAGCATGAACGCGAACGCGCGCCAGTGGTTCGCTTCCTTCACGATCGCGTGCACGCGCTCGAACGGGCGGCGCGACCGCCCGTGCGCGACGTGGCCGGCGACCGGCGGAATCAGCCAGGACGCCGCGAGGCCGACCGCGACCGAGACCGCCGCGACCGCCAGGAACGGCGCGCGCCAGCTGGCGTGCGTCGCGATCCAGAGGCCGGCGGGGACGCCGACGATCGCCGCCAGCGAGAACGCGCTCGCGATCAGCGCATTGGCGCGCGCGCGGCGCGCGTAGGGGACCGTATCGGCGACGATCGCGAGGATCTGCGCGCCCAGCACGCCGCCGAACGCGCCCGCGAGTACGCGCGCCGCGAGCAGCGCCTCGTAGCCGGGCGCGAGCCCGCACAGCGCGGTCGCGAGCACGAAGCCTCCGTAGAGCGCGAGCAGCGCGTGGCGGCGGTCGTAGCGGTCGATCACGAACACCGACAGGAGACCGCTCGCGGCGGCCGCGAACGTGTAGGCCGACACCAGCACGCCGAACGCCTGCGGCCCGATGTCCCAGAGCCGCATGAGCTGCGGCGCGAGCGGCATCATGATCATGAAGTCGACGACGTGCGTGAACTGGATCGCCGCGAGGGTGGCGAGCAGCGCGAGCTCGCGCCGGCGCGGGAGCGCGGCGGTGTCGGCGCTCATGCCCGTCCGGGCGTCACGGCGTCGTCGCGATGCGACCGACGACGCGTCCGGTGCGGTCGACGACCACGCCCTCGCCCATCGCGATCGACTCGCCGACTGCCGCCGAGATGTTCACCTGGTGCGTCACCATGACGAGCGTGCCCGGGCCCTGCCAGCGCTTCGCGCGCTCGAGCACCTCGCGCGTGCGCTCGGGCTCCGTCGTGCGGTCGCCGAAGAACGAGTCGAGCGGCGCCCAGCTCTCGACGCGGCCGAACGCGAGCCGCGCGGTGTCGAGGCAGCGGCACCAGCGGGACGACAACACCGCTCCGATCTCGATGCCGCGCGAGGCGAGGCGCGCGCCGACGGCCCGTGCCTGCGCCCGCCCGCCGGCCGAAAGGTTGCGCTGCGTCGAGCAGTCGCCGAGCCGAAATCCGGGAGGATCGCCGATGCCAGGGTCGGTCGCCGCATGGCGCAGGACGAGCGTGTGCCCCCCCGCCGCGAGCGCTGACCATGCGGCGGACTCGTCCGCCCGGGCGCCCGGGGGCGCGGCAAGGAAAAGGACGAGCGCGGCGAGGAAGGCGGAGGCGAGGCGCACGTCGACAGGATCGCACAACCGGTCGCCTGCCGGGGACAGGGTGCCTCGACAAACGGCTACGCTTCGCTATGATGCCGCGCATGCTGGTCAACTGCGTCGCCTACCAGAACGGCCGCAAGCTCGCCGACATCCCGGTCGAGGACATCAGCGAGTACGTGGGCCGTCCCGACTGCTTCGTGTGGGTCGCGCTGTCGGAACCGACCGACGACGAGCTCGACCTGATGGCCGAGGAGTTCGGCCTGCACGAGCTCGCGGTCGAGGACGCCAAGCGTCCGCACCAGCGGCCCAAGCTCGAGGAGTACGGCGACGAGCTCTTCGCGGTGTTCCGCACCGTCGAGCGCGAGTCGCCCGACGGCGACCTGCTGGAGGGCCAGGTCGCCGTGTTCGTCGGGCGCAACTACGTGCTGTCCGCGCGCCACCGCAGCGAGAGGGGTTTCACCGACGTGCGACAGCGCACCGAGCGCGAGCCCGAGCTCCTGCGGCACGGGTCGGGCTACGTGTTCTACGCGCTGATGGATGCGGTCGTCGACCGGTACTTCCCGGTGCTGGACTCGCTCGAGGAAGAGCTCGAGCGACTCGAGGAATCGATCTTCCGCTCGACGCCCACGCGCGCGAGCATCGAGGCCTTCTACGACCTCAAGCACGAGGTGATGGTGCTGAAGCACGCGGTCGCGCCGCTGATGGAGGTCGCGGGCAAGCTCTACGGCGGGCGCGTTCCCGCGCTCTGCGCGGGGCTGGGCGAGTACTTCCGCGACGTCTACGACCACCTCCAGCGCGTCAACACCGCGATCGAGCAGATGCGCGAAATGCTGCAGACCGCGATCTCGGTGTCGTTCACGCTCATCAACCTGGCCGAGAGCGAGACGACCAAGCGCCTGGCGGCCTGGGGCGCGCTGATCACGATCCCGACGCTGATCGCGGGCATCTACGGCATGAACTTCCATCACATGCCGGAGCTGAACTGGGTGTTCGGCTATCCGCTCGCCATCGGACTGATGGTCGCGGTCGACGGCTACCTGATCTACCGGTTCAGGAAGGCGGGCTGGCTGTAGCGACGTGAGCCCTCGAAGCGAGCCGGGCTCGCTTCCCCCGGGCGCGCGGCCCTTCGGTCGCCGGGTCGCGGGAACACGGGCGCGCGAGTGCGGTCAGGTCGGGCCGTCGTCGCCCTTGGCGACCATCGGGATCACCCGCCGCGCCATCGACGGCGGCTTCCGCGGCCAGTCCGGCTGCAGCGTGAGATGGCGGATGCCGAAGCGCTCGCGCATCCGCCGCTGGCATGCGCCGAGCACGACCGGCCACGCCTCGCCGGACTCGACGCCCATGTGCGCGGACAGCGCGACCTCGTCCGCGCCCATCGCCCACACGTGGAGATCGTGCACGTCGCGCACGCCGGGGATCGACGCGAGCGCCCGGCCGATCTCCGCGTAGTCGAGATGCTCGGGCACGCGCTCCATCAGCACGTCGGAGGTCTGGCGCAGCAACCGCCACGTCGAGCGCAGGATCAGCAGCGCGACGACGACCGACAGGATCGGGTCGATCGGCGTCCAGCCGGTGGCGAGGATCACCGCGCCCGCGACGATCGCCGCGACCGAGCCCAGCAGGTCGCCCATCACGTGCAGCAGCGCAGCACGCGCATTGACCGAGCCGGTCGCGCCGGACAGCCGCCACGCGACGAACAGGTTCACCGCGAGTCCCACGGTCGCGACGCCGAGCACCGTGCCCCCCGCGACCGGCTCCGGCGCGACGAGCCGCCTCGCGGCCTCGACGACGATCGCGACGACGATGGCGAGCATGGCGATCGCGTTGACGAACGCGGCGAGCACTTCCGCCCGGCCGTGGCCATAGGACGCGCGCGCCGTCGGCGGCCGGCTGGCGTACGCGTGCGCGAACAGCGCGAGTCCGAGCGACGCCGAATCGGTGACCATGTGGCCGGCATCGGACAGCAGCGCGAGCGAGCCGGACCACCAGCCGGCGACCGCCTCGACCGCCGCAAATCCTCCCGTCAGGACCAGCGCCATCAGCAGCGCGCCGCGCGCGGCGCCGTGCGTGGCCCCCGGGACGTGATGGTGGTCGGGTGCGTGGTCGGGCGCGAGTCCGCGCCTGCGCGGCAGCGCCGCGTGATCGTGGGTATGAGCCATCAAGGCTTGTAAGCCTGCGACTGCCCGCGATCGTCGGGCGCCCGCGCGACCTCACCCCTGCGGCGAAGAGGTGCGCGAAGGCGCGCGACCCGCGACTTCTGGCCCGGCTCCAGCGCGATCGGCGAATCGCGAGACGCGAAGCGCCGCCGGCGCACAGACGCCCCGCTATTCCCTCAGCCGGACCGGCCCGGCCTGCTCGGGCCGGCGCGCGGTGCGGTCCGCGTAGAACGCGGCCATGCGCTCGAGGTCGGCCGCCGCGACGCTCGTCGCCTCGATCCATGCCCCGATGCCGACTTCGCGCCGCGCGTAGTCGATGAACCCGAGTCCGATCGGGACGCGCGCCTCGCGGGCCAGGTGCCAGAAGCCGCTCTTCCAGTGGGCGACGCGCGAGCGCGTGCCCTCGGGCGTGATCACGAGCCGGAAGTCGTCGTGGGCATCGAGCGCCGCGCGCATCTGCCCGACGAACCCGGTGCTCTCGCGCCGGTTCACCGGAATGCCGCCCCAGCGCCGGAACGTGCCCGCGAGCGGCGTCGCGAACAGCGAATCCTTGCCGACCCAGCGGAAGTTGATGCCGACGATCCACTTCGCGCACAGGCCAATCGGGAAATCCCAGTTCGACGTGTGCGGGTAGAACACGATCACGCACTTCGGCGGCACCGGCTGCGCGAGCACGACTCGCCATCCGGCGAGACCGAGCAGCCGCCAGGCGAAACGCGCGCGAAGGCCGGCGGCGAGCGGCGCATCCAGCGCCGGCACAGTGCGGATCGTCGGGGGATCGGTGACGGAAGGAAGCGACACGGAAGGCGCGGCGTCGCGGTGCGTGCCAGTTCAGCAGACCGGCGCGAGCGTCCCCGCCCCCGGTCCGGGGCCGGCGCCCTAGAATGCGCGCGTGCTCCCGAGTCCCGTCACCGCCGACGCCGTCGACGCGCTGCTGCCGCAGACGCAGTGCACGCGCTGCGGCTACCCGGATTGCGCCGCCTACGCGAACGCGATCGCGCGCGAGGTCGCGCCGATCAACCGCTGCCCGCCCGGCGGCGACGAGACGATCGCCGCGCTCGCGACGCTCACGGGCCGCGCGCGCGCGAGTGTCGACCCCGGCTGCGGCGCACAGGTGCCGCTCGCCGTCGCGGTCGTCGACGAAGCACGCTGCATCGGCTGCACGATCTGCATCCAGGCATGCCCGGTCGACGCGATCGTCGGCGGGCCGCGCCGCATGCACGCGGTGATCGACGCGCTTTGCAGCGGCTGCGAGCTCTGCATCGCCCCCTGCCCGGTCGACTGCATCGCGATGCGACCCGTCGACGGCACCTGGGACGAGTCCGACGCGGCGGCCGCGCGCGCGCGTCACCGTGCCCGCGAGGCGCGCCTCGCCCGCGGCGAACGGATCGCCGACCGGGGTGCCTCGGGCGTGCGCGCTCCGGCCGGCGATCCGCAGCGTGAGCGGCGACAGGCCACCGTCGCCGCAGCCCTCGAGCGAGCGCGCGCGCCGTGCCAACCTGCAGGCGGCGTCGTGACCCTGCGTACCGCCGCAGCGCTGCTCGTTTTCGTGCCCGCGATCGCGTGGGCGGACGTCTCGGCGACGATCGACCTGTTGTGGGACTACGGACGCCCGGAGGCGTCGGAAGCGCGTTTCCGCGCGGAACGCGCGACGCGGCCGGAGCGCTCGCGCGAGGTTCTCGAGCTCGACACCCAGATCGCCCGGGCGCAAGCGCTGCAGCGCCAGTTCGACGCCGCGCACGCAACGCTGGATGCGATCGCGCCCGCGCTCCCGACCGCTCCGCCGCGCGTGCACGTGCGCTACCTGCTCGAGCGCGGCCGCGCGTGGAACTCGTCGGGCGCGCCGGAGAAGGCCGTTCCGCTGTTCGTCGACGCCGCGCGACGCGCGACTGCGGATCCCTCGGAGGGCTCCGAGTTCTACGCGATCGACGCGTTGCACATGCTCGGCATCGCCGCCCCGGCCGACGAGCGTCTCGACTGGAACCTGAAGGCCCTCGATGCGGCAGAGGGCGCGACCGACCCGCGCGCTCGGGGCTGGCGCGCCTCGCTGCTCAACAACCTCGGCTGGACGATGCTCGAGCGCAACGACGCCGCCGCGGCGCTCGGCTACTGGGAACGGGCGCTTGCCGCACGCGAGGCTAGCGGCGACGCGGAACGCATTCGCGTTGCCCGATGGACGGTTGCCCGAGGCCTGCGCGCGGTCGGGCGACTCGACGACGCCGAGCGGTTGCAGCTTGCCCTTGCCGCGGAGCTCGACCGCGAACACAGGGCCGACGGCTACGTGTTCGAGGAGCTGGCCGAGATCGCGGTGGCGCGCAACGACGCGGCGACGGCCGCGACCTGGGCCGCGAAGGCGTACGCGGAGCTCTCGCAGGACGCGGGGCTCGCGGCCAGCGATCCGGCTCGGCTTGCGCGCTTGAGGAAGCTGTCCGCTGCTCCTGGATGACGGAGACGAGATGAACGAAGCGAAACGACGCGCGATCTTCGAGCGGCTTCCGCCGCGAATCCGCACCCGACGAGCGAACTGGTGCACGCGACGCCGTTCGAGCTGCTGGTCGCCGTCGTGCTCTCGGCGCAGTCGACCGACAAGGGCGTCAACAAGTGCACGGCGAGGCTCTACCCGGTGGCGAACACGCCGGCCGCCATCGCGCGCCTCGGCGTCGACGGGTTGATCCCGTACATCAACTCGATCGGGCTCTTCCGCAACAAGGCGAAGAACGTCGTCGCGCTCTCCGAGATCCTCGTGCGCGAACACGGCGGCGAGGTTCCGCGCTCGCGCGAGGCGCTCGAGCGGCTCCCCGGCGTCGGCCGCAAGACCGCGAACGTGATCCTGAACACCGCGTTCGGCGAGCCGACGATGGCGGTGGATACGCATATCTTCCGGATCGCGAACCGCATCGGCCTCGCGCCCGGCAAGGACGTGGTCGAGGTGGAGCGAAGGCTCGAGGCCACGACGCCGGCCGAGTTCCTGCGCGACGCGCACCATTGGCTGATCCTGCACGGCCGCTACGTCTGCGTCGCCCGCTCGCCGAAATGCGGCGAGTGCGTGATCGCGGACCTGTGCGAGTACAGGGACAAGAACCTGCCGGCCGCGAAGCCCTCGGCGGTCGCGCGCAAGCCCGTCGCGAAATCGCCGACCGTGCGTCCGCCCGCGCGCGCGAAGGGCATGCAGCCGATGGCGAAGACGTCGCGTGCCGGCGCGCGCCGCGGGCGATCGCGCTGATGTTCGCGCCCACCCGCGACGAAGCGCGCCGCTTCATGATCGGCGCCTGGTCGAAGTTCCGCGCCGGAGAGCCGCTGTCCGACATGGAGCGCGTCGTCTCGTCGCTCGTCGCGATGCATCCCGAGTACCACGCGCTGCTCGAGAACGGCGAGCGCAGCGTCGAGCGCGACTGGACGCCGGACGGCGGCGCGATGAACCCGTTCCTGCACCTGTCGCTGCACCTCGCGGTCGCCGAGCAGCTCGCGATCGACCAGCCGCCGGGCATCCGCGCCGAGTTCGAGCGGATCCGGGCGGCGCGCGGCGACGAGCACGCGGCGCTGCACGCGGTGCTCGAGTGCCTGGGCGAAACGATGTGGCAGGCACAGCGCCTGGGCACCGGCCCCGACGCGACCGTCTACCTCGGGTGCCTGAGCAGGCAGGGTTGATGTGATCCCCCGGCGCCTTCCCGGGGCGCCCTGGGCGGCCCGGCGGGCGCGGGTGATCCCCAGCGCGCGGCGCTGGGGGACCACCCGCGGCGAATGAAACGGGGCGCCGCGAAGGGCGCCCCGTGGCGTCGGAAAGCGGCGCGTGCGTCAGTACCGCGACGCGAGCGTTCCCGGCTGCTTCGCGTAATAGGCCGTGACGTTGTCGATGTCCTGCGCCGTCAGCGGCGCCGCCATCGCCCCCATCACCGGGTTCTTGCGCGCGCCGGACTTGTAGTCGCGCAGCGCCTTCGCGAGGTAGTCCTTGTGCTGGCCGCCGATCTTCGGGTAGTCCGGCGAGGCCGCGCTCTGGCCGTCCATGCCGTGGCAGGCCTGGCAGACTTCCTGCGCCTTCGACTTGCCGGCCTCGAGGTTCGCGGCGTGCGCGCTCCCGCCGCGAGGAGCGCCACGGCCGCCAATGCGTAACGGATCGTCTTCATCACTTCCCCGCCGTCGTGAGGCCGGACTGCGCGTAGTACGCGGCGAGGTTGGCCATGTCCTGATCCGAGAGGCTCGCGGCGATCGCCACCATCGACGGATGCTTGCGGTCGCCGCTCTTGTACGCCTTGAGGGCCGCGACCAGGTAGGCCGGATGCTGGCCGGCGATCTTCGGCACGCGGTAGACCTCGGGAAACGCGGTGCGCCAGCCGTCGATGCCGTGGCATCCCTGGCACATCTGGACCTTCTCGCGTCCTTTCGCGGCGTCGCCGGCGGGCGCGCCGCCTTGCGCCGCCGCGATGCCCGCGACGAGCGCGGAAGCCAGGGCGGCGATGAGCGGTATCGATCGGATCATGGACTCGTCGTGGGATCGTGGGCCGCGGGCGGGCGCCGGCGGCGCGAAAAACGAGCGAATTCTAGCAGGAAGCGCCGAATCCTTCCATGAAGCGCGTCAGGCGGCGGGAATCGAAGCGTCGCGACCGCAGGAATCGGGGTCAGGCCCCGCCGCGGTCGAGCTGGTCGAGCTTCTTCTCGACGTCCTTCCACTGGTCCGCGTCCGGCGGCGCCGGCTTGCGCTCGATGATCGTCTTCCACTTCTTCGCGAGCTCGGCGTTGAGCGCCTTGAAATGCTCCTGCGAGGCGGGCACGTCGTCCTCGGCGTAGATCGCCTCGACCGGGCATTCGGCCACGCAAAGCGTGCAGTCGATGCACTCGTCCGGGTCGATGACGAGGAAGTTCGGGCCTTCGTGGAAGCAGTCCACCGGGCACACGTCGACACAGTCGGTGTACTTGCAGCGGATGCAGGCTTCGGTGACGACGTAGGTCATGGCGGGGGCCGACGCGGCGGTGCGGGGGCTGAAGCCTTGAATTCTAGCAGACCCCCCCGACGTTACCGTTGCGTGCTCCGAGGGCAAAGCTTGCGCGCCGGGCGGGTTACCGTTACCGTTGGCGCCTTCCGCATTTCCGGGGATCCGGCGCGACGCCCGCGGTCCCCGCCTCCCCGAGGAACCCCCGATGAGCGACCTGATCCAGCACGTTTCCGACGCCAACTTCGAGAAAGACGTCCTCACGGCCGGCAAGCCGGTCCTCGTCGACTTCTGGGCCGAGTGGTGCGGACCCTGCAAGATGTTCGCCCCGGTCCTGGACGACGTGGCCCGCGAGTACGAAGGCCGGATCAAGATCGCGAAGCTCGACATCGACGCCAACCCGGCGACCCCCGCCAAGTACGGCATCCGGGGGATCCCCACCGTGATCCTGTACCGGGACGGCCAGGCGCACGCGCACAAGGTCGGGGCTCTCTCGAAGAAGCAGCTGACCGACTTCCTTGACAGCAACCTCTAGGACCGCTACCTTCCCCTCCTTCAAGCGAGCGGCGCCGATCGCACCCTGACGCGACGGCGCCCCGCGAGGCGCACCGCCCCCCGGCCGGAAAGCCGGGGCCCGCGAAGCGAAGCGCCTCCCCGACCCCGGATTCCGTCCCACCCGGCCGCATCGTGCGGCCGCTCCGTCCCAAGCGCACACGCGCGCCCCGAAGCCCCTCCCCCTATGCACCTGTCCGAACTCAAGGCCAAGCACGTTTCCGAACTCGTCGACCTCGCCAACGCGATGGAGATCGACGGCGCGAACCGCCTGCGCAAGCACGACCTGATCTTCACGATGCTGAAGGCGCACGCCAAGAAGGGAGAGAGCATCTCCGGCGGCGGCGTCCTCGAAGTCCTGCCCGACGGCTTCGGCTTCCTGCGCTCGCCCGACACGAGCTACCTGGCCGGCACCGACGACATCTACATCTCGCCGTCGCAGATCCGCCGCTTCAACCTGCACACCGGCGACACGATCGAAGGCGAGATCCGCACGCCGAAGGACGGCGAGCGCTACTTCGCGCTGGTCAAGGTCGACAAGGTCAACGGCGAGCCGCCGGAGGCCTCGAAGAACAAGATCCTGTTCGAGAACCTGACGCCGCTCTTCCCGAACGAGCCGATGGTCCTCGAGCGCGACATCAAGGCCGAGGAGAACATCACCGGCCGGGTGATCGACATCGTCGCGCCGATCGGCAAGGGGCAGCGCGGGCTGCTGGTGTCGAGCCCGAAGTCCGGCAAGACCGTGATGCTGCAGCACATCGCGCACTCGATCGCCGCGAACTACCCCGAGTGCGTGCTGATCGTGCTGCTGATCGACGAGCGCCCCGAGGAAGTGACCGAGATGCAGCGCACGGTGCGCGGCGAGGTGGTCGCCTCGACGTTCGACGAGCCGGCCACCCGCCACGTGCAGGTCGCCGAGATGGTGATCGAGAAGGCGAAGCGGCTGGTCGAGCACAAGAAGGACGTCGTGATCCTCCTCGACTCGATCACGCGCCTCGCGCGCGCCTACAACACCGTCGTGCCGGCCTCGGGCAAGGTGCTGACCGGCGGCGTCGACGCGAACGCGCTGCAGCGGCCCAAGCGCTTCTTCGGCGCGGCGCGCAACATCGAGGAAGGCGGATCGCTCACGATCATCGCCACCGCGCTGATCGACACCGGCTCGCGGATGGACGACGTGATCTACGAGGAGTTCAAGGGCACCGGCAACATGGAGATCCACCTGGATCGCCGGATGGCCGAGAAGCGCACCTACCCGGCGATCAACGTGAACCGCTCCGGGACGCGGAAGGAGGAACTGCTCCTCAAGCCCGAGATCCTGCAGAAGGTCTGGGTGCTCCGGAAGGTGCTCTACCCGATGGACGACCTCGAGGCGACCGAGTTCCTCGTCGACAAGGTGCGGGCGACGAAGAACAACGCGGAGTTCTTCGACAGCATGCGCCGAGGTTGAGGGGGGCCTGCGTGAACCCGCCGACGGCGGGGCCCGGCGTTCAGTTCTCAGCATGCGAGGTATGCGCGTCCGGCACTGACCCGCCTGGCGTCCGAACTCCGCCCGTCCCCGCGCAAACTGCGCGCGGGGCCCCTGCTTCCCCGCTCCGGCGTTCAGTTCTTCGACAGCATGCGCGGGGTTGATGGCGGCGTTCCCCCCGGGGGGCCCCCGGCGCGCGCGGGTCCGCCGGCCGCTGGGGCCTTCCGGGCGCCGACCCCGCCTGGCGTTCGAACTCCGCCGAACGCCTCCGCGATTCGACGAACCTCATCGGCCTGAAGGCCGACCCACCGCGGCCGTCCTGGTGGGTCGGGCTTCAGCCCGACGCCTGTCCGCGCCCCGCCCAGGCCCGTCGGCCGGAAGGCCGGCCCGCCGCTAGTCGGTCGGCCTGGGCTCGCGCGCCGAACGATCGAACTCGGCGAACGCCCGGCTCACCATCGGCTTGCGCTCCAGCCCGACGATCCGGTAGCTGCCGAGCGTGCGCGTGCGAAGCTCCGGCGATGCCGAGGGTGCCGCGACGCCTGCCTCGAGCGTGGCTGCGAGCCCCGGGACCCCGAGCGCGGTGCAGACGCGGCGGACCAGCGCGAGCCCGTCAGCCCCCATCGCGTCGTCGCGCATCGTGTAGCGGTACTCGCCGCCGAGCATCATGTCGACCTCGTTCGCAGCGACCAGCGCCACGATCTCGGCGTCGTCGACGCTCATCTCGTCAACCCGGTCGAGCCGGGACGCAAGCGAGTCCAGGTCCTCTCCCCGGCGCGAGTACGCGCGAACGCGACGCTCGAGCGGCGCGCCGGCGCCGCCGAGCACGTCGCGCACGGTCTCGATGCTCGACTTCTGCCCCGGCGGCAGCTCCGGGCAGTGCGTATACGCGGCGTGCAGCAGTCCGGCCAGCACGACCTCGACGCGGAACCCGTAGCGCACCAGCACGCCCGCGGTGCCGATCAGGTGCGAAACGAAGGGGCGCCCGCACGGGCGATAGCCCCCGTTCATCAGGATGGCCGCGACGTCGCAATGGTGCGCAATCGTCGCGCGATCCTGCGGCGCGTAGCCGCGAGCGAACGCCAGGTCGAGGAGCGCGGACCGGGTCTGGACCAGCTCCTCCGGACGCATCGCCACCCCGAGGTCGCGCCGCCCGATCGCCTCCGGTCGCAACGGGTCGAGCAGCCGCACGTGCTCGCGCAGGAACGCACGCACGCCGCCGAACGATCGCTCGTCGTCGGCGACGCCCCACTTGCGGCAGAACGCGGCGATGCTCGCGTTGCCCGTTTCCAGCGACCAGCGCCTGCGCCGGTGGGCGAGCTCGCCCAGCGCCCAGGGCTCGGTCGCGAGGTAAGTCACGCGCGCCCTGGGCTCGCTCCACGTCGCGTAGCCGCGCTGCGCGAGCGTGAGCGCGAGGTCGATGTGCTCGTGGACGCAGAAGATCTCCGGATCGAACGGAGCACCGTCCCGCGCGGCGGCGGTGCGCACGAGCACGCAGTGGTATTCGACGTATCCGCACGGCGCGCGGACCGAAGTGTCGGCGAGCTTGCCCGGATCCGAGCCGGCGTCCGCGTGCAGCTCGCGCAGGACGCGGCCGCTCGGCGTGTCGATCCATTCGAGCGTACCGCCGGCCATGTGCACGCGGGTCGGCACGTCGCCGCCGCCGATCAGGTAGAGCGGCCCGACCGCGCCCGCCCCCGTCTCGTCCGCGCATGCGATGAGCGCCTCGAGCCATCCGGGCTCGACGATAACGTCGTTGTCGACGAACACGACGTAGTCGCTGTCGACGGTGGCAACGAGCTTCCGGCGGACATGGGTAGGCCACAGGTCGGGGTCGACGCGGACGACCTCGAAGCTGCCGTCGGCGGCACGCGCCTGCAGGCGCTCGCGCAACGCGTCGGGCGTCGACCCGTCGGCGTAGACGAGCCGGTACGGGCACGCGGTGTTGCGCAGGATCGAATCGATCGCGCGCTCGGTGAGGCCGTGGCGCTCGCGCGCCGTCATCACGATCGTCGCGCGAACCGCGGAAGGCGAGCCGTCGCCGGGCTCAGGCGGAGGGGTGTTCAGGGGCCGCTCGGTGGAAGAGCATGCGTCCAGGGTCGGGAGGCAATCGAAGGTCACCGCGCGAGTCTCGACGACCGGACGGAGGCCCGGGCGCCGCGTGCCTGCTTCGCCGCGCCCGGGGATCGCAGGATGTCGCCCAGGCCGACGGCCCGCTGGCGTGGCGTGGCTGGCGATGATGCCACAAGTCGATGAATACATGAGGAAACTTTACCGCCAACCCAACCGCGGCGCGGCGTGGCCGGGGTTGCCCGCAGGGGCGTTTGGCCGCATAATGCTCGACTTCCTGCCGCAGGGGCGTGGATCCGCTGGGGATCCGCGTGGCGACCGGACCCGCGGCCCCCGGCGCGTGAGGCGCCCCGCCCGCGACGAAAGGACAATCATGAAGACCGGCATTCATCCGAAGTACGACGCGATCCAGGTGACGTGCAGCTGCGGCAACACGTTCGAGACGCGCTCCTCCGTCATCAAGCCCGTGCACGTCGAAGTCTGCTCGGCCTGCCATCCGTTCTACACCGGCAAGCAGAAGGTGATGGACACCGCCGGCCGCATCGACAAGTTCCGCCAGCGCTACGGCACCAAGTCGGCGACCAAGGCCGAAGCCAAGCCCGCGGCCGCGCGCTCGTGATCGCGTGACCAGCGGAGACGCGCCCGCGAAAAAGGCAGCTTCGGCTGCCTTTTTCGTTCGTGCCGCGGAAAGTACGATGCGCACCATGCGCCCGCCCAGGTCCGCCACCCCCGAGCCGGTCGACCCCGAGTCGGTGTCCCCCTCCGGGCCGCGCCGCGCGGCCAAGCAGGCGGCGCTCGTGCTGCTGTGCCTCCTGTGGATCGCGGTCGGCCTGATCGGGCACGACCCGTGGAAGAACGACGACGCGACCACGTTCGGCGTGGCCTTCGGGATGGCGCGCACCGGCGACGTCGTCGTGCCCCATCTCGCCGGCGAGCCCTGGCTCGAAGCCGGGCCGCTCGTCCCCGCGATCGCCTCGGTCACGATGCGCACGTTCTCGCCGCCGCTCGCGCCCCACAACGCCGCGCGGCTCGCCGTCGGGCTGCTGCTCGTCGTGATCCTGGTCGGCTCGTCGCTCGCCTGCCGCGAGCTCAACGGCCGCGCGTTCCGCTGGATCCCGGTGCTGATCCTGGTGGGCTCGATCGGGTTCTGGGAACGCGCGCACGTGTTGTCCGCCGAGCTCGGCCTCACGGCCGGCCTCGCGATCGGGCTGTACGGGCTCGCCCTGGCCTTGCGCAGGCCCGTGACAGGAGGCATCGCGCTCGGTCTGGGGATCGCGATCGGATTCCTGTCGCGCGGCTACGCGGTCCCGCTCTGGCTGCTCGCCACCGCCGCGATCCTGCCGCTCGTCTCGGCGACGTGGCGCACGAAGGCGCACCTCGCGACATTCAGCATCGCGATCGCGATCGCCCTGCCGCTGTCCGCGGCGTGGCCGATCGCGCTGGCGCAACGCTCGCCGGACCTCCACGCCGCGTGGACCGCCGCCGAGAACTGGCGCGAGTACTTCGCCCCCGCCGCGGGCAGCGGCTTCGACCCGATCTACGTCGTGAAGAACCTGCCCTGGTTCGCGTGGCCGGCGCTGCCGCTCGCGTTCTGGACGCTCTGGATCCGGGGGCGCGGCTTCAACGGCGGGCTGCGCGACGCGGGCGTCGTTCTCCCGGGCGTGCTCGCGCTGGTCGTGCTCGTGTCGCTGTCGCTCGAGCGCGAGCCCAAGCTGATCGGCGTCATGCCGCTGCTCGTGCCGCTCGCGCTCGTCGGCGCGCTCGAGGTCGATTCGCTGAAGCGCGGACTGTCGGGCGCCCTCGACTGGTTCGGCATGCTGACCTTCGGGCTCGCCGCGATGCTCGTGTGGGGGCTCTGGATCGATTCCTACCTGCACGGCATGTCGCTCTCGGCGGCGCGCATGTTCCGCGATTCCGAGATCGGCTTCCGCCCCAGCTTCAAGCTGTGGGCGATGCTCGCCGCGCTCGGCATGACGCTGCTGTGGATCGCGATGGTGCGGCCGGCGCGCCGCTCGAACCGGCGCGCGGTGCTGAACTGGGCGATCGGCATGGTGCTCCTGTGGACGCTGGTGTCGACGATCTGGCTGCCCTACCTCGACTCGCGGCGAAGCTACCGCGTCGTCGCCGAGGCGCTCAGGACGCAGGTGCCCGACGGCGCCTGCGTCGCGAGCCGCAACCTCGGGGGCGCGCAGCGCGCGCTCTTCGCCTATTTCGCGCAGCTCGAGACGATGCGCGAGGAAGCCGGGCGCGGCGCGGACTGCGCGCACCTGCTCGTGCAGCTGGGCCGCAACGACTTCGACGCGCCCGACCCCGAGGGCTGGGTGCCGGTCTGGAAAGGCTCGCGGCGCGGCGACGAGTCCGAGAAGTTCGTCCTCTACCGTCGGAGCGCGTCGTGAAATTCGTCGATGAAGCGGTGATCGAAGTGCACGCGGGCGACGGCGGCAACGGCGCCGCGTCGTTCCGCCGCGAGAAGTTCGTGCCGCGCGGGGGCCCCGACGGCGGCGACGGCGGCCGAGGCGGCAGCATCCACGCGATCGCCGACCGCAACATCAACACGCTGATCGACTACCGCTACGCGCGCATCCATCGCGCGCGCAAGGGCGAGAACGGCCACGGCGCCGACAAGTACGGCCGGGGCGCCGAGGACGTCGTGCTCCGCGTGCCGGTCGGCACCGTGATCAGCGACGCCGACACCGGCGAGTTCGTCGCGGACCTCGCGACCGACGGCGCGACCGCCGTGCTCGCGCGCGGCGGCAAGGGCGGCCTGGGCAACCTCCACTTCAAGTCGAGCGTCAATCGCGCGCCGCGCCAGCACACCCTCGGCGAGGCCGGCGAGTCGCGCCGCATCCGCTTCGAGCTCAAGGTGCTCGCCGACGTGGGCCTGCTCGGGCTCCCCAACGCGGGCAAGTCGACGCTGATCCGCGCGGTCTCGGCCGCCCGCCCGAAGGTCGCCGACTATCCGTTCACGACGCTCGCGCCGTCGCTCGGCGTCGTGCGCACCGACGAGCGCCGCAGCTTCGTGGTCGCCGACATCCCGGGGCTCATCGAGGGCGCGGCGGAAGGCGCTGGGCTCGGGCTGCGCTTCCTGCGCCACCTCGCGCGCACGCGGCTCCTGCTGCACGTCGTCGACCTGGCGCCGCTCGACCCCGAAGCCGACCCGGTCCGCGACGCGAAGGCGATCGCGAAGGAGCTGAAGAAGTTCGACGAGTCGCTCGCGAAGAAGCCGCGCTGGCTCGTGCTGAACAAGCTCGACCTGGTGCCGGAGGACGAGCGGGAGGCGCGCGTCGCCGCGTTCGTGAAGGCGATGCGCTACAAGGGGCCGGTGTTCGCGATCGCGGCGATCTCGGGCGACGGATGCCGCGGCCTCACCTACGCGATCCAGGACTGGCTCGACACGCACCCCGCGGAACCCGCACCGAACGCACCCGCGACGGATGCGCCCGCCGTGCTGACGCCGGCGCCGGTGCGCGCGCGGCGGCGGCGCACGGCGTCGCCCCGACGGAGGACGCATGAAATCGGTGGTCGCCGACGCGCGCCGACTGGTCGTCAAGGTCGGCTCGAGCCTCGTCACCAACGAGGGGCGCGGACTCGATCACGAGGCGGTCGCGCGCTGGGCCACCGAGATCGCGGCGCTGCGGCGCGACGGGCGCGAGGTCGTGCTGGTGTCGTCGGGCGCGATCGCCGAGGGGATGCAGCGGCTGGGCTGGGCGGCCCGGCCGAAGGCGATCCACGAGCTGCAGGCGGCGGCGGCGGTCGGCCAGATGGGCCTCGTGCAGGCGTACGAAGCGGCGTTCTCCAGCCACGGCCTGCACACCGCCCAGATCCTGCTCACGCACGACGACCTCGCCGACCGCAGGCGCTATCTCAACGCGCGCAGCACGCTGCGCACGCTGATCGCGCTCGGCGTCATCCCGATCATCAACGAGAACGACACGGTGACGACCGACGAGATCCGCGTCGGCGACAACGACACGCTCGGCGCGCTCGTCACCAACCTGATCGAGGCCGACGTGCTCGTGCTGCTCACCGACCAGCAGGGCCTCTACACGGCCGACCCGAGGCGCGACCCGGCGGCGACGCTGCTGCTCACCGCGAAGGCCGGCGATCCCGCGCTCGAGGCGATGGCCGGCGGCGCCGGCAGCGGGATCGGCCGCGGCGGCATGCTGACCAAGGTGCTCGCGGCGAAGCGGGCGGCGCGCTCGGGCGCGTCGACCGTCATCGCGTGCGGGCGCGAGCACGCGGTGCTGACGCGCCTCGCGTCCGGCGAGCTCGTGGGAACGCAGCTCGTCGCCGAGGCGCAGACGCTCGCAGCCCGCAAGCAGTGGCTCGCGGACCACGTGCAGCTCGCCGGGCGGCTCGCGCTCGACGCCGGCGCGGTTCGCGCGCTCGCGCGCGAGGGCAAGAGCCTGCTGCCGATCGGCGTCGTCTCGGTCGAGGGGAGCTTCGACCGCGGCGAGGTCGTCGGATGCTTCGCGCCCGACGGCCGCGAGGTCGCGCGCGGCCTCGTCAACTACGGCGCCGCCGACACGGCGCGCATCCTGCGCCAGCCGTCGTCGCAGATCGAGGCGATCCTGGGCTGGGTCGACGAACCCGAACTGATCCACCGCGACAACCTGGTCCTGCTCGCGTAGCTTCCCGCGGCCGCCCGGATTCGACACGGACCGGACCCTCCCCTACACTGGCCCGCCGGCCGCATCGACCGCGGACGGGGGAGACGACGATGGCGCTGATCGATCGCATCAAGGGCATCCTTCTCGAGCCGAAGTTCGCGTGGACCGCGATCGCCGCGGAGCCCGCGACGACACAGTCGATCTACACCGGCTGGGTGATGATCCTCGCTGCGATCGGACCGCTCGCGACGCTCGTCGGCTTCGCCGACCTGGGCGTCGCCTGGTCGGTCCGCCTGGCGGTCGGCAGCTACGTGATCGCGCTGGTGATCACGTTCGTGCTGGCGATGATCGTCGACGTGCTCGCGCCGTCGTTCGGCGGCCAGCGGGACTTCGTCGCGGCGCTCAAGCTCACCGCGTACAGCTACACGGCGGCGTGGCTCGCCGGCGTGGCGAACGTGCTGGGGACGTTCGGCGGACTCATCGTGCTGCTGGCGTCGATCTACGCGTGGTACACGTTCTTCCTCGGCGCGCCCGTGCTGCGCAAGTGCAGCGCCGACAAGGCCGTCCCGTTCACGCTGATCGTCGTGCTGTGCGCAATCGCGCTCGGCATCCTGGCGGGCATGGTGGTGTCGGGCGCCGGCATGGGGACCGGGACGATGCGCCGGGCGATGATGTGACGCCCGCGCGCCTGCGCCCTCGCCTGCGAGGGGACGGCGCGCGAAGCCGGTTGCGGGGAGCATCCGCCGCCCGAGGGCGCTCACCCGGCGGGAGGCGAGCCCCGACAGGCGGCCGAACGAACGCAAACCGACGAAATCCGGATGCCGGTACGGGCGAGGTTTCGCGCGCCGCCAGGGGGCGCAGCGATTCCCTAGCCTCCGTCGACCGGCTCCGCGTAGCCCGGCGGCATCTCCGCCGTGGGCTGGACACCGAACAGGCGCTCGCGGCGGGTCTGCGGGCGCGCATGCAGGAAGCGCTCGAGCTCGACGAGCGCCCGCCGGTAGACCTCGCGCTTGAACTCGATGACGTTCTCGAGCGGAATCCAGTAGTCGTGCCACCGCCACGCGTCGAACTCCGGGTGGTCGGTCGCCCGGAGCGATACGTCGGTGTCGCGCCCCGTGAGGCGCAGCAGATACCAGATCTGCTTCTGGCCGCGGTAGCTTCCGCGCCATTCGCGCTTGATCCAGTGCTGAGGGACGTCGTAACGCAGCCAGTCTCGCGTACGGCCGAGAACGCGGACGTGCTGGGGAAGAAGACCGACCTCCTCGCGAAGCTCCCGGTACATCGCCGCTTCGGGCGTCTCACCGGTGTTGATGCCCCCTTGCGGGAATTGCCACGAGTGCTCGCGAATCCTCTTGCCCCAGAAGACCTGGTTCCTGCCGTTGGCGATGACGATGGCGACGTTAGGGCGATAGCCGTCGCGATCCAGCATCGCGTGATGCCTCGGAATCGATGGGTTGACCCGATTCTGGCACGAAGCCGCGGGCGTGGAAAGCCGCCATTGACGACGGCGCCAGCGCCGCGGCGCGTTCAGCCGCCGCCGGGTGGCGCGGCGATCGTGAAGATCTGCACCGCGTGGGGAGCGCCGGTGTCGACGTCGACGTCCCATGTCGCTTCGCCGTCGGGCAGCGGCGCGATGCGCGAGTCGGCGCGCTCGATCGCCTGGGCGTCGACCCCTTCGCGCGCGATGCGCCGGATCGTCATCGGGCAGGTCACCGGCAATGCGTTCGCGACGACGAGCGTCCCCGCGCCGCGGGTGACGAAACGGTGGGCGACGGGCACCGGAGGCCCGCACGCCTTGCGCCAGGGATACGAAGTCCCGTCCGCAAGCGGGATCGACGCCGTCGGGGCCACCACCTGACCGGGGCGTCCCAGCGCGAACGCGCCGAGGCGCTCGTGCGGCGTTCCCGCGGGAACCGCGTCCGCGACCACCAGGAAGAGCGGCGTCCCGTCTCCCGTGCCGCCCAGCTCGACGCGGCTCGACGCGCCGCACGCGAGCCGTCCCGGCACGTTCAGGAGCATGTCGAGTATCCCCGCGAGCTCGCCGAACGCCCGGACCCTGCCGGCGTCGCAGACACGAGCGCCGATCCGGTCGAGGTCGGACGGCGCGAGCGTCGCGAGCGAGGCGTATCCCCGGGGCACGGACACCGAGAGATTGGCGGGCGCAGATAGCACGAAAGGGACCCGAATCTCGCCGCGCACGGCACGAAGCGTCCATGCGCACGACACCGCCACCGAGACCCCGAGCGCGCAGGCGACGGGCACGACGCCCCAGCCGACCCGCCGCCCCGCGCGCGACGGGAGCGCCCCGGTCGCGGCCGCGAGCCACGCCGCGAACGGGGGCAACGCTGCGTAGAGCATGTAAAAGCGCGTGGTCTCGCGCACCGCGACGATCATCGCGATGGTCGCCGCGCAGGCGGCGAGCGCCGACAGCACTGGCAGGCGCCAGGCCGTCGCCCGCCCGCAACCGCTCGCACGTGCCGGCCACGCGAACACGTAGAGTCCGGCGAGGGCGAGACGAGATCCGGCAGCGCGCCCGGCTGTCCCGCGAGCGCCGCCCCCGCCAGCGCATCGGGCGCCCGCCAGGCGATGCTCGAGAACGCACCGGCCCATCGGGCCGGCGAGAAACGCGTCGCGTCGGACGACACGTTCGACGAGAACCGGCCGAGCGCCTCGGCGTTCGCCGCGAAGTCGAACGCGAGGGGCGCGAATGGCGTCAGCAAGGCGACGATGCCGAGCGCGCCACCGCACCGGGTGCGCCCCCCGCTCGCAACGCCAAGCGGCTGCGGCCAGCGGAAGCGCGAGCACCGGCAACGTCGTCGGATGCGCGTGCAACGCCAGGCCCGACGCCAGCGTCGACAGGATCCACCAGGACGGCGAGCCGAGCGTCCACGCCCGCCACGAGCAAAGCGCGACGACGAGCATCGCCGACGGCACGAGCGACGGGTGCGCGATCCAGATCCCCTGCAGCGACGCCAGTCCGGGGAGCGCCAGGAACACGGCGAACGCGAGACCAAATGCGCGCCCCGCGACCTCGGACCCGAGGCGATACGCGAGCGGGAACTGCAGCGCCGACAGCAGCGCCACCATCGCGACCGCGGCCACGATCGAATGCGTGAGCGCCAGGGGCAGCGCGAGCAGCCAGTACCAGACCGGCCCGAGGTTGAGCGTCCAGGCGAGCACCGGACCGCGCGTCGGCCACGCCGAGCCTTCGACGATGCGCGTGGCCTGGTCGAGGTCGCGAGCGAAGTCGCCCTCGATGAACGTGATCAGGAACGGCGCGGCGTGCAGGACGGCGAGCAGCGCGACGATCGCCCACGCGGTCAGCGGCCCGGGGGCGTCCCGTCCCGCATCGACGTCCGGAAGAAAGAGTCGCCGCATCCCGGAAGAATGCCATGCGTTCCGGATCTGCCGGGCGTCGTCGGCGCCGATCGACGGGTCCGGCCCGGTCGCCGGCCGGCGACGTCAAGGAATGGCGTGAAAATCGTCCCACCGCCGCTCGCGCCGCGCCTAGAATGCGCGGAAGCCCGCCCGGGTTCCCGGGAGCGGTGCTCGAGGCGCGGGAGGCGCGCAGGGATCGAGGCAGTGCGTCGGCCGCGCAAGGCGCGGTCGACGGATCGGGAGAGCGAACTCATGCGGAGCGCGAATCACGGACGGGCCGGCCATCGGAGCGCGCGCGTCCCGTCGGGAGCGCCGGATCTCGCGCGGCGCGCGCTCCTCGTCGGCGACGCGCCCGGTCCCGTGCTGCTGCCCCCGTGGTCGCTCGCGCCGGACGCCTTCGACCGCGCGTGCACCAGGTGCGGCAAGTGCGTCGAGGCCTGCCCCACGCACGTGCTCAAGCTCGCCGCGGGAACGGTGCAGGTCGACTTCGCCGACGGCGAGTGCACGTTCTGCGGCGAGTGCGTCGCGTCGTGCCCGGAGCCGGCGTTCGACGTCGCGGCACGCGCGGCGGGCGCGCGTCCGTGGACGGTCGTCGCCCGGATCGACGCGACGTGCCTCGCTCGCCTCGGCGTCGAATGCCAGAGCTGCGGCGACGCATGCGAGGCGCACGCGATCCGGTTCCGCCCGCGGCCGAACGGGGCGGTGCCCGAGCCCCGCGTCGACGGTGGACATTGCACCGGCTGCGGCGCATGCGTACGCGTGTGCCCGGCCAGCGCGATCGACGTGCGCCCGCGCCACGTCGACCCCGTTTCCGCCTGACGCAGCGCCGGCACCGCGGCCCGTCGCGGTGCGCACGCGCGCTATGATGCGGGTCCGTCCGACAGCCCGCCGCTCGCAATGCTTGCCGATCTCGATCCTGCACGCGCCCTGCCCCGCGACGCGTCGCGCGCCACGCTGATCGGGCGCGCGTGGCTCCCCGCCGCGGGCGGCCCGGCGCCTGTCGTCGTCCGCGACGGCGACGTCTACGATCTCTCGCGCGTCGCGCCGACCGTGAGCGAGCTTCTCAACCTGCCCGACCCGGCCGGAACGGTGCGATCGGCGCAGGGACTCGCCCGCGTGGGTGCGGTGTCGGACCTGCTGTCCAACAGCGACGAGCCGTCGCGCGATCCGTCGCGACCGTGGCTTCTGGCGCCCAACGACCTGCAGGCGATCAAGGCCGCGGGCGTCACGTTCGTGTCGAGCATGCTCGAACGCGTGATCGAGGAGCAGGCGCGCGGCGATCCGGCGAAGGCCGAGCGCGTGCGCCACGCGATCGTCGCGATCATCGGCGACGACCTCGCGGCGGTGAGGCCCGGATCGCCCGAGGCCGCGAAGCTCAAGGACGCGCTGATCGCGCAGGGCGCGTGGTCGCAGTACCTCGAGGTCGGCATCGGTCCCGACGCCGAGATCTTCACGAAGTCGCAGCCGATGTCGGCGGTCGGCACCGGAGCGGACATCGGCATCCACCCGAAATCGGCGTGGAACAACCCGGAGCCGGAGATCGTGCTCGCCGTCGCCTCGGACGGCCGCGTCGTCGGCGCGACGCTCGGCAACGACGTGAACCTGCGCGACTTCGAGGGGCGCAGCGCGCTGCTGCTCGGCAAGGCGAAGGACAACACGGGCTCGTGCGCGATCGGGCCGTTCATCCGGCTGTTCGACGCCGGCTACTCGGCGGACGACGTGCGCGGGGCCGACCTCGCGCTGCGCGTCGAAGGGCCGGAAGGCTTCGTGCTCGAAGGCTCGAGCTCCATGGCGAGGATCAGCCGCGACCCCGTGGATCTCGCCGCGCAGGCGATCGGCGCGAACCACCAGTATCCGGACGGCTTCGTCCTGTTCCTCGGTACGATGTTCGCGCCGGTCAAGGACCGGCATGGCCCGGGCCAGGGGTTCACGCACGCGGTGGGCGACGTCGTCACGGTGTCGACGCCCTCGCTCGGCGCGCTCGCGAACCGCGTGCGCACCAGCGACACGGTCGCGCCGTGGACGATGGGCGCGGGCGCGCTCATGCGCAACCTCGCGGCTCGCGGGTTGCTCTGACCCCTGCGGCGCGGCCGGCGGCACGCCCCGGCCCGGTCGCGGGACCGCACTGCGCTCGACCGCAGGGGCCGGGCGTAAAATGGGTGCTCGTTTCCCGCCGGCGGCATCTCCGCTGCCGGACTCTTCCTCCCGAGACGCCATGACCGACACCCCTGCCGCGACCCGCACGACCGTCCGCAACGTCCCGCCGTTCCGCGCCGACCACGTCGGCAGCTTCCTGCGCCCGCGCTCGCTGCTCGATGCCCGGGAGAAGTTCGCGAACGGCGAGATCGACGCCTCCGCGCTCAGGAGCGTCGAGGACGCGGCGATCCGCGACATCGTCAAGTTCCAGGAGGACCTGGGCCTGCGCGGCATCACCGACGGCGAGTTCCGCCGCACCTACTTCCACATCGACTTCCTGACGCAGCTCGACGGCGTCGAGACCAAGGGCGGGATCGCGATCAGCTTCCACAGCAACGCGGGCAACGTCGACTTCGCGCCGCCGATCATGCAGGTGACCGGCAAGGTCCGCCACTCGCGGCCGATCCAGCGCCGCGACTTCGAGTTCCTGAAGTCGGCGACGACGCGCACGCCGAAGGTGACGATCCCGTCGCCGACGATGCTGCACTTCCGCGGCGGCCGCGGTGCGATCAGCAAGGACGCGTATCCGGCGATGGAGGACTTCTTCGACGACGTCGCGCAGGCCTACCGCGACGAGATCGCCGACCTGGCCGCCGCCGGCTGCACCTACCTGCAGCTCGACGACACCAACCTCGCCTACCTGTGCGACACGAAGATGCGCGAGGGGGCGAAGGCGCGCGGCGACGATCCCGACGAGCTGCCGCGCCGCTACGCGAAGCTCATCAACGCGGCGATCGCGACGAGGCCGTCGTCGATGACCGTGGGCGTGCACCTGTGCCGCGGCAACTTCAAGAGCGCGTGGGCGGCCGAGGGCGGCTACGAGCCGGTCGCGAGGATCCTGTTCAACGAGCTCGACGTCGACGCCTATTTCCTCGAGTACGACGACGCGCGCTCGGGCGACTTCGCGCCGCTGCGCCACGTGCCGAAGGGCAAGATCGTCGTGCTCGGGCTCGTGAGCACCAAGCTCGACCGGATGGAGACGAAGGACGAGCTCAAGCGCCGAATCGACGAGGCGGCGAAGGTCATGCCGCTCGACCAGATGTGCCTGTCGCCGCAGTGCGGCTTCTCGTCGACCGTGCACGGCAACGAGATCGCGGTCGCGACGCAGGCGGCCAAGATCCGGCTGTGCGTCGACACGGCGCGCGACGTCTGGGGCGGCGTCTGACCGACGGTGTCTGACACGGTGTCTGACACCGAAGTTGATTTCGTCGCGAACGGAGGCACCTTGGCGGCACCCGCGAAGCTCGCGATCGGCCTCGTCGGCTACGGCGAAGTCGGCAAGATCCTCACGGCGGCGCTCGTCGAACGCAAGGCGGGCTGGGTCGGCGCGTGGGACATCCTGCTCGCCGATCCCGCGGCCGGGGCCACGATGAAGGCGCACGCGTCGCGCACCGGCGTCGAGGCGGTGGCGTCGATGGCGGCGCTCACCGCGCGCGCCGACGTCATCATCTCGGCGGTCACCGCGTCGCAGGCCTGGGCGGTCGCCGACGAGGCCGCGCGGACGATCCGCCACGGCACGTGGTTCATGGACCTCAACTCGTGCTCGCCGGGCACGAAGCAGCGCTCGTCGCAGCGCATCGACGCGGCCGGCGGTCGCTACGTCGAATCCGCCGTGATGACGACGGTCCCGCAGTACGGCATCGGCGTCCCGATGCTTCTGGGGGGCAAGGACGCCCCTGCGCTCGAGGCGCTGCTCGCGCCGCTAGGCTTCTCGATGGGGATCGCGGCCGACCGCGTCGGCGTCGCCTCGGCGATCAAGATGTGCCGCAGCGTGATGATCAAGGGGCTCGAATCGCTGCTGGTCGAGAGCCTCACGTCGGCACGCGCCTACGGCGTCGAGGACCGCGTCGTCGCCTCGCTGCACGAGACCTTCCCCGAGCTCGACTGGGAGAAGATCGCCTCGTACATGGTCAGCCGCACCGCGCTGCACGGCAAGCGGCGCGCCGAGGAGATGCGCGAGGTCGCCGTCACCGTGCGGGAGGCGGGACTCGACCCGTGGATGGCGTCCGCGACCGCCGAGCGGCAGGACTGGATGGCGGAACTGAAGGAGCCTGCGCACCTCGCGCAGGTCGCGAAGGACGCCAACTGGCGCGAGTACGCGGACCGGCTCCTCGCCGCGGTAGCCGCGCGCCGGAAATCCGCCGCCGACTGACGTCCGGTCGCGCGTCAGCGCGGCGCTGCTTCCGGTCCCACGCCCCACGGCGGCGGCGCGATCGCGACGATCCTGCGGAACAGCTCGCGGAACGCCTTCGAGGCCGGGACGCCGACGATCGGGTCCTCGTTCGACAGGAACGCCGTGTCGATCGCCTTCCAGTCCTCGTCGGCGAGCGCCTTCGCGGCGAGCGGCAGCAGCTCGTCCTCCTCCTTGCGCATGTGCCGCCAGTGGAAGTACGAGTAGCGCTCGACGGCCTCGACGAACGCCGCGAGCGTCGAGGCATCGTCGCGGAAGCGCTCCCACGTCGCCTTGAGCTCGGCGAAGCGCTCGCGGCCGACCGCGTGCTCTGCCTCGAGCGCGTCGAGCAGCGGTGCCGCCTCCGGCCGTCTCGCGCGCATCCGGGCGAACAGGAAGTCGTCCTCCTTCGGATGGTGCAGCTTCTCGGGGAACGCCTCGATGTAGTGGAACATCGCGCCGATCAGCGCGTGGTCGACCGGGATGCGCCCCGCCGCGACCTCGACGAGCATGTGTCGCAGCCCTTCGATGACCGAGGTGATCGCGCGGTGCTCGTCCTGGATGATGGCGATGGCCTTCATGGTCGATTCCGGAATCAGGAGACGGAGACGAGCCGGTGGAGCGTCTCGGGGTCGGCGAGCAGCTGCTCGCTCGCCGAGCGGTGGACGACGCGGCCGCGCTCGAGCACGACGGCCTGGCGCGTCAGCGCGAGCGCGAGCTTCGCGTGCTGCTCGACGACGATCACCGCCATGCCGCCGTCGGCGACGAGCTCGCGGATCACGTTCATCAGCTCCTGCACGATGATCGGCGCGAGGCCTTCCATCGGCTCGTCGAGCAGCAGCAGGCTCGGGTTCACCATCAGCGCGCGCGCGATCGCGAGCATCTGCTGCTCGCCGCCCGAGAGCTGGTTGCCGTAGTTGCCCCGGCGCTCCTCGAGGCGCGGGAAGATCTCGTAGACCTTCTTCACCGTCCACCGCCCCGGCCGGGCGACCGCGGTCAGGTGCTCCTCGACCGTGAGCGACGGGAACATGAAGCGCTCCTGCGGCACCCAGCCCAGGCCCGCCTGGCTGCGCCGGTGCGTCGGCAGCGCCGCGAGGTCGCGCCCCCGCCAGCGGAGCAGGCCGCCGCGCAGGCGCGTCAGCCCCATCAGCGTGACGAGCAGCGTCGTCTTCCCCATGCCGTTGCGGCCGAGCAGCGCGAGGCTGTCGCCTTCCTCGAGCGAGAGCGAAACGTCCTCGAGGACGACGCCGTCGCCGTAGCCGGCGGTCACGCCCTCGACGGCGAGCAGTTCAGCCATGCTGCGCCTCGCCCAGGTAGACCTCGCGCACGCGCGGGTCGGCGGCGATCTCCGCGGGCGTGCCTTCGGTCAGCACGCGCCCGCCGACCAGCACGGTGATCCGCTCGGCGAAGCGGAACACGAGGTCCATGTCGTGCTCGATGAACAGGATCGTCACGTCGGCCGGCAGCCGCGCGATCACCGAGAACAGCTCGGCGCTCTCGCCGGCGGGGATGCCCGCGGCCGGCTCGTCGAGCAGCAGGATGCCTGGCTTCGTGGCGAGCGCGAGCGCGATCTCGACCAGACGCTGCTTGCCGTACGGCAGGTTGCGCGTGAGCGTGTCGGCCTCGGGCGCGAGGCGCAGCATCTCGAGCAGCGCGTACGCCTCGTCGGCCTCCTGTCGCTGGCTCGCCACCGTGCGGTGCCAGATTCCCGCCCGCCCCTTGCGCTCGCACACGGCGAGCACGACCGACTCGAGCACGGTGAGCCCCGCGAACAGCGTGTTGATCTGGAACGTGCGCGTCATGCCGCGCTTGACGCGCACGTGCTGCGGCAACCCGGTGATGCGCTCGTCGCCGAGGAACACGTCGCCCGACGTGGGCGCGAGCGCGCCGGTCAGCAGGTTGATGAGCGTCGTCTTGCCGGCGCCGTTCGGCCCGATCAGCGCGTGGCGCGCGCCGTGCGGGAACGCGAGCGACACGTCGCTGTTCGCCTTGATCGCGCCGAAGTGCTTCGACAATCCCTCGGTTCGCAGTGCCGCAGTCACGACGTGCCGCATCGCGGCGGCCCGGCGGGCGCTCATTTCCTTCCGCTCCCGAAGCGTTCGCGCAGCCCGTCGAGCGCGCCCAGGAGGCCGCCGCGCCCGTACAGCACGACGACGACGAGCAGCAGCCCCAGCCAGAACTGCCAGTAGATCGGATTCAGGTCCGAGAGCCAGTGGTGCGCGATCATGAACACCGCAGTGCCCACGAGCCCGCCGTAGAGCCGGCCCGCGCCGCCCAGCACCAGCATGATCATCAGGTCGGCGGAGCGCGGGAAACCGAAGACGTCGAGGCCGACGAACTGCGTCGTCTGCGCGAGCAGGCCGCCCGCGACGCCCGCCATCGCGGCGCTCACCGTGTAGATGGCGACCAGGCGCGTGGCGACGGGCGCGCCGATCGCAGGCATCCGCTTCACGTTCTCGCGGATGCCGCGCAGGCCCAGGCCGAACGGCGAGCTCACGATCCGGCGCGCGACGGCGAACAGCACGAACAGCACGACGAGGCTGTAGACGTAGGCGGTGCTGCCGGCGAGGTCGAACGAGAACGTCCCGAGGATCTTCCACATCGTGACGCCGGAGAGTCCGTCGGCGCCGCCGGTGAGCGACGAGAGCTGGTTCGCGGCTTCGTACAGCATGAGGCCGATGCCGAGCGTCACCATCAGGCGCGCGAGGTCCGATCCGCGCGACGAGGAAGCTCGTGGCGTAGCCGAGGATCGCACCCGCGACGCCGGCGGCGAGGAGCCCGGAGAAGGGCTCGCCCCATCCGCGCACGGCGAGGATCCCCGCCACGTACGCGCCCATGCCGAAGTACGCGGCGTGGCCGAGCGACACGATGCCCGCATAGCCGAGGATCAGGTCGAGCGAGACCGCGAACAGCCCGGTGATCAGGATGAGGTTCCCGATCACCCGGTGCTGCGGGAACACGAAGAACGCCGCGACCGCGACCAGCCAGAACGCGATCTCGAGCCTGCGCCAGCGGTCGGTCGGCAAGCCGTGCGCGGGCGCGGCGGTCGGCGCAGGCACGGCCGCGCGAGTGGCCGGCGGGCTCATGCGACGAAACCGTCGGGCTGAAGCCCGACCCACGGGTCGACGTTCGCCCCCGTCGTGGGTCGGCCTTCAGCCCGACATGGCGCAGCCCCTGTGGGTCGGCCTTCAGGCCGACGACTTTTCCGGCTCATGCGCGCCTCCCGTACAGCCCCACCGGAAACAGGATCATCAGCACGACCATCAGGAAGTAGATGATGAACGAGCCGACCTGCGGCACGTAGTACTTGCCGGCCACGTCGCTGATCCCGAGGATCATCGCCGCGAGGAGGCCGCCCTTGATCGTGCCCGCGCCACCGATCGCGACGACGAGCAGGAAGTACACCATGTACTTGAACGGGAACGTCGGGTCGAGGCCCAGCACGTCGATGCCGAGCCCGCCGCCCAGCCCCGCGAGCCCCGAGCCCAGCGCGAACGTCACGCCGAACACGCGGTTGACGTTGATGCCGAGCCCGGCCGACGCGACCGCGTTGTCCACCGACGCGCGCACCTGCGCGCCGAAGCGCGTCTTCACCAGCAGCAGGTGCAGCGCGACGGTGATCACCGCGACGACACCGATCAGGAAGATGCGGTAGATGCCGAGGCCCAGGCCCAGCACATGCACCTGCCCGCGCAGGAAGTCGGGCAGGCGCACCGGCTGCTGCGACGGGCCGAAGAAGTACGTGGTCGCCGCCACCGCCATGAACACGAGCCCGATCGAGAACATCACCTGGTCGAGGTGCGGCGCCTTGTAGAGCCGCTGGTAGAGCGTGCGCTCGAGCACGATGCCGGCGGCCGCCGAGACGACGAAGGCCGCCGGCAACGTGACGAGGAAGGGCACGCCCGCCCGCGTCATCAGCATGACGCAGGCGTACCCGCCCAGCATCGCGAACGCGCCGTGCGCGAGGTTGACGAAGTTCATCAGGCCCATCGTCACCGACAGGCCGATGCTGATGACGAACAGCAGGCTGCCGTAGGCGATGCCGTCGAACAGCACCCCGATGAAATTCCCGATCATCGTCCGTCCAATCGCGGAATCACGCGCATGGGCTTACAGGCGAGCGCGGGCGAGCCGCCGCCCCCCCCCTGGGGGGAGGCGCGCGCAGCGCGCTCCGGACGCCACGGGGAGCGCAGCGCGGACCCCTTGGGGGCGCCGGCGAGACCGCACGGCCGAGCGACGCGCGGCCGCGGGACGCAGGCGGACGCGCGTCCCCTGCGGGCCCTCGCCAACGCGGCGACCCCGCTGGGGGGAGGCGCGCAACGCGCGCTTCGGGAGGATCATCCCAGCCCGGCCGGCCCGACGTTCTCGAACTTGTCGAACTCGATGTTCCACGGCTTGCCGTTGACCATCTTCACCTCGCGCAGGTAGATCGTCTGCACGACGTCGCGCGTCGCCGGGTCGATCGACATGGGCCCGCGCGGGCTCATCCACTTCATGCCCTTCATCGCCTCGACGAGCTGCTCGCCCGTCGCGGTGCCGCCCGTCTTCTTCAGCGACTCGTAGATCAGGTGCATGCCGTCGTACCCGCCGACCGAGTGGAAGTTGGGCCGCATGCCGGGATTGGCCTTCATCATGCCGTCGACGTAGGCGCGGTTCTCCGGCGACTCGTGCGCCGCCGAGTAGTGGAACGACGTGATCACGCCCGCGGCGGGCGCGCCCATGCTCTCGAGCAGGTCGTCGTCGACGACGTCGCCGGGCCCGATCATCCGGATGCCGGCCTGCCGAAGGCCGCGCTCGTCGAACTGCTTCATCACCGCCAGGCCTTCGCCCGACGGGACGAACACGAACAGGGCGTCGGGCTTCGCGTCCTTCGCGCGCTGCAGGAACGGCGCGTAGTCCGGGTTGCGCAGCGGCGTGCGGACCGACTCCACGATCGTCCCGCCGGCGGCCGTGAACCGCGTCTGGAACGTCCTCTCCGCGTCGAGACCCGGGGCGAAGTCGGTCACCATCGAGAACACGCGCCTGATGTTGTTCTTGAAGGCCCAGTCGGCGATCGGGGAAGTCGTCTGCGGCAGCGTGAAGCCGCTCCGGACGATGAAGGGCGAGCGCTGCGGGATCACCTGGGTTCCGGCGGCCATCACCATCATCGGGACCTTGGCCTCGGTCGCCACGGGCGCGGCCGCGAACGCGAGCGGCGTCAGGCCGAAGCCGGCGAGCGCGGTCACCTTGTCCTGCACGACCATCTCCTGCGCGATGCGCTTGGTGGTCTCCGGCGCGAGCCCGGTGTCGTCCTTGAGGATCAACTCGATCTTGCGGCCGGCGACCGTGTCGCCCTTCTGCTGCATGTAGAAGCGGCACGCGGCGGCGATCTGCCGGCCGGTCGACGCGAACGGGCCGGTCATCGGCAGGATCAGGCCGATCTTGACCGGGTCCGCTGCGTACGCGAAACGCGGGAGCGCGGTCAGCGCGGTGGCGCCGGCCAGGCCCTGCAAGACACGGCGGCGGGTCGGGTGAATGCGGTCTTTCATGGGTTGCCTCCTTCGGGGTGACGTTTG
This sequence comes from Betaproteobacteria bacterium, assembly GCA_016704895.1. Classification (GTDB taxonomy): domain Bacteria; phylum Pseudomonadota; class Gammaproteobacteria; order Burkholderiales; family Casimicrobiaceae; genus VBCG01. The sequence continues at coordinate 66,102 of JADIZG010000012.1, forward strand.
CACGACTACGGCTTGCGACCGGGTCCGTCCGGCGTTCCGGCGAACCTCGGCATTTGGAGGACGGTCAGCTCGCGCACGACGGCTCCTTCGCGACAGCGACGGGGACGCTCAGCCACGCGACGAGCGCCGCGGCGACCGCGCGCGGCTGCTCCATCGGCGCCATGTGGCCGCACTCCTCGAACACGGCCAGCCGGCAGCGCGGGACCAGCGCGGCGATCTCCTCGTGCTGCTCCACCGGGCTCCAGGCGTCCTGGCGGCCGCAGGCGACGAGCGTCGGGACGTCGATCGAGCGCAGGAGCCCGGTCACGTCCGGGCGCGCGAGCAGCGCGTCGATCTGGCCGGCATAGCGGTCCGGCGTCTGGCGCCCGACCATGTCGAGGATCGCGTCGACGAGCGCTGCATCGGCCAGGCGCGCCGGATGCACCATCGCGCGCATCCACTCGCGCCCCATCGCGCGCATGCCCCGCTCGCGCGCGAGCGCCAGCAGCTCATAGCGGCGGGCGCGCTCGTCGTCGCCGGGCGTGCCGTCAGGGCGGCTTCGGTAGCCGGTGTCGAGGAGCGCGAGGCGGACGACGCGTCCGGGCACCGCTCTCAGCACCTCGAGCGCGACGCGGCCGCCCATCGAATGGCCGGCGAGCGCGAATGTCGCCCCCCCCGAAGCTCGCTCCGCGAGCCTCCCCCCAAGGGGGCGCGGCGACCTCGGGGCGGCCCGTCGGTCGCCTGACTCCGATCCCCCCGAAGACACTGCCTCCAGCACACGTTCCGCCATCGCCGCGAGGCTCGACTCGGCCGAGTAGTCGGGAACGATGCAGTCCGCGTGCGGCTCGAGGAACGGGAGCACCGGCGCCCAGGACGCGCGGTCGCACAGCAGCCCCGGCAGGAGCAGCAGCGTCGGACGGTCGTTAGCGCGAGCGGTCGCGGACATCGGTACGGGGGACGCAACCGCGGGTCAGGCGCGCCGCGCCGCGGCGTTCACCTCGCGCGCGGTCTTCGTCCCGAAGCGCGGGAACACGCGGCGCGCGTTGCCTTCGAAGATCCTGTGCCGGTCGGACGCCGAGAGCGCCTTCAGCTGGTCGACGTAGCGCCGCGTGTCGTCGTAGTGGTGGCCGGTGTCCGGGTCGATGCCGCGCACCGCCCCCACCATCTCCGAGGCGAACAGGATGTTGTCGACCGGGATCACCTTGGACAGGAGCTCGATGCCCGGATAGTGGTAGACGCAGGTGTCGAAGAACACGTTGTTCAGCAGGTGCTCCTTCAGCGGCGGCCGCTTCATGTCCTGCGCGAGTCCCTTGTAGCGCCCCCAGTGGTAGGGCACCGCGCCGCCGCCGTGCGGGATGATGAACCTGAGCGTCGGGAAGTCGCGGAACAGGTCGGAAGTCAGGAACTGCATGAACGCCGTGGTGTCGGCGTTGATGTAGTGCGCGCCGGTCGCGTGGAAGCACGGGTTGCACGAGGTGCTCACGTGGACCATCGCCGGCACGTCGAGCTCGACCATCTTCTCGTAGAGCGGGTACCACCAGCGGTCGGTCAGCGGCGGCTCCTTCCAGTGCCCGCCCGACGGATCCGGGTTCAGGTTGCAGCCGATCATCCCGAGCTCGTTCACGCAGCGCTCGAGCTCGGGGATGCAGCTCTCGGGCTTCACGCCCGGCGACTGCGGCAGCTGGCAGACGCCGACGAAGTTGTCCGGGTAGAGCTGGCAGACGCGATGGACGAGATCGTTGCACAGCATCGACCACTCGCGGCTCGTCGACTCGTCGCCGACGTGGTGCGCCATGAAGCTCGCGCGCGGCGAGAAGATCGTGACGTCGGTCCCGCGCTCGCGCTGCATCTTCAGCTGCGCGTTCTCGAGGCTCTCGCGGATCTGGTCGTCGCGGATGACGAGCTCGGAGCGCTTCGGCGTCTTCGACGGGTCGTCGAGCGCGGCGATCTGCCGCTTGCGCCACGCCTCGAGCTCCGAGGGTGCGGTCGTGTAGTGGCCGTGGCAGTCGATGATCATCGGTCGTCGTCTCTCGCTCGTTTCGTCTTCGCCTGTCGTTTCGCACGGGAAGACGGCGCGCCGCGCGCGGCGCGCCGTTCCGGCCCTATGCCGCCCTTGCCAGCGCCGCGCCGTCGTTCTGCAGCGCCAGCAGGCCGCCCGCGGTGTTGGAGATCGGCACGTGGTAGTGCGAATGCACCTTCGTGACGCGCCCCGGCAGCGCCGCGCGGGCGGCCATCCACGCCATCAGCTCGGTGCCCTGCGCCCCGGCCTCGCGCACGAGGTCGAGCGCCGAGTACCGCGTGAGCTTCTTCGGGTCGTCGACCAGCGCGTCCATGCACATCAGGTCGAACGGCTTGTTGATGAAGCCGGCGCGCTGGCCGTCGAGCTGGTGCGACAGCCCGCCGGTGCCCATCACGAGGACGCGGACGTCCTCCTTCCACGAGGCGATCGCGCGCCCGACCGACTCGCCGAGCCGGTAGCTGCGCTTGGGCGACGGCAACGGGTGCTGCACGTGGTTCATCGTGATCGGCACGACGCGCACCGGCCAGTCGCCGCCGCCCGGCCACATCAGCGCCAGCGGGAGCGTCAGCGCGTGGTCGACCTTCATCTCCTGGCACATCGTGATGTCGAACTCGTCGGCGACGAGCGACTCGATGATGTGCCACGAGAGCGCCGGATCGCCCTTGACCGGCTTGACCGTCGGGATCCCCCAACCTTCGTCCGCGTTGCGGTACTCGGGGGCCGCGCCCACCGCGAACGTCGGCATCTTGTCGAGGAAGAAGTTGAGCCCGTGGTCCTGGTAGAACACGACCGCCACGTCCGGCTTCACGCGGTCGAGCCACGCGCGCACCGGCGGGTAGCCGTCGAAGAACGGCTTCCAGTACGGGTCGTTCTCGCGGTGCTTCGCGATCGCATTCCCGATGGACGGGACGTGCGACGTCATCACGCTGCCTACGATCGTCGCCATCGCTATCTCCCCGCCTCGAGCAGCATGGCCTTGAACGCGTCCTTGGTCATGCCGGTCTGCTGTGCGCCGACGTCCTGGACGTCGAGCCCGAAGATCCCCGCGAACTTCGCGAGGTAGTAGATGTTGCCGCCCGCGGCGATCAGCTCGAGGACGTTGCGGTTCGCCACCGCGCTCCGCTGCTCGTCGTTGAGGCCGAACTTCCGGCAGTAGGCGTCCTCGTCGGCCTTGAACGCCGCGCGGTTGTCCGCCGAGTTGAACGAGTAGCACATCGCGTTCAGCGCGTAGCCCTTCTGCGCCATGTGCCCGTCGAAGATCGGGGTCCCCGGTATTCCGTAGTCCCGCTGCTTTCCACCCATCGTCGTCTCCTGCCGATGTTCCGGTCCGTCGCGGCGAGGACGCCGGCTCGCGCCCGCTCCTTCCCGCCCCCATGCCTCGTGCCACCGAAAGTCGATCGGCCGGGTCGGCGCCTCTTGCCCGGGCGCCCTTCCCGCGTGCCGCGACCGGGAGCGAGTCTCCTCCCCCCGGTGCGCGGCGCGCCCTGCTGTCGGTCAATGCCCTCTGGTCCCCCGCTCGCCTCCGCTCGTCAAGGCTGCGACGCGAGCTGGCGCTCGAGCCGGTCGAGCGTCCGGTAGCACGGGAGCACCTGCGCGACGCTCGCGTTGGGCTCGCGTCCCTCGCGAATCGCCGCGACGAACTCGCGGTCCTGCAGCTCGATCCCGTTCATCGACACGTCGACCTTCGACACGTCGATCCTGTTGTCCTTGCCGTCGATCAGGTCGTCGTAGCGCGCGATGTAGGTTCCGGTGTCGCCGATGTAGCGGAAGAACGTCCCGAGCGGCCCGTCGTTGTTGAACGAGAGCGACAGCGTGCAGATCGCGCCGGTCGACGCCTTGAGCTGGATCGACATGTCCATCGCGATGCCGAGCGCCGGGTGGATCGGCCCCTGCACCGCGTGCGCGGTGACGATTTCGCCGCCGGTCTGCCAGGCGAACAGGTCGACCGTGTGCGCCGCGTGGTGCCACAGCAGGTGGTCGGTCCACGACCGCGGCTGGCCGAGCGCGTTGATGTTCGTGCGACGGAAGAAGTAGGTCTGCACGTCCATCTGATGGATGAGGAACTCGCCCGCCTTCACTTTCCGCCGCACCCACTGGTGGCTCGGGTTGAAGCGGCGCGTGTGGCCCACCATCGCGACCCTGCCCGACGCCTGCTGCGCCGCGTGGACCGATTCCGCGTCCTTCAGCGAGTCGGCGAGCGGGATCTCGACCTGCACGTGCTTGCCCGCCGCCAGGCAGGCGATCGCCTGGCTCGCGTGCATCTGCGTCGGCGTCGCGAGGATCACCGCGTCGACGTCGCTCCGCGCGAGGCTCTCCGACAGGTCGGTCGCGACGTGCCCGATGCCGAAGCGCTTCGCGACCTCCTCGGTCGCCTCGCGCGTGCGGCCGACGAGCGAGGTGACCTCGACGCCGTCGATCTTCGCGAGGGCCTCGATGTGCTTGATGCCGAACGCGCCGGCGCCGGCGAGACAGATCTTCATGGTTCCGCTTCCCTGCGCGCTAGCGCGGCGGGTTCTCGAGGATGATGTGGCCGACCGCGGTGTTCGATGCGGGCACGTGGTAGAAGCGATGGACCTCGCGCGCGGCCCGCTCGAGCGCGCCGCGCATGATCAGCCACATGACGAGCTCGATGCCTTCGGAGCCCGCCTCGCGCACGTACTCGACGTGCGGGATCTTCGCGAGCGCCTCCGGATCCTTCGTGAGCCCGTCGAGGAACCGCGTGTCGAAATCGCGGTTGATGAGGCCGGCGCGCGGCCCCTGCAGCTGGTGCGACATGCCGCCCGTGCCCCACACCATGACCTTCAGGTCCCGGTCGAACGACGCGACTGCCTTCGAGATCGCGCGTCCGAGGTTCCAGCAGCGGTTGCCCGTCGGCGGCGGGTACTGGACGACGTTCACCGCGAGCGGGATCACCTTGCACGGCCACGCCGCGGGCTGCCCGAACAAGAGCGACAGCGGCACGGTGAGGCCGTGGTCGACGTCCATCCGGTTGACGATCGTCATGTCGAACTCGTCGAGGATCGTCGACTGCGCGATGTGCCACGCGAGCTCCGGGTGGCCCTGGACGACCGGCACCGGCCGCGGGCCCCAGCCCTCGTCGGCGGGCTGGAACGACTCGGCGCACCCGATCGCGAACGTCGGGATCATCTCGAGCGAGAACGCCGACGCGTGGTCGTTGTAGACGAGCACGACGACGTCGGGCATGTGCTCGGCGATCCAGCGCTTCGAGAACTCGTAGCCGGCGAACACCGGCTTCCAGTACGGCTCGCCCGTCTTGCCGAGGTCGATCGCGGCGCCCACCGCGGGGATGTGCGACGTCGTGAGCCCTGCGGTGATCCGTGCCATCTACTTCGCCTTCCCGGTCTTGCTGCGGTTGCCTTCGATCGGCCGTCCGCCGGCGACCATCATCGCCTTGTACTCGTCCTCGGGCACCCCGGTCATCTTCGACGCGAGGTTCTGGAACGAGAACCCGTCGGTCGCGCCGATCTTCGCGAGGAAGTAGATGTTGCCGCCCAGCGCGATCATCCGGTTGTAGTCGCGGTCGAGCACCGCCTGCCGCTGCTCCTCGGTCATCGGCCAGCGCTCGAGGTAGGCGCGCTCGCCGGCCTTGAACGCGGCGCGGTTATCCGCCTTCATCAGCGACATGCAGAACTGGTTGAGGTGGTAGCCCAGGCGCGACTGCGTCGCGTCGAACACGACCGTGCCCGGGATGTCCTGGAACGCCTCGTTGTAGCCCTTCATGCGCGTCAGTCCTTCCAGTAGAGCCGCATCGGATTGTCGACGAGGAGCTTCTGCTGCAGCGCCGGCGTCGTCGCGATCCGCGGAACGAAGTCGACGAGCTTGCCGTCGTCGGGCATGTGCGTCTTCATGTTCGGGTGCGGCCAGTCGGTGCCCCACAGCACGCGGTCCGGGAACGTCTCGACGAGGCGCTTCGCGAACGGCACGACGTCGTCGTAGCCCGGCGGCCCCGACGTCGACAGCCGCTCGGGGCAGCTCACCTTCGACCAGACGTTCGGGTGCTCGCGCATGAGCTTCACGAAGCGCTCGAACTCGGGGCCGTCGACCGGCTTGCCTACGTCCGGCCGGCCCATGTGGTCGACGACGACGGTCGTGGGCAGCGCGGTGAAGAAGTCCCGGAGCTGCGGGAGGTCCTGCGCCTCGAAGTAGACGACGACGTGCCAGCCGAGCGGTGCGATGCGGTTCGCGATCTCGACGAGCACCTCGCGCGGCGTGAAGTCGACGAGCCGGCGCACGAAGTTGAAGCGCGTGCCGCGGACGCCGGCGGCGTGCATCGCCGTCAGCTCGGCGTCGGTCACGTCGCGGGCGACCGACGCCACGCCGCGCGCCTTGCCGTTCGAGTGCACGAGCGCGTCGACCAGCGCCCGGTTGTCGGTCCCGTGGCAGGTCGCCTGCACGATCACGTTGCGCTCGAAGCCCAGGAAGTCGCGCAGCGCGAAGAGCTGGTCCTTCGACGCGTCGCAGGGCGTGTACTTGCGCTCGGGGGCGTACGGGAACTCGCTCGCCGGGCCGAACACGTGGCAATGCGCGTCGACCGCGCCCGGCGGTGGCCGGAAGCGCGGCTTCGACGGGTTCGGGTGGAACGGCAGCCAGTCGGGGTCCATGTCCGTCACCGGGGGCCCGGCCGGACGCGAATCCCCGACCCCCAGGAGTTCAGTCGATCGCACCCCGCATGCGGGGAGGGCGGCCGCGGGGGGCCCGCGGGGGGGGGGCGGGGGGGGAGGCCGGCCTTCGCGAGCGGCTCGCGCATGCCGTAGAGGTCGAGGCCGAGCTCGCCCGCGGCGAGCCGCGCGCGCTTGCCCTCCTCGTTCTTCTCGCGCGCCTCGGCCGCATCGGCGACCGCGCCCGCCCGCTCGCGCGGCACGACGACCACGCCGTCGTCGTCGGCGACGATCACGTCGCCCGGGTTGACGAGCATGCCGGCGCAGACGACCGGCACGTTCACCGAGCCGACCGTCGCCTTGACCGTGCCCCGCGCGTTGATCGCGCGCGACCAGACCGGGAACTTCATCTCGGCGAGCGTGCGCGCGTCGCGCGCGCCGGCGTCGATGATCAGCCCGCGGCCGCCGCGGGCGCGGTACGAGGTCGCGAGCAGGTCGCCGAACATGCCGTCGTCGTTGTCGGTCGTCACCGCGACGACGACGACGTCGCCCGGACGGATCATCTCGGCCGCGACGTGAAGCATCCAGTTGTCGCCCGGCTGCGCGAGCACCGTGACCGCGGTGCCGCACACCGACGCGCCCGGCCACACCGGCCGCATGTAGGGCTTGAGCAGCCCGGTGCGCCCCTGCGCTTCGTGCACGGTCGCCACGCCCGCGCGCCCGAGGCGCTCGACCGCTGCGGCGTCCGCCCGCTGGATGTTGCGTACAGCGACGCCCGTCTTGCCGAATTCGCTCATGTCCGCCTCGTTCTCCGGATGGGGTCGGCCCCCGGGGCCGTATGCGCATCGTCGAGGAGCACGATTCTGCGCCGGCACCGGATTGGATGAAAGCGCTATTGCTACACTATCAGTTATGCCGGTTCGGCATGGATTGCCGCGGAGCCCCCGATGGACCTGAAGCAGCTCGAATACTTCGTCGCCGTCGTCGACCTGGGCGGGTTCTCGCACGCGTCGCGGCTCCTGCGCGTCGCGCAGCCGGCGATCAGCCGGCAGGTGCGCGGGCTCGAGGTCGAGCTGCGCCAGAACCTGCTGCTGCGCAACGGTCGGGGCGCGGTGCCCACCGAGGCCGGCAAGCGCCTGCTCGATCACGCCCGAAGCATCCTGCTGCAGGTCGAGCGGGCGCGCCGCGAAGTCGACGAAGCCAAGGGCGCGCCGGTCGGCCACGTCGCGATCGGCCTGCCGCCGACACTCGCGCTGGTGCTGACGGCGCCGATCGTGCGCGAGTTCCGCCGCCGCTATCCGAAGGCCACGGTCAGCATCGTCGAAGGACTGTCGGTCAACATCCTCGAGTGGGTCGTCGTCGGCCGCGCCGACGTGGGCGTCCTCTACAACCCTGCCCCGTCGCCGGCCGTCGAGCTCCTGCCGCTGCTCGAGGAAGAGCTCTGCCTCATCGGACCGAGAACCTCTCGCCGGAAGGCGGCGTCCGTGCGCCTGCGCGAGTTGCCGGATTACCCGTTGATCATACCGAGCCGCCCCCACGCGATCCGCACGCTGGTCGAGGACCGCCTCGCCACACTGGCCCTGCGCCCGCAGGTCGCGCTCGAGATCGACGCGATCGGCGCGATCCTGGAGCTGGTCGCCGAGGGACAAGGCTACGCGGTGCTGTCGCCACGCGCCGTGCACTCGTCGGACGTCGGCCGCAAGCTCGTCGCGCGCCCGATCGTGCAGCCCTCGCTCAAGAGCTCGCTCGCGATGGCGGTGTCGGCGCAGCGGCCGGCACGACCGATCCAGGCCGCCGCATCGGAGCTGGTCCGCGAGATGCTTGCGCGGCCGGTGGCGCCGCGACGCCCGGTCGCGTCGGCGGCGTGACCACCGGCGCGTCGACACCCGCGCGCGCGTCCTCGTCGTGCGCCCGGTGCGAGGCCGTTCGTTGCGGGCGCGAGCCGCGCCTGCCCGGCCGTGGGATCATGTCCGCCATGGACGCCCCGCGCGATCACAATGGCCGGGAAGGAAGTGGAGCGGTTTCCTGCGCCTCCTGCCACGCCTGCTGCTGCCGGCTGGAGGTCCTGCTGATGGGCGACGACGACGTCCCGCCGGCCTTGACCCGCGAGGACGCGTGGGGCGGACGGTGATGCGCCGCCTCGACGACGGCTGGTGCGCGGCGCTGGACCGGAACACGATGCGATGCTCGATCTACGAGCGCCGGCCGTTCCTCTGCCGCGAGTATCCGGAAGGCGGCGACGACTGCCTGGTCGAGCGATCGAAGTACTACGTGCTGGCCCTCGCGCCGTCGTCGGCGGAATCCTGACGCGACGCCAGGCGGCGCCGCAGGTCCGGGGCCTGCTGGCGGCCGGGTGCAGCTCGTCGCCAACTCGACCCGGGCCAATCAGGTCGGGCGTTCGGCCGCCAGGAGTCCCCGGTCAGGCCGACCGCTGCCCGGGATCGACCGCGTAGACCTCCACCGCGGTCGTCTTGCCCTTGAACTGCACCGGCCCGAGCGCCTCGGTCCGGAAGCCCTCGCCCAGGCGCTCGCGCGTCGCGCCGTCGATCAGGATCCCGCGCTGCGCGACCTTGGTGTGCGCCTCGAGGCGCGAGGCGAGGTTCACGGTGTCGCCGATGCACGTGTACGACGCGCGCTCCTGGGTCCCGACGTAGCCCGCGACCATCTCGCCGGACGCGATGCCGATCCCGACGGCGATCTGCGGCTTGCCCGCCGCCTCGCGCTCGCGACCGAACAGGCCGACCAGCTCGATCATCTCCTGTGCCGCCTGCACCGCGCGCGCCTCGTGGTCGGGGAGCGCGACCGGCGCGCCGAACACCGCCATCAGGCCGTCGCCCATCATCTGCGTGACGACGCCGCCGTGGCCGCCGATCGCGTCGAACATCAGCGTGTACCAGGTGTTGAGGAGCTCGATGGTCTCCTCGGGCGCCTGCGATTCCGCGAGCGTGGTGAAGCCGCGGATGTCGCAGAACAGGACCGACGCGCGCACCCGCTTGCCGCCCAGCGAGAAGCCCGACTTCTGCAGATCCTGCGCGACCTCCGGCGTCGCGAAGCGGCGCACCAGCTCCTTCTGCGCGTCGCGCAGCCGCTTCTTCTCGAGGCAGGCGTCGATGCGCGCCTTCAGCAGCACCGGATTGACCGGCTTGGTCAGGTAGTCCTCGGCGCCGAGCTCGATGCAGCGCACGACGTTGGCGACGCCCTCGAGCGACGACGTGACGATCACCGGCATGTCGCGCAGCTGCACGTCGTCGACGAGCACCTCGAGCACCTGGAAGCCGTCCATCTCCGGCATCTCCATGTCGAGCAGCACGAGGTCGACGGGCTCGCGCCTCAGCATCTCCAGCGCGACGCGGCCGTCCGCCGCGCTCGACACGCGGTGGCCCTGCAGCTCCAGGCTGCGCGTGAGGAGCAGGCGGTTGACCTTGTTGTCGTCGACCACCAGCAGGCGGGCGGGCTCGCCGGCGCGGTCACGCATGGCGCAGCGCCTTCAATGCCGCCAGAACGCGCGCGTACTCGCCTTCCAGCGCCTCGAGCCGCTCGTCGCCGCGGCTCGCGACGCTCGCGAGGCCGCCGAGCTCCAGCTCGCGCGCCATCGCCGCGAACGCCAGCGCGCCGAACGTGCTGCCGTTCGACTTGAGCGAATGGGCGGCGCGGCGAAACGTCTCGGCATCGTTCGCGGCCAGTGCGCGCCGCAGCTCGGCGAGCATTCCGGGCGCCTCTTCGGCGAACGTGTCCACCAGCTCGACCACGAACTCGGCGCCGGCGGCCTCGCGGAGCGCGTCGAACGTGGCGCGGTCGATCGTCGATGCGGTCATCATCGGTCCTTGCGGGCGGGCACCTGGTTCAGCGCCTCGACGAGCCGATCCACGCGGATCGGCTTGGTCAGGTAGTCGTCCATGCCGGCCTCGAGGCACATCTCGCGGTCGCCCTGCATCGCGTTGGCGGTCATCGCGACGATGCGCGGGCGCTCCCCGGGACGCCAGCGGGCCGTGATCCGGCGCGTCGCCTCGAGGCCGTCCATCTCGGGCATCTGCACGTCCATCAGCACGACGTCGTAGGCCTGTCGCTCGACCGACTCGACCGCCTCGATGCCGTTCGACGCCAGGTCCGCGCGGTAACCCATCTGCTGCAGCAGGCGCATCGCGAGCTTCTGGTTCACGACGTTGTCCTCGGCGAGCAGGATGCGCAGCGGATGGCGCGCGGCCATCGCGGGATCGATCTGCGGCCTGACGGGCGCGGTCTCCCTCGGTGCCTCCACGTGCGCCACCAGGCCGATCAGCGTGTCGAACAGCTGCGACTGGCGCACCGGCTTCGCGAGATAGGCGCCGAAGAGGCCTTCGGTGTCGCCGGCCTCGCGGCGACCGAGCGAGCTGAACAGCACGAGCGGCAGCGAAGCGTGGCGCGCGCGGATGCGGCCCGCGAGCTCGAGGCCGTCCATCTCCGGCATGTGCATGTCGAGGATCGCGAGGTCGAACGCCTCGCCCGCATCGAGCCACTGCAGCGCCTCGGCCGGCGATCCCGTCGCCTTGCACGGCATGCCCCACTTGCCGGTCTGCAGCAGGAGCACACGGCGATTGGTCGCGTTGTCGTCGACGACGAGCGCCCGCCGTCCCTTGAGCTCGGGCTGGACGCCGACGAGTTCGCGCTGCCGCGCGGTCGGCAGCTCGGCGGCCGGCGCCCGGATCGTGAACAGGAACGTCGAACCCTTGCCCGGACCTTCGCTCTCGGCCCACATGCGCCCACCCATCAGCTCGGCCAGGCGCCTGCTGATCGCGAGGCCGAGGCCGGTGCCGCCGTACTTGCGCGTGGTCGACGAGTCGGCCTGCGAGAACGACTGGAACAGGCGGCCCATGCCCTCGGGCGTGAGGCCGATCCCGGTGTCGCGCACCGCGAACGTCAGCTCGACTTCCCCGCCCTGGGCCGGGGCCGCGCTGACGGTCAGCACGACCTCGCCCGCGTCGGTGAACTTCACGGCGTTGGCGAGCAGGTTGAGCAGGATCTGGCGCAGCCGGGTCACGTCGCCCCGCACCGCCTGCGGCACGTCGCCCTCGAACAGGTAGGCGGTGTCGAGCCCCTTCTCGATGGCGCGCGGCGCCACGAGGTCGAGCGCCGCCTCGACGCACTCGCGCAGGTCGAACGCGTGCGCCTCGATGTCCATCCGGCCCGCCTCGATCTTCGAGAAGTCGAGGATGTCGTTGATGATCGTGAGCAGCGCGTCGCCCGAGTCGCGGATCGTCGACGCGTAGTCGCGCTGCTCGGCGTCGAGCTTCGTGTCGAGCAGGAGCCCGCTCATGCCGATCACCGCGTTCATCGGCGTGCGGATCTCGTGGCTCATCGTCGCCAGGAACGCGCTCTTGGCCTCGTTGGCGGTCTCGGCGGCGGCGCGGGCTGCCTGGGCCTCCTTGAACAGGCGGGCATTCTGGATCGCGATCACGCCCTGGTCGGCGAACGTCTGCAGCAGGTTCACGTCCCTCTCCGAGAACGCGAAGGTCGCCTCCCTGGCCGCCGAGATGGCCCCGATCCGCCGCCCCTCCCAGATCATCGGCGCGATCACCACCGACGCGGTTCCCGACTTCTGCGCGAACCGCCGGATGAGCTCCGGAACGCCGTCGCCGGCCCGGCTGTCCGGGTAGTACAGGGGTCGACGCGAGTCGAACACCAGCCCGATCACCGTTCGATCGATGGGGCGGGGGTAGCCGCGCACGAACGACTCGGCGCGCGGCTCGGTGCGATTGCCCCGGACGGCGCCAACGTGGACCTGTTGCAGCTCGTCGACCACCAGGATCGCCTTGCCGTCGCTCGGAATCAGGCGCTCGCAGCTTTCCATGATCTTCTCGAACACGGGCGTCGCGTCCGACACCGAGCTGCTGATCACCTGCAGCACCTCGGCGGTGGCGGTCTGCTGCTCGAGCGCCTCGCGCGTTTCGTTGAACAGCCGCACGTTCTCGATGGCGATCAGCGCCTGGTCGCGGAACGACTCCGCCAGCGCGATCTCCTTCTGGGTGAACGCACCCGCCTCCCGGTTGGCGAAGCTCAGCAGGCCGACGCATTCGCCGTCGCGCAGCATCGGCAGGTACAGCGCCGCCCGGATGCCGAACGTCTCGCCGATCGTGCGCTCGAAGTCCGGCAGATCGATCGCCGACCAGTCCGGGAGGTGCAGCATCCGCTTCTCGAGGATCACGCGCGACGGGAAATTGGCGCCCGGATCGATCGGCAGGCCGCTCGGCAGGTCTTCGAGCGGGCCCTCCGGCGTGGCCGCGGCCACCGCGGAGAACGTGCTGCCGTCGCAGCGCATGACGAACGCCGAGTCGCAGACCAGGAGCTTCACGGCGTTGGCGACGATCGCCTCGAATACCGGCCGCACGTCCGTCAATGAACTGCTCATCACGCGCAGGATCTCGGCACTCGCCGTCTGGCTCGCCAGCGCCTCCCGGGTCTCGTTGAACAGCCGCACGTTCTCGATCGCGATCACCGCCTGGTCCGCGAACGTGTTGAGCAGCGCCACGTCCTTGTCGTTGAAGGCGCCGAGCGTGCGCCGGAACACCGCGATCGTGCCGAGCGCTGCGCCGCCGCGCAGCAGCGGCGCGAAGATCGCCGACCGGTATCCCTGCTTCAACGCCATCTGCCGGCCGCGCGGGAACTGCTCCGCCGCCACTTCCAGATCGGGCACGGGGATCGTCCGGCCTTCGAGCGCACAGGTGCCGACGATGCTTTGCGAATCGAGCGGCACCGGGCCGCTGTCCATGCCGACGTTGGCCTCGACCTGCAGGACGCCGTCGCGAACGAGGCGCAGCGCGACGACGCTGTCTTCGAACAGCGTGCGGCAGCTCGTCACGATCGCCTCGAACACCGGCCGCGCGTCGGTGATCGATCCGCTCATCGCCGACAGGATGCGGGCCGTCGCCGTCTGCCGCTCCAGCGCCTCGCGGGTTTCGTTGAACAGGCGCGCGTTCTGGATCGCGATCACCGCCTGGGGGAAGTGCAGCACCCCGCGGGCGAGGATCGCGGCGCCGCTGCCGGTCGAGCCGTCGATCGGGGCGGGGAAGATCTTCTCGAGCTCCTCGCGCGCGGGTCCGTGGTATGCGCCCAGGCGGATCATCCCGTCCTCGCCCACGAGGTTGACGCCGATCAGCTTGCCTTCGAACAGGCGCTCGCAGCTCGTCAGGATCTTCTCGAACACCGGCGCCGTGTCCGCGATCGAGCTCGAGATCGCGGCCAGCACCTCGCCCGA
>JADIZG010000013.1 GCA_016704895.1 Betaproteobacteria bacterium
GTCGCGGGACGCGTCGGCGAACGACGGAGTGTCGCTTCTTCGATCGCCGGCAACGATCCGCGAGCGCTGCGGCAACGTGCTCGCCGCCGCCGACGCGGGGCGCACGGCGCATCTCGCCGTCGACCGGTCGAAGCTCGACGCGTGCGCGGCGATCGTCGCGGACGCGACGCGCCGCCGCTACCCGTCGCTCGCGATCCCGTATCACAGCCGCTGGCGCCACTTCGAGGCGGGCGGCATCGACCGCGGCGCGGAGCTCGACCGCGCGCTCGCAGGCCGCAGCGCGCGCGCGGCCGCGCTCGCGCGCATCGACCTCGCGATCGCGAGCGTTCTGCTCGACGCGGGGGCGGGGCGCGCGATGGTCGTATGACGAACGCGAGACCGGCGGACGCTACGCGCGCTCCGAAGGGGCTCGGCGTCGCGAGCTTCCGCGTTCATGGCGGGCGCCTTCTCGTCGACGCCCGGCGACCCGTGCCGCGTCGACGCGAGGGTGCTCGCGGCGTTCGACGGCGCCCGGCTGGCGCGCATCTTCCAGGCGAGCGATGCGAACCCGATCGTCGGACTCGACGGTCGCGCCTCGCTGCTCCGGCGGCTCGCCGCCGCGGTCGGCGACCGGCCGTCGGCGCCGTTCCGGCCGCTGCTCGAGCGTCGCGGCGACGTCGCCGCCGCCGAGATCCTCGCGGTGCTGCTCGAGCGCACCGGCACGATCTGGCCGAACGGCCTTGCGCTCCACGGCGTCGCACTGGGCGACGTCTGGGCGCACCCGCGCGCGGGCGGCGGCGGCGCGTCGGCCGGCTACGTGCCTTTCCACAAGCTGTCGCAGTGGCTCGCCTACTCGCTGTTCGAGCCGTTCGAGCGCGCCGGCCATCGCGTCGTCGAGCGCGACGCGCTGACCGCACTGCCCGAGTATCGCAATGGCGGGCTGCTGCTCGATTCGGGCGTGCTTGCGCTGCGCGACCCGTCCGATGCGGCGCGTCGCCACGCGGTCGGCAGCGAGCTCGTCGTCGAGTGGCGCGCGCTCACCGTCGCGCTGATCGACGAGCTCGCCGCGAACGTGCGCTCGCGTCTCGGCCGCCCCGACCTGCCGCTCGCCTGCATCCTCGAAGGGGGTACGTGGGCGGCCGGGCGCGAGACGGCGGCGAAGCTGCGCGGCGGCGAGCCGCCGCTCGCGATCGAGAGCGACGGAACCGTGTTCTAGGAGGCGAGGCCCGTTGTCGCGTGGGGTCCGGCCCCCGACGTCGTGCAGGGGCCGGACGCCGGTGCTGGTAGCCCGGGGCCCGACCCCGGTTTGAACGAGAATGATCCGATGTGCAGGAACCGGGGTCGAACCCCAGGAGCCGCCCCGATGACCACCAACGTCCACCTGTTCGACCACCCGCTCGTCCAGCACAAGCTCACGCTGCTGCGCAAGAAGGAGACGAGCACGACCTCGTTCCGGCGGCTCCTGAACGAGATCGGTTCGCTGATGACCTACGAGGTCACGCGCGACATGCCGATGCACGAGGTCGAGATCGAAACGCCGCTCGAGACGATGCGATCGCGGCTGATCGACGGCAAGAAGCTCGTGTTCGTGCCGATCCTGCGAGCGGGCATGGGCCTGCTCGACGGCTTCCTGTCGGTGGTTCCCGGCGCGCGGGTCGGCCACATCGGGCTCTACCGCGATCCGAAGACGCTCGTCGCGGTCGAGTACTACTTCAAGATGCCGTCCGGCATGAAGGAACGCGACGCGATCGTGCTCGATCCGATGCTCGCGACCGGGAACTCGGCGGTGGCGGCGGTCGAGCGCCTGAAGGAAGCGAGGCCGCGCTCGATCCGCTTCGTGTGCCTCGTGTCGTCGCCGCAGGGCATCGCCACGCTCCGTCAGGCGCATCCCGACGTGCCGATCTACACGGCGTCGGTCGACCGGGAGCTGAACGACCACGCGTACATCCTGCCGGGACTGGGCGATGCCGGCGACCGCATCTTCGGGACAAGTGACCGTCGGCGGTCCGACGTCCTCCGACAGGGACAGGCCATGCAACGTCCCCTCTCGTTCGCGACCTTCCGGCGATCGCCGCTGGCGGCGATCGTCGCCCCCCTCCGCGCAGAGGCCGGTCGGAGGCGATGCCCGCCAGGTCGTCGCGCTGTCCGTGCCCATGCGCACGCACACGATCGCCGACATGCGCGCCCACCGGCCGGCGCTCCGGGAGATCGACGAGTCGCTGGCAAGGGCGGCTTCCCCGGGGCGTCCCGCATCGCCTGCCGCGCCGCGTATCGCCACCACTGACGCGCCCGCGCGGACGAGCGCCATCCCACCCATGTCCAGCCTGCTCATCCGCGACGCCACGCTGCCCGACGGCCGCACCGGCCTCGACATCCTGTGCGCGGACGGCCGCATCGCGAACCTCGCGCCGCGCATCTCCGCATCCGCGGCGCGCACGATCGACGCGGGCGGAATGCTCGTCGCGCCGCCGTTCGTCGACGCGCACTTCCACATGGACTCGACGCTGACCTACGGGATGCCGAGGGTCAACGCGAGCGGGACGCTGCTCGAAGGCATCGCGCTGTGGGGCGAGCTGAAGCCGACGCTCGTGCAGGACGTCATCGTCGAGCGCGCGCTCGCCTACTGCGACTGGGCGGTCGGCAGGGGGCTGCTCGCGATCCGCTCGCACGTCGACACGTCCGACCCGAGGCTCCTCGCCGTCGAGGCGTTGCTGCACGTGCGCGAACGCGTGAAGCCGTACCTCGACCTGCAGCTCGTCGCGTTCCCGCAGGACGGACTGCTGCGCTCGCCGGGCGCGCTCCACAACCTGAAGCGCGCGCTCTCGATGGGCGTCGACGTCGTCGGGGGCATCCCGCACTTCGAGCGGACGACGGCCGACGGCGCCGAGAGCGTTCGCATCCTGTGCGAGATCGCGGCGGACCTCGGCAAGCGCGTCGACATGCACTGCGACGAGACCGACGACCCGATGTCGCGGCACGTCGAGACGCTCGCCTGCCAGGCGCAGCGGCTGGGGCTGCAGGGACGGGTCGCGGGATCGCACCTGACGTCGATGCACTCGATGGACAATGACTACGTGTCCAAGCTGATCCCGCTCCTGCGCGAGGCGGGCGTCGCCGCGATCGCCAACCCGCTGATCAACATCACGCTGCAGGGGCGCCACGACACCTACCCGAAGCGCCGCGGCATGACGCGCGTGCCCGAACTGCTCGCGGCGGGCGTCCCGGTCGCGTTCGGCCACGACTGCGTGATGGACCCGTGGTACCCGCTCGGCAGCGGCGACATGCTCGAGGTCGCGGCGATGGGACTGCACGTCGCGCAGATGACGGGGCAGGACGCGATGCGCGCGTGCTTCGACGCCGTGACGGCCACGCCCGCGGCGATCCTCGGCCTGGAAGGCTACGGCCTCGCGCCCGGACGGCGCGCCGACCTGGTGCTGCTGCAGGCGCGCGACCCGGTCGAGGCGATCCGGCTGCGCGCGGCCCGGCTCGCGGTCGTCCGGGCGGGCAAGGTGGTCGCGACCTCGCCGCCGGCGCGGGCGACGCTCGACCTGCCAGGCCGCCCGGCGACGGTCGACTGGACGCTTCCGGGCGCGCCGTAAGGTCCGGGCCGCTGCGCCGACTTCGAGGAAGCCGGGGCGCGAACCCGGTTTCCCGGATAATGCCGTCGATGACGTTTCCCACCGCTCTCGCCCGCCGCGCGTAGCCCGCGCTCCAGCATGGAATCGATCTACTACGTGATGGCCTGGGCCTGTCACCGCAAGTGCAGGCACTGCTACGAGGATCGATTCCGGCCGTACGTCCGCGACGGGCTGGAGTCGGTCGTGCGCGAGGCGGAGGAGAACTTCCCGCGCATCGTCGACGGCTTTCCGGCGCGCATGACCTACCTCGACCAGGACGACCCGGGACCCGACGGGGCGTTCCCCGAGAAGACCGGTCGCGTCATCCTGTCGGGCGGCGAGGTGCTGATCGACCCGGTGCGCGAGCGCGTGACGTACAAGGTGATCGAGCGCCTCGCCGCGAAATACGCGAAGCAGGGGGGCGTCAAGGTCGTCGTGCAGACGACGGGCGACCTCCTGACTGACGCGATCGTCGGCGACCTTCTCGACCGCGGCGTCTGGATGATCTCGGTCGCGAGCGTCGACGACTTCCACGTCGGCCTCGAAGGGGCCAGAAGCAAGCGCTTCGTCGACGATCTGGCCGCACGGTTCGAGCGGCACGGGATGCGCAGGTCGGGGCTGTCCGCGTCCACGCGCAACTGGCACGAGGAGGAGGGGCCGATCTACAGCTTCTTCGGCGCGACGCCGGATTCGTGGATCGGGAAGCTGTGGCCGCGCGGTCGCGCGTGGCAGAATGGCCTGTCGAGTGCGACGCTCGCCGACAACTTCTGCAACCGCTGGTCGGGGGGGCTCAACTTCCTGCGGCACGCGTACAACGGGTCGGAGGTCTCGGTCGAGCCGGACGGCAGCGTCTATCCGTGCTGCGTCAAGACGAAGCTGCCGATCGGAAACCTCCTCGAGGACGACCTGATCGCGATCCTCGACTCGCTGACGGGCGAGCCCGCCTACGAGGCGATCACGATGGGCCATCCGGAACGGATGGGCATCGCGCACGGCTGGAGCGAGGCGACGTTCGTCGACCGTTCGGCGACCGTGACGCCGCAGGGCGAGCCGTACCGCAACCTGTGCATCGGCTGCGACCGGTTCCACGAGGAGGTGCTGGGGGCCGTCCTCGAGTCGGCGAGGGAGCGACGACGCGCGATGCGGGCGGCAGCCTCCGCCCCGTCCCGGAGCGTTTCGCCCCTGCCGGCGTCGGCGAGATGAGCGTGCCGTCGCGATTCGCGCTCGCCTCCGCGGTCCTCGCCGCGCTCTGCGCGGTCGCGCCCGCGGGCGCGCAGGACCCGCCTGGTCCGACGTCGTCGCCAGGGCGCGCGGCCAGGACCGTGCGCTGGAACGCATGGGCAGGCGACGAGAAGACCAACGCGTTCATCGCCTGGGTCGGCGACGAGGTCGGGAAGCGCTACGGCGTCAAGGTCGTCCACGTGAAGCTCAAGGACACCGCCGAGGCCGTGCAGCGCGTCGTGGCCGAGAAGGCGGCGGGCCGCGACGTCGGCGGCAGCGTCGACCTCGTCTGGATCAACGGCGCGAACTTCCTCGCGATGAAGGAGCAGAAGCTGCTCTTCGGCCCGTATGCCGAGCGCCTTCCGAACTGGCGCTACGTCGACACGGCGGGCAAGCGATCGAACCTGATCGACTTCACGATCCCGCACGAGGGCTACGAGTCGCCCTGGAGGATGGCGCAGATCGTGTTCGTCTGCGACAGCCGGCGCGTGGGCGACCCGCCGTCGTCGGTCGCGCCGCTCGGCGCATGGGCGAAGGCGCACCCGGCCGCTTCACGCACCCCAACGTCCGCAACTTCCTGGGCTCGACGTTCCTCAAGCAGGCGCTCCTACGAGCTCGCCCCGGATCCGTCCGTGCTGCAGCGCCCGGCCACCGACGAGAATTTCGCCGCGACGACCGCGCCGATGTGGGCGTGGTACGACGCGTTGAAGCCGAGCCTGTGGCGGGGAGGCGCGCAGTTCCCCGAGAACGGCCCGGCGCAGCGGCAGCTCCTGAACGACGGCGAGATCGACGTGATGATCTCGTTCAACCCGTCGGAAGCGGCGGTGTCCGTGATTGCGGGCCTGTTGCCGGACTCGGTGCGTACGTTCACGTTCGCGAAGGGAACGATCGGCAACACGAGCTTCGTCGCGATCCCGTACAACGCGACGGCCAGGGAGGGCGCGATGGTCGTCGCGAACTTCCTGCTCGAGCCGGCGACGCAGGCGCGCGCGCAGGACGTGCGCCAGATGGGCAACTTCACGGTGCTCGATCTGGCGAAGCTCGCGCCGGCGGACCGCAGGCGCTTCGACGAACTGCCGCGCCACCCGGCGCTGCCGACCAACGCGGAGCTCGGCGCGACGCTGCTCGAGCCCCACCCGTCGTGGATGACGCGGATCACGGCCGAGTGGTAGCGCCGGTACACGAAGTGAACGTCGGGCGAACCGGCGCGCTCGCCTGGGCGCCGCCGCTCACGGTCGCGACGTTCGCCCTTCCGATCGCCGCGGGACTCGCCGGCACGATCGCGCCGGCGTTCGGCTACCTGCCCGCGATCGGCGGGAACGGTTCTCGCTCGATGCCTGGCGCGAGCTCCTCGCGTGGCCGGGGTTCGCGACGAGCCTCTGGCTCACGCTCGCGACGGGATTCGCCGCGACGATCTTATCTGCCCTGCTCGCGTTCGGCTTCTGCGCGTGGGCCGCGGGACGCGCATGGGGACCGCGCGCCGCGGCCTGGCTCGCGCCGATCCTCGCGACGCCGCACTCGGCGTTCGCGATCGGCCTGGCATTCGTGATCGCGCCGTCGGGATGGATCGTGCGCGTCGTCTCGCCGTGGCTCACCGGCTTCGACGTGCCGCCCGACGTCGCGACGGTCGGCCACTCGTCCGGCGCCGCGCTCGTGCTGGGGCTCGTCGTCAAGGAGGTCCCGTACTCGTGCTGATGACGACCGCAGCGCTCGCGCAGGTGCGTTCGCACGAGCACCTGACGCTCGCACGCGCCTCCTCGGCTACGGCTGCGCGCGAGGCGTGGGTGCGCGCGGTGCTGCCCCAGATCTGGCGACAGGTGCGACTGCCGGTGCTCGCGGTGCTCGCGTACTCGCTGTCGGTCGTCGACGTCGCGCTCGTCCTGGCGCCGGGCAATCCGCCGCCGCTCGCGGTGCTTGCGGTGCGCTGGCTCGCCGATGCCGACGTCCGGATGTGGTTTCCCGCCGCCGCCGCGGCAACGCTCGTGCTCGTCGTCGTCGCGGCGTCGATCGTCGCCTGGCTCGCGCTCGAGCGACTCGTCGCGTTCGCCGGGACGCGCATCGTCGCGCGCGGACGACGGAGGACCGCACTGACGCCGCTCGTCGGTGGAGCGGCGGCGACCGTGGCCGCACTCGGCGTGCTGGCGTGCGCGGCGATGGGGGGGATGGCGCTCTGGTCGGTCGCGACGCAGTGGCGCTTTCCCGATGCGTTCCCGGCCGGCGTCGCGATCGACGGATGGGTGCGACGCGCCGGCGACCTCGCGACGCCGGCATGGAACACGATCGTCGTCGGCGCTCTCGCGACGCTGATCGCGCTCGCGCTGTCGCTCGCCTGCCTCGAGGCGGAGCAGCGTCGCCCGCGCGCCGGCCCGCCGCCGGCGCTCTCGGTCCTGTACCTGCCGCTGCTCGTGCCGCAGGTCGCGTTCCTGTTCGGCGCGCAGGTGCTGCTCCTGCGCGGCAACGCCGACGGCACGCTCGCTGCGGTCGCGTGGGCGCACCTGATCTACGTGCTGCCCTACCTGTTCCTGTCGCTCGCCGATCCGTGGCGCTCGCTCGACCCGCGTTACGCGCGTACCGCCGCGAGCCTGGGTGCGTCGCCGGTGCGCGTGTTCTTCGCGGTCAAGCTGCCGATCCTCGCGAGGCCGGCAGCGATCGCCTGCGCCGTTGCGTTCTCCGTGAGCGCGGGGTCTACCTGCCCACGCTCTTCGCCGGAAACGGCCTGGTGCCCACGCTGACGACCGAGGCGGTCACGCTCTCCTCCGGCGCGGACCGGCGCGTCATCGGAACGTGGGCGCTCGTACAGGCGCTCGTGCCGCTCGCCGCGTACGCGGCTGCGGTGCTGCTGCCGGCGCGGTGGGGCGCCGGCCGAACGGGACGCGCGGCGTGAGCGGCGGCGCGCTCTCGCTCGTCGGCGTGCGCATCGCGCTCGCCGGCCGCGCGCTGGTCGACGGCCTCGATCTGGTCGTCGGCGCCGGCGAGTGCGTGACGCTGATGGGGCCGTCCGGCTGCGGCAAGTCGACGCTGCTCGCGTTCGTCGCGGGCTCGATCGGTCCGCCGTTCGCCGCGGCGGGGCGCGTGCTCGTCGGCGGCGACGACGCGACGGCATGGCCGCCCGAGCGCCGCCGCATCGGCATCCTGTTCCAGGACGACCTCCTCTTTCCGCACCTGTCGGTGGGCGGCAACCTGGCGTTCGCGCTGCACGAGCGGGTGCGGGGCGCCACGAGCGGCGTGCCCGCATCGACGCCGCGCTCGCCGAGGCGGATCTCGCCGGGTTCGCCGACCGCGATCCGGCGACGCTGTCGGGCGGCCAGCGCGCGCGTCGCGCTGATGCGCACGCTGCTCGCCGAACCGCGCGCGCTGCTCCTCGACGAACCGTTCAACAAGCTCGATGCCCAGCTGCGGGACGACGTGCGGCGGTTCGTGTTCGATCACGCGCTCGAGCGCGCGATCCCGATCCTGCTCGTCACGCACGACGAGGCCGACGCGCGCGCGGCGGCCGGACGCGTGCTGCGGTTCGGGGACGAAGGGCGGCTGCGCGACGGCCCCCGCGGGAGGGGAGGGGGGGGGGGGGGGGGGGGGCCGGCGGCGGGGGGGGGGGGGGGGCGGGGGGTCCCCGCCCGGGGCGGGCCCCTCGCCGACGCAGCGACGCCGCTAGCGCGCGCCGAGCCGGGCGCGCAGCGCGCGCACCGCGGCACCCGGCGTCGTCAGCACGGGAGCGCTCGCCACGCGCGCGACGGCACCGCCGCGCGGGCGAGGCTGAACTGCGAAAGCGCAATGACGTCCGCCTGCATCGTGACAGCGCGCGCCACGGCCTCGGCAGCGAGCCGGTCGTGCGCGTCGCCGTCGCCCCGGTCGAGCGCGGCCATGGCACCCTCGACCATCACGGGCACGATTTCGACGTCGTTCGGGAACTCGGCGGGCATCGACGCGAGCGTCGGCGCGAACGTGGCGACCAGCGCGACCCGGCGAACGCCCGCGCGAGCGAGCGCGACCGCGTCGTCGATCATCGCCTCGTTGGGCTTCAGCACCGGCCTGTCGGGCCAGCGACTCGCGACCGCGTCGATGCACGGCCCGAACGCCGAGCACGTGAACAGGATGGCGGCGGCGCCCGTGCCGAACACGTAATCGGCGAGCGCGAGAAAGCGCCCGGTCATGCGCTCGTCGAGGCCCGAGGGGCTCGCGGCGAGGTCGGCCGACAGGCTGTCGTCGAGCAGGTTCATGCGCTTCGCGTCGGGCCACGCGCTCGCGAACTCGGCGTTGATCGGCGCGATCGAGTGCGCGAGCGCGTGGATGAGCGCGATTCGGACCTCGCCGAACTCCGCGTCGCGCGCCACTCCCCGGGGGGAGGGGCGACCTCGAGGCGGCCCTTCGGTTGCCCGTTCAGCCATGGGCAGGCACCGCCGGCCTGGCGTCGCTCGCCATGCGTCGGCCCTGCGACCACCAGACGAGTGCGACCAGCGCGAGCGCGGGCAGGTAGAACCAGTAGGGCGACGCACGCCCCGACGGCACCTCGATGCGCGCGACGTCCCAGCCCTGCTCGAACCCGGACTTCCGCGCGCGCGAGCCGAACTTGACGCCGGAGACCTTGAGCGAATCGCCGAGACCCGCGAGCGTCAGGCCCGCCTCGGCAAGCCGCTTGCGCCCGTCGTCGCCGGCGGCGCCGAGCTTCAGCGCGACCGTCTTCTTCACGTCGTCGCCTTCGATCGTCTGCCCCCCGATCACCATCACGAGCCGCCCGCCCGCCGGCAGGTCGCGCGCGACGTCGTAGGCCTTCGACGCCGGCAGGTGCGTGTACTCGGGCGCCACGAAGTCCATGAAGAAGTCGGGGCGGAACAGCAGCACGCAGGCGAGCGCGAGCACCGCCGCTTCCCAGAGGCGGCAGCGGACCCGCAGCCAGTACATCGTGACCGCCGCGAAGACGAGCATCGCGAGTGTCGAAGCGCCCACGACGACGACGAGCTCGCCGATGCTGTCGACGTCGATCAGCAGGAGAGCCGGGTTGAAGATCCAGATGAAGGGCAGGATGACGGTGCGCAGCGCATACACCGCGCCCTGGATGCCGGTCGCGATGGCGTCCTCGCCCGAGATCGCCGACGCCGCGAACGTCGCGAGGCCGACGGGTGGCGTGATGTCGCCCATGATCCCGTAGTAGAAGACGAAGAGGTGCACGGCGACGAGCGGGATGACGAGCCCCGACTGTGCGCCCAGCTCGACGACGACCGGCGCCATCAGCGTGGCGACCAGCACGTAGTTGGCGGTCGTCGGCACGCCCAGGCCCAGGATCAGGCACACGAACGCGATGAACAGCAGCATCACGATGACGTTGCCCTGCGAGACGAGCTCGACGAACTCGGTCATCCGCAGGCCCAGCCCCGTGAGCGTGATCGCGCCGAGGACGACGGCCGCCGTCGCCGTCGCGACGCCGATGCCGATCATGTTGCGCGATCCGTCGCCGAGACCGTGCACCACGTCCCGGAAGCCCGTGATCCACGTGCCGTGCGCGGGCGCGCCGCGGAACGCGGCGATCAGCGGCCGCTGGGTCGCCATGAGCGCGATCAGCGCGACGATCGCCCAGAACGCCGAGAGCGAAGGCGACATCTCCTCGACCATCAGGCACCAGATCAGCATGCCGATCGGCAGCAGGAAGTGCAGCCCCGCCTTGACCGCGGGCCAGGTCTCGAGCGAGCGCGGCTGCTCGATGTCGATGTCGTCCGGCAGGTCCGGGCACTTCGCGGCCATCCACGCGGCCCCCACGTAGAGCGCGGCGACGACGGCGCCGGCCACGTACGCCGCGGCACCCCCGAACGCGGCCTTCACGCCGGCGAGCAGGTAGTACAGGAGGCCGACGACGACGATCGTGCCCGAGATGCCGAGTCCGGTGCGGATGGCCGCGTCCCTGAAGCCGCGCGGATGGCGCTGCAGTATCGGCTGCATCCCGAGCTTGAGCGCTTCGAGGTGAACGATGTAGAAGAGACCGATGTAGGAAAGCGTCGCCGGCAGGATCGCGTTGCGCACGATCTCCGAATAGGGGACGCCGACGTACTCGACCATCAGGAACGCGGCCGCCCCCATCACCGGCGGCATGATCTGGCCGTTCACCGACGACATCGTCTCGATCGCCCCGGCCTTGACGCCGCCGTAGCCGGCCTTCTTCATGAGCGGGATCGTGAAGATGCCCCCGGACACGACGTTGCTCACCGACGAGCCGGAGATCATGCCGTTCAACGCCGACGAGACGACGGCGACCTTCGCCGGCCCCCCGCGCAGGTGGCCGAGCGCGGCGAAGCTCACCTGCATCATGTAGTTGCCGCCGCCGGCACGGTCGAGCAGCGTGCCGAACAGCACGTAGACGAAGATCGCGCCGGTCGACACGCCCAGCGCGATGCCGTAGACGCCCTCGGTCGTGAGCCACATGTGCGACAGCAGGCGGTTGAGCGACGCGCCCTTGTGCTGGAGCACCTCGGGGAGGTACTGCCCGCCCATGCAGTAGGCGATGAACAGGGCCGCCAGCGCGGCCATCGGCCAGCCCACTGAGCGGCGAGTCGCCTCCAGCAGCAGCGCGAGCCCGACGGTCGCGACGACGATGTCCGTCGCCGTCGGCTGGCCCGGCCGCGTCGCGAGCTCGCGGTAGAACAGCATCAGGTACGCGGCGGCGAACGCGCCGGCGAACGCGAGCAGCCAGTCGACGACCGGGACGCGATCGCGGGGCGAGCCCGAGAACGCGGGCCAGGCGAGGAACGCGAGGAACAGCGCGAACGCGAGGTGGATCGCGCGTGCCTCGGTGTCGTTCAGGATGCCGATCGAGAGCGCGAACGGGAGCGGCGACGCGTACCAGAGCTGGAACAGCGCCCAGGCCAGCGCGACGCCGAAGATCAGCGTCGCCGTCGGTCCGCCGGGCTTGCGCGCGCCGGTGTCCGCCTTCGCGACGAGCTCCTGCAGCTCGGCGGGAGCCTTCTCGATGTCGGTGGTCATGGCAGCCTCGCCCCGGGAACCACGTACGAACCACGTTCCGGCGTCCCCGGAACGTGGTTCCGGGGGCTGAACGGCGCCTACTTGATCCAGCCCTTCTCGCGGTAGTAGCGCGCGGCGCCTTCGTGCAGAGGTGCGGAGTTGCCGTCCTTCACCATGCCTTCGGGCGTGAGGTACGCGAGCGCCGGGTGCAGCCTCTTGAACTCGTCGAAGTTGTCGAACACGGCCTTCACGACCGCGTACACGGTGTCGGCCGGCACCTTGCTCGACGTGACGACCGTGGCGAGCACGCCATAGGTGACCGTCGGGTTCGGGTTGTTCGGGTACAGGTTGCCGGCGATCGTCGCCTTCGCGTAGTAGGGCCTGTCGGCGATCAGCTTGTCGACGGCGGGTCCGGTGATCGAGACGAGCTGCGCGCCGCACGAGGTGGTCGGGTCCTGGATGTTCGCGGACGGGTGCCCCACGCCGTAGAAGAAGCCGTCGATCTTGCCGTCGCACAGCGCGGGGCCGTGTTCGTCGGCCTTGAGCTCGGAGGCGAGCGAGAAGTCGCTCATCTTCCAGCCCAGCGCCACGAGCAGCTCCTCCATCGACGCACGCGTGCCCGATCCCGGGTTGCCGACGTTGAAGCGCTTGCCCCTGAAGTCCGCGAACGACCGGATGTTCGCTTCCTTGCGCGCGACGACGGTGAACGGCTCGGGGTGCACCGAGAACACGGAGCGCAGGTCGCCGTACGCGCCGCCGTCCTTGAACTGGGCGAGGCCCTTCGTCGCGTTGAACTGGACGTCCGACTGCGAGAACCCGAGGTCGAGCTCGCCCGCCCTGATCGTGTTGACGTTGAACACGGAGCCGCCGGTCGACTCGACCGAGCAGCGGATGCCGTGCTTCGCGCGGTCCTTGTTGACCAGCCGGCAGATCGCTCCGCCGGCGGCGTAGTAGACGCCGGTGACGCCTCCGGTGCCGATCGTGACGAATTTCTGCTGGGCGGACGCGGGGGCGCCGAACGTGGCGAGCGCGAGCGCGGCGGCGAGCGAGGCGGCGAGGGTGGTTCGCTTCATCTGGTTCTCCTTCCTTGCGGGTGGACGACGACGTGGGGTGGCTCAGAGGGACGCGATGGCGGCGTCGATCGCGGGGGCGAGCCGTTCGACGATCTCGCCCAGGTGCTCGTTGCCCGCGATGAACGGCGGCGCGAGCACGATGTGGTCGCCGCGCCGTCCGTCGATCGTGCCGCCCATCGGGTAGGTCATGGCCCGCGTGCCATCGCCTCGCGCTTGACGCGCGCGTGGAGCTGGCCGGCGGGGTCGAACGGCGCTTGGCTCGCGCGGTCGCGCACGAGCTCGACGCCCCATGAAGAGTCCGCGCCCGCGGACGTCACCGACGTGCGGATGGTCGCCGAAGCGCGCGCGGAGCATCGCCTCGAGCGCCGCGCCCGACGAGCGCACGCGCGCGAGCAGGCCGTCGCGCCCGATCACGCGCTGGACGGCGAGCGCCGCCGCGCAGGCGACCGGGTGGCCGAGGTACGTGTGGCCGTGCTGGAAGAATCCGCTGCCGCGCGACATGGCTTCGACGATGCGCCGCTGCGCGAGCACCGCGCCGATCGGCTGGAAGCCGCCGCCCAGCCCCTTGGCGATCGTGATCAGGTCGGGGACCACGCCCTCCTGCTCGCAGGCGTGCAGCGTGCCGGTGCGGCCCATCCCGCACATCACCTCGTCGAGGACGAGCAGGACGCCATGACGGTCGCACACCTCGCGCACGGCGCGGAAGTACCCCGGCACCGGGGTCAGCACGCCGGCGGTCGCGCCGCCCACGGTCTCCGCGACGAACGCGATCACGCGGTCGGGACCCGCCGCGACGATCGCCTCGTCGAGCTCGGCGGCGAGGCGGCGTCCGTACGCCTCCGGCGTCTCGCCTTCGCGCAGGTCGCGGTACGGATAGCACGGCGCCACGTGCGTGACGTCGATCAGCAGCGGCGCGAACTCGCGCCTGCGCCACCTCGTTGCCGCCGACCGCGAGCGCGCCCAGCGTGTTGCCGTGGTAGCTCTGCCGGCGCGCGATGAAGTGCGAGCGCTGCGGCTGCCCGATCTCGACGAAGTACTGGCGCGCCATCTTCAGCGCGGCCTCGACCGCCTCCGAGCCGCCGCTCACGAAGTAGGCGTGGCTCGTGCCGGCGGGACCGGTGCGCACGAGCTGGTCGGCCAGCGTCTCGGCGGCCTCGGTCGTGAAGAAGCTCGTGTGCGCGTACGCGAGCCTGTCGACCTGCTCGTGGATCGCCGCGAGGACGTCCGGGTGCCCGTGGCCGAGGCAGGACACCGCGGCGCCGCCGCAGGCGTCGAGGTAGCGCCGGCCTTCGGCGTCGGTCAGGAACATGCCCGCGCCGCCGACGGCGACGGGGGGCTTGCGGTGCAGGTGGCGGTGGAGGACGCGGGTCATGGCTCGATCGTCGGGCGGTGCGCGACGGCGCGCGGACGCCGAAGGCCGGATGGTACGACACCGGGGCGGATTTGCCGCCAGGAGGCCGGGGAATCCTGGGCGCGGGTGCCGGAAGCCGACGAGCGGCGCGGCAGGCTCATCCCACGAGCCTCGCAGCGGTGAACATGGCACCCGTCGCCCACGAAGGAAAGGAGCTCCATGCAACGAGACGGCTGGAAGTTCGACTACACCGCGCTGCGCCTGGCCGAGGCCGCGCAGCACAGGATGGACTGGCACCGCGGGCGCCTGGCGTTCTGGGGCGCGAGGCGCGAAGAGACGCTCGCGACGATCCGGTCCGAAGGCCTCGAGATCGACGAGAAGATCGTCATCGGCGTGCACACGCCGAAAGCCCGCGACTGGGAGCGCGCGAACCGCGTGACCGTCCGCGACGACCTGCGGCAGCAGCTCGACGAGGTCCTGCACAAGCTGAAGGAGCACACCGAGCGGCTCGTCGAGTACGACGGCTGGCGCGAGATGCTCGCGGCGAATCCCGAGGTGCGGCTCTCGCCGGACATCGCCGACTGGCTGTACTTCTTCGGCGCGCCGCCTGGAGCCCCGCGGGCGCCGTCGCGAGCGCGGTGACGTGCGTCGCGCGCGCCCGCGCCTGCACGCGAACCTCGCTGCTGGGTCGCCGCGGTGGTCGGAGGCGTCGTGCCGACGCTTCGCGGCATGGCCGCGTGAACGGAGGGTACAGTGGCAGGGGGTCCGGACGCGCGGCGCAGGTTCGTCGCCGGGACGCTCGCGTGCGCGGTCGCGACGGCGCTTCGGGGCCGCGACGCGTTCGGGCAGGCCCCGCGAGGCGGGACGATTCGGCTCGCCGTCGGGTTCGTCCCCGGAGGCGCATCCGACCGCGTGGCGCGCGTGCTCGCGCCCGAACTCGCCCGGCTCGGCCGGCCGCGCCCCCATCGTCGAGAACGTCCCGGGCGCGAACGGCGCCGGGGGGGGGGGGGGGGGGGGGGGGGGGGGGGGGGGGGCGGGGGGGGGGGGCGGGGGGGGGGGGCGGGGGGGGGGGGGGCCCCGGGGGGGGGGGGGGGGGGGGGGGGGCCCGAGGGGGGGGGGGGGGGGGGGGGGGGGGGGGGGGGGGCCCGCCGCCGGCCGGGGGGCCGGGGGCCGCCCCCCCCCCCCCCCCGGGGGGGGGGGGGGGGCGGGGCCGGGCCCCGCCCCGCCGGCCCCCCCGGGGGGGGCCGGCGGGGGGGGGGGGGGGGCCGTCCCCGGGGGGGGGGGGGGCGGGGGGCCCCCCCCGGCGGGGGGGGGGGGGGGGGGAGGGGGGGCCCGGGGGGGCCAACGCGAGCGGAAAAAAAAAAACACTGGCCGGCGCGGGGGGGGGGGGGCGGGGGGGGGGGCGCCCCCGGGGGGCGCCGGGCCGGGGGGCGCCGCCGGGGGGGGGGCGGCGGGGGAGGAGCGCACCCCTACGGGCCCCACCCCACCGCGGCCGCGCGCGCGCGGCCGGCCCGGGGGGGGGCGCGGGCGGCGCGCCGCCGGCGCGGGGGGGGGGGGGGGGGGGGGGGGGGGGGGGGGGGGGCGCCGGACGCGCGGGGCCCGGCCGGCCGGGCCCGAGCGGCCCGTCGCCGGGCGGGCCGCTTGCCCGGGCCCCCCGGAGGGCCCCGGGGCGCCCCCCGGCGGGGGTTCCGCCGGGGGCGGGGGGGGGGGGGCACGTCGCGCGCGGTCGCCACGCGCGCGGGCTCGCCACGTCGCGGCGTCCGGCCCGGCGCGACGCGCGCCTCGGCGAGCCGAACGGCGACACGCTGCTTCTCGCCAGTTCCGCGATCGCCCATCCCGACCATGCCGCGATGGCGGAAGCGCTGCGCCCGGTGATGCTCGTGTCGACCGCGCCGATGGTCCTGGTCGTGCGCGCCTCGCTGCCCGTGCACGACCCCCGCGAGTTCGCGGCGTACCTCGCGGCGCATGCGGGCGCCACCTACGGGTCGTCCGGCGTGGGCAATCCCACGCACCTGGCCGCGGCGCGACTCGTCGAGCATCTCCGCGTGGACGCGGTGCACGTTCCCTGCAGCGGCTCCGCGCTGGCGTTCGCGGATCTCGTCGCCGGCCGGATCGACTTCATGATGACGGCGTCGAACTCCTCGGTCGGCGGCCACGGCTCGGTTCGCGCGCCAGCGGTCACCACGGGCTCCCGGTCCCGCCTGTCGGGGCTCGACAGGCTTCCGACGATCGCGGAGACGCTCGTGCCCGGCTTCGACTTCGGCCTGTGGCAGGCCGTGTTCGCGCCGGCGCGCTTCCCGGATGCCGCGGTCGCGGCGCTCAACGCGCAGCTCCGCGAGGTGCTCGCGCTCGAGCGGGTGCGAGCGGCGCTGGCCGAAGGCGGTGTCGAGATCGTCGCGGGGCGCCGGGCGACGCCGGGCGCGTCTATCGGGCGGAGGTCGAGCGTGTCCGCAGGGGGGTGGGGCCATGAGGCGCGATTCGCCGGACCGCGGCGGAGGTCCGCGATGACGACGGAAAGCCGGACGTTCAAGGAGCGCCTCCTGGAGCATGCGAGCCGCATCGGCGAGGTGCCGGGGATCCTCTCGCCCTCCGCGAGCCTTTCCTACGGCGCGCTCGCCCGCGAGGTGCGCTCGCTGGCCGTCGCGCTGCGGCGAAGGGCGTCGGGCCGGGCGCCTGTCGCGCCCCCCGCGGCGAGCGACACCGCTCGCGCTGGGGGCCCGGGGGGGGGCGGGCGGGGGCGGGCGCCCGCGCCCGCGGGGGGCCGCCGGCCCCCCCCCCCCCGGCGGCCCGGCGGGGCCCGGGCCCGGCGCGCCGCGCCCGGGGCCCGCGCCCCGCGCCGGCGGCGGGGGGGGGCGCCGGGGCCGGGGCCCGCCCCCCGGCCGGGGGGGGGCGGCGCCCCCCCGCGCGCGGGCCCCGGGGCGGCCCCCCCGGCCGGCGCGCGGGGGGGGCGGCCCGGCCCCGCCCCGCCCCCCCCGGCGGGGGGGGGCCGCGGGCGCGGGGGGGGGGCGGCGGCCGCGGGGGGGCCGGCGGGGGGGGGGGCCCGGGGGGGGGGGCCGCCGGGGGGCCAGGGCCCCGGGGCGCGCGGCCGTCGCTGCGGCGATCATGGCGGAAGTTTCGCCGCGGCCTTCGTCTCGTACGGCACGACGGAAACGTCGTTCGTCTCGGTCGCGGACCCGACGATGCACGACGATCGGGAGACGGTCGGGCCGCCGGCGGCGGGCGTGATCGCCGAGGTGCTGCGCGACCCCGGCGGGCGCGCCCCGGGGTCGGGGGGCCTGCCGCTCGACGCCGACGGGCGCCTGTACCTGCACGGCCGCAAGGACGACATGATGATCATGAACAGCATCAACATCTTTCCCGCCGAGATCGAGCGCACGCTGGAGGCGCATCCGGCCGTCGGGGCGGCCGCCGCCTTTCCGATCCCGTCGGCCGTGCACGGCCAGATCCCGGTCGCCGCGGTCGAGCTGCGCGAAGGCTGCGCGTGCACGGCGTCGGAGCTCGTCGGCTATGCGCGCGGCGCGCTCGGCGTGCGCGCGCCGCGGCGCATCGAGATCCTCGCGGCGCTGCCGCGCAACGCGCAGGGCAAGATCGTCAGGCGCGAGATCGCCGGCATGTTCGATGCGCGGCAGGCCGACGAATGAACGAGCGCGAGATCCGCCTGATCCTCGCCGACGGCCTCGAGGCGGGCGCCGTGCACCAGGTCAACGACGTCTCGATCCGCGAGTCGTTCCTCGCCGGGACGCGGGACCTTACGTTCGCGGAACTCGAGATGGACAGCCTCGCGAAGATGGAGCTTTGCATCGCCATCGAGGTCGGGACGGGCGTGTCGCTGGCGCCGGAGGAGCTCGGCCGGTTTGCGGCGATCGGCGAGATCGTCACGATGCTGAGGAAGCGACTTCATGCTTGACTGGTATGCCGCGGAGATCGTGCGCCGCCAGACGGCCAACCTGATCAACCAGCTGCACATCATGCTTGAGAACACGCTCGCGCCCGCGGAGGTCTGTGCGCTCATCGACGAATCGCGCGAGCGCGGCACGAGCCTGCCGGCGCCGGCGGCGCACTGGCTCGGGCGCATGGACACCCTGCTGCGCGGAGGCGGTCAGGCCGTCCAGCCCTACGACCGCCGGATGATCAACAAGTCGGCTGCGTTCTATGCGGCGCCCGGAATCGAGGCCGAGCGCTCGGGCCGGACGGTCGTGGTCGCGTTCACCGGCGACGTGCACCGTCTGATGATGCCGATCGCGCTGTTCCTCCAGCAGTGCCCGGCGGACCGATACGAGTTCCTCGTGCTGAGCGATTTCCGCCGGAGCCTCTACCTGCGGGGGATCGCGGGGCTCCGGGTCCGATTTCCCGGAGACGCTCGAGCACGTCAGGACGCTGATCCCTGCGCCGAGCGACGGCCGCGTCGTCAGTCTCGGCACGAGCGCCGGCGGACTCGCGGCGATCTGGACGGCGGTCGAACTGGGCCTTCCGCGCGCCGTGTCGGTGGGCGGCGTCACGCCCGACGATATCGACGAGCGCGTCCAGACGCAGGGGATGAGCGCGAAGGGCTTCGACGACGCGATTCGCAGGAACGCAGGCCGCCTCCCGGAGGTGCTGCTCGTGTCCGGGGAGCAGAACGAGCGCGACACTCGCAAGGCGCTGTCGATGGCGGGTCGCATGCCCGCGACGCTGGTCAGCGTGCCCGACTGCGCGAACCACAACGTCCTCCACGCGCTGTGGTCGCGCGGCGAGCTCGGTCCGTTCCTCGAGCGGATGTTCGCGCCGGCGGCGGCGCTGCACTCCTGAACGGCATGGGCCGAGGGGCCGAGCCGGCGTCATGCTTGCGCCGGATCACGATCCCGATCGAGCCTCGGCACGCCCCCCCGTCCCGATGCCGGCTCGCCCGGCGAATCCGGGTTTGACGCCCCGAGCGCCCGGCACGTAAGCTCGATGGCCTCCGTCGGACGCTCATCCCGCGCGTCCGGCCCCCTTCACCCTCCCCGGATCCTGCCCGCCATGAGCGACGCACTCGCCTATCTCGTGAAGGCCCGTCCCGAGGCGATGACCGCCTATTTCGCGTTCCTCAAGGACGCGGGAAGCCGACTCGACCCGAAGACGCGCAACCTGATCTCGGTCATCACGAAGGTGCACGCGCGCACCGAGAACGGGCTGAAGCAGTACCTCAAGCGCGCGCTGCGCGAGGGCGCGAGCGCGGACGAGGTGATCGACGCGCTGCTGATGGCGTTCCCGGCGCTCGGGCTCGCGAACATCGTCTGGGCGATCGACGTGATCCTGAAGATGGACCTGCCCGAGTTCGCGCGCGCGGCGCCGCAGGCGGCCCCCGCGCCCGCGTGGCACGACGTGATCGCGGTGGCGGACCTCTCGGACGGCAAGGCGGCGCGCCCTCGAGTGCGACGGCCACGGCCTCTTCGTCTGGAAGAAGGGCCACACAATCAAGGTCTACGACAGCCTGTGCCCGCACCAGTCGACGAACATCCCGCACCTGGCGCTGAAGGATGCGCGCCTCACGTGCCCGAAGCACGAATGGGCGTTCGACATCGCAAGCGGCCGGTGCGTGGACAAAGGCGACGCGCCGCTGAACGTGTTCCCGCACAAGGTCGTCGAGGGAAGGCTCCTCGCGCGGTGGTGAGCGGCGCTTGCCGCGGCCTGACTTTAGACTACGGCTTCGTCCCGTCCCGACACGCCATGTCCGCCGCGATCCCCGAGTTCACCGACGCCGACCCGTCCGACAACGGGCGCAAGACCCGCGACCACCTTCGCGACTGCGCGGCGATGCTGCTCCGCGTCCGGTCGGACCACGAGCGCCGGAGCGTCGGCATCTCGTCGGGCGCGACGCGGCCGACCACGCCAGCGACGACTGCCACGCCCCGGCGATCCTGCGAGGCTCGACAGGGCCCGGAAACGGCTCGCGTGAACGTCCCGCTCGTCCCGGCCCCCGCCCGCGCGGCGTGCGGAGGGACCGGGGTCGCCCGATGAAGGCCTGCATCGTTTCGGACAGCCATGACCGCGCAACGGCCCTCGAGGCCGCGGTCGTCGCCGCGAAGGCCGAGGGCGCCGGTGTCGTCATTCACTGCGGCGACGTGATCGGCGGGAACACGCTGCGCCCGCTCGCGCGCCACGGGCTTCCGGTGCACGTCGTCCACGGCAACAACCTGGGCGACCCGGGCGCGTTCGCCCGCATCGGCGCCGCGACCGGCGGGCTCATCGTCTACCACGGCGCCGACGCCGAGCTCACGCTCGCCGGCCGGCGGGTCATCGTCACGCACTATCCTCACTACGGACGGGGTCTCGCCTGCACCGGCGACTGGGACGTCGTCTGCTGCGGCCATTCGCACGAGGCGGGCGTGGTCCGCCAGCCCAACCTCGGGGGTTCGCACACGTGGATCGTGAATCCCGGTACCGTCGCGGGACTGGGCGCGCCGGCGACGTGGATCTTCGCGGATTTCGAGACGCTGACCTTCGAGATCAGGTCCCTGGCCGCGACCGACCCATCCGCGGACCAGGGGCGTACCGGGTGCCGGGAGGGGCGAAGCCTCCATTGGCGGGACGAGTCCGGCGCGCGAGCGGGCTGACGGCGCCCTCTCCCCGGCGAGTTGACCGGGATCAAGTGCATCCGGCGCCGCCGCGACTAGCGTCGCGGTACGCGCCTCCCTTTGCGCCCTCGCCGCCCGTTCGCGCACTACCCTCGGCGGGTCGCGCGTCGGGCTGTGCCGAGGTCCTCGAAGGCCTTGCGGAAGCCCGGAATGTACGATCAACCGATTCGACTCGTCATGCGCCGCACCCTCGTCAAGGCGGCGCCGGACGCGACCGTGCGCAAGGTGGCGAAGCAGATGGCGCGTCGCAACGCCGGCGCGGCCCTCGTCATCGAGCGCGATCGACTCGTCGGGATCTTCACCGAGCGCGACGTCGCGTTCCGTGTGGTGGCCGCGGGCCTCGACCCCGACGCGACGACGTTGCGCGAGGTGATGACGCGCCGCCCGCACACGATCGGTCCGGAGCGGCCGTTCGGCTGCGCGCTCGCGTTGATGCACGAGAAGGGCTTCCGTCACCTGCCCGTCCTGGAGAAGGGCAAGCTCGTCGGGCTGGTCTCCGCGCGGAGCGCGATGGACCCCGATCTCGAGGAGTTCCGCGCCGAAGCCCATCGGCGCGAGCGCTACCAGCGCTGAGCCCGGGCGATCCCGGACGGGTCAGCCGAGCCCCTCGTCGGCCCGCACGCCCTTCACATAGACGTCGTACACGACGACCGGCACGCCGACGTTCCCCAGGTGCTGGCGCACCAGCGGCTTGACGTCGCTCCATTCGAGCCCGCCCACGCCGGTCGCGAGCCTGGGTAGTGCGACGCTCGTCACCTTCTCGTCTCGCAGGTGGCGGGCGAGCGCCTTGAGCGACCGGCTCACGTTCTCGAGCGTGGCCTTGCCCGGTTTCGCCGCCTTGCCGTCGCCGATCATGCCCTGCGTGAGCAGGTTCACGATGCCGCGCGTGCGGCCGTCGGCGTCGACGCCCGCCCAGGCCCAGATCTCGCCCGCCTCGAGCGGCTTGGCGTGGATGGCGTGCCGGTAGTCCCGCACCATCGATGGCCAGCGCTCGCGGAGCGCGAGGGCGAGGCCGGTGTCGAAATGGTCGTGCGGCGCGATGCCATGCGCGATCACCTGCGCACGGGTCAGAAGGATGTCGCCAGCGGTTCACGGATCATGTCGGTGCTCTCGGATCGGTCCGGAATGGCGGGCCGGAAGCCCGCATCGCGGGCAACCGGCTCACCGAATCATTTCCGCTCGGCGGCGCGCGGGCCGTGACGCCCTCCCGCCGGCGATTCCCGTCGCTACATCGCCTTCCTGATCGTCATCGCCCCGCGGATTTGGCCGACCGCGTAGCCGGTGCCCCTGTCCTCGGGATAGAGCGCCTTCAGCTTCGCGATCACCGCGGGCGTCATCTTGTCGACCGGCCCGTGGCAGTTCATGCACAGCTCCTGCGTCGGCAGCGCGCGCATGTAGCGGCGGACCTGCTTGCCGTTCTCGCTCACCACCTCGGCCTTCTCGAGCGTCATCGCGGTCTCGCCCGCGGCAGCGCGGCGGTCGAAGTCCTCGAGCGCCGCGCGCTCCCAGGCATCGGGCACGGCCTTGGGATTGCGGTTCTTGAGGCTCACGCGGCGGATCGCCCAGCCGGTCTCTTCCGACGCGGCCTTCGCCATCGCGGGCGCCTTGTCGCGGCAGACCTCGATCGCGCCTTCCGGCCCGCCCTTGTCGATCTCGGTCTTGAGCACCGTGAGGAGCTTCGGCGGGACCGAGCCAGCGACCTTGCGGGCATCGTCGACCCACGCGGTGGATTCGCCTCCGGCCCCATTCGATTCCTTTATGGCGGCATCATTGGATTCTTTCCACGCGTCCCCGATTGCCCGCCATAATCTCCCGGTTTCGTCGACTCGTACGATCGTCCAGCCGGGAGGACCACGATGTTCAGCAGCAACGCCTTCGCGGCGGTTTCGGGAAGCCTGCCCGCCGGATTCATGCAGTGGTACGTGGGGCTGATGATCCTGGCGGTCATCGTCGGCACTGTCGCGGACATGATCCACAAGGGCAGCGCGAAGTACTTCTTCGCCAACGCACGAAAGTCGCGAGCCCAGGGCAAGCCGGTCAACAAGGCGTCGATCGCGGCGAAGACCCTCGCGGTGGACGTGCTCGCCTCGGGTGAGTTCTGCAATCCGCGCCGCCGCGTGGCCCACCTGCTCACGATGTACGGGTTCATCCTCTACGTCGTCACCACCGCGGTCATGGTGTTCGTCTACCCGACGGCCGCGACGCCGACGCCGGCCCTGGTGCCGCAGCTCTGGTGGCTCGGCGGGCTGATGGTCATGGTCGGCGGCTACTGGTTCTGGTTCTTCATCCGCGTGGACGTGGCGGCCG
Source organism: Betaproteobacteria bacterium (assembly GCA_016704895.1). Lineage (GTDB taxonomy): Bacteria > Pseudomonadota > Gammaproteobacteria > Burkholderiales > Casimicrobiaceae > VBCG01. Next base: position 23,093 of record JADIZG010000013.1, read on the forward strand.
AGGGCAGTTCGCCCCTGCGTCTGATGCGTGCCGATCTCTTCATCCTCTCGCTGCTGGCGAGCGTCACGGCCGGCCTCCTCTGGGCCTGGCTGCAGGCGAGCGGCAGCGCGGCCTCCTGGCTCTTCTTCGGCCTCTACCTCCTCGCCACCACGGTGCTGTTCGGCGGCGTGTACTGGTCGAAGTTCGCGCACATGTTCTTCAAGCCCGCGGCGGCGTTCGACAAGCGGCTGGCCGAGGCCGACGGCACGAACATGAACCTGCCGTTGGTGAGCCGGGACGATCCCGCGCAGCGCGAGCGGCACTCGATGGAGCTGCTGCGCGACGCCCCGATGGACATGGGGCTCGGCATCAAGCGCGAAGCTCCGCGCCACTACTAGCCGTCGGCCCGCCGGTCACCGCGGAACAGAACAGGGAGCCAGTTCTATGCCTACCTTCGTGTACATGACGAGGTGCGACGGATGCGGACACTGCGTCGACATCTGTCCCTCGGACATCATGCACATCGACAAGACCTACCGGCGCGCCTACAACATCGAGCCGAACATGTGCTGGGAGTGCTTCTCGTGCGTCAAGGCCTGCCCGCAGCACGCGATCGACGTGCGCGGCTACGCCGACTTCGCCCCGCTCGGCCACAGCGTGCGCGTTCACCGGGACGAAAAGCAGGGCACGATCGCCTGGCGGATCAAGTTCCGCAACGGCACGGAGAAGAACTTCCTGTCGCCCATCACCACCAAGCCCTGGGGGGAGGCGATCCCCAAGCTCGCGGACGTTCCCGCACCCAGCAAGGAAATGCGCGACGGCGAGCTGCTCTACAACGAGCCGAAGTACATCCGCATGGATGAAGGCGGGCTGCGCACGCTGCAGGTGGCAGGCCTGAAGCTGAGAACAGGGGTGTACTACTAAAATGGCCTACGAAACCATCATCGAAGACGGCATCGACGTCCTCGTCGTCGGCGCGGGTCTCGGCGGCACGGGTGCCGCCTGGGAGGCGCGGTTCTGGGGGCAGGACAAGAAGATCGTGATCGCCGAGAAGGCGAACATCGATCGTTCGGGTGCGGTCGCCCAGGGCCTGTACGCGATCAACTGCTACATGGGCACGCGCTGGGGCGAGAACAACCCCGAGGACCACGTCCGCTACGCCCGCATCGACCTGATGGGCATGGTGCGCGAGGACCTGCTGTTCGACATGGCCCGCCACGTCGACTCCACGGTCCACCAGTTCGAGGAGTGGGGCCTGCCGATCATGAAGGACCCGAAGACCGGGCGCTACCTGCGCGAAGGTCGCTGGCAGATCATGATCCACGGCGAATCCTACAAGCCGATCGTGGCCGAGGCGGCGAAGAAGTCGGCGGACAAGGTCTTCAACCGCATCTGCGTCACCCACCTGCTGATGGACGAAAGCCGGGAGAACCGGGTGGCCGGTGCCGTCGGATTCAACGTCCGCACGGGCAACTACCACGTCTTCAAGTCCAAGACGGTGATCTGCGGCGCGGGCGGCGCCTCCAACATCTTCAAGCCGCGCTCGGTGGGCGAAGGCTCCGGCCGCACCTGGTACGCGCCCTGGTCGTCGGCCTCCGCCTACGGGCTGCTGATCGACGCCGGCGCCAAGATGACGCAGATGGAGAACCGCATCGTGCTGGCGCGGTTCAAGGACGGCTACGGCCCGGTCGGCGCCTACTTCCTGCACCTGAAGACCTACACGCAGAACGGCCTGGGCGAGGAGTACGAGTCCAAGTGGTTCCCCGAGCTGCAGAAGATGGTCGGCAAGGAGTACCTCGATCCGGAAGCCTCGCACCTGACGCATCGGCCGATCCCGACCTGCCTGCGCAACCACGCGCTGATCAGCGAGGTCAACGCCGGCCGCGGCCCCATCCACATGGTGACGATGCGCGCCTTCCAGGACCCGCATCTGGAAGAGGTCGGCTGGGAGAACTTCCTCGGCATGACCGTCGGCCAGGCGGTGCTGTGGGCCGCCACCGACGTGGACCCCAAGAACGAGAACCCCGAGCTGACCACCTCCGAGCCCTACGTCATGGGCTCGCACGCGACCGGTTCGGGCGCCTGGTGCTCGGGTCCCGAGGACATCTCGCCTCCCGAGTACTTCTGGGGCTACAACCGCATGACCTCGGTCGAAGGTCTGTTCGGCGCCGGCGACGCGGTGGGCGGCACGCCGCACGCGTTCTCGTCGGGGTCGTTCACCGAAGGCCGGCTGGCCGCCAAGGCCGCCTGCAAGTACATCGACGACGGCAAGGGCGAAGGCATCGTCGTCTCGGAGGCGCAGATCAACCGCCGCAAGGAGGAGATCTACAAGCCGCTCGAGCACTACCGCATCTACCGCAATGCGATCGTCGCCGGCGACGTCAATCCGCACTACATCAATCCCAAGCAGGGCCTGGACCGCCTGCAGAAGCTGATGGACGAGTATTGCGGCGGCGTGACCGTCAACTACATGACCAACGAGAAGCTCCTGAACATCGGCTTGAAGAAGCTCGCGATCATGGAGGAGGACCTCGAGAACCTGGCCGCGAAGGACGTCCACGAGCTGCTGCGGGCGTGGGAGCTGAAGCACCGTCATCGCGCCGCCGAGTGCGTCACGCAGCACACGCTGTTCCGCAAGGAGACGCGCTGGCCGGGCTACTACTACCGCGGCGACGCGATGAAGGTCGACGACGAGAACTGGCACGTGCTGACGGTGTCGCGCCGCGACCCGAAGACCGGCGAGTACACGATGGAGAAGGCGCCCTGCTACCACCTCGTGGCGGACGAGGCCTAGCGGCATCGCCGCGCACGCGCGTGAACATCACCGAGAAGACCGACGACGAGATCCTGGCGATGGCCAAGCCCCTGTGGCGCGACCTCGTCACGCACTCGAACGAAGGCAAGTACGGCGAGTTCTCGAGGAACTTCTCCAGTTCGCTGGCGCGCGCCATGGATCAGGTCGCGGCCGGCCACCAGTTCGCGCACAGCGAGTTGGCGCGCAACCTGTCCGCGGAGTTCGACGCGCTCGGCACCATCCGCCGCGGCGAGCATGTGACCGTCCTGTTCCGGCAGCGCAGCACCAAGAAGCCGGGCGAATGGCTCGGCCGGCTGGTCCTGGGCTACGAGGACGGCAACGTCAGGATCTTCGGCGCTTCCATCTTCTGATCACTTCGTCGGGAACTGACGTGAGCGAAGTCATCCAGGCCGGCAAGTACGTCGAACTCACCTACAAGGTGACCGACCGGAAGACCGGCCATGTGCTCACCCGGGTCGAGTTTCCGCTGGGCTACGTCCACGGGCACAACGAGATCCTGGCCCCGGCGGTCCACATGCGGCTCGAAGGCAAGGCCGCCGGCGACGTCATCGAAGTGACGATCGACGGCAACGACATCTTCGGCCCCAGGGACGAGTCGCTGGTGTTCTCCGATCGCATCGAGAACGTCCCCGAGGAGTATCGGCAGGTCGGCACGTCCATCCTGATGGAGAACGACAGCGGACAGACCCGCAGCTTCCTCGTCACGCACCTGGACGACGAGACGCTGACGGTCGACGGCAACAACCCGCTGTGCGGCAGAGAGGTCGTCTTCGCGCTCGAGATACTGGCCGTGCGCGACGCCACGGACGACGAGACGCGAGCGGGCGGGGCGATCCCCAGGGGCGCCGACGTCGACCCGTCGCTCCTGAGATCGGTTTGAGCGGCCACCCTTACATTGCGGCGAGAAAGGACAACCCATGAGCGACCATAAGCCTCCCCCGACCAAGGTCCCCGACGGCGTGACGCCCTACGTGACGACGCGCCAGATGCCGCCGAACGAGAAGGGTTTCGTCGGCTTCGAGACCATCTGGAAGCGGTTCCAGAAGGAAGCCGCGTACAAGACGCCGAAGAAGCCCTAGGCCAGCTAGGCGGGCCCTGGACGGTCGGGCGCGTTCCGCGCGCCCGTGCCGATCTTCCCCGGTCGTCATCCCGGTTCCGGAACCGGGGGCCACGCCTCAAGGCGGCCCCCGGGTTTTTGTGCTTGAATAGCCGCCTCGAACCGGGGACAGGGCGATGGCGGATCGGCGGCTTCAGGTGTTCCACGCGGTCGCGAAGCACCTCTCGTTCACCAAGGCGGGGGAATCGCTCTGCATGACGCAGCCGGCGGTGACGTTCCAGATCCGCCAGCTGGAAGACCAGTTCAACACCAGGCTGTTCGACCGCGCCCATGGCCGCATCGGCCTCACGCCCGCGGGAACGGTCGCGTTCGCGTATGCCGAGAAGATCCTGGCGCTGACGGCGGAGCTCGATGCGCGCCTGAGGGACCTGGGCGGCCAGGTCGCCGGCCCGCTCCTGATCGGCGCGAGCACGACGATCGCCGACTTCCTCCTGCCGCAGATCCTCGGGGAATTCAAGGCGACCCACCCGGGCGTGGCGCCGAGCCTGTTCGTGGGCAACTCCGAGGCCGTCCAGCAGCGCCTGGGCGAGCGGGCACTGGACATCGGGTTCATCGAGGGCGATTCGTACCTGCCCTCGCTGGCGGGCGAGCGGCTATGCAGCGACGAGTTGCAGGTCGTCTGCGCTCCGGACCACCCGCTGGCGCGGTGCAGGTCGGTGGCGGCCGGCGCCCTCGTCGAGCACGCCTATCTCTCGCGCGAACAGGGCTCCGGCACGCGCGAGGTGACCGACCATTATCTGAAGAGGGCCGGGATCGAGCCCGGCGCGCTCAACGTGGTCATGGAGGCGAGCAGCCTGGAAGCCCTCAAGGGACTCGTGGCGGCCGGCATGGGTTTCGCGATCATGTCGCACGTTTCCGTCCTGAAGGAAGTGCGGCTCGGCCTGCTCGTGCGGATCCCGCTCTCGCCGCCGATCACGCGGCAGCTGACCGCGGTCTATCCCCGGGAGCGCATCCAGTCCGGACTCGTGGGCGCCTTCGTGCAATTCGCGAAGCGGCGGCTGGACGCAACTCCCGGCGAGGGGGCGGAGGAAACGGAACTCGCGATCAGCGCACGGAGCGCCCCGTGAGCTTCGCCCCCTCCCGGTCTCAGGCGATCGTCGCGTAGTACTGCCGCAGGATCTCGAGGACTTCCGGCCGGCTGAACTCCGCGGGCACCTCGGCGCCCTCCGAGAGCGACTTGCGCAGCTGTGTGCCCGACACCTGCAGGCGGTCGGCGTCGGTGTGGGGGCAGGTGCGCCCGGACGCCATGCCGCCGCACTTGTAGCACCAGAACGCGATGTCGATCTTGAGCGGCTGCGTCTCGAGCGCGCCCTTCGGCACCTGGTCGAAGACGTGGTGCGCGTCGAACGGGCCGTAGTAGCTGCCCACGCCCGCGTGGTCGCGCCCGACGATCTGGTGCGAGCAGCCGTAGTTCTGCCGGAAGACCGCGTGCAGCAGCGCCTCGCGCGGTCCCGCGTAGCGCATGTCGAGCGGGTAGCCCGCCTGCACGACGGTCTTCTTCACGAAGTACCGGTCGGCCAGCACGCCGATCGCGCGCGTGCGGACCTCGGCGGGGATGTCGCCCGGCTTGAGCGCCCCGAGCAGCGAATGGATCAGCACGCCGTCGCACACCTCGATCGCGACCTTCGCCAGGTACTCGTGCGAGCGGTGCATCGGATTGCGCGTCTGGAAGGCGGCGACGCGCGACCAGCCCAGCGAGGTGAACAGCGCGCGCGTCTCGGCCGGCGTCTTGAAGAGCGATCCGTACTTCTGCGCGAAGTCGCCGGTCGACAGCACGCGGATCGGCCCGGCCAGGTTGACCTCGCCCTGCTCCATCACGAGCTTCACGCCCGGGTGCGCGAGGTCGGTCGTGCGGAACACGGTCGCGCACTCGTGCGCCTTGTCGATCGCGTAGCGCTCGGTGACGGTCATCGTCGCGAGCACCTCGCCGTCGTCCGGGTCGGCGAGCGCGATGTCCTGACCGACCCGGAGCGTGTCGGCGAACGCCTTTCCGGCGGAGAGCGTGATCGGGATCGGCCAGAACAGGCCGCTCGACGTGCGCATGCCGTCGCAGACGCCCTGCCAGTCGGCGTGCGACATGAAGCCGTCGAGCGGCGTGAACCCGCCGATGCCCAGCATGATGATGTCGCCCTGTTCGCGCGAGCTCACGCGCAGGCGGGGCAGGCTCGCCGCGCGTTTCTGCTCCGCGGCGAGTGCGTCGCCTGCGAGCAGCAGCGGCTTCAGGTCGCCGCCGCCGTGGGGATTAACCAGCGCCATGGAAAGCCGCTCCGAGGATTCGTCGAGGAAGGCGGCGGCTGCGGAAAGTCTCCCGCAGCAGCCCGTAAATAACATCCAGACCTAAGGTTATAACCATACTTTCGGCACCGCTTTCGTCCTTGATCCAGGGCAAGTCAGGCGATCGCCTGGTAGTAGAGGTTCTGCGGGTGGTTCGCCTCGGCGAAGAAGTACCACCGCTCCGCCAGGAGGCCCGCGAACTGCAGGGCGAACGCCGCGGCGAGCGCGACGACCGGCGCGGCGCCCGCGAGGACGGCGGCCAGAAGCACCGCCGGGAGCGCGAACCCCCCCGCCAGGGCCATCCACTTGACCGAACGCAGGAACGGCCGGCCGCGGCCGTGGAAGAACTCCCGGGTATTGAACGAGCCGCCGAGGAAGCCCATCGATTTCTGGACGATCTTCGGATGCTTGATGCCGATCGCGGTCTGCAGCGTCGACTTGGGCCGCAGCCCCGCGTTCCGGACGAGCGCCGCGATGCGTCCGGCGGCCCCGAGCGCCGTGAGGATGAGCGCCCAGCCGGCGAGGAAACGCACGAGGTCCGGTGCGGCGAACGCGCAGAAGGCGGCGGCGAGCGTGAACCCCGACGCGCCGCCCATCAGCGTGAAGTTGATCGGCGTGAGCGGGGTCGACCACTCGCGCAGGAACGGGAGGCAGGCGTAGATCATCCCGGTGCAGACGAACAGCGCGAACGCGAGCAGCGTGCCGGCCACGCCGAGCGCGACGGTCGCGTCGATCGCGATCCCCGACGGCAGCGTCGCCAGCACGGGCAGGAACCCCGCGAGGTGCGCGGCGCCGTAGAGGAAGACGACCGCCATGAACGCCGGCAGCACGATCACCTCGCGCGACAGCCACGACGTGCGCCACTGCGACGCGGCGCGCCAGGCGCGTTCCGGCCGGCCGAGGTGGAAGAACGACGCGGCGAGCCCGCAAGCGAGCAGCACCAGCGCGACCAGGCTGCCGTGCGCGTAGAACGTGTGTCCGTGCTGCGCGGGCAGCAGGCCGAAGAGCGCGTAGGCCTGCACGGTGAAGAGGGCGAGGAACAGCCCCTGTCCGGCGCCGATGAGCGTCGTGAGGAGGAGAACGGAGGCGTCGGGTCTCATCGCACGCCTACCAGGACATGATGTCGTCGAGCGAGGGCTCGGACTTCGCCGGCTTCGGCTTGAGGCCGTCGACCTTGAGCGGGTTGTCCACGCGCTCGAGCTCGTCCTCGTGGATCCGCATCGGCGTCTTGCGGCGCGGCAGGTAGTGGTTCGACGGATGCGTGCCCCACTCGGGCATCAGCGGGTAGCCGGCGTGGTCGCGGATCGCCTGCGACACGACGGACTCGGGATCGTGGATGTCGCCGAACAGGCGCGCGCTCGTCGGGCACGCGAGCACGCAGGCGGGCTTGCGCTCCGCTTCGGGCAGCGACTTGTCGTCGATCCGGTCGACGCACAGCGTGCACTTGGTCATCACCTTGCGCACCGGGTCGACCTCGCGCGCGCCGTAGGGGCACGCCCACGAGCAGTACTTGCAGCCGATGCACTTGTCGTAGTCGACGAGCACGATGCCGTCCTCGGCGCGCTTGTACGACGCGCCGGTCGGGCACACCGGGACGCAGGGCGGGTCCTCGCAGTGCAGGCACGACTTCGGGAAGTGCACGGTCTGGGTGTTCGGGTACTCGCCGACCTCGAAGGTCTGCACGCGGTTGAAGAACGCGCCGGTCGGATCCTTGCCGTACGGCTCGAGGTCCGCGAGCGGCCCCGCCGTTCCCGACGTGTTCCACTGCTTGCAGCTCGTGACGCAGGCGTGGCAGCCCACGCACACGTTGAGGTCGATGACCAGTGCGAGCTGGGTCATTGACGGCCGCGCCTTCCGGCCCGCGAACCAGGCGAGCACCGACGGCGGCGACGCGACGGTTCCCGGCGCCGCCGGCACCGGGTCCGCGCGCGGCCAGGTCTCCTCCGGCTCGCCTTCCTCGGCGGGACGGATGCGCACGCGAACGTCGTACCACGCCGCCTGCCCGGTCACCGGATCCGAGTTCGAGATCGGGCCTCCGGCGTCGGGCAGCTCCTCGGAGATCACGTGATTCAGCAGGAAGCCGCGCCGCGACTCGTTGGCGTCGGGCGAAAGCCGCCACGCGCCGGGCGACTTGCCGATCGCGTTCCAGGTCCACACGGTGCCCGGCTCGACCGCTTCCGAGTACATGCACATGCAGCGCACCTTGCCCCACGGGGACTCGACCCACATCCAGCCGCCGTCCTCGATGCCCGCCTCGCGGGCGACGCGCGGGTTCACGTACAGGTGGTTGTGCGTGTGGATCTGGCGCAGCCACGCGTTCTGCGAATCCCACGAGTGGTACATCGCCATCGGCCGCTGCGTCACCGCGGAGAGCGGGTAGGCGGTGAGGTCGGTGCGCGCGGTCTCGAGCGGCTCGTAGTAGAACGGCAGCGGGTCGAAGTAGGTCTCGACGCGCTTTCGAAGGTGGTCCGGCGGCTGGCGCGAGATGCCCCTGCCCTGCGCCGCGAGCCGGAACTTCTGCAGCACCTCGGAGTAGAGGTGGATCAGGATCGGCTCGGCGTAGCGCTGGATGCGGTTGCGCTGCGACCACTCGAGGTAGCCCTTGTTCCAGTTGCGCATGTACTGGTAGGACGGCGGCAGCTTGTAGTGGTAGACGCAGTTGTTCTTCGCGTACATCTCCCACTGGCGCGGGTTCGGCTCGCCGCGCATGAACTTCTCGCCGCCCTTGCCGCGCCAGCCGGCGAGGAAGCCGATGCCCGAGCCCGGCTCGGTCTCGTAGTTGACGATGAAGTCGGGATAGTCGCGGTACTTGCGACTGCCGTCGCGGCGCACGAAGGCGGGCAGCCGCAGCCGCCCGCCGAGCTCGATCAGCACCTCCTGGAACGGCTTGCACTCGCCGGTCGGCGGCACCACCGGGATGCGCACCGAGTCGACCGGTCCGTCGAACTCCGAGATCGGCCGGTCGAGCATCGACATCACGTCGTGGCGCTCGAGGTAGGTCGTGTCGGGCAGCACGAGGTCGGCGAACGCGGTCATCTCGGACTGGAACGCGTCGCACACGACGAGGAACGGGATCCTGTACTCGCCGTCGTCGCCCTTGTCGTTGAGCATGCGGCGGACCTCGGACGTGTTCATCGTCGAGTTCCACGCCATGTTCGCCATGAAGATCATCAGCGTGTCGATCGGGTACGGATCGCCGCGCCACGCGTTGGTGATGACGTTGTGCATCATCCCGTGCACGGCGAGCGGGTACTCCCACGAGAACGCCTTGTCGATGCGGACGGGCTTGCCCTCGTCGTCGACGAACAGGTCGTCGGGCTCGGCGGGCCAGCCGAGCGCGAGCCCGTCGAGCGGGTGGTCGGGCTTGACCGCGAGCGGCGTGTTCGGCGTCTTCGCGCACGGCGGGATCGGGCGCGGGAACGGCGCCTTGTGGCGGAATCCTCCCGGCCGGTCGATCGTGCCGAGCAGCGTCATCAGGATCGCGAGCGCGCGGATCGTGTGGAAGCCGTTCGAGTGCGCGGCCAGCCCGCGCATCGCATGGAACGCGACCGGGTTGCCGGTCACCGTGTCGTGCTCCTTGCCCCACATGTCGGTCCACGGGATCGGGAGCTCGATCTTCGCGTCGCGCGCGGTGATGCCCATCTCGTGCGCGAGGCGGCGGATCGCCTCGGCGGGGATGCCCGTGATCCCGGACGCCCACTCGGGCGTGTAGGCCTCGACGCGGTCCTTCAGCAGCTGGAACGAGGGCTTGACCTCGGTGCCGTCGGACAGCCGGAACGCGCCCAGCAGGAACGGGTCCGCGCCCTCGGCGTGCGTGATCACCGGGCGGTTCGTCGCGCGGTCCCACCACAGCTTGTTCTGCGGATCGAAGCAGCCCTCTTCCTTCGGCACCTCGGTGCGCACGAACATGCCGAACTCGTCGTTCGCCTCGTCCATGTTCACGAGCTGCCCGGCGTTCGTGTAGCGCACGAGGAACTCGCGGTCGTAGAGGCCGAGCGCGATCAGCTCGTGGATCAGCGCGAGCAGGAGCGCGCCGTCGGTGCCCGGGCGGATCGGCAGCCACTCGTCGGCGATCGCCGAGTAGCCGGTGCGGATCGGGTTGATCGAGACGAACCGCCCCCCGTCGCGCTTGAACTTCGAGATCGCGATCTTCAGCGGGTTGCTGTGGTGGTCCTCGGCGGTGCCGATCATCACGAACAGCTTCGCGCGCTCGAGGTCCGGACCGCCGAATTCCCAGAACGAGCCGCCGATCGTGTAGATCATGCCGGCGGCCATGTTCACCGAGCAGAACCCGCCGTGCGCCGCGTAGTTCGGCGTGCCGAACTGGCGCGCGAACAGGCCGGTGAGCGCCTGCATCTGGTCGCGGCCGGTGAACAGCGCGAACTTCTTCGGGTCGGTCGAGCGGATCTTCGCGAGACGGTCGGCGAGCGTCGCGTAGGCCTCGTCCCACGAGATCGCCTCGAACTCGCCCGCGCCGCGGTCGGTGCCGGGCTTGCGCCTGAGCGGCTTCGTCAGGCGCGCGGGCGAGTACTGCTTCATGATGCCCGACGCGCCCTTCGCGCAGATGACGCCCTGGTTCAGCGGATGGTCGGGGTTGCCCTCGATGTAGCGGACCTGGCCGTCGCGCACGTGCACGCGGATGCCGCAGCGGCACGCGCACATGTAGCAGGTCGTGTTTCGCGTCTGCGTCGTCGCGCCGGGCAGCGGCGCGGCCGCGGGGTCGTGGATGGGTATCGAGGCCATGTCGGGAAGGGCGTCCCCGGTCGTGCGTACGGACTCCGGCGACGCTCCCCATATCAACGTCGGAGGACAGCCGTGTCAATCCCCGCGACGGGGAAGCCTGACTGCGGGGAGCTACCCGGACGGGTAGTACGCGCGCGTTCTCGTTTTCTGGCGGCGGGATGCGTTCGAGCTGTCAGTTCCTGACGACGAGGACCGGGCACTCGGCGTGCCCGATCAGCTTCTCGGCGGTGCTCCCGGGCATCAATCGCTCGAACGTGCCCGGGTGCCCGTGCCGGCCGATCACGATCAGGTCGGCGCCCGCAGCGGCGGCAAGGCGCCCGATCGCATCCGGCGCGCCGGATGCCGGCGACGTGCGGCGGGACGCCATGCCGGCCGCATCCGCGGCGCGATCGATCCAGGGCGCGGCGTCCTGCCCCGCCTTCGACACGATGCCCGCGATCCAGAGCGGCAGGTCGTCGCGCGCGGCCAGGCGCGCGGCGGCGCGCGCCACGGCGACCGCGGTCGTCGCGTCGTCGACTGCCGCCAGGACGCCGCGCGTCCAGCCCTGTCACGGCGCGCGGCACCATGAGCACGTCGCAGGGGGCGTGCATCGCGACCTGGCCGACCATGTCGCCGACGAGCCGCTTCGCGAGGAAGCCCGCGCGTCCGCGCCTGCGCAGGACGACGAGGTCGGCGCGGCGCTCCGTGGCCTCGGCGACGATCGCGCGCCAGGCTTCCGCTTCGCGCCGAACGACCGCTTCGAGCGAGACGCCCGCGGCGCGTGCGTCCGCCTCGAGCCGCTCGAGGCGCGAGTGCGCCTCGTCGTCGGCACGCTCGGCGAGCTCCGGCGCCACGGCTTCGTATTCCGCGTTGGTGACGAGCGGCTCGACGGCGGCGAGTGGCGCGCCCCAGCGCAGCGCGAGGTCGAAGGCGACGCGCTCGGCGCCCGAGTCGAACTCGGTGTGCTCGGTCGCGAGCAGGATCCGGGCGTAGGGGGCGGTCACGGGCGGGGCCGTGGGGCCGGGGGGGGCCCGGGCGGCCGCGGGGGCGGGGGGGGCGGGGGGGGGGGGGGGGGGGGGGGGGGGGGGGGGGGGGGGGGGGGGGGGGGGGGGGGGGGGGGGGGGGGGGGGGCGGTTGGGCAGCGATTCGCTAGTGCCCGGCGACGAGGAGCCCTGAGGCCGCGAACAGGAGCACGAGAGCGATCAGCGCCGCGATCGTCGCGAGCCCGCGCTCGCCGCGGCGCCAGTAGTCCGGGACGATGACGAGCAGGCAGGGGAGCGAGCAGGCGGACAGGAGCGCGATGCCGGCGATGCTCGCGTAGTCGCCCTTCGTGACGAGACCGACCCAGTCCCACCCGGTCGGGGCTCCGGTCCTGGCGAGGTACGCGTCGAGCGGGAGCCCCCAGACCTCCGGCAGCTGCTCGTGCGGTATGAACGCCGGCAGCAGGCCGGTCACGTACGCGGCGAACGCGACGACGAGCACGACGAAGCCCAGCTTCGTGCCCCAGTCGAGCAGCGTCGCGTAGTGAAGCTGCTCGAGCGGCTGCGTCGGCTTCTCGTCGCGTGCGCTCATCCCGTCACCCCGCGAATCCCAGTCCCTTCTGCAGCGCGCGCGCTCCCGCGAACAGGAGCAGCCCGAGCACGAGCTTCCGCACGACGGACGCCTTGAGCACCGACAGGAGCCGCGCGCCGATCTGCGCGCCGAGCATCATGCCGATCACCGACGGCACCGTGAGGACCGCCAGCGTCGCGCCCCTGTGCAGGTAGACCCACGCCGCCGACGAGTCGACGAGCGACAGGATGAAGCCCGACGTGCCCGCCGACACCTTGAGCGGGGCGCCCATCACGAGGTTCAGCACCGGCACGTTGGCCCAGCCGGCGCCCATGCCGAACATGCCCGCGAGCACGCCGATGCCGGTGAACAGCACGAGCGCGAGCGGCGTGCGGTGGACGTTCCAGGGATGGTTCCTGCCGGTCGCGCGGTCGTGGTAGACGCCGTGGATCGCGAGCGCCGCGGCAAGGCGGTCCGGCGTCACCGACGCGCCCGACTCCGACTTGGGCGCCGAGGCCATCAGCGCGACGATGCCGAGAATCGTGACGCCGAGCGCGATCTGCACGACCTGAGCGGGCATCGCGAGGCCGATCAGCGCGCCCGCGATCGAGCTCGCCGAGGCGAGGAGGGCGAGCGGCAGCGCGAGCCTCAGGTCGGCGAGACCGGCGCGCAGCAGGCTCGGGCCCGCCGACAGCGCGCTCGCCAGCGCGACCAGAAGGCCGGTGCCGCGGATGAAGTCGAGGTGGAACGGGAAGAAGCCGCTGACGATCGGCACGAAGAGCACGCCGCCGCCGACGCCGGCGGGGACTGCGACGATGCCGAGCGCGAAGCACACGACGAACAGCGCGAGCGGCCAGACCCACCAGGCGACGCCGGCGGCCGCGGCCCCGTCGGCGGCGAACGCCGGCGAGGCGCCGAGGGCGAAGGCGGCGGCGAGGAGTGCCGACACCGCGACGGCGCGCCGCGCGAGCGATTTCGGCGGCCGATCGGCGAACGAAGGTTCTGGAATCAAGGTCACAGACGAAAGCGCGAACGCCCGCCACGATGCCTTTCGGGCCGTCGGAGGCGGAAGGATAGGAGTTATCACGCTTGCTCGGCGCGGTGTCCATACCCATCTCGGGGGAACGGATAGCCCGGATGGGGGATTGGACGGCGGGGGTTTCCTTGCCCGCGCCCGCGGCGAAGGACGATAATGAGGTCGCGTCGGCGATCGGGGCAAGTCCCCGCGGTGCTCGCCGGTGGCTGTATCGGTTGGGTGTGTCCTCGAGGAGGGATGTCGGGATGCTGGATTCGCAGGGCAGCGTGCGCGTGGCCGCCCCTGACCGCTCGGCGGTCGGAGCCGGGGAAGGCGTGGAGTTGCCTGCCGGCGGTCTCCCCGATGCCCGCGAGACCGACCTTCGCGACGCCATCGCGCCGATGCTCGACGCGGTCGTCCATTTCGTCGGGGCGGCCGCCGGGGCGATCCGGCTGTCCCGGCCCGGGAGGGCGGGATTGGCGCCCGTCGTCGTCGCCGGACCGGGCCCCAGGGGCGCGGCGGGCGACGGCGTGCTCGCGCGCTGGTGCGGCCAGTGCGCCGAATCCGCCGACGCGACGAGCGCCTGCGTGCGCACCGACCTCTGCGGCCACGACGAGCGCCTGCCGGCGCGCCGCCTCGAGTCCGTCTGCCGGCACATCCTCGTCGTCCCGCTGCACCACGCCGGGCAGCCGGTCGGGATGCTCGACCTCGTGTTCGACGCGCCCTGCGAGCTGCCGGCCGGCATGCCCGCCATGCTGCAGGCGGCAGGCGACCTGATCGGCATTTCGCTCGAGAAGGCGCGGCTCGCCGACGAGGTGCTCCGCATCACGCTGATGAACGAGCGCCAGATGATGGCGAGCGAGGTCCACGACTCGATCGCGCAGGGCCTCACCTACATGCGGATGCGGATGAGCCTGCTCTCCGACGCGATCCGCCAGCGCGACGAGCTCCGCGCGTTCAAGTACTGGAGCGACGTCGACGACTCGCTCACCCACGCGCACGCCCGAGTGCGCGAGCTGATCACGTGCTTCCGCAGCCGGATGGACCCTCAGGGCCTCGTCCATGCGCTCACCGACATGGCCGAGCGCTTCGCCGACCGCACCGGCGTCGAGCTTTCGTTCGCGAACCGCGTGACGGACTTCCGGCTCGCACCGGCGCGCGAGGTGGAGGTCTTCCACATCGTGCAGGAGGCGCTCGCGAACGTCGTCCGGCACGCGAAGGCCCGCCACGCGCGGATGACTCTGGACCGGACGGCGGAAGGCTACGAGATCGTGGTCGCGGACGACGGCACGGGCCTGCCCGACGACGCGGCGTCCGGCGAGCGCTCCGGCCATTACGGCGTCGAGATCATGCGCGAGCGCGCCGCCCGTCTGGGCGGCGCTGTGTCGGTCGGGCCGGCTGACGGGGGTGGAACGCAGGTGCGCCTGACCTTTCCGGAGCGCCGAACCGGCCGCGACGAGTCGTCGAGCACCGGCGGGCCGTCCCGGGACGCACGTCCCCGTTCCGCAGGGGAAGGCCGCCGCCGCGTCCGGGCCGGGTCGAGCCCCCGGGGACGCGACCGCCCGGGGACGCCGACTGCGGCAAGCCTGGGGGAGGGTTGCGAATGACCGAGCCGATCAGCGTGGTCCTGATCGATGACCACGGCCTTTGCCGCCGGGGGCTCTCCGAGCTGCTCGAGCAGCGCGCGGGCATCAAGGTGCACGGGACGGCGGGCACGGCCGACGAGGCGGTGCGCCTGCTCGCGTCGACGAAGCCCGACCTCGCGATCATGGATCTCAAGATGTCGCCGGTGGACGGCTTCCGGCTGCTCACGCGGCTGCGCGCCGAGGGGATCGGGACGCCCGTCGTCGTGCTGACGATGAGCGACTCGCAGGACGACCTCGCGCGCGCGTTCCGCGCCGGCGTCCGCGGCTACCTGCTGAAGGACATGGATCCCGACGACGTGATCGACGCGATCCGCAGGACCGCGCGCGGCGAGATCGTCGTCGCGCCGACGATGGCGGTGAAGCTCGTCGACATGCTGCTGCCCGGCGAGACGAAGCGCTCGCGCGAGAGCTACTTCCGGCAGCTCACCGAGCGTGAGCGCGAGATCCTGCAGCACCTGTCGTCGGGCAAGAGCAACAAGGCGATCGCGCAGTCGCTGTCGATCAGCCACGACACGGTCAAGCTGCACGTCCGGCACATCCTGTCGAAGCTGGGACTCACCTCGCGCGTCGAGGCCGCGGTCTTCGCGGTCGAGCACCGCGTCGCGTCCGAGCAGTCCGACCCCTCGCATCAGGCTTCCGGGTAGCGCGAACGGCGCCCCGTCGATCGCCGGTCGGTGCCACCTCGGGATCGGCGCCAGGGCCGGCGGTTGCCCGCGGGAGCCCGATTCGCAGGACGGCAACCCATGCGCGATCGTCATGTCAACCCCTGAGGTCGCGGACCTGTTCCGTCGCTACGGGATCGAGCCGAACCGGCGCTCGCGCGGGCAGCTCGATCTGTGGCTGCGCAGCCAGGTGCGCCGCTTCAGGCTCGTCCGCGACGAGCTCGTCGCCGCGTCCCCGATGCGCTGGCCGAAGCGGCTGGCGGCCTGGCGCCGCGGCTTCACCGGCAACAGCTCGTTCGTCTATCGGCTCGACGTCAACGATCCGCGCGAGTACGTCTCCGACTGGGACTACTACCTGTCGGGCTACCGGTTCAACGGATTCTTCAATCCGATCGTCGGCAACAAGCTGGTGCTCTCCCAGATCCTCGCCGGCCGCGGCCTGCCCCATCCGCGCGTGTTCGGCGTGGTGCGCAAGGGCCGGCCGATCGCGATCGGCCCTCGGCGCCCGGCGACCTCGGGGACGGTGGGGGCCGCCGATCGAGGCCTGGGCGGCGGACGGGCGACCGCTGGTGCTGAGGCCCCACTGGTCCGGCGCCGGCGAGGGCGTGTTCTTCCTTCGGCGGGATGCACGGGGTTGGCAGGTGAACCGACGGCCGGCCGCCGACGAGGACGTGCGTCGGCTGCTGGCCACGCTCGATCGGTACATCGTGACGGCCTTCGTGGATCAGGCAGGCTACGCGGCGAACATCTATCCGTATACGGCCAACACGCTGCGGGTGCTGACGATCGGCGACGGGGACGGATGCTTCGTCGCCGCCGTGGCCCATCGCTTCGGGTCGCGTCGATCGGGGTCGATCGACAACTGGCACCGGGGACACGGCGGGCTGAACGCGCCGATCGACCGCGCGCGGGGCGCGCTGGGGCGCGCCGTGACGCTGCGCGACGACGGACGATTGATCGAGCACGAGCGCCACCCGGACACCGGCCAGGCGATCGAAGGCGTCACGATCCCGGGTCTCGAGCGCGCGCTCGCCGGACTGCTGGACGCGGCGCGCTGTCTGCCCGAGGCGCCGCTGATCGGCTGGGACATGCTGATGACCGACGACGGGTACAGCATCCTCGAAGCCAACTCGCCGCCGGGGATCAGCGTGTGGCAGGTGCACGCGCCGCTGCTCAGGGATCCCCGCGTCGCCCGGTTCTTCGCGGCGCCGCCTTCCGGGCGACCTGAGGCAGGACGCTACCGGGACGTTGCCGCCGTCAGGCGTCCTTGCCGAACCAGGCGAGCCGGTCCCGGAGTGTCACCACGCTGCCGACGATGATGAGCGTCGGCGGCTTGAGGCGCGCGCGCGCCGCGCGCCCGGGCAGCGTCGCGAGCGTTCCGGTGACGACGCGCTGGTCGCGCGAGGTGCCCTGCTGGACCACCGCCACCGGCGTCGTGCGCGGCAGCCCGTGCTCGATCAGGCGCTCGCACAGCGCCGGCAGCGCGGTCAGGCCCATGTAGACGACGATCGTCTGGCGCGGACGCGCGAGCGCCGTCCAGTCGAGGTCCATCGTCCCGTCCTTCAGGTGGCCGGTGACGAACAGGCACGCCTGCGCGTGGTCGCGATGCGTGAGCGGGATGCCCGCGTACGCGGCGACGCCCAGCGCCGCGGTGATGCCCGGCACGACCTCGAAGCGGACGCCCTGCGCGAACAGCGTGTCGATCTCCTCGCCGCCGCGGCCGAAGACGAACGGATCGCCGCCCTTGAGCCGCAGCACGCGCCTGCCGTCCTTCGCGAGGCGCACCATCAGCTCGTTGATGTCCTCCTGCCGCATCGTGTGGTTCGCGCGTTCCTTGCCCACGTAGATGCGCTCGGTCGCCGTCGGCAGGAGCGCGAGCACGTCCGGCGAGATCAGGTTGTCGTAGAGCGCGACGTCGGCGCGCTGCATCAGCTTCAGCGCGCGCAGCGTCAGCAGCTCCGGGATCGCCGGGGCCCGCGCCGACGAGGTAGACCTCGCCTCGCGTGCCGCGGCGCTTCGGCGTTGCGGCGAGCGTGGCGCGCGCGAAGTCCGCGGCGGTCGGAAGATCCTTCCGCTTCGCGGCGCGCGTCCGTCGTTCAGCGTCCGCCATGACTGCAGTCGCAGCCGCCGCTGCCGCATCCGCCCGCATCGGGTGCGGGGGGCGCGCCGGCGTCGTTCGGATGGATGAAGATGAAGCGGTGGTCGCCCGCCTCGTACTCGACGAAGTCGAGCGTCAGGCCCTCGAGCAGCTCGCGATCCGACGCGGCGACGACGAGCGCGATGCCTTCCGACGGAACGACGACGTCGCCTTCGCGCGCCTCGTCGAATCCCATCGCGTAGTGCAGCGCGCCCTGCTCGTCGCGGCGCGCGGCGATCCGCAGGCCGAGCTCGTCGGCGTCGGACTGCGTCGCCGCGATGCGGATCTGCTGCGCGGCGTCCGGGGTGACGGTGATCATCGTTCTCTCTCCATGCTTGCCGTCGACCCGCTCGTCGGCGACCCCCTCGGGGTGCTCCGGCTTCTTCCGGCGGCCTAGTGCTCGCCCTTGGTGCGGAGCAGGCCGGCCAGGCGGTTGCCCTGCTTCTGCGGGCCGCCGCGCGGGAACATGTCGTGCAAATGGTGGTTCGAGCCGCGCTCCGGGCCCCAACGTTCGGTGAATTCCCTGATCATGACACGGACCTGCGCCTGCACGCCGTGCCGGGCCTCGTAGTTGCGCAGGTACTCGATCACCTCCCAGTGCGCGGGCGTGAGCTCGAGCCCTTCGCGGTTCGCGAGCGCGCGCGCGAACTCGGGGCTCCACTGCGAGCGGTCGAGGAGATAGCCCTCGCTGTCGATCGCGACGCGCTTGCCGTCGACGTCGACGTGGTGATCGGTGCGGGCGGGAACGACGGTCATGGCAATCGACTCTCCGGGGGGGCGAAACGCGCCCGGGCGCGGCGGCTCAGACGATCAGCGCTTCGCGTCCGCGCATCGGGGCGAGGTAGACAATGTTACCGTCGCGGCGCTGCCGGTAGTCGCTCGCGCGGATGAATTCGACGAAGCGCGCCGCCCAGTCGCGGTCGCGCGTCGAGCGCAGGTGCGCGAACGAGGCGAGCACGTTGCCGACGACCACGCCGTCGCGCTCGCCGTCGATCCCGTGGCCGCGCTTCACCGCATAGGCGCAACGGACGTCCGTCGGAAGGTTCTCGAGCGACGCGTAGTGGAACTCGTGCGCGCGCACGGTGCGCCCGCCGCCTGCGTCTGGCCACGGGAACGCATCGGTCTCCTCGAGCACGACGTAGCCGCGGCCGACCGGGCGCTCGCGCATCACGACGTCGCCCGGGATCGCGCCGACCATCCGGGAGGTCTGTCCGGCGACGGTGAGCGTCCGCGCGAGGTACATGAGGCCGCCGCACTCGGCGTAGACGGGAAGCCCGGCGTCGATCGCGCTGCGCACGCGTCCGCGCAGCGCGGCGTTCGCCTCGAGCTCGCGCGCGTAGAGCTCGGGGAAGCCGCCGCCGATGAACAGCGCGTCGACCGAGGGCAGGTGCGTGTCCGTGAGCGTGTCGAAGCGCACGAGCGTCGCGCCGGCCGCGCGCAACGCGTCGAGGTCGTCCGGGTAGTAGAACCCGAACGCGCGATCCTGCGCGACGCCGATCCTGATGTCGGAGTCCGCGGCGGCGGGGCGGGGCACCGTGACGAGCGCCGGCTCGGGGAGGAGCGGCGCGACGGCGATGCGCGACAGCAGGAGGTCGAGGTCGACCTGCCGGCCGATCGCGGCGCCCAGGTCGGTGATCCGCCGCGGCACGTCGTCCGATTCGTTCGACGGCATGAGGCCGAGGTGGCGCTCGACGATCGTGAGCCGCGGATCGTGGTGGACGGCGCCGACGACCGCGACGTCGGTGTAGTGCTCGATCACCATCCTGAGCTTCGCCTCGTGGCGGCTGCCGCCCAGGTTGTTCAGGATGACGCCGACGATCGCCAGGTCGCGGTCGAATGCCTGGTAGCCGAGGATGAGCGGCGCGATGCCCCGCGTCATGCCGCGCGCGTCGAGGACGAGCACGACCGGCAGCCCGAGCGTCTTCGCGAGCGCCGCGTTGCTGTTGCTGCCGTCGAGCGCGAGGCCGTCGTAGAGCCCCTTGTTGCCCTCGACCAGCGCGACGTCGGCGCCCGCGGCGTGGCGCCGGAAGGTCTCGACGATCTCGTCGTCGGGCGAGAGCCACGGGTCGAGGTTGCGGCAGCGCCGCCCGCTCGCCGCCGTGAGCCACATCGGGTCGATGAAGTCGGGGCCCTTCTTGAACGTCTGGACGCTCCTGCCGCGCGCGGTCAGCGCCGCGGCGAGCCCGATGCTCACCGTGGTCTTGCCCGACGACTTGTGCGCCGCCGAGACGAGGAAACGGAGCGGCCCGACGGCGGTTGTACGACCCTCCCCCAGGCTTGCCGCTGACGCGGCTTCGCGCCCCCCCTCCTGACGGAGGGGGCGAGCGCCTTGGGGCGGCCCGACGGCGCTCACCGGCCGGCAGGCGCCGCTGCCGGCGCGGCAGGGAGGTCGTCCTGCGGCAGGAACCTGAGCGCCCGCACGCCGACGACGGTGATCAGGAACGCGACGGCGAGGCCGCCGACGCCGAGGAGGACTTCGGGCAGGCTCGGCGCGTACGAAGCGATCGCGCCGTCGCCGAACGTGCTCGACGTCGTGTAGCCGGGGAAGATGTCGAGCGGCCACGCCTGGCCGCCGACGATGAACACGTACAGCAGCGCGAACGCGCCGGCGATCACGAGCAGCGCGGCGACGACGAGGTCGCGTGCCGTGCTGCCCGGGCGCCAGATCAGCGCGAGCGGGACGAGGCTGCCCGCGACGACGTACGCGCCCCAGAACAGCACCGGATAGACGCCGCCGTCGGCCAGGATGAAGCGCTCGAACGCGAGGTTCTTCGCGAAGTAGCCGTTGACCAGGTGGAGGGCCGCGACGAGGAAGAGCACGGTCACGACGAAGAGCGCGAGCAGGTTGCGCATGCGGCGCTGGATGTCGGCGGGCAGCGCGAGGCCGTTCCACGCGTACATCGTCGACTGCACGACCAGGAACGCCGCGAGCCCCCAAGCGAACGACATCGCCAGGAACATCGGGATCAGCAGTGCGGTGCCGTAGGCCTGCCGGGCGACCAGGAACGCGAAGATCGAGCCGGTGCCGGACGTCAGGATGATGCGCCAGACGAATGCCGCGAGCCCCGCCGGCTTCGACCAGGGCGCCATCCGGCGCTCCATCAGCGTCCACAGGTAGACGGCGACGATCGTGAACATGCCCGAGTAGAGGAACACGTTCCACGCGAACACGGACCGGAAGTTGTAGTGCGTCGCCGCGACGACGACGCGTTCCGGGCGCCCGAGGTCGAGCATCAGCACGAACAGGCCGCCCGAGAGCAGCGCGAGGCACAGGAGGCCCGACAGCGGCGCGCGGGCCTTGTAGACCGCGTGGCCGAACACCGAGCCGATCGACGCGACGTTGAGCACGCCCGACGCGGCGACGATCATGAAGATCGCGAACACGTGCGGCACGCCCCACACCACCTGGTTGTTCATCCCGGTGATGACGTGGCCGGACGTCTCCATCGCGTGCGCCGCGAGGAAGCCGGCGAGCGCGACAGCGGCGCCCAGGAAGGCGAGCGCCCAGAAGCCGCGGGCCTCGAGACGGGAATAGGTTTCCCTGCTCATGACGTCATCGCCCTCACAGCCCGACGTAGCGGACGCCCGGATCGAGCCTCAGGTCCGCTCGCACCGCCGTGGTGGCGTACGACGCGACGCGCTTCGCGATCTCGCTCTCCGGGTCGTTCAGGTTGCCGAACAGGATCGCCTGGCGGCCCGTGGCCGCGCAGGCCTCGACGCACGCCGGGATCCCGCCACGGTCGATGCGGTGGACGCAAAGCGTGCACGACTCGACGCAGCCCTTGCCGCGCGGGACCTCGGGACGCTGCCCGGTCGTGGGCTCGTGCACGAACGAGCGCGCCTTGTACGGGCACGCCATCATGCAGTAGCGGCAGCCGATGCAGGTGTGCCGATCGACCAGCACGATGCCGTCGGCGCGCTTGAACGACGCGCCGGTCGGGCAGACGTCGACGCAGGGTGGCTCGGCGCAGTGCTGGCACATCATCGGCAGCGACCGGACCTGGCCGCGCATGTCCTTCAGCTCGACCTTGCGGATCCACTGCGCCGAAGTCGCCGTCTTCTCGGTGGGCAATCCGTTTTCCTTGTCGCACGCGGAGACGCAGGCGTCGCAGTCGGACGCGCATTTGTTGAGGTCGACGAGCATCCCCCAGCGGACCTTCGACGACGCGGGCTCGGTCGGCGCGCGGCCGTGCGCGAGGTCGAACAGCGTGACGCCCGGCGCGAGCGCGACGCCGGCCATCGCCGCGCCCCAGGCGAGGATCTGCCGGCGGCCTTGATCCACGCGGCTCACTTGGGGCCTCCGGCAGGCGGCGCCGCGGCGCTCGCCGTCGCCGCAGGGCGGTCGGCGTGGCACTCGAAGCAGTCGAGCTTGACCGCGGCGTAGCGGTGGCAGCCCTCGCAGAACGCGTCCTTGCTGCCGGTGACGCGACCGGTCTTGCTGCCCGCGTGGCAGGAGACGCAGTTCGCGAGGCTGTGCTTCTCGGTCCGGATGCCCTCGTGCACCGTGCGGTCGCGCTGGTGGACGAGGAGCCGCATGTGGTTGCGGCGCATGAACTCGGTGTCCTCGACGCACGTGCCCTCGGCGGGCGCGGTCACGCCCGGCAGCGGCACGCGCGTGGAGGGCGCGTCGGCGGCGAGCGCGCTGCCGGCGAGCGCGACGACGAGCGCGGCCTTCGCCGCGACGCGCCACGCCCTGCCGGTGAACGTGCCCGCTCCGCGCATGTCGCTACTCGCCCAATCCCATCTGGATGTAGCCCGTCGGGCAGACGTCCTTGCAGATGTGGCAGCCGATGCACTTGTCGTAGTCGGTGTAGACGTAGCGCCCCATCGTCGCTTCCTTCTTCGGCACGCGCGCCACGGCGGTCTGCGGGCAGTAGACCACGCAGTTGTCGCACTCGAAGCACTGGCCGCAGCTCATGCAGCGCTTGGCCTCCGCGACGGCCGCGGCCTCGGTGAGCGCGCCCAGGCGCTCCTCGAAGTTGCCGAGCGCGGACTCCTTCGTCAGCGTCGTGATCTCGCGTTTGTTCCGTGGCGTGTACGTGAAGTGCCCGAGGAACAGCTCCTCGTGCGGGATCACGTAGCGGTCGGAGCGGTTGTCGAAGTTGTGGATGCCCACGGTCGACTGGTCCGTGCCGTGCATCGGCTCGGTCGCTTCGGAGAACGCGAGGCCCCGCTCGACCATCTTGCGCTTCAGGTCGAACGCGTGGACGTCGACCTTCGGCCGCTTCTCCTGGTCCTCGCCGCGCAGGAACCGGTCGATGCCGTCGGCGGCGATCGCGCCGTGCCCGATCGCGGTCGTCAGCAGGTGCGGACGCAGCACGTCGCCGCCCGCGAACGTCCCGGGCTTGCCGGGAACCTGGTAGTTCCTGTCGGCGGCGACGTTGCCCTTGCCGCTGTCGAACTCCTCGAGGCCGGTGAAGTCGACCGCCTGCCCGATCGCCGAGACGATCAGGTCGGCCGGGATGTCCTCCTCGGAACCCTCGACGTTCTTGATCTCGAGCTTGCCGCCGACGAACTTCGCCTCGCAGCGCGCGACCTTCAGCGCGATCGCGCGCCCCGACGCGTCCTTGACCACCGACACCGGGGCGAGCCCGCCGCGGATCGCTATGCCCTCGGCCTGCGCCTGCTCGATCTCGTGCTTGTTCGCCTGCATCTTGTCGACGCCGAACACCGAGGTCAGCACGACCTCGGCGCCCTGCTTGACCGACACCTCGGCGACGTCGTGCGCGATGTGGCCGGCGATCTGGTACTCGGGGAAATCGGTCGGCTTCGGCTGCCCGATGTGGCCCAGTCGGCGCGCGACCGTCGCGACGTCGATCGAGGTGTCGCCGCCGCCGATCACGACGACGCGCTTGCCGACGTGGCGCAGCCGACCGTCGTTGAACGCCTTGAGGAACGCGGTCGCGGTGACGACGTTCGGCGCGTCGCCGCCCGGCGCGGGCAGCGGGCGGCCGGATTGCGCGCCCATCCCGAGGAACACCGCGTCGAACTCGCTGCGCAGCGTTTCCAGCGTGACGTCGGTGCCGACGCGGCACTTGAGGCGCGCCTCGACGCCGGTGTCGAGGATCCGCTGGATCTCGGCGTCGAGCACGTCGCGCGGCGTGCGGAAGCCCGGGATGCCGTAGCGCATCATGCCGCCCAGGTGCTCGTGCTCGTCGAAGATCGTGACGGCATGGCCCATCCTGCGGAGCTGGTAGGCGCACGACAGGCCGGCCGGCCCGCCGCCGATCACGGCGACCTTCTTGCCGGTCGACACCTGGGGCGCCTGGTACGCGAGCTTGTTCGCGTTCGCGTAGTCGCCGAGGAAGTGCTCGACCGAGTTGATGCCGACGTGGTCCTCGACCTCGTTGCGGTTGCAGCCGGTTTCGCACGGCGCCGGGCAGACGCGGCCCATCACCGACGGGAACGGGTTCGCTTCGGTGAGCCGCCGCCACGCGTATTCCTGCCACGGCATCGACGGCTTGCCGTCGGCGCCCATCGGCGGCTTCTCGATGCCGCGCACGATGTTGAGGTAGCCGCGGATGTCCTCGCCGGCCGGGCAGCTGCCCTGGCAGGGGGGCGTCGACTGGATGTAGGTCGGGCACTTGTGCGTCCAGGAGGCCTGGAAGATCTGCTCGCGCCAGGAGTCCCACTTCGCGTCGCCGTCGCGGTAGCGGCGGAACGTGAGCTTCTGTTCCTGCGGGCCTTGGGTCGTGGACATCGCCTGTTCTCCGTCGGGGTTTCCGGTGCCGGCAGCCGCGTCAGCGCGGCTCGCCCAGCCTGATCGCCGTGCTGACGAGCTGGTGGACGCCGCCGACCATGCCCATCTTGAATCCGTAGTAAGGAAGGACCTTCGTGAACTGCGCCTTGCAGATCGCGCAGATCGTCGCCATGAAGTTGACGCCGCGCCCGTCGGCGACCTGCCGCAGCGCTTCCATGCGCGGCAGCGCGCCCTTGACGCGCAGGTCGAGGAGCTCGTCGGTCAGCAGGCCGCCGCCCCCGCCGCAGCAGTACGTCGCGTCGTGCGTCGTTCCCGGCGCCATCTCGACGTAGTGGTTCGCGACCGCGCGGATGATCGCGCGCGGGATCTCGAACTGCCCGCCCGGCGTGTCGCCCATGCGCGAGGCGCGCGCGACGTTGCACGAGTCGTGGAACGTGACGACGCGGTGGTCGTTGGCTTCGCGGTCGAGCCTGAGCGCGCCGCGGCCGATCAGGTCGTGCGTGAACTCGCAGATGTGCATCGGCTGCTTGTAGCGCGAGTCGAGCTGGCTCTGCAGCTTGCGCGCGAAGTCGTCCTCGCCGCCCGCGCCGATGCCGGCGAGCGTGTTCCACATGCTGTAGGCGACGCGCCACGCGTGGCCGCACTCGCCGACGACGATCCGCTTGACGCCGAGCTCGAGCGCCGCCTCGCGGATGCGCATCGCGATCGTGCGGAGCTGGTCGTAGCTGCCGATGAACAGGCCGAAGTTGCCGGCCTCGGACGCGTGCGACGACAGCGTCCACGACACGCCGGCCGCGTGGAACACCTTCGCGTAGCCGATCAGGCTGTCGACGTGCGGCTCGGCGAAGAAGTCGGCCGACGGCGTCACCAGCAGCACCTCCGCGCCCTTCTGGTCGAGCGGGAAGCGCACGTCGACGCCGGTCTCCTCCTTGACGTCCTCCTCGAGCCCCTCGAGCGTGTCGGCGAGCGCCGGCCCGGGCAGGCCGAGGTTGTTGCCGATCCGGTGGACCTTGCCGATGATCTCGTTGCTGTACTTCTGCCCGAGACCGGCGGCATCCATGATCTCCTTGCCGGCCATCGTGATCTCGGCGGTGTCGATGCCGTACGGGCAGAACACCGAGCAGCGGCGGCATTCGGAGCACTGGTTGTAGTACGAGTACCACTGGTCGAGCACGTCCTTCGTCAGGTCGCGCGCCCCGACCAGCTTCGGGAACAGCTTGCCGGCGAGCGTGAAGTGCCGGCGGTAGACGCTGCGCATCAGGTCCTGGCGCGCGACCGGCATGTTCAGCGGGTCGCCGGTGCCGAGGAAGTAGTGGCACTTGTCGGTGCACGCCCCGCAGTGGACGCAGCTGTCGAGGTAGACCCTGAGCGAGCGGTACTTGCCGAGGAGCTCGCCCATCTTGTCCAGCGCGCGCCCTTCCCAGCCCTCGGTGAGCTCGCCCGGGAAGCCGATCGCCTCCTGCATCTTCGCGGACGCGACGTAGGGCTTCGACGCCTGCATCGCGCCCGGCACGAGCGCGGGCGGCTCGGCGAACGGCCGCAGCGGCGGGGCCTTCACGTCGGCGGCCATCGTCAGCGATCCCCGTCGAGGCGGGCGGCCCACGGCGCGAGGTGGCGGCGCTCGCGCGGGTCGTCGACCTGGTTGCGCGTCGGCGAGAAGAACACGCCCGGCGCGTGCAGCAGCTTGGAGAACGGGAAGATCAGCATCAGCACCGCGACGAGCGCGAGGTGCACCGCGACCAGCACGTCGCCGGGCAGCGGCTGCCAGTCGAACCAGAGGAGGCCGAGGATGAATGCCTTGACCTTCACGATGTCGGCGTGCGCGACGAACGTCATCGCGAGGCCCGACAGCGCGATCACGACGAGCAGCGCGATCATCAGGTGGTCGGACGGCGTCGAGATGTAGCGCACGCGCGGCACGAGGAAGCGGCGCGCCCAGAGCCCGGCGAGGCCGGCCGCCATCGCGACGCCCGCCCACATGCCGAACGGCTGGACGAACGCGAGCCACGCCGGGACCGGCTCGACGAAGTAGCGCAGGTGACGCAGCAGCACCAGCGCGAGCCCGGCGTGGAACAGCCAGCCGAACGCCCAGGTCCACAGGTTGCTGCGGAACAGGCTCTCGAACAGCGTCACCTCGCGCAGCATCCGCAGCGCCACGCCGCCGCGCGTGACCGGCGCCGGCGTGGTCGGGATCTTGAGCGGCGCGGGCGTGCGCGCGTAGAGCCAGACGCGATAGCCGACGCCCGCCACGAGCACCGCCGTCGCGGCGTAGAGCAGCACGGCGTAGAGGGCGGTCATCGGCAGCAATCGGGCGCGCGCAGCGCGCGCCCCTTTCGCGTCAGACGCAGCCCGTCGGCTTGGGCAGGCCGGCGATCTTGCACGCCTGCTTCGCGGGACCGTACGGGAACAGCTCGTACAGGTACTGGCTGTTGCCCTTCTCGGGTCCGAGCTGCTTGCCGATCGCCTTGGTCAGCACGCGCACGGCCGGCGCGATCTGGTACTCGTCGTAGTACTTGCGCAGGAAGTTGACGACTTCCCAGTGGTTCTGCGACATGTCGACGTTCTCGACCTTCGCGATGAAATTCGCGACGTCCTCGTTCCATTCGCCGAGGTTGACGAGGTAGCCTTCCTCGTCGGTCTCGTAGGACTTGCCGTTCACTTCGATCGTGGGCATCGCGTTCTCCTTGGATGAGCGGGGGCTCGTGGCGGTCGGTGCGGCGGTTTCAGAGCCAGGATTGGCAGTTCTCGTGCTCGGCGACGAGGTCGACGAAGCCGCCGTAGTCGACCGTCGTGACGCCCTCGATCAGCCGGTCGGCGACCGCGCGCGCTTCCGCATCGGGCAGCAGCACGTAGACCTTGTGGCGCTTCGTCGCCTCGGCGAGGCGCGCGGCCGCCTTGCCGCCGCGTGCGGCGGCGTAGACGGCGTCCTCGATCAGCAGGATCGCGCCCGGCTCGGCGATCCGCAGGCACGCGTCGAGCGCCGGGCGCTCGAGCGGGGACTTGTTGACGATGTGCAGCATCGGTCCTCCGGGTCAGAACGACAGGACGACGTCCTGCTCGTCCATCAGGCGCCCGAGCTCGCCCGACGAGAGCACCGTGACGTCCACGATGAGGTCGTCCTCCGAGAGGCCGCGGGCCTCGAGCGACTCGCGCTCGACGTAGAGCTTCTCGACGTCGTAGCCCTCGAGCGCGCGATAGGTGGGCGAGAAGTTCTTGGTCTCGATCCCCTTCGTCTGCTGGCCCTTGCGCAGCTGCCAGACGCCGTCCTCGACGAACGCGAGCGACACGTCCTGGTCGAACGCGGCCGAGATCAGCACGACCTCGAGCGACTCGAGCGCGTAGATCGTGCCGTACGGCGCGCTGCGGTTGACGAACATGAACTTCTTGGCGGTGCCTTCGGCCGCGGGGCGTCAGTCCCCGAAGACGACGAGACGGTCGGACTGGATGCCCGACTCGACCAGCTGGCCCAGCCCGGAGATGCGGAAACCCGCGGCCAGGTTCTCGTCCTTGATGCCGCGGCGCAGCGCCGCGGCCACGCAGACCACCAGGTCGACGCCGTGGTCCGCGGCGAGCTTCGACCAGCGCGCGACGACGTTGCGGTCGTCCTGCGGCGGCTCGGTCAGTCGCGTCGAGTTGTTCACGCCGTCGTGGTAGAAGAACACGCGGTGGATCTCGTGACCCTTCGCGAGCGCGGCCTTGCAGAACAGGTAGGCGGAGTCGCTCGCCTGGTGCTGGTACGGGCCTTCGTTGACGAGGATGCCGAACTTCATTCGAGCCTTCCCGCGGTCAGAACCGGATGTGCGTCGACGCGTTGAGGTTCACGCGCGCGCCGCGCCAGTCGTCGATCAGGTACTTGGTGAACGGCAGCCCGGTCCGCTCGAAGAAGCGCGGCCAGCCGATGCGGTCGACCCAGTCCGACAGCCGTTCCCACGGCCGCGCGTCTTCCTTGTAGACGTACAGGATGCGCTTGACGATCTCCGAGACCTCGGGCCAGCGCGGCGGGTTGTTGGGAATGCCCGCGGCGACCATCTTCATGAACGTCGGCTTGGCGCGCGCGTTGGAGTTCTTGCCGCCGACCCAGATCGCGAACTTGGAGTGCTCCGGGTCGTTGATCTGCATCGGCGGGCAGGGCGGGTAGCAGGCGCCGCAGCAGATGCACTTCTTCTCGTCGACCTCGAGCGAGGGCTTGCCGTTCACGAGCGCCGGGCGGATCGCCGCCACCGGGCAGCGCGCGACGACCGCCGGCCGCTCGCAGACGTTGGCGACGAGGTCGTGGTTGATCTTCGGCGGCTTCGTGTGCTGGATGATGATCGCGATGTCCGCCTGGCCGCCGCAGTTGATCTCGCAGCAGGACGTCGACAGGTGCACGCGGTTGGGCATCTCCTCCTTGCGGAACTCGTCGATCAGCTCGTCCATCAGCGCCTTGACCGCGCCCGACGCGTCGGTGCCCGGGATGTCGCAGTGCAGCCATCCCTGCGTGTGCGCGATCATCGACACCGAGTTGCCCGTGCCGCCGACCGGGAAGCCGCTCTTCTCGAGCTCGGCGATCAGCGGGGCGACCTTGGCCTCGGAAGACACCATGAACTCGATGTTCGAGCGGATCGTGAAGCGGACGTGACCCTCGGCGTACTGGTCCGCGATGTCGCACAGCCTGCGGACCGTGTGCACGTCCATCTGCCGCTGCGTCCCCGCGCGGACCGTCCACACCTCGTCGCCGCCGTGGGCGACGTGGTGCAGCACGCCGGGACGCGGCCGGTCGTGGTACCGCCAGTCGCCGTAGTTCTTCTTCAGCAGCGGGTGCAGGTACTGCTGGTTGTCGGGAACGCCGCTCTCGATCGCCCGGCGCATCTGTGCTTGTGCCATCTCGTGTCTCCTCAGGCGACCTGCTTCGCGGCCTTCATCTTCGCCACTTCCTCGTCCCAGCCGTCCATCCGGACGTACGGGTTCGTGCGCGGCGCCGACACCATGTTCGCGTCGATCGGGATCTCCAGCGCCTCCAGGAAGTTCACCAGACCGATGCGCTCGATCATCTCGCCGGTGCGCTCGTGCTCGAGCGCGTTCTCGGCGAAGAAGTCAATGATCTTCTGCCCGAGCTCGACCAGCTTCTCGCGGTCCTCGTCCGTCTCGAGCTTCATGAACGGCACGACCACCGTGCCCATCAGGTCGCCGATCTTGAGCGTGCGCTTGCCGCCGACCAGCACGGTCGCGCCCTTGTCCTTGCCCGGGGCGAGCGCGCCGGTCATCACGTTGATGCAGTGCATGCAGCGCACGCAGTCGTGGTTCTCGATCTCGAGACCGTGCGTGTCGGAGAGCTTCACCGTCGAAACCGAGTCGCCGGCCTTCAGGTCCTTCACCTCCTTGAGCCGGATCGCCTTGGTCGGGCAGCGCGCGACGACGTCGTTCACGAGCTCGTTCATCCCGTGCTTCGCGAACCACTTGCGAGCGAGCGTCTCGTCGGTGCGGATGTTGTCGCGCCAGGTCCCGATCACCGCCATGTCGGCGCGCTGGATCGAGTTCATGCAGTCGTTCGGGCAGCCGCTGAACTTGAACTTGAACTTGTACGGGAGCGACGGGCGGTGGATGTCGTCGAGGAACGTGTTGATCACCGCGCGGTGCGCGCGGCCCTCGTCGTAGCACGACTGCTCGCAGCGCGCCGCGCCGACGCACGACATCGACGTGCGCACCGCGGGGCCCGCGCCGCCGAGGTCGAAGCCCAGTTCGTTGATCGCGTCGAACGCGCCCTGCACGTTGTCCGTCTTGGCGCCCTGGAACATGATGTCGCCGGACTGGCCGTGGAACGCGATCAGCCCCGAGCCGTGCTTCTCCCAGACGTCGGCCATCTTGCGGAGCACGTCGGTGTTGTAGTGCATGCCCGCCGGGGGCATCACGCGCAGCGTGTGGAACTCGGCGGCCGCGGGGAACATCGGCTTGCCGTTCTCGTCCTTCGCCTCGGTGAAGCGCGGAATCACGCCGCCGCCGTAGCCGAACACGCCGACGGTGCCGCCCTTCCAGTATCCCTTGCGCGTCACGTACGAGTGCTCGAGCTGGCCGAGCAGGTCGACGACGTAGTCCTTGTCCTTCGCGAGACGCTTCAATCCCGTCACGAAGCTCGGCCACGGGCCGGACTCGAGCGCGTCGAGATTCGGGGTCTTGTGCATTTCCTTTGCCATCGCCTTGCCTCCTCGCTTGAACGGCCGTGCGTGATCGCGCACGGTTGCCCGGACCAACGTCATGCTACGGGCGGCGCGCTGCCGCCGCCATCACTCAGGCCGGGTATCCTGAATAAGCCCAAAGGCGAGGTGTGGAAACTACCCGGATGGGTAGGGGGGCCATACTTCGCCATGGATATGGACGGGAACGTGCCGGAACACGCTCAATACGACGTGGGCCGCACGGAGTCGCGGATGCGTTCGCATTGCGGCCCGCGGCGCACGCGAACGATGGGCGTCGGGGGCCGCCGGCCCGCCCGCCCGTTCCCGGGTGCCCGAGGTTCGCATGCCTGAGATCGCCAGCCTGGACCGTTTCACCGTGCCGCTGGGCGGCCAGGAGATCGAGCTCCAGCAGCTGGTGCACGACGCCGGCGGAATGGCGCTCCTCAGGATCCGCGTGCGGGAGCGGACGAGATTCACGATCTTCGACATCGATCCGGCGACGGCCCGGCGCTGGGGCGAGGCGATGGTGCGCTGGGCCGACGCGCAGGGCGGTCCGGGGACGCCGGGGGCGTCCGGGTGACGGGGCGGCCCGCGCTGGCCGGGATGGCGCGCGGGGTTTCGACGGGGCCGGGCGAGGAGCGCAGGTGCACGACGAGGCAAAGCCGGGGGTCGACGTGGTCTTCGGGCTCGGGGGAACGAGCCTGCCGCACGACCATGCCGAGGCGTTGGCGCTGGCCGTGGCGGTCTGGCTGCCCTGGCTCGAGGACGAGCCTTCGGCGGGCATCCACCCGCTGCGCACCGCGCCCACGACGCAGGGGATGGTGCTGCTGGCGAGGCGGGCCCGGATGACGCTGCGCGTCCCGGCCCACCGCGCCGCGGCGAGCCTCGGCCTGAGCGAGAAGCGGCTCGAGGTCGGGGAAGGGCTGGCGATCGGAGGCGGCGAGGTGAAGGCGTTCGTGCCGAGCCCGACGCTCTACTCGGGGCGCGTGGCGACCACGGCTCGGGACGACCGGGCGTTCCACGACGAGGTCGCCCGCTGGCTCGACGCCGTGGGCGTACACGGCGAGATCATCTCGGGGCGCCCGCGGCGGTTGGCGGCGGGCGGTCAGGAGGTGCTGGCGTACGGGCTGGCCCTGCACGGCTTGAGCCCCGCCGACTCGGTGAGGGTGCAGGGCGAAGGACTGGGGCCGCACAGGCGGCTGGGGTGCGGCATCTTCGTGCCGCACAAGGCAATCGCGGTTCCGGACTGACGGATGTCCAGCGAACGGGCCGCGCGGACGAGGCGGAGGCGACGATGGGCTACACGGTGGACGGGCAGGAGCTCGCGTGCGACGACCTGGGCTACCTGGTCGAGGCCGACCCGCGCGACGAGGTGTCGGTGGCGATCGCCGAGGCGGACGGCATCGCGCTGACCGACGCCCACTGGGAGGTGATCCGGTTCCTGCGCGACGAATACGCGACCCACGGGCACACGCCGAATTTCCGCAACATGCTCAAGGGCTTCCAGGCGATCCGCCCGGAGGCCGACAGCCAGTACCTCTACGAGCTCTTTCCGATGGGGCCGGCGAAGCAGGCGGTGAAGCTCGCCGGGCTTCCGCAGCCCTATGGCAAGGGCGGATACTGAAATCGACGGCACGGCCAGCCGCCGCCGGGGATGCGATGAGCGCCAAAACGGAATCCGGGCAGGACCTCAAGCCGACGATGACGCTGGACATGCGCGGGACGAGCTGCCCCGCGCCGCTCCTGGGCGCGAAGCGGCTCATCGACGCGATGAAGCCGGGCGAGGTGCTGCTCCTGCTGTCGGACTGCCCGGGCACGCAGGACGACCTGTTCGCCTGGTCGCGGCACACGGACAACCACGTCGCGCGGACCGAGCGCCTCCCCGACCGCGGCCACGGCTACTACATCCAGCGCGGCCGCAGCGGCGGCCCCGCGGCCAACGCGGTGCTCGACCTGCGCGGCGCGGTGTGCCCGGGGCCGATCGTCGAGGCGAAGAAGCTCCTGAACGGGATGCACGCGGGCGAGACGCTCAAGCTCGTCAGCAACTGCCCGGGCGTCGCCGCGGATGTCGGCGACTGGGTGCGCGCCACCGGGCTGAAGCTCCTGCGCACCGAGGAGATCGGCAAGGGCGAGTTCGAGTTCTACATCGGCAAGCCCTGAAATGGTGATCGGATCCTCGTTCCCGCGGAAAGTCCGGCCCGCCGTGTCGATCGGCGGGGCGCGCGATGGGATCAGGCGCGACCCGCGAGGTCGCGGCGCCAATGCCTCTGACCCCATCATGCGCATCAAGAGCCAGTGGTTCCGCGAGGACGCGCAGAAGAGCGCGGCCGAGATTCGCGAGCGCGGCCGCGTTCATCGTCTGGCGCGTCGCCCAGAACGCGCTCAAGAACATGCGCAACGCGGGCTACGAGCTCCCGCCGGGCGCGCCGTACTTCGCGTTCCTCGCCGAGTTCCTCGCTTTCCTCGTCGCCGCCGCCGACCGGATCGCCTACCAGCGCCGCGAGGCGGCATGGCGCGTCGAATTCACGACCGCGACGGCGAACCGCGTCGGCGAGACGCTCGCCGGCAACGAGGCCGACCTGCTCGGCGTCGACGCGGGCGAGAGCAAGCGCCGCTTCATCGCGCTCGTCAACGAGCGCGCCGCCGACTACGCGGACTACGGCTGGTCCGACGCCGGGCCCGAGTACGGGTTCATCCGCGGCTTCGGGCACTTCCTCTCGGACACGCTGCCCGAGGCCCACGACCGCAGCTGGGCGATCTCGCAGGTGATCGAGGTCGAGGCGCCCGAGGCCGTCGAGATGCTGCAGAAGGCGATGGCGGGCCTGCTGGGCGAGGCGCCGCGCCGCGCTCGACGCGCCGCCGGCGCGCAGGGCGAGTAGCGATGACGACGACGTCGACGCCCTCCACGCTCGCGACGCCGCCGCGGACCGGGTCGCCGTTCGGTCTCGACGACGAGCGCGCCTGGCGCGACTGGCGCGCGCGCAAGCTCGCGGGCTACCCCGCCGGTGCCTCGGACCTGGTGGTCGACGTCGCCGATCCGCGCGCACTGACGCGCTCCGAGCACGCGGCGCTCGCGGCGCGCTGCCGTGCGGCGAACATGGTGATCTACGCGAGCGCGGACACGAGCGCCGACAAGGATCTGCCGCGGATGCTCGCGGCGCAGTTCGGGCTCACGAGCCTCGACCGCAACTGGCTCGCCGACGACGACGGCATCAGCAGCCTGGCCGTGTCGGAAGGCGGTGGGCGCGCCGACTTCATCCCGTACACGAACCGGCCGATCCGGTGGCACACCGACGGCTACTACAACCCGCCCGAGCGCACGATCCGCGCGATGGTGCTCCATTGCGTCACGAAGGCCGCCGAGGGCGGCGAGAACGCGCTGATGGATCCCGAGATCGCGTACCTGCAGCTGCGCGACGCGGATCCGGCGTTCGTGCGCGCGCTCTCGCGCCCCGACGCGATGACGATTCCCGAGCGCGCCGACGAGGACGGCGTCGCGCGGCCCGCGCAATCCGGCCCGGTCTTCTCGATCGATGCGTCGACCGGCCAGCTGCACATGCGGTACACGGCGCGCACGCGCAGCATCGAATGGCACGCGGACGCCGACGTGCGCGCGGCCGTCGCGGCGCTCGAGCGGCTGCTCGCGACGCCGTCGCCCTGGATCCACCACCTCACGCTCGAGCCCGGGATGGGGCTCCTGTGCAACAACGTGCTGCACGACCGGTCGGCGTTCACCGACGATCCGGCGCATCCGCGGCTGCTCTACCGCGCCCGCTACCACGACCGCATCGACGCGTCGGGCTGACGGGCGGCGGCCTGCGACAACTTCCGAGGGGGAATGCATGAAGGCAACGCTGATCGTGGGAACCGCGCTCGTCGCGTGGTCGGCCGTCGCGCAGGCACTGAGCCCGTACGTCGACGCGGACAAGGCGGCCGGCGGCACGCTCGAGGCCGCGACCGCGGACGTCGAGAAGAAGCTCGCGGGTGCGGGCTTCCGCGCGCTCGGCCGCTACACGCCGAAGGGACTGCCGCAGCACGCGATCGTCGTCGTGGGCGATGCCGGGCTGCAGGACGCCGTGGCCGCGATCGGCGGCAGTGCGATCGCCGCCGCACCGCTGCGCGTGGACGTACGCGCCGACGGCTCGGTGCGCTACGCCAACCCCGAGTACTGGGCGCGCGCGTACCTGCGGGGCGACTATCCGAAGGCGGAAGCCGCGGTCAAGGCGGCCTCGGGCAAGCTCGCGGGAGCGCTCGGCGGCGGGAAGCCGGCCGGCGGCGACGTGAAGGCCGAGGATCTCGCCGGCTATCGGTACATGTTCGGGATGGAGCGCTTCGGCGACCGCAACGAGCTGGCCGAGCACGCGAGCTTCGACGAGGCGGTGCAGGCCGTGCGCGCGAACCTCGCGAAGGGCGTGGGCGACACCGCGAAGGTCTACGAGATCGTGCTGCCCGGGCGCAAGCTCGCGGTGTTCGGCGTCGCGCTGAACGACGGCGAGCACGGCGAAGGCTGGTGGGTGAACAAGATCGGCACCGACAATGCTGCCGCGCTGCCCTGGGAGATCTGGATCGTCGACCGCAAGGCCTACGGGCTCTACGGGCGATACCGCACGGCGCTCGGCTGGCCCGAGCTCGGCATGGGCCAGTTCATGACGATCATGCGGCATCCGGACACGACGATGCAGATGCTGGAAGGCGTCGCCCGGAAGCCGTGACGGGGGGCGCCGCCGCGGGCCGGTCGATGCGCGGGCGCGACGCGCGCGCAGGTCGCGCGGCCGGGACGGACGACGCGACGACTTCGTGGAGAACGCAATGACGCCTTGGGTGACGCTGTCGCGGGCCGCGCGCCTGATAGGCGTGCCGCGCGGGGTGCTGCAGCGCGACGTGGCCGAGGGGCGGCTCGAGTCGAACGACGGGCTGGTCTCGCTTGATGGACTCGCGAAGCTCTATCCGGACTGGCGCCCCGACGACTCGGGCGCGTTCGAGCGCACCGCGAAGCTCCGCGACGAGGCGTTCGGCCGGCGGGTGCAGGAGCGCGTGCTGCCGCCGCAGGAGGTCCTCGCGCAGCGCCTGTTCGCGCAGAGCCGCGAGCTCGCCGACGCGCGCAGGCATCTCGCGCGCTACCACGAGCTCGTCGTGGACTTGCGCGGACGCATCGAGGCGCTCGCCGCCGCGTCGTCGTCCCCCGCGCTCGCCGAACTGCATGCCGCGCTCGACGACGGCCTCGCGCGGGTGCTCGCGACCGAGCCGGTCGACGCGCTGACCGTCATGGACGACGTGCTGAAGATCGTCTCGGCCGAGGTCACCGTCCGCCCCAGCGGCCGCGTCTTCTTCGTCGAGGGGCGCGACTCGCTGCTGCAGGCGGGCCTCAAGGCGGGGCTCAGGCTCAACTACGGGTGCGGCAACGGCACCTGCGGCCTGTGCAAGGCGCGCGTGATCGCGGGCGACGTCGTGAAGACGATGCCGTACGACTATCATCTCTCCGAGACGGAGCGCCTGCAGGGCCACACGCTGCTGTGCGCGCATTCCGCCGCGTCGAGCGAGATCGTGATCGAGACGCTCGAGGCGCACGGGCCCGGCGAGATCCCCGAGCAGGAGATCGAGGTGCGCGTGCGCTCGGTCGCGCCGCTCGCGCCCGACACGCTGCTCGTCCACCTGCAGACGTCGCGCGGCAGCCGGCTGCGCTTCCTCGCCGGCCAGAGCGCGACGCTCTACGGCGGCGCCGGCGGCGTCGACGCGCGCGCGACCTGGCCGATCGCGAGCTGCCCCTGCGACGACCGCAACCTGCACTTCCACGTCGCGCGCGACCCCGGCGACGCGCTCGCGTCGATGTTCTTCGACGCGGCGTTCCGCCCGGCCGATGCGCTGACGCTGTGGGGGCCGACCGGCGACTTCGTGCTCGCCGACGGCGGGCGGCCGCTCGCGTTCGTCGCGTGCGACACGGGCTACGCGCCGATCAAGAGCCTGATCGAGCACGCGATCGCGATCGACGCGGCGCCGACGATGTCGCTCGACTGGCTCGCCACGAGGCCGGACGGCCACTATCACGCGAACCAGTGCCGCGCGTGGGCCGCCGCGTTCGACGGTTTCCGCTACCGGGGACACACGGCCGCGGACGCCGCGTCGGGTGCGCGGGCGGTCGTCGAAACGATGGCGACCGCGCTGCAGCTGCCGCGTCACGACGTCCATGTGGCGGGCCCGGCCGCGTTCGTCGACGCCGCGGGGGCCGCGCTCGTCGCCGCGGGCGTCCCGCCCGCGCAGATCCGCACCACGGTGGCATGACGGCGACCGAACGTCCGAAGACGATCCCGATCGTGCCGGTGGCGCACGACGAGGCGGGCGACTGCGCCGGCGCGGAGCCGTTCGTGCTGATGGTGCTGGGCGACAGCATGGCGCCGGAGTTCGCCGAGGGCGAGATCATCGTCGTCGAGCCGGAGGGGCTCGCCGTGGACGGCTCGTTCGTCGTCGCGGAGCTCGAGGACGGGTGGACGCTCCGCCAGCTCGCGCGCACCGGAGGCGGCTGGGAGCTGCGCGCGCTCGATGCCGCGTGCCCCGCGGTCGCGATTCCCGACCTGGCGCCGGTGCGCGGCGTCGTGATCCAGAAGAGCAAGCCCGGCCGCCGCCGGGCCGCGAAGCGCTACGTCGAGTGACGCCTGTCGCGTCACGGGAGAATCGCCGTGCCGTACTTCGTCTACCGCATCCATCGCTACGGCGGCCTCGAGAAGGTCGACGCGCTGGCCTCGTTCCGCGACGCGTCGGCGCGCGCGAAGGCGCTCCGCACGAGTCCCGACCTGCCGCCGGACTGCGCGGTCAAGGTCGTCTTCGCCGCGACCGACTTCGAGGCCGAGGACCTGCTGACACAGGAGCGCGCGCCCAAGCCCGGCATCGTGGGCGACGAATAGTCCCGGCGACGGGGGGCGGGCGGATGGTCGACGAGGCGGCATTCCGGGCGGCGCGCAACGCATCGACGTCGCCGCCCTGCGTCTTCGCGAAGGCGGTCCTGGCCGGGTGCGCGACCTGCGCGACGTCGGTGCGCCGCGCGCTGGCCGAGCGCGAGACGATCGGCTGCACGTCGCCGGTGGCGCGCACGAACTGCGAGACGTTTGCCGCACTGCTGCGCGAGCGCGCCGCGTTCGCGCTGAAGCTGACGGTGGGGGCGCCGCTGCCGCACGCGGCGGCGATGAAGCTCCAGTGCGGCGGGCTCGCGGGCCTGCGCGCGTGCGCGGGCGGGGCGGAGGCCGACGTGCACCGGCTCGTCGCCGGCGAGATGGCGCGCCGGGACAGCCTCGCGGAACTGCCGTGGCCGTCGATCGTCGCGTCGGTCGCCGGCTGGCAGGGACGGCGGCCTCGTCGCGCGAAGGACGAATCGTGACGCCCTCGCGCGAGGCCCTCGTCGCCGCGGTGCGCACGAACTGCGCGATCTCCGACGCGCGCCACGCGCGGGAGATGACGATGTGCACCTACCTGCTCGCGATGCGCGAGTACTACCGGTGGGAGCGCGGCGTCGCCCTCGATGCGCCGCTCGCGCGCACCGACGTGGGCGTCTGGCTCGCGGCGCGCGAGGCCGAGTGGGAGTCGCTCGAGGACGCCGACTATCGCCCGCTGCCGCTCGGCCCGGAGACGGTCGATCCGTACGACGTGGAGGCGGTCAATCGCGCGCTGGTGCCGGAGGGGATGGTCTACGGCGCCGGGATCGGGCGGTTCGGCAAGCCCCAGTTCTTCGTCGCGGCGCTCGAGCGCGAGGAGCGGCGCGGCGGGGCGCGGGTGCTCGTCGCCGGCCGCGAGCACGCACGCGACCTCGACGCCGCGCCCGCGGCGATGCGCGGAGGCACGATCTACGTGCGCCAGGAGTCGCTCGCGCGCGTGCTGTGGGAGAAGGCGGAGGCGTGGTCGGTCAGGCGCGCCGACGGCGCGCTGAAGTCCGCGCTCGACGCGCACGGCTACGAGGAGGGCTCGGCCGCGGCGCTCGAGCGCATGGTCGAGGCCGAGACCGAGACGCTGATCCTGCACGAAGTGGGCGAGCACGAGGCCGCGGCGCTGCTCGGCCCGGGATGGGAGCGGTCGCTGTGCGGGCTCGAGCGCCGGGGCGCCGCGATCCTGATGCGCGCGGTGCGCGACCACCTCGCCGACTGCCTCGTGACGCTGCCCGAGCTCGTCGAGCGCCGCGCGGATGCGTCGCTGCACCTGTGGTTCGCGAACCTGGACGGCATGCGCCGCGAGCTGTTCCCGCGGGCGCAGGATGCGTACCGCGCGTGGCTCGGCGGCGATCGGGGACAGGCGCTGCTCGCGACGGCGAAGGTCGGGGCGGAGCACTGGCGCCGCGCGTGCGGCGAGGTCCTCGACGCGATCGCGGACGACGACGGCGAGCTGGCCGTCGAGGCGCTGGCGCTCGACGAGGCGCTGCGCCTGTAGCGCGCCTCCGCGTTCCTGGCGCAGAAATGCGGCGCGCCCGGGGGTTGCCCGGGCGCGCGCGTTGCAGCCTTCAGGTCAGCGGCGCATCAGAACCGGCGCTGGTAGGCGATCCCCAGCTCGTACTGCCGCATGCCGATCGTCTCGCTCGCGTTCATCGGCGGGGCGCCCTGGGGCAGCTGGCCGTTGACGAACCCGTTGAACAGGCTCGCGCCCGTCACTTCCTCGCGCGGCGCGTACATGAACGCGCCGGTGAGCTCCGACACCTTGTCGATCTGCCACGTCGTGCCGAGCGTGTAGTGGCTCTTCATCACGCCCGGGGCGAGGATGTTGAACGTCACGTCCTGCGACTCGATCGGGTTGTCGCTGTGGTTGTAGCCGGCGCGCAGCGTCCATGCGTCGTTCAGCCTGTACTGGACGCCGACCTTCCAGACGTCGACGTCCTGCCAGCCGAAGCCCGCGCCGTTGCTGCCGCCCAGGCACGCGCTGGCGTCGCCGCCGAAGCAGTTGAGGATCAGCGAGCTGCGGTTGTGGACCGAGTTGGCGTCGTCGTAGAAGATCCGCTCGAAGTCCAGCGCGATCGTCCAGCGGTCGTCCGGCGTGAGCGTGGCGCCCACGACGAACGACGACGGGATGTCGAAGCCGCCGCTCTCGGCGAACAGGCCCGCGTACTTGCCGAACTCGTCCATGTCGACCTTGCTCGCGTAGGCGACGCCGACCGCGAGGTACTGGTTGATCTTGCCCATGTAGCCGAGGCGCACGCCGACGCCCCAGGCGTCGTCGTAGCCGCGGTTGGTCACGTTGCCCGGGCTCGTCGACAGGAACGGGTTGTCGAACGCCTGCAGGCCCTCGGCCTTGAAGCGCTGGTAGGTGATGATCGGCGCGATGCCGACCGAGTGGCCGGGCGTGAACTGCCACGACACGTACGGCGCGATCATCAGCTGCATCAGGTTGACGCCGAGCTTGCCGTTGCCGCAATGCAGGTTGTACGGCCCGGGATTCGGGTTGAACGACGCGCAGGCGGAGGCGGCCGAGACCTCGCCGCCGGCGTAGTCGGTGTTCATGCCGCCGTTGCCGTACACGGACACGCCGAAGGAGACCGTCGGGCTGTAGCGCCAGTTGACGGCGAACTCGGGGATGAAGAAGTTCTCGCTGCCGCTGGTCGAGCTGCCGTCGAGGCCGGCCGGGCCGGAGCCCGTGCGCGACGCGTCGCGGCGCGGGCTGAACCACGAGATGCCCGCCTCCCACATGCTGCTGTCGAGAAACGACATCGCGCCCGGGTTGAGCGCGCCGCCGAACGGCTCCTGCGCCAGCGCGACGCCCGAGCCGCCCATGCCGAGCGACTTCATGCCGTAGCCGTGCGCGAAATAGCCGTCGGTCGCCTGCGCCGGCTGCGCAGCGGCCGCGAGGCCGGCGAGCGCGAGGCTCAACATCGTGATGCGGTTGCGCTTCATGGTGTCCTCCCTTCGTGGGTCCTGCGGCCCGTCGCCGGCCCGTGCCGGCGCGTGCCGTCGCTGCGTGATCAGATGAACAGCGTGACGTCCGCCTCGCCGGCGAACTCGAGGAACATCGCAGCGCCGCCGTAATCGATGCCTTCGATGAACTCGCTCTGCTTGAACTCGAACAGGTCGATCGTCATCTGGCAGGCGATCATCTTGATGTCCGCCTCGAGGCACATCGTGCGCAGGTCCTCGAGCGAGGCGACGCCGTGCTTCTTGATCTTCTGCTTCATCATCGTCGTCGCCATCGACTGCATGCCCGGCATGGAGGCGAGGAGCACCGGCATCGGCACCGGCATCGGCATCGCCGGGTTCGCGAGCGGGCTGATCTTGATCTTCTTCAGGCTCTTGCGCAGCAGCTGCAGGCCGTAGAACGTGAAGAAGATCTGGACCTCCCATCCCAGCGCGGCGGCGGTCGTCGCGAGGATGAACGGCGGGTAGGCCATGTCGAGCGTGCCCTTGCTCGCGATGACGGCCATCTTCTTCTGACGGGGCTCTTCCATGACGGTCCTTCCGGGAGCGGGCGTGGGTATTGGCGGGGAGGGCGGCGCGCCTACTTCTTGCGCAGGAAGAACACGTACTCCTTGCCCTGCTCGGCCTGCGACACCAGCGGGTTGCCGGTCTGGTTCGCGAACGCCTGCATGTCCTTGATCGAGCCCGGGTCGGTCGCGACGACCTTCAGCACCTGGCCGGAGGCGAGATCGCTCAGCGCCTTCTTGGTCTTCAGGATCGGCAGCGGGCAGGACAGGCCGCGGGCGTCCAGTTCCTTGTCGTGGTTCATCGTGGTCATGGTCGTGTCTCCTCGTACGATTCGGGGGGCGGCGCGGCGGGGCAGGATCGTCGTCCCGCCCTGCGCCGCGTGCCAGCCGCAGAAGCCCGCAGGCCCGGCGGATGGCCGTCCAATGTATCGCGCATTAGGCGCGGGCCGGCACAGCCCAGTCTATAACCGTGGCGGGTAAGACCTCACTACCCGGATGGGGGGTGGGGGATGTGTGGTCCCCCCGAAGCGAACGAAGTTCGCTTCCCCCGAAGGGGGCAGCGCGCTTGGGGCGGCGGGTGTGGACCCCCCCGGAGCGTGCTTCGCACGCTTCCCCCCGAAGGGGGCCGGCGACCTCGGGGCGGCCCGTCGGTCGCCGTCGCCGGCCGGGGAGGTCGCCGGGACGCGGGTTCACGTGCCGGCGACCCGCCGGAGCGCGTCGGCGACGGCCTCGGCGGTGATGCCGAAGTGCTTGAACAGGACGCCTGCGGGGGCGGATTCGCCGAACGAGTCGACGCCGATCACCGCGGCGCGCGGGTCGTCGGCGGCGCCGACGTACTTGCGCCAGCCGTCGGTGACGCCGGCCTCGACGGCCACGCGCGGGACGCCGGGCGGGAGCACCGAGGCGCGCCAGGCGGCGTCCTGGCGGTCGAACGCCTGGGTGCAGGGCATCGACACGACGCGCACGGCGATCCCTTCCTTCGCGAGCGCCTCGCGCGCGGCCAGCGCGAGGGGGACCTCGGAGCCGGTGGCGAGGACCAGAGCCCGCCGCCCGCCTGCCCCGAAGTCGGCGAGCACGTAGCCGCCGCGGCGGATCGAGGCGACCTGGGCCGCGTCCTTCGGCGCGTAGGCGACGTTCTGGCGCGAGAGCAGGAGCGCGGTGGGGCCGTCCGCGCGCTCGATGGCGGCCGCCCAGGCAGCCGCGGTCTCGACCGTGTCGCAGGGCCGCCAGACGTCGAGGTGGGGGATGAGGCGCAGGCTCGCGGCATGCTCGATCGCCTGGTGCGTGGGCCCGTCCTCGCCCAGGCCGATCGAGTCGTGCGTGTAGACCATGACCGAGCGGGCCTTCATCAGCGCGGCCATGCGCACGGCGTTGCGCGCGTAGTCGGAGAAGGTGAGGAAGGTGCCGTGGTAGGGGAGGAAGCCGCCGTGCAGCGCGAGGCCGTTGCCGATCGCGGTCATGGCGAACTCGCGCACGCCGAAAGAGAGGTAGTTGCCGGTGCCCGCGCGGGTGACCGTGACGCTGCCCGACCAGTTGGTGAACACCGAGCCGGTGAGGTCGGCCGAGCCGCCGATCATCTCGGGCAGGACCTTGGCGTAGGCCTCGATCGCCTGCTGCGAGGCCTTGCGGGTGGCCACCGTCTCGCCCCTGGCCGCCTGCGCGGCGACGAACGCGGCGGCGG
This sequence comes from Betaproteobacteria bacterium, assembly GCA_016704895.1. Taxonomy (GTDB): domain Bacteria; phylum Pseudomonadota; class Gammaproteobacteria; order Burkholderiales; family Casimicrobiaceae; genus VBCG01. Next base: position 65,928 of record JADIZG010000013.1, read on the forward strand.
CGGCAGGCCAGCCGTCGGGGAGCCTGCCGTCCATCCGGCGCTCGAACTCGGCGGCCAGCGCCGGGTGCGCGGCACGGTAGGCGGCGAAGCGCTCGGTCCAGGCGCGGTGCGCCGCGGCGCCGCGCTCGCGCGCGTCGAAGCCGGCGTAGACGTCCTTCGGCACCTCGAACGGCGGGTGGGTCCAGCCGAGTGCTGCGCGCGTGGCGGCGACTTCCTTCTCGCCCAGCGCCGAGCCGTGCGCGTCCGCGCTGCCGGCCTTGCCCGGCGAGCCCTTGCCGATCACCGTGCGGCAGCAGATCAGCGTCGGCTTGTCGGTGATCTGCTTCGCCTCGGCGATCGCGCGGTCGACCGCGGCCACGTCGTGGCCGTCGACGCCGCGGACCACGTGCCAGCCGTAGGCCTCGAAGCGCGAGGGCGTGTCGTCGGTGAACCAGCCGGCCACCTCGCCGTCGATCGAGATGCCGTTGTCGTCGTAGAGCACGGTGAGCTTGGCCAGCCCCCAGGTGCCGGCGAGCGAGCAGGCCTCGTGCGAGATGCCCTCCATCAGGCAGCCGTCGCCGACGAACGCGTAGGTGCGGTGGTCGACGATCGCGTGGCCGGGCCGGTTGAACTGCGTGGCCAGGAGCTTCTCGGCGAGCGCCATGCCCACCGCGTTGGCCAGCCCCTGGCCGAGCGGGCCGGTGGTGGTCTCGACCCCGGGCGTGGCCCCCACCTCCGGGTGGCCGGGGGTCTTCGAGTGCAACTGGCGGAAGCGCTTCAACTCCTCGATCGGCAGGTCGTAGCCCGACAGGTGCAGCAGCGCGTACTGCAGCATCGAGCCGTGGCCGTTGGACAGCACGAAACGGTCGCGGTCGGCCCAGCGCGGCGCCGCCGGATCGTGCTTCAGGTGCCGCGTCCACAGCGCCACCGCGATCTCCGCCATCCCCATCGGCATCCCCGGATGGCCGCTCTTCGCCGCCTCCACCGCGTCCATCGCGAGCGCTCGCAGCGCATCGGCCATCGGCTTCACGTCGCTTCCCCTCTCGATCGTCTGGTCCTTCATGGTCACCCCGCGCGGCGCTTGCGATCCATCAGCTGCAGGATCATCGGCGTCAGGATCAGCTGCATCGCGAGGCTCATCTTGCCGCCCGGCACGACGATGATGTTCGGCCGCGACATGTAGGAATCGTGCAGCATCGACAGCAGGTACAGGAAGTCGATGCCCTGCGGCTTCGCGAAGCGGATCACGACCATGCTCTCGTCGACGGTCGGGATGTCCTTCGCGATGAACGGGTTCGACGTGTCGACCATCGGCACCCGCTGGAAGTTGATGTGCGTGTGCGAGAACTGCGGGCAGATGTAGTTCACGTAGTCGGGCATCCGGCGCAGGATCGTGTCGACGACCGCCTCCTGCGAGTAGCCGCGCATCACCTTGTCGCGGTGCAGCTTCTGGATCCACTCGAGGTTGATGATCGGCACGACGCCGATCAGCAGGTCGGCGTGCGGCGCGATGTTGACCTTGTCCGTGACCACGGCGCCATGCAGCCCCTCGTAGAACAGCAGGTCGGTGCCCGCCGGGATGTCGGCCCACGGCGTGAACGTGCCCGGGTCCTGCTTGTACGGCGCGGCCTCGCCGGCGTCGTGCAGGTACTTGCGCACCTTGCCGGTCCCCGTCTCGCCGTACGTGCGGAACAGCGTCTCGAGCTCCGCGAGCAGGTTGGCCTCGGGGCCGAAGTGGCTGAAGTGCTCGTTGCCGGCCGTCGTCGCCTCCGCCAGCTTGACCTTCATCTCCTTGCGGTCGTAGCGGTGGAACGAGTCGCCCTCGACGATCGCGGCGCGGAAGCCCTCGCGCCGGAAGATGTGCTCGAAGGTGCGCGTGACGGTGGTCGTGCCGGCGCCGGAGCTGCCGGTGATCGCGACGACGGGGTGCCTGGCGGACATGGTTGCGCTCGGTCGGAGACGTGGAGGATCAGTTGGAAACGGGCGTCGCGCCGAAGAGCGAGCGCTCGTTGAACAGCGGCGAGCGGAACACGACGTCGCCGCGGTCGAACTCGGCGTGGTAGCGCTCGACGCGCGCGACCTCGTTCTTCGAGCCGAGGATCACCGGCACGCGCTGGTGCAGCGCCGTGGGCTCGACGTCGAGGATGCGTCCGCGGCCGGTCGACGCGGCGCCGCCCGCCTGCTCGACGAGCATCGCCATCGGGTTGGCCTCGTAGAGCAGGCGCAGGCGCCCGGGCTTGCCGGGGTCCTTCGTGTCCTTCGGGTACATGAACAGCCCGCCGCGCATCAGGATGCGGTGCACCTCGGCGACGAGCGAGGCGATCCAGCGCATGTTGAAGTCCTTGCCGCGCACGCCCGACTTGCCGGCGAGGCACTCGTCGACGTAGCGGCGCACCGGCGGCTCCCAGAATCGCTGGTTCGACGCGTTGACCGCGAACTCGTGCGTGTCGGCCGCGATCGCGAGGTTCGGGTGCGTGAGGATGTAGGCGCCGATCTCGGGGTCGAGCGTGAAGCCGTGCACGCCGGTGCCGAGCGTCAGCACGATCATCGCGGACGGGCCGTAGAGCGCGTAGCCGGCGCACACCTGCTTCGTTCCCGGCTGCAGGAAGTCCGCGACCGCCGGGTCGGCGATGCCCTCGGGCGCGCGCAGCACGAGAAGATCGTGCCGACCGTCACGTTCACGTCGAGGTTCGACGAGCCGTCGAGCGGGTCGAACACGAGCAGGTAGCGCCCGCGCGGATACTGGGCGGGGATCGGGTAGGGCGCCTCCATCTCCTCCGACACCATCCCCGCGAGGTAGCCGCCCCAGTCGCAGCTGTCGAGCATGATGTCGTTCGCGATCACGTCGAGCGGCTTCTGGTCCTCGCCCTGGACGTTGACGACGCCGGTCGACCCGCGCGCGCCCGCGAGCGCGCCGCGCGCGACCGCCGTGCCGATGTACTTGCACGCGGTCTGGATGTCGTTGACGAGCGCGATCAGCTCCGCGCCCCCTTCGAGCTTGCGCTGTTCCTCGATGATGAACTTGGACAGCGTCGTGCGGCCGTGGAGCATGGATTTCTCCGGGGGCGTGGGTCAGGCGTTGAAGACGCGGCTCGCGCGGAGGTCGGCGGCCGTGATCGTCGCGAGGTCGTCGCGGCTCACCGCCCGGCCCGTCGCGGCGACCAGGCGGCTCGCCTGCCGCAGCCGCGCGCGGTCGAGTGCATTGCGGACCGAGCGCGCGTTGGCGAAGTGCGGCAGCGCGATGCGCCGGGCGATGTACTCGCGGAGCGCGGTCTCCGCGTCCGGCGCGAGCCGGTAGCCCATCTTCGCGAGCATCAGGCCGGAGATCGAGTAGAGCTCGTCGACGCTGTAGTCGGGAAAGTCGATGTGGTGCGCGATGCGCGACGCCATCCCGGGGTTGCTCTGGAAGAACGTGTCCATCCGGTCCTTGTAGCCGGCGAGGATCACGACGAGGTCGTCGCGATGGTTCTCCATCACCTGCAGCAGGATCTCGATCGCCTCCTGCCCGTAGTCGCGCTCGTTCTCGGGCCGGTACAGGTAGTAGGCCTCGTCGATGAACAGCACGCCGCCCATCGCGCGCTTCAGCACCTCGCGCGTCTTCGGCGCCGTGTGGCCGATGTACTGGCCGACGAGGTCGTCGCGGGTGACGGCGACCAGGTGGCCCTTGCGCACGTAGCCGAGCCGGTGCAGGATCTCCGCCATGCGCATCGCGACGGTGGTCTTGCCGGTGCCCGGGTTGCCGGTGAAGCACATGTGCAGCGACGGCGGCTCGGCGGGCAGGCCGACGAGCCGCCGGCCGCGGTCGACCAGGAGCAGCGCCGCGATGTCGCGGATGCGCGCCTTGACCGGCGCGAGGCCCACGAGGTCGCGCTCGAGCTCGTCGAGCACGTCCGGCACGCCGGTCTCGCGCGCGAGCGCGGCGAGGTCGACCGCGTCGGGGGCGGCGGTCTCGCGGGACGTCGCGTTCGCGGCGGTGTCCATCGGCGGAATCGACCTCCGGTGTCGGGCGTGTGCCCTGGCACGCTGACACCCGGGGTTCAGTAGCGGCTGCCCTCGGGGCGGTCGACCGCATAGCTCTCGACCGTGTAGCGGACCGCGCGGCCGGCGACTTCCTGGCGCACGACGCGGAACCCCGGCTCGGCGGCCGGACGCTGCACGATGAACGACAGGCGCGTCGACTCCCAGCCCTGCGTGGCCTCGAAGGCGTTGACCTTCACGTAGTGTGAGGGGAACGTCCTGCGGCACGCTTTGATCTCCATCATCGCGCCGGCGGCGTCCTTCAGGTCGAACATCGGCATCCCCCACATCTCCCAGTAGACGTTGCGGGGGTGCGGGTCGTCGGTGTGCTCGACCGAGACGGACCAGCCCTTGCCTAGCGCGTAGTCGATCTGCGCCGCGATCTCGGCGTCGGTGAGGTCGGGGAGGTACGAGAAGGTGCCCTGGGTGATTCGCATGGTGTCCTCGCAGGTGCCAGGCTCGTGCCTGGTACGGTGGGTGTCAGGCTCGTGCCTGGCACCGGGGGTTCTCAGGCAGCGGTCGGGGTGGGAACGAAGTCGGGCGTGTCGGTCGACGCGTAGTTGAACGAGACGTCCTTCCACGTGTCGAGCGCCTGCTTGAGCGGCGTGCAGGACTTCGCGGCGTCGAGCAGGATCTGCGGGCCCTCGTTGACGATGTCGCGGCCCTCGTTGCGCGCCTTGACCATCGATTCGAGCGCGACGCGGTTGGCGGTCGCGCCGGCCTGGATGCCCTGCGGGTGGCCGATCGTGCCGCCGCCGAACTGCAGCACGCAGTCGTCGCCGAACAGGTCGATCAGCTGGTGCATCTGGCCCGCGTGGATGCCGCCCGAGGCGACCGGCATCACCTTGCGCAGGTTCGCCCAGGGCTGCTCGAAGAAGATGCCCCGCCGGAGATCGACCTCGTTCTTCTCCTCGCGGCAGACGTTGTAGAAGCCCTGCACGGTGAGCGGGTCGCCCTCGAGCTTGCCGACCGCGGTCCCCGCGTGGATGTGGTCGACCCCCGCCATGCGCATCCACTTGGCGATCACGCGGAACGACACGCCGTGGTTTTTCTGCCGCGTGTAGGTCGAGTGGCCCGCGCGGTGCAGGTGCAGGATCATGTCGTTGCGGCGCGCCCACTTCGCCATCGACTGGATCGCCGTGTAGCCGATCACGAGGTCGATCATCACGATCACCGAGCCCAGCTCCTTCGCGAAGTCGGCGCGCTCGTACATGTCCTCCATCGTCGCGGCGGTGACGTTGAGGTAGGTGCCCTTGATCTCGCCGGTCGCGGCGGAGGCCTTCGCGACCGCCTCCATGCAGTAGAGGAAGCGCTCGCGCCAGTGCATGAACGGCTGCGAGTTGATGTTCTCGTCGTCCTTCAGGAAGTCGAGCCCGCCCTTCAGGCCCTCGTAGACGACGCGGCCGTAGTTCTTGCCGGACAGCCCGAGCTTGGGCTTCACGGTGGCGCCGAGCAGCGGGCGGCCGAACTTGTCGAGGCGCTCGCGCTCGACGACGATGCCGGTCGGCGGGCCCTGGAACGTCTTCAGGTACGCGACGGGGATCCGCATGTCCTCGAGGCGCAGCGCCTTCAGCGGCTTGAAGCCGAACACGTTGCCGATGATCGACGCGGTCAGGTTCGCGATCGAGCCTTCCTCGAACAGCGCGAGGTCGTAGGCGATGTAGGCGAAGTACTGCTGCTCGACCGGCGTGCCGGGGCCGGTGCCCGGCACCGGGTCGACGCGGTAGGCCTTCGCCCGGTAGTTGTCGGACGCCGTGAGCCGGTCGGTCCAGACGACGGTCCACGTCGCGGTCGACGACTCGCCGGCGACCGCCGCGGCGGCCTCGTCGGGCTCGACGCCCTCCTGCGGCGTGATCCGGAAGAGCGCGATCAGGTCGGTCTCCGACGGCTCGTAGTCGGGCCGCCAGTAGCCCATCTCCTTGTACTTCATCACGCCGGCGTCGTAGCGCCCCCGGGGAGCCGGGGCCGCGGTCTTGATCGTCATGTCGTTCATCGGGGGTCTCCGGCGCTCGCGCGGTGGGAATGAGATGATCCTAGTCATCGGGATTGACAAGTAATAGTTAATTGTTTTTACTTCCAACTTAAGCAAAAGCTTAAGTCAAGGCGATGCCGGACGGCGCGGAGGGGACATGCGCGGGGTGACGATCCGCCAGCTGCAGATATTCGCGACCGCCGCGGCGCATCTGTCGTTCGCGCGCACCTCCGAGCAGCTGCACCTCACGCAGGCGGCGGTCTCGCTCCAGGTGAAGCAGCTCGAGGATCTCGTCGGCCTCGCGCTGTTCGAGCGGCGCGGCCGCAAGGTCCACCTGACCGAGGCGGGCGAGCACCTCGTGCGCTATGCGCGGGTGATCCTCGACGCGCTGCGCGACGCCGACGCGGCGATCTCGGCGCTGAAGGGCATGCGCGGCGGCCGCATCGCGGTGGGCGCGGTCAGCACCGCCAAGTACTTCGCGCCGGCGCTGATCGCGCGCTTCCGGCAGCGCTATCCGGACGTGCGGGTGGCGCTCTCGGTCAACAACCGGGAGGTGATCGTGCGCGAGCTCGAGCGCAACGAGATCGACCTCGCGATCATGGGCACGCCGCCGCAGCGGATCGAAACGGTGTCGGTGCCGTTCGCCGACCACCCGCTCGTCGTGATCGCGCCGCCGACGCACCCGCGCGCCCGCGAGCGGGCGATCCCGTTCGAGGCGCTCGCGGGCGAGCGCTTCCTCGTGCGCGAGCAGGGCTCGGGCACGCGCTCGTCGATGGAGCGATTCTTCGGGGAGCGTGGATTCGCGCCGAAGATCGACAGCGTGATGAACAGCAACGAGACGATCAAGCAGGCGGTGATGGCCGGCATGGGCGTCGCGTTCATCTCGCGCCACACGATCGGGCTCGAGCTCGCGACCGGCCACCTGTGCGTGCTCGACGTGCAGGGACTGCCGCTGATGCGCCGCTGGTACGTCGTGCAGCGCGCGGGACGCTTCGTGAGTCCCGCGACGGCCGCGTTCGTCCGGTTCGTCGTCGAGAACGCGCCTGCACTGCTCGCCGAGGCGGTGCCCGCGGACGCCGCGGCGATCCCTTCGTCCGCCCCGCCGCGGCGGACGCCGTCGAAGGCAAGGGCCTCGGCGGCGAAGGGCGCGCGCGGGACGTCGGGCTGACGCGCGCGCGGGCGCTCAGTGCTCCGCGTAGGGCGGCGCCTTGAGCGCGCCCTGCCTGAATGCGCGCGACGCGGTCTGGTAGTAGGCGATCGCCTCCTTCGCCAGCGTCGGATCGACCGGCGTCGGCGTCGACTCGTACGTGACGGGATCGACGCGGAACGCCTCGACCTTGCGGCCCGGCGAGAGGACGGTCAGCATGCCGTCGCGCAGGTAGCCCAGCGACTGGTAGTTGCTGATGAAGGCGCGCTCGGGACCCGACGGGACCTCGAACACCGAGCGGCCGAAGAAATAGTCGTCACCGTCGACGCGCATCAGGTCGAGGAGCGAGGGCGGCAGGTCGATCTGGCTCACCACCGGCTCGTAGATGCCCGGATCGACGAGCCCGGGCGCCCACAGGATCAGCGGGATCCGGTAACCCGCGACGGGCAGCTTCGTCTTCCCCGCGACCGCCGCGCAGTGGTCGGCGATGAAGACGAACAGCGTCTCGTCGAACCAGGGTCTCGTCCGCGCGTCCTCGACGAACTTGCCGATTGCCCAGTCGGTATACATGACGCCGCCTTCGCGCCCTCCCGGAGAGCGGATCGGGATGCGCCCGTCGGGATAGGTGAACGGGCGGTGGTTCGTCGTCGTCATGATGTGCGTGAACGTCGGCGCGCCCTTCGCGGCGTTGGCGTCGACGACGCGAATCGCATTGTCGAACAGCGACTCGTCCGCCACGCCCCAGACGTTCTCGAACACGATCGATGCCTTCGGGAAATCGCGGCGGTCGACGACCCGGTAGTCGTTCGCGTCGAAGTACGCGTTCATGTTGTCGAACATGCCGTACCCGCCGTAGACGAAGCTCGTCGCGAAGCCCTGGTGCTCGAGCAGCTCGCCCATCGTCGACAGGTGCTCGTTGCCGGGCCGGCGCACGATCGCCTGCCCGGGCACCGGCGGCGTTCCTAGCGACACCGCCTCCAGGCCGCGCACGGTGCGCGTGCCGGTCGCGTACATGTTGGCGAACCGGATGCCTTCGCGGGCGAGCCGGTCGAGGTTCGGCGTCATGCCCTTCGTCGAGCCGTAGGCGCCCAGGAACTCGGCGGACAGGCTCTCGACGGTGACGAGGATGACGTGGCGCGGGCGGCGCGGCATGCCGGAAATGTGCGGCTCGGCCCCTTCGCGCGCGGCCACCTGATCGAGCGACGAGTTCGGCAGGAGCGGCTTGCGCTCGACGCCGAGCGACCTGAGCAGCCTGTCCGCCTCGTCCTGCGGCATCGTCGCGTACAGCTTGTCGTAATCGAGCTCGTTGCGCCGCGCGGCGGCCGCGAACGTGAAGATCCCGTTTCCGGCGAGCTCGTCGGCGTACGCATTGCCGATCGATCCCATCTGCTCGATGCTGGCGACGGCCAGCGCGGCGGCCGGCAGCACCAGCGCGGCGGCGACGTATCCGAGCCGGCGGGCACGCGACGTCGGCGCGAGGTCGGCGCGGCGGAGCGCAGGGCGCACCGCGAGCGCGACGAGCAACGCGGCGGCAGCGATCCCTGCGACGATCCACGGCACCGGGTAGGATTCGCGGATGTTGCCGAGCACCTCGTGCGTGTAGAGAAGATAGTCGACCGCGATGAAGTTGAACCGGGTCGAGAACTCGAGCCAGAACGTCGCTTCGGCGACCGCGATGAACAGCAGCACGAATACTGCCAGCAGGAACCACGCGAAGCGCAGCGCATGATGGGTGCGCGTCGTGCGCCAGCGGTCGGGCAGCGCCGCCTCGTAGAGCCAGACGGGTGCGAGCAGCGCCGCCAGCACGACGAGGTCGAACCAGAGGCCCTTCGCGAACACCGTCAACCACTCGGACAGCGGGACGGCGGACGTCCCGGTCCACAGGGCGAGACCCAGCCGCGTGGCGGAGAAGATCGCCAGCGTGGCCAGCGCGTAGACGAGCGGGACGTCGAGGAGCCGGCGGGTGCGGGGCATCGGAAATTCGACCTGTCGAAGCGCTGAAAGTTTGGCGCGGGCGGCCGGAGGATGCGAAGTATGCGCCCGGCCGCTCCGTGTCCCCCCGGCGAGCGGCAGGAGGCTGCGCGACGGGAAGGGCATCACGGGGCGCGCGGTTGCCGGCGCGCCACCCGCCCCCGCGGGGATCGCCGCGATCGTGGCGCGCGGACGCAGGCCTTCGGGACGATAATGTCGCCTGCTTCCGCATCGCCACCGATACCTCGATGACTTCCCCCGACTCCCGTTCCGCCCGCTACGGCAGCGGCAAGGCCGTGCGCCGCGTCGAGGACGACGCGCTGCTGACCGGACGCGGCCAGTTCGCCGACGACTTCTCGCTGCCTGGGCAGGCGGTCCTGCACGTGCTGCGCTCGCCGCATCCGCACGCGCGGATCGCGTCGATCGACGCGACGGCGGCCGCCGCGATGCCGGGCGTCGTCGCGATCCTGACCGGCGAGGACCTCGTGCGTGCGGGCGTGAAGCCGCTCGTGTCGTCGGCGGACTTCAAGCGCGCGGATGGCTCGCCGACCGCGGCGCCTCCGCACCACGCGCTTGCCGCGGGCACCGTGCGCTACGTCGGCGAGGCCGTCGCGGCGATCGTCGCGGAGACGATGCACCAGGCGCGCGATGCGGCCGAGGCGATCGACGTTCGCTACGAGCCGCTGCCGTCGGTGGCGGACGCGAGCGCGGCCGTCGCCCCCGGCGCGCCGCTCGTGTGGCCCGCCGCGACCGGCAACGTCGCGTGCGAGATGCGCCACGGCCATGCCGCGAAGGTGGCCGACGCCTTCGCGCGCGCGGCGCACACGGTGAGCCTCGATCTCGTCAACCAGCGCGTGATCCCCGCGCCGATCGAGCCGCGCGCGACGCTCGCGAGCGTCGACGCCGCCAGCGGACGGCTCACGCTGCGCGTGAGCTGCCAGACGCCGACGGGGCTGCGCGACGAGCTCGCGGGCGCGGTGCTCGGCATCCCGCCCGAGTCGGTCCGCGTCGTCGTCGGCGACGTCGGCGGCGGGTTCGGCATGAAGACGACGCTCTACGCCGAGGACGTGATCGCCGCGCACTGCGCGCGCACGCTCGGCCGGCCGGTCAAGTGGTGCGCCGAGCGGATCGACGAGTTCCTCGCGGCCTCGCACGGCCGCGACGTGACCGCGCGGGCGGAGCTCGCGCTCGACGCGGACGGACGCGTGCTCGCGCTGCGGGTCGACTCGCTGGCGAACGTCGGCGCGTACGCGACGCCGGCAGGCGTCGTGATCCAGCTCGTGATCGGGCCGTGGGTGTCGACGTCGATCTACGACATCCCGCTGATCGACGTGCACGTCCGCGCCGTGCTCACGAACACGACGCCGACGGGCCCCTACCGCGGCGCCGGCCGTCCCGAGGCGATCTACTTCATCGAGCGCCTGATGGACGCCGCGGCGCGCAGGACCGGCATCGAGGCGGCGGAGCTCCGTCGCCGGAACATGATCCGGCCCGGGCAGATGCCCTACCGCAACCCGATGTCGAAGACCTACGACACCGGGCAGTTCGCGAAGGTGATGGACGAGGCGATCGCGCTCGCGGACTGGAGCGGCTTCGACGCGCGAGCCGCGGAGTCGACGCGGCGGGGGAAGCTGCGCGGGCGCGGCATGGCGACGTTCCTCGAGTGGACCGGCGCCGACGTGTTCACCGAGCGCGTGACCGTCACGGTGACGCCCGGCGCCGACGGCGAAGGCGACATCGAGATCTTCTCGGCGACGCAGGGGATGGGGCAGGGACTCGCGACGACCTACGCGCAGCTCGCGGTCGACGTGTTCGGCGTGCCGATCGAGCGCATCCGCATCGTGCAGGGCGACACCGATCGCGGCACCGGGTTCGGCAGCGCCGGATCGCGCTCGCTCTTCGTCGGCGGCTCGGCCGTGCACGTCGCCGCGAACGAGACCGTCGACGAGGCGCGCAGGCTCGCGGCCGGCGAGCTCGAGGCCGCGCCCGGCGACATCGAGTATCGCGAAGGACGGTTCCGCATCGCCGGCACCGATCGCGGCATCGGGCTGTTCGACCTCGCGGCGAGGCAGCCCGGACGCCGGATCGTGATCGACTCGACGAGCTCGGTCGACGACGCGACCTGGCCCAACGGCTGCCACGTGTGCGAAGTCGAGATCGACCCGGACACCGGCGCGGTCGCGGTCGACCGCTACTGGTCGGTCAACGACGTGGGCCGCGTCGTCAACCCGATGATCGTCGTCGGCCAGCTCGAAGGCGGCGCGGTGCAGGGCATCGGGCAGGCGCTGTGCGAGCAGGTCGTGCACGACGCCGACTCGGGCCAGCCGCTCACCGGCACGTTCATGGACTACGCGATGCCGCGCGCGGGCATGGTGCGCCACGTCGAGATGACGATGGACGAGTCGACGCCGTGCAGGAACAACCTGCTGGGCGTGAAGGGCGTGGGCGAGCTCGGCACGATCGGCGCCACGCCGACCGTCGTCAACGCCGTCGTCGACGCGCTCGTGCGCGCGGGCGTCCCGACGGCGCGCGTCGAGGCGCTGCAGATGCCGCTCACTCCGGAGCGCGTGTGGCGCGCGCTGCATGCCGGGTTCCGCCCGGCCCCGGCCCCGCCCCGGGGGGCGGGCGCGGGCGGCGGGGCGGGGGCGGCGCCCCCGCCCGCTCGCGGGGCCGCGCCCTCGCCCCTCGCCCCCGCGGCCGCCCGCCGCGGGCCCAGCCCCCAGGCCGCCCGCGGGCCCCACCCCCCCCGGGGGGGGCGGCCGACGAGACAGGATGGGGGGGGCGGCGCGAGGACGGCCGACCGGCGCCTGGGGCCGCCGCGCGGGGGCCGCCTCGGGGCGGCGCCCCGCCGCGGTGGCGGGGGCCGGCGCCGCCGCCCCCCCGGCCGCCGGGGGGGGGGGGGTGTGGCGGCGGGGGGGGGCCGGGCCGCGCGCCCCCCGGCGCCCCGGGGGGCGGCCCGGCCCGGGGGCGGGGGGGGGGGGCGGCCCGGGCCCGCCCGGGCCGGGGGGGCGGAAGGGAAGCGGGGGCCGGCGCCCCCGTCGGGGGGCGCGGGGGGGGGGGGGGGGGGAGGGGGGGGGGGGTTTCGTTCCGCGCCTCGGTCCCCTTTCTCGCCCCCGGGTTTGCGGGGCGGGCGGGGGGGGGGGGGCCGGCGGCTGGGCCCCCGGCCGCCCGGGCCCGGGCAGCGCCGGGCCGGGGCGGCCTGGGGCGGGGCGGGCCGGGCCGATCCCGACCGGGGGGGCCGGGGAGGAAGGGGGGGAAAGAGAAACCCGGGGGGGGTGCCGCCCCCCCCCGCCGTCCCCGGCCCGCGCCCCCCCCCCGTAGCCGACCTCGCGCCGTCGGGCTCGCTGCGCGCGGCGATCAACCTCGGCAACCCGGTGCTCGCGTCGCGCGACCCGGCGACCGGCGAGCCTTGCGGCGTGTCGGTCGACCTCGCGCGCGACCTCGGCGCGCGCCTCGGCGTGCGGGTCGAGCTCGTGGTGTTCGACGCGGCGGGCAAGGTCGTCGACGCGCTGCGCACGGGCGCGTGGGACGTCGCGTTCCTCGCGATCGATCCGAAGCGTGCGCTCGACATCGCCTACACGCCGCCGTACGTGGAGATCGAGGGCGCGTTCCTCGTGCGCGACGATTCCCCGGTCCGCGCGAACGCGGACGTCGACGCGCCGGGCGTCCGCATCGTCGTCGCGCAGGGCGCGGCGTACGACCTGTTCCTCTCGCGGGAACTGAAGAACGCGACGATCGTCCGTGCGGCGACGTCGGCTGCGGTCGTGGACGCGTTTCTCGCGGGTGGATACGACGTCGCTGCGGGCGTGAGGCCGAAGCTGGAGGCCGACGCGAAGCGCCATCCCGGCCTGCGCCTCGTTCCCGGCCGCTTCATGGTGATCCGGCAGGCGATGGGTGTGCCGCGCGGACGCGAGGCCGACGCGCGCTACCTCGCCGGGTTCGTCGAGGCGATGAAGTCGTCCGGGTTCGTCGCGCGGGCGCTCGCGCGGCACGGCGTCGAGGGCGCGTCGGTCGCACTGCCCGACACCCCGTCGGCCTGAAGGCCGACCCACAGGCCCGCGGGGGCGGGTCGGCCGACAGCCCCGGGGCCGTCGCCACTGATCACGTCGTCGGCACTACGAGGATCGACAGCGGAACCGCCTAGGCGCTTGGGGTCAGAGCCGAGTGTTCGCGCGTCGCCCCAATGGTGTCCCTGGCGTCTGCGAACGATTGCGGCTCTGACCCCAACGCATCACTCGATCACGCGGGCGCGGATCAGCATCGACTGCGTGACGGTGAGGCCGAGCGCCTTCGCGGTCCTCGCGTTGACGACGAGATCGAACTGCGTCGGCTGCTCGACGGGAAGATCGCCCGGGTTCGCACCCCTGAGGATCCTGTCGACGTGCGTCGCCGCGCCGGTAGGCCTCGGCGATGCTGGGGCCGTAGGACATCAGCCCCCCCGCGCCGACGAAGTCCTCGTCGAAGTGCATGGTCGGCAGGCGGTGGTCCTCCGCGAGCCGGAGGAGCTTGCGCTGATTCGCCACCCAGAACGGGCTGGGCGTGACGATCAGGCTCCGCGCTCCGCTGCTCCGGATCGCGACGAGCGCATCGTCCAGCTCGCCGACGTTCGTCGCATGGTGCGGGTCGAGCCTCACGTCCAGCTTCCGCGCGGCCGCCCGGAGCTCTTCGACGAACCTCGCACCGGCGGTGTTGCTCGAGCTCCAGAGCACCGAGCAGGGCGAGACGGCATGCGCCATCTCCAGGAGAAGCTCCAGCCACTTCCCGGCGATGCCGTCGCCGTACGCGAGCGACGTGCCGGTGAGGTTGCCTCCCGGACGCGCGAGCGTCTTCACGATGTTCCCGGCGACCGGATCGCTCGAGCCCGCGAAGACGACGGGGAGGGTGGTGGTCGCCGCCTTGGCCGCGCGTGCACCGATCGTCGAACCGACGACGAGCACGTCGACCCCCAGGCGGATCAGTTCGTCGACGAGTCCGGGCAGGCGCTCCGGCCGCCCTTCGGCGAATCGCATCGCGACGGCGACGTTGCGTCCCTCGACGTAACCCAGTTCCCGGAGCCCCCGCAGGAACGCGTCGTTCCTGGGGCCCGGTCCGGTCGGCGACACGAATCCGATGCGATGGACGCCTCGCGGCGCCTGTGCCCCGGCGGCACGCGGCACGACGAGCAGCCACGCTCCCGCCGCCAGGAACGTCCGGCGATCGATCCGGCGCACGGATCTGCCTCCAGGCAGAAATGGGGCCGGGCTCGCGCGCCCGGCCCCGCTGCTCAGCCTTCGTACTTGAACGACAGCTGGACGCGCGCACGGTAGGCGACGACCTTGCCGCCTTCGACCTTCATGTCGAGCTTCGTGACCTCGGCGATGCGCAGGTCCCTCACGGTCTTGCTCGCCGTCGCGATCGCGCGCTTCGCCGCGTCCTCCCACGACGTCGTGCTGGTCCCGATCACGTCGATGACGCGGTAGATGCCGTCGCTTGCGCTCTTCTTGGCCATGGCTCCTCCTGGATTGTGGGGGCCGCGAGACCGTGCTGCCTGCCGCTCGCGGTCCGGACGATCATACGCCTCGGCGGGACGCAGAGTCTGCCCCCGACCTTTCCCGGAAGGCAGGGTCTTACCGGCATTTCCGGCCCGCGGGAAGACGCAGGAAGGGCCGTGGTGGGGTCCGACTCAGTTCCCGCGATACGCGCCCCGAACCTCGAAGGCGGCCGTCGACACGGCGACGCCGTTCGCGTCCTCGAGCGCGAGCACGTGCCTGCCTGGCACCGGCGCCCAGAGGACCCGTGCGCCGCGCCCGGCGATCTCCGTGCCGTTCAGCGTCCAGCGGAGTCCCTGCGGCATCGCCGACGCGACGAACGCCATGCGCTGGCTCGCGGGCGGAATGTCGGGATCGAGCGCGACGATCGTGTCCGGCGCGGGATAGCGGATGCGCGGGAACGAAGCGACCGCGTCGTCGCCTTCCTCCTCGAAGTGCCTCGTCGTGGCGCGGATCGTCGCCGTCGCGGTGCCGCGCACGAACCACTCGGGCCGCTCGCGCTCGACCGGCGGATCGAAAGCGACGGTCCCCCGCTCGACGCCCGCGGGCGGCGAAGGAGCGTGCGACGGCGCGTCGCGGTGCAGCCGGTGCACGAGGTCGCGCCAGATCGGCGCGGCGCCGGTCACGCCCGAGACGTCGTGCATCGGCGCCCCCGAGAAGTTGCCGACCCACACGCCGACCGTGTAGCGCGACGTGAAGCCGACGCACCAGTTGTCGCGCATGTCCTTGCTCGTGCCGGTCTTCGCGGCGCTCCAGACGCGGGTCGCGAGCGCATTCTCGAGCCCGAACGTCGTCGCGCGCGCGCCGCGGTCGGCGAGGATGTCGGCGACGACGAAGCTCGCGGCTGAGCCGAGCACGCGCCGCGACTCCGCCGGGTCGGGACCGATCGGCAGGCGCATCGGCGCCCCGGTGCCCGCGGCGACCGTCCGCGTGCGGCTCCGGACCCCGCCGTTGGCGAGCGCGCGGTAGGCGTTGGTCAGCGCGAGCAGCGTGACGTCCGCTCCGCCCAGCGCGAGCGACGCCCCGTAGTAGTCGTCCGGCTGCGTCAGCGTGTCGAAGCCCAGCTCGCGCAGCGTGTCGTGGAAGCGGTCGAGCCCGACGAGGTCGAGCGTGCGCACCGCCGGAACGTTGAGCGAGCTCGCCAGCGCGGTGCGCACGCTGACCGCGCCGTGGAAGCCGCGGTCGTAGTTCTGCGGCGCGTAGACGCCGCGCTCGGTCGCGATCGCGAGCGGGCTGTCGTCGACGAGCGAGGCGGCGGTCACGAGCTTGCGGTCGAGCGCGAGCGCGTAGAGGAAGGGCTTGAGCGTCGAGCCCGCCTGGCGCGGCGCGACGACGCCGTCGACCTGCGCCGCGTCCGACGTCTCCCCGCTGCTGCCGACCCACGCGAGCACGTCGCCGGTCGCGTTGTCGAGCACGACGATCGCGCCATCCTGCACGCCGCGACCGGCAAGCTCGGCCAGGTGGTCGGCGAGCGTGGCGACCGCGTACGCCTGCAGTTCCGCGTCGAGCGTCGTCGTCACGCGCGCGCCGGGCGACTTCAGGAGCTTCGCGGCGAGGTGCGGCGCGAGGTTCCAGCGCGGCGGCATCCGGTAGGCGCCGGCGAGCGCCATCGACGCGGTCGCCCGGATCGCGTCGCAGTCCGCGCCCGCGCTCACGTCGTTCGCGACCGCGCAAGCGCGCTGCGCGACGAGCGCCGGCTTCGCGGCCGGCCCGCGCAGCAAGCGCGACCAGGATCGCCGCCTCGCGCGCGTCGAGGCCGTCGGGCGCCTTGGCGAAGAGCCCCTGCGCCGCGGCGCGCAATCCTCTGAGCTCGCCGCGATACGACGACAGGTTGAGGTACGCCTCGAGGATCTCGCGCTTGGTCCACGCCCGCTCGATCGCGACCGCCGCCTCGGCCTGGTCCCATTTCTGCGCGAACGTGCGCACGTCGCCGCCCTTCGGCCGCAGCGCGGGCTCGAGGTGGCCGGCGAGCTGCATCGTGAGCGTCGATCCGCCGCGCGGGCGCCGCCCGTCGACGATGCGCCACACGCTGTCCCACGCGGCCACGGCCATCCCGGTCCAGTCGACGCCGTCGTGCTCCCAGAAGCGCTTGTCCTCGGCCGCGACGAGCGCCGCGGTCATCGCGGGCGACACGTCGGCGAGCGCCACCCACTCGAGCTGTCGGACCTTCGCGTTGACGCGCAGCTCCGAGAGCGGCGCGCCGTGGCGGTCGAGCAGCAGCGCTTCGGAGGAGACGTAGCCCGCCTTCACGTCGGCGAACGAGGGCGGCGAGGCCGTCGTGCGGCGACGCAGGACGGCGGCGACGGGACCGCGCGCGAGGCCTGCGGGGCGGGTGGGGGGGGGGTCGGGCTTCAGCCCGCCGGGGGGGGGGGGGGGGGGGGGGGGGGGGGGGGGGGGGGGGGGGGGGGGGGGGGGGGGGGGGGGGGGGGGGGGGGGGGGGGGGGGGGGGGGGGGGGGGGGGGGGGGGGGGGGCGCAGCCGGACCCACGGATTGGGGTGGGTGGGTCGGGCTTCAGCCCGACGATCTTCGATCCTCACGGCGCCACCGTCCACGAGGCCACCGGCAGCTCGCCGAACATCTCGGGCGCGTACATCGCCTCGACGCGCGTCCCCGGCAGCGCGAACGTTCCCGGATTGTCGAGCCGCACCGTGTACTCGACGACGAACGTCCCCTTCGGCACGTAGCGGTAGTACGCGCGGAACGCGGTCGCGGTGCGCTCCTCGAACGCCGGCCACACGTTGCCGACGCGCCGCTCTCCCTGCGTCGCGATGCGCGAATCGCCACCCAGTCCCGAGCCCAGCGCGGTCGAGCCGGCCGGCAGCGGATCGTCGACGACCACCCACGCCATGTCGGACTGCGCGTCGACCTCGAGCGTCACGCGCGCGACGTCGCCGCGCCGCCACGCGCCCTTCGCCTGCTGCTGCACCGGCGTCACCGTGCGAGTCACGCGGTAGCCCGAGGACAGCGCGGTCGCGAGCGGGATCGCCGCGACGCTCTGCACGGTCACCCACGGTGCGCCGGTCCCGTCATGGGCGAGCGCGAGGTCCGCGCGGCCATCGGCCACGGCAGTCGCCGCGCGAAGGTCTTCGGGCCGTCGTCGAGCCTCCAGGCGTGCGCGAACGACCGGTCGGCGAGTGTCGCGGTCGTCGACCCGGTCACCGGCGTCGACTCGAACCGAGCCGCGTATCTCGCGAGCGCGAGCGTGCCCCACGCGTTCGCGACCGTCGTGTTCCAGCGGCCGCGCTGCATCCGCCCGAGCGTCCCGCGCACCAGCCGCGGCACGTCGTCGGTCCACGCGGGCGCATCGATCATCGCGAGCAGCAGCTTGTTCGCGTTCGAGTCGGCCGACACCATCAGCCACCAGAGCGCGTCGGTCCGCTCGGTCGAGAAGCCCATCGTCGTGCCCTGGAAGTTGAGCCGCGAGCGCAGGATCTGCTCGGCCGCCTTGATGCGCTCGTCGTGGCGCGGCAGCCTGGGCTGGCGCTTGAGCACGAGATACCAGTCGATGACCGCCGAGGTCGGCCACAGGTTCGGCGCGATCTCGATGCTGTCGAGCCACTTCGGGTTGAGCGGTTCCGCGCGCCGCGAAAGCGCCTCCAATGCCGCGATCTTCCGAATCGCGAGGTCGGCGGTCTGCAGGGCCGACGAGCGGATCACTCGCCCCTCGACGAACGCGACGAGCGCCTGCTCCATGCGCGCGCGCTCGCGTTCGGGAATCGCGAATCCCGCCTCGGCCGCGACCGACAGCACGTAGGCGGTGAGCGCGTCGTCGCCGTCGCGCATCACCGTCCAGTAGCGGACGAATCCGTCGCGGTCGAGGTGATCGGGCAGCGTCGCCATCAGCGCGTTCCAGCGGTTCGCGTCGTGGAGGCCCACCGCGACCGAGGCGCGCTGCTCGAAGCAGCTGAACGGGTAGGCATCGAAGAACGCGCGGACGCCGGGCAGGTCGCCCGCGAGCGTCGCCTGCATCTGGACGGTCACGCCGCCGCGTCCGGAAATCGCGTCGGCGGGACGCTCGACCGGCATCGATTGCGTGCCCCCCACCTGCTGGATCGTCGCCTGGTAGATGCGCTCGGGCACTGCCGCGACGACCTTCTGCGCGACCTTGATCGAGTCGCGCGCGCTGCCGTCGTTCGCGGCGACGTCGACCTGCCACGCGATGGCCGATGCGCCGACGGGTGCCGCGACGTCGAAGCTCGTCTCGCGCGCTTCGCCCGGCGCGAGCGCGATCCTGCGCGGCTCGATGCCCGGCAGCGCCTTGCCCGCAGCGGTCGCGCGGGCCTCGACCGCGAGATCGAGCGGGCGCTTCGATGCGTTGCGCACGGTGAACGTCGCACGGAACCGGTCGCCTTCGCGCACGAGCTGCGGCAGTCCCGAGAGCAGCATCAGGTCCTGCGTCGCGCGGATCGACGCGTCGCCGGTCCCGAACAGGGCTGCGCCCGACGACGCGATCGCGACGATCCGGAATGCGGTGAGCGAATCGTTGAGCGGCACCTCCACCGTCGCGTTGCCCAGGTCGTCGAGCGGCACGCGCCCTTTCCACAGGAGCAGCGTGTCGAACAGCTCGCGCGACGGCGAGCGTCCGCCGCCGCCGCCGGGCGCGACCGCCTTGCGGCCGAAGTGGCGCTTGCCGATCACCTGCATCTGCGCGGTCGACGTCTCGACCTCGTCGCCGCGCCGCGTCATCATCGCGTCGAGGAGCTTCCACGAGCCGTTCGGCCACAGCTCCAGCAGCCCCTCGTCGACCGCCGCGAGCGCGACCTCGCTGCCCTTCGGTGGCGCGCTGCCGTCGGGACGGCGCACCGCGATCGACATCGACGCCTTGTCTCGCACCTTGAACACCTGCCGCTCCGGCGTCACCTTGACCGCGAGCTCGTGCGCGGCCCAGCCGACCTTCACCTCGGCGAGCCCCATCCGGAACGACGGCTTCGCGAGGTCGACCATCGCGGTCGGCGCAGGCTCGTCGATCCGCCCGCGCACGAGCAGCGCCGACACGAACACGTTGGGCGCGTAGTTCCCCTTGAGCGGAACGTCGAGCACGGGGTTGCCGCGCGCGACGCGGGTCACGAACGCGTCGAGCACGCCCTCGCGCTCGACCGTCACGAGCGCGGTCGCGTCCTTGAACGGCGTGCGCACCTGGAAGCGCGCGGCGCCGCCCGGCTCGTAGCGCTTCTTCTCGGGCAGGAGGTCGATGCGGTCGTTGTCCGAGGCCGCGAACCACTGGTCCTCGTCGGCGACCACCCACGCGTCGGCGCGCGTCACCGCCGCACGCCCGTCCGCGTCCTGCGCGCGTGCGCGCAGGATCAGGTAGCCGGTCGCCGGCGGCTTCGTCTCGCAGATCAGCAGGCCCAGCGAGTCGGTCGTGCCCTCGCACAGCGCGCCCGCGCGCTTCGTCTCGTGGCCGTGCTCGTAGGCGTAGAAGCCGCCGATCAGCCGTCGCCGGTGCGAGAACGTCTCGCGCCGGAACGCGTCGGTCGCGACGCGCACGCCCGGAAGCGGCCTTCCCGCGAGGTCGACCGCGACGACCGTGAACTTGAGCCGGTCCTTCGACGCGGTCCAGCTGTCCGGCTTGATGCCCAGCACGACGTTCGACGGCCACAGCGCGACGCGCGTCGACGAGGTCAGCGTCTGCCCGTTGGGGTCGCGGTAGGCGAGCTCGGCGACGAGGTCCTGCGGCTGGTCGGACGATTCGAGGTCCCTGACGGTCGCGCGCGCGCCGCCCGCGGCGTCGAGCGTCATCGCGAGCGTGGTGCCGCGCACGGGTCGCGGCGCGGCTCCGGACTCGTCGACGAGATCCGGGTCGGCGAACGTGAAGTCACCCGCGCGCATGAACGCGTCGCCGTATTCCTCGCGACCTTCCTTCACGTCGCCGCCGGCGAACGCGAAGTCCCCGTAATCGTCGAACGAGACCGCCTTCCGCTCGGACTGCGTGCGCAGCGTCACCGGCAGGCCCGCGGCGCCCCCGCCCGACAGGTGGTCGACCTGCACGTCGAGGCTGACGTCCTTCGGCCGCACCAGCGGCGTGCCGACCGCCTGCATCCGTGCGCGCATCAGCGGCACGCGGAACGCCTCGACGCGGAACGTGCCCGCGTGCCAGCCCTCTCCCGACTCGCCGCGAGGCGCGTGCGTGCCGGCGAGGTAGACCTCGTAGCTGCCGGCGAACGCATCCCTCGGGACCGCGAACGTCGCCTCGCCCGAGTGCGGCGACCCGGCGCCCGCCCAGCGCACCGGCACCGTGTATTCCTTCTCCGATCCCTGGTGGCGGATCAGGAGCGTGTCGGCGAGCGCCTTGCGCGGCACCAGCGCGAAGCCGGCGCCGGTCTGCTCGCGCACGAACAGCTTCATCGACACCGTCTCGCCGCCGCGCACGAGCGAGCGGTCGAACACCGCGTGCGCGACGAACGGCCCTTCCCAGCGTCCGCCCGGGACGTTGAACCGCCATGGGGCGATCCCTTCCCCCCAGTTCGTGAACGCGAACGCCACGTCGTCGGCGGTGCGCGCGGACACGAAGTATTCGGTCCCCTCGTCGCCGCGTCCGCACGACGGCAGCTCGTCGCGCCCCGGCAGCCGCGTCGCGACGCGCGCGATGCCGGAGGCGTCGGTGCGCCCCTCCCAGTACGTCCTGCCGTTGCAGTCGCGAACCGCGACCGCGGCGTTCGGCACGACCGACGCGTCGGCGAGTTTCGTCACCCAGACGAGCGACGATTCCCGGCCGAGCTTCACGTGCACGGAGAGATTGGTCACGAGCGCGGCCGCGCGCACGTGGAACGGCTTGTCCTCGCCGATCAGCGCCGCGCCGAGCTTCGGGCTCGCGAGCTCGACGACGTAGAAGCCGGCGGCGGTCAGCGGGATGCCGACGACCTCGAACGGCTTCGCGCCGCCGGGCTTCGGCACGGCGATCTTCGTGAGCGTGTCCGCGCTGTTGAACACCGACTCGGCGTAGCCGTTGCGCTTGACCAGCCACTTGTCGGCCTTGTCGTCGTACTCGCGTTCGATCCGGTTCGCGTGCGCGAGCCGCTTGAACCACGCGACGATCGAGAGGTCGTCGCCCGGCGCGATGCGGACGACCTTGCCGGGGATCGGCGCGTCCTTCGACGCGCGCCCTTCGCGGGCGCTTCGGACGCGGGGCGCACGACCGCCGACGCGCCGGCGAGCGTGGGCTCGACGTTGCGCACCGTCACGGGCAGCATCGGCTTCTCGTTCTTCGGCAGCACGCGCTCGAGGATGCCGAAGTCGGCGGCGAACTTCGCGAGCGGCGGATTCTCGTCGGTGCGCACCGCGAGCGGGAACGAGCGCGCGTTGGCGAGCGTGCGTCCCGCGTCGTCCTTCAGGCCCTCGGGCAGCTCGATGCGGAAGCGCTGCTTCTCGGGCAGCCCCGGCCCGAACGTGACCGACGTGACGCCGCTGCCGTCGGCATCCTTCGCCACGTTCGGCGGATACGCCTTGTTGGCCGCGTCGACGAGCCGGATCTTCTCCGCGTCGGCCTTCGCGATCGGCGCGGAGAAGGAAAGCGAGAGCGGCAGGATCGGCATGCACTGCGCGTCCTTGTTCACGCGCGAGCACGAGAACGACGCGCGGAACGTCGGCCGCACCTTGAACGCGAGCGCGCGCGCGGCGCTTGTCGCCACGCCGGTCGTCGCGGCGATGCCCCGGCCCCAGACGAGCTTGACTTCGGCGTTGGCTGGCAGCGTGCGCGCGCACGCGAGCGTCACGAGCGGCGAATCCGGCGCGTCGCGCAGGGCGAGGAAGCGCTCCTGGTCGCTGCCGGTCGTCGGCAGCCGGAACAGGAAGCCGCGCGAGCGGCCCGGCCTCGCCGTCGACGAGCATCATCCGCAGGTACGAGGCGGCGAACGACTTGCGGTTGTCGAGGATCGTCTTGCGCTCGTCGCCGGTGACGAGCCGCACGCCGATCTCCTCGTTGACGCCCGCGGCGACGCAGCGGGCGTTCGCGGCGATCGTCTCGGGCTTCGCCGGCGCGTCGAGGCCCAGGATGAACACCTGGTGCTCGTCGATGCGCGAGCCTTCCCACGGGAGGCTGCGCACGATCGCGGGCCCGCCGGTCGAGAACGCGAACCGCTGTCCGCCCGCGACCGCCGATCCGTCCGCGGCCTTGAGGTCGGGCTTGAGCGTGAACGCGCAGCGCACGCCGGCCGGCAGGTCTCGCTCGAAGTCGTAGACCCAGTTGCGCGTGTCCGCCCAGCGCCCCGCGCCCTTCTCGGCGCAGTCGACCGCGAACGGGTCCGGCAGCCGCGGGTCGCCGAACGCCACCATCGGCTTCGCGAAGCGCGCCGTGACCTGCCGCACGCCCTTGACCTCGCCCTGCGGGCTGAAGAGCTCGACGGGCTGGGCGAGGGCGGC
>JADIZG010000014.1 GCA_016704895.1 Betaproteobacteria bacterium
CGCGACCGGTCCGCAGGACGTCGTCATCCTCGCGACGAAGGCGCACCAGCTCGAGGCCGTCGCCGGGAGCGTGCCGAAGCTCTTCGGCCCGGACACCGCCGTCATCACGATGCAGAACGGCATCCCGTACTGGTACTTCCACCGGCACGGCGGCGCGCTCGCGGGGACGCGCGTGCGCAGCGTCGATCCGACGGGCGCGATCGGCGAGAGCATCCCGGCCGCGCGCGTGATCGGCTGCGTCGTCTACCCGGCCACCGAGCTCGTCGCGCCCGGCGTGGTGAGGCACATCGAGGGCGACCGCTTCCCGATGGGCGAGCTCGACGGCTCGACGTCGGCTCGCGTGCAGCGGATCGCCGAGGCGTTCACGCGGGCCGGGCTCAAGTCGCCGGTGCTGGAAGACATCCGCTCGGAGATCTGGCTCAAGCTGTGGGGCAACCTGACGTTCAACCCGATCAGCGCGCTGTCGCGCGCGACGCTGGTCGACATCTGCGAGTACCCGCCGACGCGGACGCTGGCCGCGGCGATGATGGCCGAGGCGCAGGCGGTCGGGACGAAGCTCGGCATCACGTTCCGCGTCACCATCGACAAGCGCATCGACGGCGCGGCGCGCGTCGGCAAGCACAAGACGTCGATGCTGCAGGACATCGAGGCGGCGCGGGAGCCCGAGATCGAGGCGCTGGTCGGCTCGGTCGTCGAGCTGGGGCAGCTGACCGGGACGCCGACGCCGCACATCGACAGCGTCTACGCACTGGTGAAACTGCTGGCGGCGTCGATCGCGGCCGAGGCGCAGGCGCGCGGCTGAGGCGGGCTCGGAAACGAAGACGCGCCACCCGCGTTCAACGGGCGGCGCGTCCGGTGCGCGCAGGTTTCCGGGACGACGCGATCAGTCGGGGATCGCGTTGAGCAGGTACATCGCCGTCAGGAGGCCGGTCGGACGGCCGAAGGCGCCCAGCCAGCGCGAGAAGATCGTCTCGATCTCGCCGCCGACGTACACCTGCGTCAGCGCGCGGTTCACCTCGAGGCGCAGCGCGGAATCGCCGCGCGGCAGCGCGAACGCGTAGGGCTCGTACGAGAACTCCTCGGCGAGCATCGCGTAGGCCTTCGGGTCCTTCGCCTGCGCGACGAGTCCCACCAGCCGGATCTTGTCGTTCGCGAACGCGTCCGCCTCGCCCGAATCGAGCATGGCCAGCGCGGTCGCCGGCGTGTCGACCGGAACGACCGTCGCAGCGATGGACTTGGACTTCAGCCAGGCATTGAGGCGCGACTCGGTCGTCGTTCCCTTCAGCACGGCGATCTTCCTGCCGGCCACGTCGGTGATGCGATGGATCGGCGACGCGTGGCGGACGACCACTCCGGCGGCGTCGATGAAGACGAGGTTCGAGAAGTCGACGTTCGCGAGGCGCGCGAGCGTCTGCGTCGTGTTGGCGCACTCGAGGTCCGCCTTGCCCTCGGCGACCATCTTCAGCCGCGCGGGCGTCGTCCCTTTGATCCAGTTCACCTTGAGGTTCGGCTCGCCGACCGCGCGGCCGATCTGCGCGATCGCGCGCTTGCACAGATCGATCGAGTAGCCGGCGGGCTCGCCGTTCAGTTCGATGAACGAGAACGGAAGCGCGTCGGGCGACACCGCGACGTTGATGGCCTTCGCGGCCTTGATGCGGCCGAGCGCGCCGGAGGTCGTCTGGGCGACAGCGACCGTCGCGACGAGGCTGGCCGAAGCCAGGAGGCCGATGAGCATGCGTTTCACGATGGAATCCTCAGGGGAGAGCGGGACCGCGGCTTCGCGCCCGCGGCGGGCGTCGTCCGGGGCGCCCGAGAGGCCGCCGGCGGACACGACTGGCGCATGCCGGCGGGTCACGGGAAGCGTGGCCGCCTTCGCTGCAGGGATGCCGCCAGTCGGAAAGCCCGCGATTTTCCCAGTCCGGGCATCGGCGGTCAATCCAACAACCGGGGAAGGCGACCGCCTCCGCGGTCCGGCTCCGGCCGCCCGGCAGAAGGCCGGGCGAGATCGAAGGTGGTATCGTCGCCGGCTCCCAGCCCTTCCGTCCCCCGCCATGGCACGCAAGCTCCTCAAGCGCACGGCCGTCGTGATCGTCGTCGCCCTGCTCACGCTCCTCGCGGTGCGCGCCTGGGACTCGACGCGCGGCGCGCCGCTGGAGCCCTGGCACACGTTCGTCCCGACCGAGCTGTCCACGAAGGAGCTCGCCCAGGCCGACTGGGCGAAGTACGTCGCGGCCGAGAACGCGATCTTCGACCAGGTGAGCGCCGAGGTGACGCGCAAGCTCCCGGAAGACGAGCGCGTGCCCTCGAACCGCTACTACGCGGACAGCCCCGTGTATCCGCCGCGCCTCCAGCGCGACTGGAACCGGTCCTACGTGCTGGATCCCGACGGGACGCCGCTGGGCGCCGTCGTGCTCCTGCACGGGCTCACCGATTCGCCCTACAGCCTGCGGCACATCGCGCGGCGCTACCGCGAGCGCGGCTTCGTCGCGATCGCGATCCGCCTGCCCGGCCACGGCACGGTCCCGGCCGGCCTCTCCGATGTCTACTGGGAGGAATGGGTGGCGGCGACCGGGCTCGCGGTGCGCGAGGCGCGCCGCCGCGCGGGCCCCGACAAGCCGCTGCACATCGTCGGCTTCTCGAACGGCGGCGCGCTCGCGATGAAGTACTCGCTCGACGCGCTCGCCGACCCGACGCTCCCGCGCGCCGAGCGGCTCGTGCTGATCTCGCCGATGATCGGGATCACGGCGTTCGCGCGCTTCGCCGGCTTCTTCGGCTGGCCCGCCGTGTTCCCGGCGTTCGCGAATGCGGCGTGGCTCGCGGTGGTCCCGGAGTTCAACCCGTTCAAGTACAACTCGTTCCCGGTGAACGGCGCGCGGCAGTCGTCACTGCTCACGCGCGTGCTGCAGGAACAGATCGCCGACTACGCGCGCTCCGGCAAGCTCGCCGAAGTGCCGCCGGTGCTCACGTTCCAGTCGGTCGTCGACTTCACCGTCAGCACGCGCGCGATCGTCACGTCGCTCTACGCCCACCTGCCCGCGAACGGCAGCGAGCTCGTGCTGTTCGACGTGAACCGCAGCGCCGCGTTCGGCGCGCTCATCCGCGCGAGCGCGAACACGGTGCTGAACCGCATCCTCCCGGACCCGCCGCGCGCCTACCGGACGACGATCGTCACCAATGCCGACCCGCAGCACGAAGACGTGGTCGCGCGCACCATCGAGGCCGGCGCGCGCGACGAGACCGTGCTCCCCCTGCCCGGGCTCGCGTACCCGCGGGACGTCTACTCGCTCTCGCACGTGGCGATTCCGTTCCCGATGGACGACTCGCTCTACGGCCTGCAGCCCAACCTCGACGACGACTACGGCGTGAACCTCGGCGCGATGGCGCTGCGCGGCGAGACCGGCACGCTGATCGTCTCGCTCGACTCGCTGATCCGCATGTCGGCGAACCCGTTCTTCCCGTTCATGCTCTCGCGCATCGAGGACGGGATCGGCCGGCCCGCGGGACAGGCGGCCCCGGCGCCGAAGTAGCCCGGGCCCGCGGCCGCCGGGACGGCGCCCCGCGTCGTTCCAGCCCCGCCTGCGCCCGTCAGGGAGTGTTGTTGCGGTGCAACATTCCTCGTGGTAGATTGCCGCGCCTCCCCTGAGGGACGCCTCCCCCCGCCGGTCGCCCACGCGCCGACGCGACCCGCCTTCGGTTCGATCTCGCCCGCCCGCTGCGCCCCGACTACCGCGACCAGGAATGCCGATGCCTCCGACGAAGAAGAAACAACGCCCCGTGAAGCGGGCTCCCGCGAGCCGCGCGCGCACCGCCCCGGCGCTCGTCGATTTCGCGCTGCAGGGCGGCGGCGCCCACGGCGCGTTCACCTGGGGCGTGCTCGACCGCGCGCTCGAGGAGCCGAGGCTGCGGATCGAGGGCATCTCGGGCACCTCGGCCGGCGCGATGAACGCCGCCGTGCTCGCGGACGGCTACACGGAGGGCGGCGCCGACGGGGCGCGCGCGGCACTCGAGCGGTTCTGGCGGCAGGTGTCCGACGCGGCCCGCTTCAGCCCGTTCCAGCGCGGACCGCTCGACATCCTCACGGGCAACTGGACGCTGGACAACTCGCCGATCTACGTCGCGATGGACCTCGCGTCGCGGCTGTTCTCGCCCTACGACCTCGGCATGGCCGCGCTCAATCCGCTCGCCGACATTCTCGTCGCGAACATCGACTTCGAGCGCCTGCGCGCGTCGCCGATCAACGTCTACGTGACCGCGACGAACGTGCGCACCGGCCGCGGACGGGTGTTCCGCAACGCCGAGCTCTCGCCCGAGGCGCTGCTCGCGTCGGCCTGCCTGCCGACGATGTTCCAGGCGATCGAGATCGACGGCGACCCGTACTGGGACGGCGGCTTCTCGGGCAACCCGACGATCATGCCGCTGGTGCGCGAGTGCAGCGCGAGCGACACGGTGCTCGTCCAGATCAACCCGGTCGAGCGCCCGGGCACGCCGCGCTCCGCGCGCGACATCCTGAACCGCCTGAACGAGATCTCGTTCAACTCGCCGCTGCTGAAGGAGCTCAAGCTGATCGCGCTGCTGCGGCAGGCAGCCGACCCGGGCGACCGCGAGGGCCGGAACTGGGCGCGCATGCGCATCCACCGCATCTCGAGCGACGTCATGACCGCGCTCGGCGCGTCGTCCAAGCTCAACGCGGAATGGGCGTTCCTCTGCATGCTCCGCGACGAAGGCCGGCGCTGCGCCGACGAGTTCATCGCGGCGCACGGCCCCGACATCGGCAAGCGCTCGACCTACGACATCGACGAACTCCTCGAGGGGCAGTGATCATGGGACTGGCCGGCATCCTCGTTGCACTGGCGCTGCTCATCGGCCTCGCGTACCGGGGCTGGAGCGTCCTGCTGCTCGCCCCGGTGGCGGCGCTCGTCGCCGCGCTGTTCGCGGGCGACCCGCTGCTCGCCCACTGGACGCAGACGTTCATGGGCAGCGCGGCGGGCTTCGTCGCGCAGTTCTTCCCGATCTTCCTGCTGGGCGCGCTGTTCGGGAAGCTGATGGACGACAGCGGTTCGGTGCGGTCGATCGCGCAGTTCATCGGCACGAAGCTCGGCGCGCGCCGCGCGATCCTGGCCGTCGTGATCGCCGGCGCGCTGGTGACCTACGGCGGCGTGAGCCTGTTCGTCGCGTTCTTCGTGCTGGTCCCGATGGCGCAGGCGCTGTTCCGCGAGGCGAACATCCCGCACCGGCTGATGCCGGCCGCGATCGTGCTCGGCACCTCCACGTTCACGATGTCGGCGCTGCCGGGCACCCCGGCGATCCAGAACGCGATCCCGATGCCGTTCTTCGGCACCACGCCGTTCGCGGCGCCGGGGCTGGGCATCATCGCGTCGGCGATCATGATCGCGTTCGGCCTGTGGTGGCTCGCGTACCGCGAAGGCGCCGCGCGGCGCGCCGGCATCGGCTACGGCTTCGAGCCCCCCGTGGCGCCGGGCGAGGCGGCCGAGGATCCGATGGTGCGCGAGCGGGCGACCGCCTCGCGCGAATTCGACCCGGCCGAGCTCCAGCACGGCAAGCGCAGCGCGACCCAGCCCGCGATCTCGATCGCGGTGCTGCCGCTCGTCATCGTCGTGACGGTGAACCTGCTGATGAGCATGGTCGTGCTTCCGCGGATGGACGTCGACTTCCTCGCCGACGCGCGCTGGGGCTCGACGAGCCTCGCGGCGGTCGGCGGCGTGTGGTCGGTGGTCGTCGCGCTCGCCGTCGCGATCGTCGCGCTCGTCGCGCTGAACCGCGGTCGGCTCACGGACCTGCGCGCCAGCATGGACGCGGGCGCGAACGCCTCGGTGCTGCCGGTCGTCGGCGTCGCGAGCCTCGTCGGCTTCGGCGCCGTCATCGCGGCGCTGCCGGCCTTCGAGGTCGTGCGCGACTGGGTGCTGTCGATCGAGGGCGGCCCGCTCGTGTCGCTCGCGGTCTCGACCAACGTGCTCGCCGCGCTCACCGGCTCGGCGTCGGGCGGGCTCACGATCGCGCTCGACGCGCTCGGCGGCACCTACATGCAGCTCGCCACCGAGCTCGGCATCGATCCCGCGCTGATGCACCGCGTCGCGGTGATCGGTGCAGGCACGCTGGACAGCCTGCCGCACAACGGGGCCGTGGTGACGCTGCTCGCCGTGTGCGGATCGACGCACGGCAAGAGCTACTTCGACATCGTGATGGTCGGGATCGTCGGCGCGATCGTCGCGCTGGTCGCGGTGATCGTGCTCGGGACGATGTTCGGGTCGTTCTGAGGCGACGGCGCGCGGGTCAGCGCTGCACGACCTCCGACTCGACCACCAGGTCGAGCACGTAGACGAAACGCGACGCGTCGGCGGGCGGGTTGCTCCGCTCGAAGCGCTTGACCCGCAGCACGTTGCGCTCGCCGGCGCGGTGGGCGTACCCCTCGATCTCCCCGGCGAACGCGCGCCATTCGCCCGGCGTCCCGACGAGCAGTCCGTTCGCGTCGTAGACCCGATCGCGCACCTGCAGGCAGGTCGCCATGCGCATCGGCGGCATGCTGCACGGGGTCCGCTGCGCCGCGACCTCGAGGAACATCACGGTCGCCGGCCCGTAGCGCGACTCGTGCGTCGGATGCCCGACGAGCAGGAGCGTCTCGCTCGCGCCGGTCTCGAGCCGCAGCCGCGGCTCGGCGCTGCCGTCGATCGCCGCCTTCAGCGGATTGGCGAGGAGCTTCGCGAGCGCGGCGTCCGCCTTCATCAGCGCGTCGTCGCAGGCCTTCATCGTCGCCGCCATGCGGCCGAACCTGATCCGGCCGGCGTCGACCTCGACGCCGCCGCGCATCGTGTTGCAACCCCGTCGATCACGACCCGCGACGACGGGAAGGCGAAGGTGAACGCGAGGCCGCCGGGAAGCGCGACGCCGTCGATGCGCCGCCCCTGCGCGTCGGTCGCGGACTCGAGTCGCCAGCGATGGGCCTCGAGCGTCCGTTCGGCGCCCGCCGCGAGCGGCTCCCACGACACCGCGGGCCCGGGCCACGACGAGCACGCCGACAGGCCCAGGGCGGTGACGGCCGGAAACAGGAATCGCGACAGGGAGTTCGACATCGGGGACGCCGCGCGCGAGGTCAGGGCTTCGTCGACGCCAGGCTCTGCGCCTTCGGCGCCATCGAGCCTGCGACGTCGACCCAGCCGCCACCCACCGCCTGGTACACGGCGACGAGCTGCGTGTAGCGGTCGGCCTGCGTGCGCACCGAGGCAAGCTCCGCCGCGAACAGCTCGTTCTCGGCGACGAGCACGTCGAGGTAGCCCGCGAGACCGGCGTCGAACCGGCGCTTCGAATGGTGCGCGAACTGGCGCAGCGCGACGACGCGCTGCTCCTGCATCGCCTGCTCCTGCGCCTTGTTGCGCGTCCCGACCAGCGCGTCGTTCGTCTCGCGGAACGCGTTGGCGATCGTCGCCTGGTACGCGAGCGTCGCCGACCGCTGTCCCGCCTCGGCGCTGCTCACCTGGCCCTCGATCGCGCCGAACGTGAAGATCGGCCCGGCGAGACCGGCGGCGAGCGACCATGCGGTCGCCGGGCCCGAGAGGAAGTCGCCGAACGCCGTGGTGACGGAGCCCAGCAGGCCGGTGAGCGAGATCGTCGGGTAGTAGAGCGCGCGCGCCGCGCCGATGCTCGCGTTCGCGGCGACGAGGTTCTGCTCGGCCTGCAGGATGTCGGGCCGCCGCTCGAGGAGCGCCGAGGGCAGGTCCGCGGGGATCTGCGGCGCGACGAGCTGGTCGATCGTCTTGCCGCGCGGGATCGGCCCGGGATTGCGCCCGAGCAGGATCGAGATCAGGTTCTCCTGCGCGGCGACCTGCTGCCCGATCGCCGGGATCGCCGCGAGCGCCTGCTGGTGCTGCGACCGGATCTGCGAGACTTCGGTCTGCGACACGATGCCGGCCTCGAAACGCCGGTCGAAGATGCGCGCGGTCTCGCCGAAGTTCGCCGCCGTCGACTGCGCGATCTCGAGCTGCCGGTCGAGCGCCCGCATCACGATGTAGCTCGACGAGACGCTCGTGACGACGGTCAGCACGACCCCGCGCTGCGCCTGCTCGCTCGCGTACACCTGCGCCTGCGCCGCTTCGGTCAGGCGCCGGACGCGCCCGAACAGGTCGAGCTGCCACGACGCGCCGAGCGAGGCCTGGTAGAGCGTGAAATACGGATCGGCCGGCTCGGGGATCGGCGGAAAGCCCTGACGGCTCGCCCGGTTGCGCGACGCATCGGCGCCGTAGCCGATCTGCGGGAACAGCTGCGAGCGCGTCGACGTCAGCGCGCCCGCGAACTGGTCGATCCGCGCCGCCGCGATGCGCACGTCGCGGTTCTCCCGCAGCGCCGTCTCGATCAGCTCGTTCAGCACCGGATCGCCGAACTGCTCCCACCATTTCGTGTTCGCGACCTCGGCGGCCTTCGCGTAGTCGATGCGCCATGCCGGCGGCGTGTCGACCGCGGGACGCGCGTAGTCCGGCCCCAGCGTGCACCCGGCGAGGGCGACGGCGGCCAGCATCGCGAGCGCGCTCATCTTCTTCATGCCTGTCTCCTTGCGGTCGACGCCACGCCCCCGGCGGAAGTCCGGGGCCGCGCATCGTGCGAAAGCGCGGATCGCGACCACCCGCGCATTTTCGCAGTATTTGCCCGCGCGTTCTATACTTCGATCACCGGCAGCGGCAGGGGGTGGCGATGCCGGAAGCCTCGAACGGCAGGCACGCGCGAGGGGTCGGCAGTACCGGCGACCGCCATCCCCGGGGAGAAAGCGATGCGATACGTCTACATCGGACTGATCGTCGTGTTCACGGCGATCGTCCTCCTGTTCAAGATCCAGAACGTCGAGGCGGTGACCGTCACGCTGTTCTCGGCGTCCATCACGCTTCCGGTCTCGGTCCTCGTCGTCGGCGTCTACGTCCTCGGCATGCTCTCCGGCAGCTTCCTGGTGTCGGTCCTGCGCTCGTGGATCCGGGGCGCGCGGGGCGTCGACTGACCTCGGCCGGTCCGGGACGCGGGCACGTCCCGCAGCCCCGTCGGTCCCGGACGCCCGGCAACGGCGATTCCATGAAGCAATCGTTCGCAAACCAAACCTTTCAGGAGCAAAGCAAATGAAATTCGTCAGCGTGGCGACCGGATGCGTCGCGGCGACCCTCCTCGCGGCGGCGCCGGGCACGGCGTGGGCGCAGGCGAGCATCCAGTACGGCCGGATCACCAACGTCCAGATGGTCACGCAGGAGAACGCGCGCGCGCAGACCGGCGGCGCGCTGGTCGGAGGCGTGCTGGGGGCATCGCTGGGATCGGGACGCTCCGCAGGCAACCGCACGATGACCGGCCTCGGTGGCGCCTTCGCGGGACAGCAGATCACGCGCATGGCCTCGAACAACCAGGCGTTCGAGTACACGATCCTGGTCGGCGGCACCAGCACGGTCCGGATGGTGACCGACGAGGCCGGCTTCCGCGTCGGCGACTGCGTCGCGGTCGAGCGCGGCTCGTTCAACAACCTGCGACTCGTCGCCGATGCGAAGTGCTCGCCGCCGCCGCGTCCCGCGCAGCCCCAGGCCCAGCCGCAGGCCGCCCGGCCGACGCCGACCGAGCAGCGCCAGGGCGACGCGTGCATCCAGGCGAAGGAACAGCTGCTCGCCGCGGAAACCGACGATGCGTTCGACCGCGCCGAGCGCCGCGTCCGCCTGCTCTGCGACTGACGCGGGACTCCCGCGACCGGCTGCCGGCGTGATCCGGTCGCGGTTTCTCTTCGCGGTCGCCTGCGCCGCCTTCACGCTCGCGCTCGCCGGCTGCGGCACGCTGCCGCGCAACGCGGTTCCGACCGAGCTCGTCGGCGAAGCGCGGGTCGCGAACCTGCCGGACGTCCGCGCGTGGGCCGGCCGCCAGAGCGCCGCGTTCCAGAGCGACCTCGCGCAGTCCTTCGCGCAGGAGTCGCGCGGCGAGTTCCCGGTCGGACCGGACGGCAGGATCCACTACGCGCACCTCGCGCTGTCGGGCGGCGGCGCGAACGGCGCCTTCGGAGCCGGCTTCCTGAACGGCTGGACGAGATCCGGGCAGCGGCCGGTCTTCAAGATCGTCACCGGCGTGTCGACCGGCGCGCTGATGGCGCCGTTTGCGTTCCTCGGGACCGCGTACGACGACGCGCTGCGCGAGTTCTACACGACGACCGACACGCGCAACATCTTCCGGAGGCTCTCGATCCTGCCGCAGCTGGTCGCGGGCGAGGCGCTCGCCGACACGGGCCCGCTGCAGGCGCTGATCGCGCAGCACGTCGACGAGGCATTCCTGCGAAACGTCGCCGACGCGCACCGACGCGGCCGGCGGCTGTACGTCGGCACGGCCGACCTGGACGCGCAGCGCTTCATCGTCTGGAACATGGGACTCATCGCGGCCTCCGGCAGGCCGGAGGCGGTCGAGCTGTTCCGCAAGGTGATGCTGGCGTCGGCGTCGATCCCGGTCGCGTTCCCGCCGGTGTTCTTCGACGTCGAGGCCGGCGGCGGCCGTTACGACGAGATGCACGTCGACGGCAGCGTGGGCACGCGGGTGTTCTACACCGTCGGCGTGTTCAGCTTCGGACAGGCGCGCGCCGAGGCGGGCCGCGGGCCGGGGCAGGAAGACCTGTTCATCATCCACAACGGCCAGCTGCAGCCCGTGCCGTCGCCCACGCGGCGGTCGCTCCGCGCCATTGCCATGCGCGTATTCGACTCGTCAGGCAAGGCGGCGGTGGTCGGCGACCTGTTCCGCATCTACGCGATCACGTCGAGGGAACAGACCGGGTATCACTGGACCACGATTCCCGAGGGAGTCGAGCTGGTCGGCGACGAGGTGTTCGACCCGGTCAAGATGCGCGCGCTCTACGATCTCGGCTTCCGCGGCGCGCTGGCCGGTCCGGCGTGGTCGACGAAGCCGCCGGGCGTCACCGCCGCGAGCCCGCCCTGACGGAGCGGCTGCGCCGCGCGAGGCGTCCCGTTCACAGCGACATCGCCCCCGTCGCGAGCGCGTAGAGCGCGCCCGCGGCCGCGGCGGCGATCGCGCCGAACGCGACGCGCTCCGGCACCGACGCGAACAGGTCGCGCCCCTGCTCCCGCCTCGCCACCGCGTAGAGCAGCGTCGACGGCGCATAGAGCAGCGCCGACAGCAGCAGGAACCGGGGACCGCCGGCATGGATCATCGCCGCCGCGTAGGCGGTCGCGAGCGCGCCGACGACGAGGTCCCGGCCGCGCCCGCGCGGATCGGCGCCGTAGGTCTCGCGCGTGTAGGCGAGCTTCGCGCCGTAGGCCCCGACGAGCAGGTAGGGGACGAGCGCCATCGCGCTCGTCATCTTGAGCGCGAGCGTGAACGCGTGCTCGGCGAAGTGCGCGACGACGAGCAGCGCCTGGATCGCCAGCGTGCTCGCCCACAGCGCGGCGGCGGGCACCTCGCGGGCGTTCTCGCGCGCGAACGCGGCGGGCATCGTCGCGCTCCCTGCTGCGGAGCGCATGACCTCGGCCGCCAGCAGCACCCACGACAGGAAGTTGCCGAGCACCGCGACGACCAGCCCCGCGCTGACGAACACCCGGCCCCAGGGCCCGACGACCGCCTCGAGCACGCCGGCCATCGACGGATTCGCGAGCGCCGCCAGCTCCGCGCGCGGCAGGACCGCGTAGGAGAGCGTCGTGACGAGCACGAGCAGGCACAGCACCGACAGGAATCCCAGCACGGTCGCGACGCCGACGTCCTCGCGGCGCCTCGCGTAGCGAGAGTAGACGCTCGCGCCCTCGATGCCGACGAACACGAACACGGTGAGCAGCATCGCGTCGCGCGCCTGGTCCGTCACGCCGGCGAGCCCGGGCGGCGCGCCGCCCCACAGGTTGGCCGACGAACACGTCCGCACGGAACGCCGCGGCGACGAGGACGACGAAGATGGCGAGCGGCACGACCTTGGCGATCGTCGCGACCGTGTTCAGCGCCGCCGCCTGCTTCACGCCGCGCAGCACGAGCGCGTGCGCACTCCACAGGATGCCCGAGGCCGCCAGGATCGCGACCGGCGTCGTGCCGTCGCCGAACGCCGGCAGGAACTGCCCGAGCGTCGCCTTGACGAGCACGAGGCAGGTGACGCAGGCGAGGCAGCACGTGATCCAGTACCCGACCGCCGACACGAAGCCCGCGTAGCGGCCGAAGCCTTCCCGTGCGTACGCGAAGACGCCCGCGTCGAGACCGGGCTTGCGCCGCGCGAGCGTCTGGAACGTGAGCGCGAGCATCAGCATTCCGGTCCCGGCGATCGTCCAGGCGACCAGCGCGCCGAGCACGCCGGTCGCGCGGGCGAACGCCGAGGGCAGCGCGAAGATCCCCGCCCCGACCATCGACCCCACGACGAGCGCGACGAGCGCGCCGCGGGAGAGCTCGCCGCCCCTCGCCGTGGTCACGCCGGGGTCCTGCGCCCGTCGCAGGCGACGCGCGGCGCCGCGACGGTCATCGGGCCCCGGACATCGCGGCGGCGAACAGCAGCGTCAGCACGACGAGCGAAAGACCCGCGACGTGCCAGTGCCGGAGCGCGAAGTCCAGCCGCTCGACGAGCAGGCCGACGGCGACCGTCGCGCGCCGGATCGGGCTCCCGATCGCCGCGAGCGCGGCGCCCGCCGGAAGGGCGGGCAGGCGCCGCCCGAGCGCGAGCGCGATTGCCGCGCCGGCGGCGACGGTCACGACGAGCGTCGCGAGCTCGCCCGGGTCCAGCGGCGACTTGACGAGGTCGCCGGGCAGGACCACGTCCGCGAATCCGAGGAGCAGCGAGCACGCCGCGAGCGCGAGCGCCGCCGCTTCCTGCGAGCGGCGCACGCGCACGCGCGGCGCAGGCGCGTCGGCGGACGCCCGCAGCGCGTGCGAGAGCACCAGCAGCACGTAGCCGGTGGTGAACAGCCCCCCTGCCTGCAGCACGAGCGCCCACCACCACTGGCCGCTGGCGTCGGCCGCGCCCAGCAGGAGCTTCTTCGCGACGTACGCGCCGCTCGGCAGCGCGCCGGTGAGCGCGACGCCGCCCAGCGCGAAAGCGAGCACGGAAAGCGGGACCCGGCGCGCGGCCCCCGCGAGGTCGGCGATGCGGTCGTGGCCGAGCGTCGCGTAGATCAGGCCGGCCGCCAGGAACATCGCAGCCTTCGCCGTCGCGTGCGAGATCGCCTGCAGCATGCCGCCCGCGAGCGCCTCCCCGCGGACGAACGCCCCCGTGCCGGCGTCGAACGCGAGCGGGAACATGATGAACAGGTAGCCGATCTGCGCGAGCGTCGAGTAGGCGATCAGGAGCTTGAGCCGCTCCTGCCTCAGCGCGACGACGTTGCCGACGATGATCGCCGCCGCGCCGAGCCCCGCCAGCAGCTGTGCGGCGGCGAAGCCGGGCAGCGCCGGCATCGCGTCGAACCACAGGCGCACGACGATGAAGAACGAGCCCTTGACGACCAGCGCCGACAGCACGGCGCTCGCCGCCGGCGGCGCCCCCGCGTGCGCGGGCGGCAGCCACAGGTGCAAGGGGAACAGCGCGGTCTTGGCGAGCAGGCCGGTCGTCATCAACGCGGCCGCGGCCCAGGTGACAGGCCCCGGCTGCACGCGCTGCGCCAGCAGCGCGACGTCGAGCGTGCCCCACTCGCCGTAGACCAGCACGGCCCCGAGCAGGTAGAAGATCGAGCCGGCCAGCGCGAAGAGCAGGTAGCGCAGCGCGGAGCGCAGCGTCTCGCCCTTGCCGTCGAGGCAGACGAGCGGGACGCCCGCGAACGTGAGCAGCTCGAGCGCCACGTACAGCGTGAACAGGTCGCCGCTCGTGAACACCAGGTTGAGCGAACCCCAGACGGCGAGCAGGAGCAGCCAGTACATCAGCGGGGCGCGCGCCTCGCGCACGCCGTCGGGCGTGCCGAAGTCGCCGCGCGCGTAGACGCCGATGCCGCCGATCACCACCGCCACCGCGACCATCATGACGACGGAGAGGCCGTCCGCGCGGAGCGCGATGCCGAGCGGCGGCGCGAAGCCGCCCAGCACGTAGACGAGCGTGTCGCCCGACTGCAGCATCGACTGCGCGATGCCGAGCGCGATCGCGACGCCCGCGACGATCGTGACCATCGCCACGCGCTGCGCGTTGCGGCCGCCCAGCACGAGCCCGGCGATCATGCCCAGGAACGGGACGAGCACGGCGAGCGGCAGCAGCAGGCCGCCGGGCGTCGTCACGGCATCGGCGGTCACGGGCTACTCCCGCGCCTTCGCCGGATCCGGCTCCGACGCAGACGGGGCCACGCCGGACGACAGCGTCGTCGAGCCCGTCTCGTCGAACAGCCGGAGCAGCACGGTGACCGCGAGCGCCGTGGCGGAGAACGCGACGACGATGCCCGTGATCAGCAGCGCCTGCGGGACCGGATCGCCGCCGAGGCCGAGCGCCGCGCCGCGCCGCGCGATCGCGCCGAACAGCAGGAACACGCCGCTGCCGATCACGTTGAACGCGAGGATCTTGCGCAGCGGCTGCGGGTTGACGATGAAGCCGTACAGGCCCACGCCGACGAGCGCCGTCGCGAGCAGGCCGAACACCGTCGCCGCGTTCACGGGGCCGCCTCCCGCGGGCTCGCTGCCTCCGCGCGCTCGGGGGCGCCGGCCATGATCAGCCCGAGCGTCAGCGCGAGCGACGGCATCAGCGCGAACTCGACGACCAGGATCAGCGGCTTCGACCAGCCGTCGGGATAGGCGAGGAACGCCCCCGCGGTCGCCACGCCCGCGAAGCCGATCGCGATGAACGCGACCGGTCCCGCGACCAGGCCGGCGCGCAGCAGCCGCCGGCTGATCGGCGGTGCATCGGTGAGGCCGGCCATCAGCACGAGCAGCCACATCGCGGCGACGATCGTCGCGCCCTGGAACTTGCCGCCCGGGTCGTCCGCGCCGACCCAGAAGATGTAGATGCCGACGATGATGCCGATCGGCGGCAGCACGCGCGCGATGAAAGCCAGGATGCCGTCGGGATCGGCGTTGTAGCGCGGTCCGGGCCGCCCGCCCCACACGCGGTCGGGCGCGAGCGACCACACGCCGACGAGCGCGAGCAGCAGCACGATCGCCTCGAGGAGCGTGTCCGTCGCCCGAAACGCCATCAGCACCGCGGTGATCGGATTGCCGACGCCCGTCGGCCCCATGTTGGCGAGGACCTCCGGCGCGAGCGTGGGCGCCGGATCGGGCAGCGCCAGCACCGCGATGGCGAGCCCGGCGCTCACGGCCGCGGCCAGGATCGCGGCGGCGAGCCTCGTCGAGGCGCGCGGACGCTCGGCGCGGGCGGCGGCCTCGGTCGCGCGCAACTTCGCCGACGCGCGCACGAGCAGGAGCCCGGTGAGCCCGCCGCCGATCGCCGATTCCGTCAGCGCGACGTCGACGCCGTGCAGCTGCACCCATGCGACCGTCAGCATCAGGCCGTAGGCGATGAATCCGACGGTGGCCGCGAACGTGTCGCGGGCGACGGTCGTGTAGACGGCCAGCGCGCCGATCAGCAGCGCGGGGACCAGGTGGAACACCTCGATCATCGCCACGGCCCGGCGGCGATCATGGACCCGGCCGCGACCGGGGCTCGCCGCGGCGGGCGGCCCGCGCGATGAGCTGGGAAGCGTCGGCTCCCGACAGCAGCACCAGCAGCCAGATCGCGATCAGCTTGAGCGCCGGCAGCACGCCGGCGACGTGCGGCAGGAGCCCCAGCACGACGAGCCCGAGGCCGAGGTTGTCGGCCTTGGTGAGCGCGTGCAGGCGCGTGAGCGTGTCCGGGAAACGCAGCAGGCCGACGGTGCCGGCGAGGAAGAAGATCGCGCCCGCGCCGATGGCGACGTAGCTGAACAGATCGACGAGCGTGCTCACGTCCGCTCCTCGTCGTCCGGCGCGCCGGGAGACGACGGCGGCGCGAACTGCACGAACGCGATCGACGCGAACGCCGCGAGCAGGGCGAGCGTCAGCGACACGTCGACGACCGTGTCGTCGCCGAT
Organism: Betaproteobacteria bacterium; assembly: GCA_016704895.1. Classification (GTDB taxonomy): domain Bacteria; phylum Pseudomonadota; class Gammaproteobacteria; order Burkholderiales; family Casimicrobiaceae; genus VBCG01. The sequence goes on from JADIZG010000014.1 coordinate 15,975, forward strand.
CGCCGCGCCCCCCAGCAGCAGCGCGGCGATGCCGCCGCTGCCGAGCAGCTGCGCGGCCATCATGCGATCGGCATCGCCGGGACCGCGCAGGATGCGCACGAGCCCGAGCGCGACCATCGCCAGCACGAATCCCGCCGCGCCGAGCAGGAACTCAGCCATGGCGTTCCCCCGGAACCAGCGCCTTCGCGAGCAGGCGCTCCTCCTCGGCCATCTGCTCGACCACCGGCTGCGAGGCGTCGAGGCAGTGGAACTCGATGGTGTCCGGACCGTCGCCCACGGGAACGGACCCCGGCATGAGGCTCGTGATCGTGGCGAAGTTGTTGCGCGCCTGGCCGCGCGGGAAGCCGGTGCGGTAGGTGACGAAGCCCGGCGCGAGCCGCATGCGCGGCGCGAACGCGCGGCGCGCAACGTCGATGCCCGCCAGCAGCGACTGCCACAGGAAACGCGGCAGGAGCGCGAGCAGCGCGGCGAAGCGCACGCGACCGGACGCGGGAGGCAGCAGGCGCAGGCTCACCCAGGTCGCGCCGGCGGCGGCGAGCGCACCGACGACGAGATCGGCGGGCTTCGCGCTCGGCATGAGCACGATCCACAGCGCGAACAGCCCGATGCCGCGGGACAGCGTCGCGCGCATCGTCGAGTTCGCTGCCGGGGCGGGCGACCGTGCCGGACCGTCGGTCATGCCGCAGCCTCCGCGGTCGGTGCTGCGGCATCGACGAGCCTGACGTCCATCTCGCCCAGCCGGTCGTACATCCGCGCCTCGGCGCGGATCGGCCACCAGTCGTACAGGAAGATCTCGAGCGGCCGCCACAACGCGACCCAGCCGCCGATCACCAGGCTCTCCTTCGCGACCCAGCTCCAGCTTTCCTTGCTAAGCAGGCCCGCGAGGAACTCGCCGAGGGCGAGCGCGACCACCAGGAACGCGAGTCCGATCACGAGGCTGACGCGGCCGACGCGGAACAGCCGCCGCAGCCGCGCCCGCGTCGCCACGGCGCGCCGGCGGAAGTAGTCGTCGACCGACTCGCGCAGCATGCTCGCCGCCTCCGGCGCGGCGCGCTCGCGGGCGAGGTGCACGACGAGCCCGAGCGGCCTGCCGGCGCGCACCTCCTGCGCCCACTCGACGATGTACGTCTCGGCGTTCGGGTCGATGTCGCGCTCGCGGAACGGCGCCGGGTCCATCGCGTTGAAGAGCTGCCTGAGCTCGCCGACACGGATGTCGAGCCACTCGGTCCCGTCCGCGGGTGCCTGCTTGCGCGCGTCGTCGATCGACATCGCAGTGGCGGCGGTCAGCCGGAGCCCTGCGCCGCCGCCTTCGCGTCTTCCTTGCCGAACACCGCGACGTACAGCACCGGCAGCAGCACCAGCGTCAACAACGTGGCGACCAGCAGCCCGCCCATGATCGCGAACGCCATCGGACCCCAGAACACCGTGGGCGCGATGGGGATGAGCCCGAGCACGGTCGAGAACGCCGCCAGCATCATCGGACGCATCCGTCCGGTCGCGGACGCCATGACCGCCTCGAGGACGCCGCGCCCCTCCGCGCGATCGGATCTCGATCTGCACGACCAGGATCACCGCGTTCTTCGCGATCATCCCGATCAGCGCCAGGATGCCCAGGATCGCGACGAAGCCCAGCGGCTGGTTGAACACCAGCAGCGCCAGCACGACGCCGATGAGCCCAGGCGGCAGCAGCACCACTACCATCGCGAGGCGGCGGAAGCTCACGAGCATCATCATCATCGTCGCGAGCATCAGCACGATCATCAGCGGGATGACGGCGAACACCGAGGCGCTCGACAGCTGGCTCTCCTCGTACATGCCGCCGGTTTCCAGCTGGTAGCGCTGCGGCAGCTTCGCGGCGAACTCGGCGACCTTCGGCGCCAGCGCGCCGACCACCTCGTCGGGCAGCACGCCGGCGACGACGTCCGCGCGCACCGTCAGCGACGGCACGCGGTCGCGCCGCCAGACCAGCGGGAACTCCTGCTCCTCGGAGAACGTCGCGAACTGCAGCAGCGGCACCATGCGCCCGGAGGGCGTGGGCACCTGTATCGCCGAGAGCGCCTCGAACGACGCGCGCTCGCTGTCGGTCGCCCGGGCCACGACGTTGACGAGGTAGATGTCGTCGCGCAGCTGCGTGACGGCGCTGCCCGTGACCGCGGCGTTGAGCACGGCGGCGAGCGCGCGCGAGCTCACGCCGAGCCGGCGCGCCTCGTCCTGATCCACCTTAACGCGCACCTGCCGGGCAGGCTCCATCCAGTCGTAGTGGACGTGTCGCGTGCGCGCGTCGGAGGCGAGGATCTGCGCGAACTCGAGCGAGAGCCGGCGAACCTCGTCCTTGTCCGGCCCCATGATCCGGTACTGCAGCGGCCACCCTACCGGCGGCCCCAGCTCGAGCGGCGACACGCGTGCCACCACGTCCGGAAACTGCTCGGCCAGCACCTGCTCCAGTTTCTTCTGCAGGCGCTCGCGCCGTTCGAAGTCCTTGGCGACGATCACGAACTGCGCGAAGAACGGGTTCGCGAGCTGGACGTCGAACGTCAGGATGAAGCGGATCGCGCCGCGCCCGACGTAGGTGCTGTAGTGGTCGACGTCGGGATCGGCGGAGAGGATCGACTCCAGCCGCTTCGCCTCGGCCTCGGTCGCGTGGATCGACGCGTTCTGGCGCAGCGACATGCTGACCGTGAGCTCGGACCGGTCGGACGCCGGGAAGAACTGCCGCGGCACCGTGCCGCGACAGATAGATCGCCGCGGCGAACGCCGCCACCGTCACGCGATGGTCACCCACCGGGCCCGGATGGCGGCGGCGAGGAACGCCGAGTACGCGGCCACCACCCGGCTCGGCTTCTCGACGGCGCCGGCCTTGGGCGGCCTGAGCAGCGCCTTGCCGATCAGCGGCGCGAACAGGACGGCCACCAGCCACGACGCGAGCAGGGCGATGGCCACGACCGCGAAGATGGAGAACGTGTACTCGCCCGCGCTGCTCTCCGCGAAGCCGATCGGGACGAAGCTCGAGATCGTCACCAGCGTGCCGATCAACATCGGGGCGGCCAGCGTCCGGTAGGCGAACGTGGCGGCCTCGTCCTTGGAGTCGCCTGCCCCCAGCCGGCGGATCATCGCGTCGACGGTCGTCATCGCGTCGTCGACGAGCAGCGTCAGCGCGATGATCAGCGCGCCGAGCGAGATCCGGTGCAGGCCGATGTGCGCGCCGTCCATCACCGCGAACACGATCGCCAGCGTCAACGGGATCGCCAGCGCCACCACCGCGCCCGGGCGCACGCCGAGGCTGAGGAAGCTGCAGACCAGGATGATGACGATCGCCTGCCACAGCGACGTCATGAAGTCGCCGATCGCGACGTCGACGGACACCGCCTGGTCGGCGACCAGCGTCGGCTCGATGCCGACCGGCAGGCCGGCCTGGACGTCGGCCATCTCGGCGCGGATGCTCTCCCCGAGCGCCAGGATGTCGCCGGCGTCGCGCATCGCGATCGCGAGGCCGATCGCCGGCTTGCCGTTGACGCGGAACATCGGCTGCGGCGGGTCGACGAAGCCGCGCCGCACCGTCGCGATGTCGCCCAGGCGGACGATGCGGTCGCCGGCGACGAAGTTGACGTTCTCGATGTCGCGCTCGTTCTCGAACGCCCCGGTCACGCGCAGGAACACGCGCTCGTTCGCGGTCTGGACGACGCCGGCCGGCCGCACCAGGTTCTGCGCCTGCAGCGTGGCGACGATCGTCGGGTAGTCGAGGCGCAGGCCGGCGAGCTTCTCGGTCGAGAACTCGATGAACACCTGCTCGTCCTGCGCGCCGAGCACCTCGATCTTCGACACGTCCTTGACCTGCAGCAGGCGCGAGCGCGCGTCCTCGACGTAGTCGCGCAGCTCGCGGAACGTGAAGCCGTCCGCGGTGAACGCGTAGATGATGCCGAACGTGTCGCCGAAGTCGTCGTTGAAGAACGGCCCGACCACGCCCTGGGGCAGCGTCAGGCGCATGTCGCCGACGTTCTTGCGCACCTGGTACCAGACGTCGGGGATCGCCGCGGGCGGCGCCGACTGCTCGAGGTCGACGAAGATCGTCGTCTGACCCGCCGTCGTGTAGCTGCGGACCGTGCGCAGGTGGCGCGTCTCCTGCAGCGTGCGCTCGAGCCGCTCGGTCACCTGCTTCAGCGTCTCCTCGACCGTCGCGCCCGGCCACGCCGCGGCGACGACCATCGTGCGGATCGTGATCGCCGGGTCCTCGGCGCGGCCGAGGCGCAGGAACGACAGCGTGCCGGCGACCACCGCGACGATCATCAGGAACACGACGAGCGAGGGGCGCTTCAGCCCCCACTCGGAGAGGTTCGGGCCGATCACGGGCGCTTCTCGACGAGCCGCACCTTCTGGCCGGGGCGCAGCGCCTGCACGCCCGCGGTCACGACGACGTCGCCGGGCTTGAGCCCCGACGCGACCTCGACCCGATTCGGATCGGACGAGCGGATCTCGATCGGCCGCGACTCGACGGTGCCCGTCTTCGGGTCGACGACCCACACGGAAGCCTGCCGGTCGCTGCGCGTGACGGCCGACGGCGGCACCTCGATCGCCAGCGCGCGCGCGAGCGCCATCCGGCCGGTCACCGTGCTGCCCAGGCGCATCGCCGCCGGCGGATCGGCGAGTCGCACCTTGACGCGGAACGTGCCGGTGATCGGGTCGGCGCGCGGCGCCACCTCGCGGATCGTCCCGGCCGCCGTCACCTTCGGATCGCCGGTCAGCGTCACCTGGATGCGCGGGTTCGCCGGCGCGGCGTCCTTGACGCGCGCCGGGACGTCGAACACGGCGTCGCGGGCGCCCTCACGCGCGACCTGCACGATCATGCGCCCCGCGCCCACGACCTCGCCGGGCTCGGGGCCTGCTAGCGTCACGACCCCCGCGACCTCGGAGACGAGCGTCGTGTAGCTCAGGCGGTTCTGCGCGAGCGTGACCTGCGACTGCGCGGTCTCGAGGCCGGACTCCGCGGTGCGCAACATCGCCTCCGCCTGGTCGTACTGCGCGCGCGACACCGAGTTGTCGGTGATCAGGTCCTTCATCCGGGCGAAGTTGTTCCGCGCCTCGACGAGCCGCGCCTGCGCCGCGGACGACTGGGCCTTCGCGGCCTGCAGCGAACTCTCCTCGTTCTGCGGGTCGAGCCGCGCGATGACCTGACCCGCCCGCACCGTGTCGCCGACTTGCACCGATCGCTCGATCATGCGGCCGTCGACCCGGAACGAGAGGTTGACCTCGGTCTGCGCCTGCACGGTGCCGGTGAGCGCGACCGAGTCGCCGCCGGACCGCTCGCCGACCGTGATCGCGCGAACGGGCCGGATCTCCGGCGCGGGGGCTTCCTGGGCGCGCTGGCAAGCGGGCAGGAGCGCCACGGCCGCTAGGACCAGGACCGCAACGGCTGCACGCGCCCGGCGCGATCGTCCGACAACATTCTCAACGCTCACGATGCGGCCCCTCGTCTCGACATTCCCGTCATTTTCGCCGTTGCTGCACCGCAGCGCAATCCCGAGGGCGCGAGGTCCGCAGCGACACCAGCCATGCGACCCGCTCGCCTTCGGCATGCGAATGCCGAGATAGGCGATCGCGATCGCAAGCAGCGGGCTCGCGATGTTGAAGACCGCGTACGGCAGGTAGCTGAACGTGGCCACGCCCAGCGTCGCCGCCATGTACGCGCCGCAGCTGTTCCACGGGACCAGCGCCGACGTCGGCGTCGCCGAGGCGCCGACGCTGCGCGTCAGCACGACCGGCGCGAAACCGCGCTTCGCGAACGCGCTCTTGAACATCCGCCCGGGCAGCACGATCGCGATGTACTGGTCCGCCGTGACGATGTTCGTGCCGATCACCGAGGCGACGAGGAGTGGAGACGAGCCGCCGCCGGCCGACTTCGCCGACTCGATCACCGGCGTGATGAGACGGTCGAGCACGCCCGCTTTCTCGACCACGCCGCCGAACGCGAGCGCCGTGATGATGAGCCAGATCGTGTTGAGCATGCTCGCCATGCCGCCGCGCGTCACGAGCTGGTCGATCATCGGGATGCCGGTGGACCCCGTGTAGCCGCTCGCGAGCGCGAGCCACACGCCCTTGAGCATGGCGAGCCAGCGCGGGATGTCGTCGCCGGTCCGCGTCGCGAACGTGACGACGCGATCGGGCGCCACGAACACGGCGAGGACGCCGCCCGCGAGCGCCGAGGAAGATCGCCGTGAACGGCGGCACCTTGAACAGCGCGAGCACGACGACGACCACGAGCGGCAGGAACAGGACCGGCGAGATGCCGAACGAGCTCCGGATCGCCTCGATCTGCGCGCTCGCGTCGAAATCGCCCGGCCGCCCCAGCATCAGGAACACGGCCAGCGCGATCGCGAGCGCGATCGACGACGTGAGCAGCGTCTCCTTGACGTGCTTGTACAGGTCGACGCCGCCGGTGGCGGCAGCGAGGTTCGACGAGTCCGACAGCGGCGACGTGGTGTCGCCGAAGTAGGCGCCGGAGATGATCGCGGCCGCCGAGATCGCCGGGTTCAACTCCATGTTGATCGCGATGCCCATGAAGCCGATCCCGATCGTGCCGACCACCGTCCACGAGCTGCCGATGCTGGCCGCGACGATCGCGCAGACCGCGGTCGCCGTCACCTAGAAGTAGTTCGGGTTCCAGGAGCTGCAGCCCGTAGTAGACCATCGCCACCAGCGTGCCGGACATCGCCCACGTCCCGATCAGCGAGCCGACCGCGAGCAGGATGAACATCGCGCCGATGCCCGAGCCGACGCTGTGGACCGCGGCCTCGCGCAGCGATTCGAGCGAATGCCCACGACGCCAGGCGACGAACGCCGCGATCATCGTCGCGAACGTGAGCGCGACCTGGTTCGGCCCGGACGCGCCGGCATCGCCGAACAGGAAGTACGAAAGCGCCACCAGCACGACCAGGCCGGCGACGGGGATCACGGCTTCCGTCAGCGTCAGCGGCTGGGGTTCGGCGGTCCTGCTCATGTCGTTTCGGCCTTCCCCGGCGGTCGCGCATCGGCTGATGCGACGTCACCGGGCCATTATAAAGCGTGGATCGCCATCCATCGCGCCGCCCCGCGATCGCTGGCGCCGCCTTGCGGCGAGCCCCCGCCGCCGGCAGCGGACGAGCCGGCGGCGAGGGCATTCTTCCGGGTCAGTAGTCGACCGGATCGCGGATGATCGGGCAGGTCATGCAGTGACCGCCGCCGCGTCCGCGGCCGAGCTCGGCCCCGACGATCGTGATCACCTCGATGCCTTCCTTGCGCAGCAGCGTGTTCGTGTAGGTGTTGCGGTCGTAGGCGTAGACGACGCCCGGCGACGCGCAGACCAGGTTCGCGCCGCTGTCCCACTGCGTGCGCTCGCGCTGGTAGTCGGTGCCGCCGGCCTCGACGACGCGCAGCTTCTTGAGCCCCAGCGCCTCCTCCACGACCTTGACGAACGGTTTCTTTTCGGCGTGGAACTCGATTCCGCTCGGGTGATCGCTCGGCCGGTACGAGAACGTCGTCGTCTTGGCGAGGAAGTCCGGCGCGAGCAGCACGCAGTCGCGGTCGGCGAAGGTGAACACGGTGTCGAGGTGCATCGCCGCGCGGATCTTCGGCATCGCGGCGACGATCACCCGCTCGGCGGCGCCTTTCTTGAACAGCGTCGCCGCCAGCTGGCTGATGGCCTGGCGCGAGGTGCGCTCGCTCATGCCGATCAGCACGTTGCCCTTGCCGATGGGCATCACGTCGCCGCCTTCCAGCGTGGCCTGGCCGTGGTCCTCGGTCGGGTCGCCCCACCAGACGTTGACCTTGCCGGCGAAGTCCGGATGGAACTTGTAGATTGCGGTGGTGAGGATGGTCTCCTCCTGCCGCGCCGGCCAGTACAGCGCGTTCAGCGTCACACCACCGTAGATCCAGCAAGTGGTGTCGCGCGTGTAGAGCGTGTTCGGCAGCGGCGGCAGCAGGTATTCGGTGACGCCTGCCGCTTCCTTGACCACCTGCAGCGCCTTGCCGCCGATCGATTCCGGGAACTCGAGCGTCGACAGGCCGCCGATCAGCGTCTCGGCCAGGTCACGGTTGCTCAGGCCCTCGAGGTAGCTGCGCAGCTCGTCGATGAAGCCGAGGCCGACCTGGTTCGGCACCACCTGGTTGTCGAGGATCCACTTCTTGCCCTCGGGCACCGCGACGGTCTCGGCCAGCAGGTTGTGCATCTCGACCACGTCGACGCCGCGGTCGCGCATCTTGGTGATGAAGTCGAAGTGGTCGCGCTTGGCGTTCTCGACCCACAGCACGTCGTCGAACAGCAGCTGGTCGCAGTTGGACGGCGTGAGGCGCTGGTGCGCGCGGCCGGGGGCGCAGACCATCACCTTGCGCAGCTGGCCGACCTCCGAATGGACGCCGAACTTGACTTCCTTTGCATTGGCCATGGCGAGATCCTTGCTGGTTAGATGGAGATGGAACCGGTGGCGAGGCCGTAGACGCCGTAGACGGCAGCGGCGACGATGACGCCGAATACGACCCAATCCGAGGTCTTGTCGAAGACCGGCTTGCCCTGCTCGCGCCGCGCGATGTAGTACAGGACCGTGCCGGGCGCGAAGAGAATGGCGGACAGCAGGATGAACTTCAAGCCCGCCGGCATAGATCATGAACAGCGTGTAGGCGACGGCCAGCACGGACAGGATCAGGTCGCGCTGGCGCTCCTCCGGACGCAGCTCGTAGGTCTCGCCGCGCTGCGCGATCATCAGGCCGTAGGCGGCGACGAACAGGTAGGGGATCAGCGTGGTGGCGCTGGTCAGGTTCAGCATCAGCGCGAACGCGTCGGTCGACCAGTAGGTCGTGATCACGATCAGCTGGATGATGATGCTCGTCACCCACATGGCGACGACCGGCACGTTGTTCGCGTTGACCCTGGCGAATGCCCTGGGCATGTCCTTCGACTTGCCCGCGTTGAACATCACCTCGGCGCAGATCAGTGCCCAGGCGAGGTAAGCGCCGAGCACCGAAACGATGAGTCCCGCGCTGACGAAAACCGCGCCCCACGGACCGACGACCGACTCGAGCACCCCCGCCATCGACGGCTGGCGCATGCCGGCGATGTCGGCCCGCTGCAGCACCGCGTACGGCAGCAGCGTCACCAGCACCATCAGGCAGGTCACGCCGATGAAGCCGAGGATCGTCGCCTTGCCGACGTCCGCGCGTTCCTTCGCGAATCGCGAGTACACGCTCGCCCCTTCGATGCCGATGAACACGAACACCGTCACCAGCATCGTCGCCTTGACCTGGTCGAACAGGCCCGCCGTCAGGTCGCCGCCGTAGAGGTTGAACCTGAACAGGTCCATCTTGAAGGCGAAGAACGTGAGCAGGAGGAAGACCAGGATCGGGATGATCTTGGCCACCGTGACGATGCTGTTGATGAACGCGGCCTGCTGCACGCCGCGCAGGATCAGGAAGTGAAACAGCCAGATGCCGACCGAAGCCACCGCGATCGCGATCGCCGTGTTGCCGTCGCCGAAGACCGGGAAGAACGCGCCCAGCGTCGACTTGATGAGCACCCAGTACGACACGTTGCCGATGCAGCTGCCGATCCAGTAGCCGAAGGCCGAGAGAAAGCCGGGGTAGTCGCCGAAGCCTTCCCTGGCGTACGCATAGACGCCGGCGTCGATGTCGGGCTTGCGCTCGGCCAGCGCCTGGAAGACGCGCGCCAGCATGTACATGCCGGTGCCCGCGATGATCCACGCGATGACCGCGCCCAGCGGCCCGGTGGCGTTCGCGAACGTTCGCGGAAGCGAGAAGATGCCCGCGCCCACCATGCCGCCCACCACCATCGCGGTGAGCTGCAGCCGTGACATCTTCTGGTCCGACGAAGCCATTTCATTCCTCCCGGAACGGGTTGACCCTGGTCAGTGCGAATGCTCGAACCGGTGCGGAGCGTGGACGACGCGACGGGCGGCGCTTCAGCGAAGCCGCGCGCGCGGACCGACACCGCGTGCACGCGGAGCAGGGACACCCGCGACATCGACGCGGGGCGCACCCGGACGCAGCTTGTCGCCGGTCGAACGGCGAAGCCATCGAGTCGTCGGGAAACGCGAAGGATCACCCGTACGCCACGCCCCCGGCGTGCGCGTTGCGGGCGGACACTCGGATCGTCGGTATTCTTGTTCCATGCCCTGATTCCGAATGCAACGCGGAAATGTTCCCATACCTCCCTCCCGAAGTCGAGCAATGCCGCGGTTCCCGCGCAATGACGAGATCCGAAGAAATCCCGGGCATGATCTCGAGGTGCCAGGCGCACGTCAGTTGGACAAATGCGACGGACGCGCGCGGCATTCCGATGCACGCAAACTGAAATATTCGAGAATGAAACGATGTGCGCCGGCTCGAACAAACGTGACCGATCTGTGGCAATCTCCGTCCGTGGCGCCGCCCCCCCCCGAACACGGCGCCGACCTGGGGAGTCCGGAGATGAGATCACCTACCGTTCGCGCCGCGCTCGGCGCGTTCATTTGCGCCGCAGCCGGAATGACCGGCGTCGCCACCGCGCAGGCGCAGCCTCGCGCGGCGGCCGATTGTCACGGCATCGCCTCGAGTACTGATCGCCTGTCGTGCTACGACGCCGTCAGCGGACGCCCTGCCGCAGCGAAGGCGGCCGAGTCTGCCTCGGCACGCGCCTCGTCCGCCGCAGCCGCGCCGCCCGACGCGGTGGCCAGCGCGGCCGCCGAGGTCGCCGCGCGCGGGCGAGTCGATGATCGACACCGCCTGGGACTTCGCCCCGTCCTCTCCGCGCTACGACATCCGCTTCTACCGCTCCAACTACCTGCTCGTCGGCCGCTACACCGACGACGCCAACGTCGGTCCATACGCTCCCCTGTTCGCGGCGGCCGGCGAGCCGGCGCAACTCGACCAGACCGAGGCGAAGTTCCAGATCAGCTTCAAGGGCCGCGTCTGGACGACCGACGACCGGCGCTGGGGCGTGTGGCTCGCCTACACGCAGCAGAACCAGTGGCAGGTCTACAACGACGGCATCTCGCGGCCGTTCCGCGAGACGAACTACATGCCCGAGGCGATCGTCAGCTACCGTCCCGGCGTGGACCTGGGCGGCGGGTTCAAGTGGAACCTCCTCAACGCGAGCTTCAACCACCAGTCGAACGGCCGCACGGACTCCCTGTCGCGCAGCTGGAACCGCCTGATCGCCGAGGCCGGCGTCGAGCGCGAGAACCTCGCGCTGTACGGCAGGGTCTGGTATCGGATCCCGGAGAACGACGAGGACGACGACAATCCGGACATCACCGACTACATGGGCCACGGCGAGATCAGCGCGATCTACCGCTGGCGCGGCCACAGCTTCCAGGCGATGGCGCGCGGCAACGTGAACACCGGCAAGGGCGCGTTCCAGGCCGGCTGGATGTCCCCGCCGCTCCTGGGGTCGTTCCGCGGCTACGTCCAGGTGTTCACCGGGTACGGCGAGAGCATGATCGACTACAACTGGAGGCAGACCACGATCGGCGCGGGCATCGCGCTGAACGACGGTCTCTAGCGAATCGCGCCCGACCCCGCGCCGGCGTGTCGCATGGCCCGGCGCGATGCGGGCGCACCGGGAACGTCGGGTCGTGAGCACGCATTCGCTCAGCCGCCGCGAGATCGTCGCGCTGGTGGTCGTCGTTGCCGTGTTCGCCGCGTGGCTGCTGATGCCGGTGATCCGGCAGCCCCAGGAATATCACGCGTTCGCCGACCAGCGGGCGTTCCTCGGCATTCCGCACGCGGCCGACGTGATCTCCAATCTCGCGCTCGTCGCCGCGGGCCTGTTCGGACTGTGGCGGACGCAACGCACCGCGCGCCTGCTGTTGCCGATCACGCGCGCGAGTCTCGTCGTGTCGTTCGTCGGCATGGCGCTTTCGGGGGTCGGGTCGATCTGGTATCACCTGAGCCCGACGGACGTCACGCTCGTCTGGGACCGGCTGCCGATGACGATCGCGTTCGCCGGCGTGTACGGGGCGATGTTCGCCGAGCGGATCAGCGCGCGGGCGGGGTTCGCGATCCTGCTGGTCGCGCTGGTCGTCGGCCCGGCGAGCGTCGTGCACTGGGCGTTGAGCGGGAACCTGTCGCTCTATGTCGTCGTGCAGTTTGGTCTCGTCGCGGGGGTGCTCCTGCTGCTCGTCGTCACGCGCGGCGGGCCGGATGCGCTGCCCTGGGGAATGCTGCTGTTGTGGTACGTGATCGCCAAGGTGGCGGAGACCGCGGACGCGTCGCTGTGGAACGCGACCGGCGGCGTCGTCGCGGGGCACATGGTCAAGCACGTTGCCGCGGCGATCGGCGGCTTCGCGGTCGCGCTGGCGCTGCGGCCCGGAGACGGCTCGACGCGCGGCGCGCCGGCACGGCAAGCGCCGGGGATGTCCCGCGGGCCCGCCCCCGCTCGTGCGTCGAAAGCGTTGAACGGAACGACCGTGATCCAAGTCTATGATGGACTCCGACGTGCCGGTTATCGTGACAAGGTATCTTTCCACCCGACATCAAGCATTACCGAGGAGCGTTCGATGAAGACGAAACAGTTGTTGCGCAGGGCGGTGTTCGTGGCGGGCGTGGCGTTCGCCACGTCCTGGGGCGTTGCCCACGCGCAGGAAGTACCGATGGTCACCGGCGAGCACTGGACCACGTCGACCGAGGCCGCGAAGAAGGCCTACCTGGTCGGCATCGCGAACCTGGTCCAGGTCGAGACGGCCTTCTACGCAGCGAACCCGCCGTCCGACAGCCAGAATTTCGTGCCGCGGCTGGCGCGGGGTCTCAAGGGCGAGACGCTCGACAGCGTACGGCAGGGCCTCGACCGCTGGTACGCCGCCAATCCCGGCAGGCTGCAGCGTCCGGTCCTCGAGACGATCTGGTTCGAGATGGCCGTTCCCGGCCTGAAGAAATAAAGGAGACCGACCATGAAGCGACTTGGGACGATCGTGGCCATCGCGGTGGTGGCAGGCGTGACCGGCTGCACCAACATGACGCCGCAGCAGCAGGGAACGATGAGCGGCGCGGCGATCGGCGCCGCGGCCGGTGCGGGAATCGCGGCCATCTCCGGTGGCAGCGGCTGGACGGGTGCCGCCATCGGTGCCGTTGCGGGCGGGGTTGCGGGCAACATCCACGGCAGCCGGCAGTAATCATCACGCGCCGGCGCGAGGTACGCGCCGGCGGTGTTGACGTCGCGCGCATGCACGAGGCGAAACGCCCCGGTCGATGACCGGGGCGTTTCGTTTTGTGGCGGGCGAAGTTGTGGGTCGGCCTTCAGGCGGGGGGGTCGCCGCGCGGGGGGGGGGGGGGGGGGGGGGGGGGGGGGGGGGGGGGGGGGGGGGGGGGGGGGGGGGGGGGGGGGGGGGGAGGGGGGAGGGGGGGGGGGGGGGGGGGGGGGGGGGGGGGGGCGGGTTTCGCCGCGTCGAGGCGGAAGGCGTCGGGCTGAAGCCCGACCCACAGGGCGTTGCGCGAAGTGGTGGGTCGGCCTTCAGGCCGACGGGTTTCGCCGCATCGAAGCGGAAGGCGTCGGGCTGAAGCCCGACCCACGGGGCGCTGCGCGTGTTGGTGGGTCGGCCTTCAGGCCGACGGGTTTCGCGGATGCGCCAAGCAAAACGCCCCGGTCGATGACCGGGGCGTTGTGCTTGGTGGGTGCCTGACAATGACCTACTTTCGCGCGCGGATGCGCACTATCATCGGCGTGCTGCCGTTTCACGGTCCTGTTCGGGATGGGAAGGGGTGGTGCCGGCAGGCTATGGTCGTCAGGCGTAGAGGAGAGTTGAATCGTCTCGTCCGCGCCGTTGGGCGCGTGCGGAAGGCAAGGGGGGGTTGGTTCGTTTCGTGTAGCGCAAAGTTATGGGATCAAGCCGCACGGGCAATTAGTACCGGTCAGCTTAACGCGTTGCCGCGCTTCCACATCCGGCCTATCAACGTGGTGGTCTGCCACGACCCTTCAGGGGGATCAAGTCCCCGGGAGATCTCATCTTCAGGCACGTTTCCCGCTTAGATGCTTTCAGCGGTTATCGCTTCCGTACATAGCTACCCGGCGATGCGACTGGCGTCACAACCGGTACACCAGCGGTACGTCCACTCCGGTCCTCTCGTACCAGGAGCAGCTCCCGTCAAATCTCCAGCGCCCACGGCAGATAGGGACCAAACTGTCTCACGACGTTTTGAACCCAGCTCACGTACCACTTTAAATGGCGAACAGCCATACCCTTGGGACCGGCTACAGCCCCAGGATGTGATGAGCCGACATCGAGGTGCCAAACACCGCCGTCGATATGAACTCTTGGGCGGTATCAGCCTGTTATCCCCGGCGTACCTTTTGTCCGTTGAGCGATGGCCCTTCCATTCAGAACCACCGGATCACTAGGTCCTGCTTTCGCACCTGCTCGACTTGTCAGTCTCGCAGTCAAGCTCGCTTGTGCCCTTACACATTGAAGCGCGATGTCCGACCGCGCTAAGCGAACCTTCGAGCTCCTCCGTTACTCTTTGGGAGGAGACCGCCCCAGTCAAACTGCCTACCATGCACGGTCCCCGATCCGGATGACGGACCAAGGTTAGAACCGCAATGACGTCAGGCTGGTATTTCAACGTTGGCTCCACCCGATCTGGCGACCGGGCTTCAAAGCCTCCCAGCTATCCTACACAAACCTCATCACAGTCCAATGCAAAGCTACAGTAAAGGTGCACGGGGTCTTTCCGTCTTGCCGCGGGGAGATTGCATCTTCACAAACACTTCAACTTCGCTGAGTCTCGGGTGGAGACAGTGTGGCCATCGTTACGCCATTCGTGCAGGTCGGAACTTACCCGACAAGGAATTTCGCTACCTTAGGACCGTTATAGTTACGGCCGCCGTTTACCGGGGCTTCGATCAAGAGCTTGCACCCCATCACTTAACCTTCCGGCACCGGGCAGGCGTCACACCCTATACGTCGACTTTCGTCTTAGCAGAGTGCTGTGTTTTTGTTAAACAGTCGCAGCCACCGATTCTCTGCGGCCCCCCTCGGCTCCCCCTGTACGGGTTCACCTAGCGAGGGCACACCTTATCCCGAAGTTACGGTGTCAATTTGCCGAGTTCCTTCACCCGAGTTCTCTCAAGCGCCTGAGCATATTCAGCTCGCCCACCTGTGTCGGTTTGCGGTACGGTCGTCGTGGAACTGAAGCTTAGAGGCTTTTCCTGGGAGCCTGGTATCACCCGCTTCGAGCCGGCAAGCCGGCCCTCGTCGTCACGCCTTGGCTAAGCCACGCGGATTTGCCTGCGCGGCACGCCTACACGCTTGAACCGGGACGTCCAACACCCGGCCTGGTTAACCTTCTCCGTCCCCCCATCGCATTCCACGTCGGTGCGGGAATATTGACCCGCTTCCCATCGACTACGGCTCTCGCCCTCATCTTAGGGGCCGACTCACCCTGCGCCGATGAACGTGGCGCAGGAAACCTGGCTTCGGAACGCTTTCGGCGAGCAGCCCGTTCACCTGCTTTATCGCTACCTCTGTCAGCATTCCGCACTTCCGATGCCCCGGCGAGGGTTCAGCACCTCGCCTTCACGAGACCTAGCCGGAACGCTCTCCTACCATCTGCCTTTACCTGCCTGAAACCTGAATCCACAGCTTCGGTGCCTAGTTTGAGCCCCGTTACATCTTCCGCGCAGGACGACTCGACCAGTGAGCTATTACGCTTTCTTTAAATGATGGCTGCTTCTAAGCCAACATCCTGGCTGTCTGAGCCTTCCCACCTCGTTTCCACTTAACTGTGTCTTGGGGACCTTAGCTGGTGGTCTGGGTTGTTTCCCTCTCGACGACGAACGTTAGCACCCGCCGTCTGTCTCCCGTGCTCGCACTCTTCGGTATTCGAGTTTGCTATGGCGTGGTAGAGCGCGATGCTCCCCACTACCATTACAGTGCTCTACCCCCGAAGGTGATACACGAGGCACTACCTCAATAGTTTTCGGAGAGAACCAGCTATCTCCGGATTTGTTTAGCCTTTCACCCCTAGCCACAGCTCATCCCCTACCTTTTCAACGGTAGTGGGTTCGGCCCTCCACGAGGTGTTACCCCCGCTTCAGCCTGGCCATGGCTAGATCATCCGGTTTCGGGTCTACGCCCTGCTACTAAAGCGCCCTATTCGGACTCGCTTTCGCTGCGCCTTCCCTATGCGGTTAAGCTCGCAACAGAACGTAAGTCGCTGACCCATTATACAAAAGGTACGCAGTCATCCCTTGCGGGACTCCCACTGTTTGTATGCATGCGGTTTCAGGATCTATTTCACTCCCCTTCCGGGGTTCTTTTCGCCTTTCCCTCACGGTACTGGTTCACTATCGGTCGATCACGAGTATTTAGCCTTGGAGGATGGTCCCCCCATCTTCAGACAGGATTTCACGTGTCCCGCCCTACTTGTCGCTGACTTGGTTCCACCGGCGTCGTTTCGTGTACGGGGCTGTCACCCACTGCGGCCGCCCTTTCCAGAGCGTTCCACTACGACATCGGCTAAAGACAGCAAGGCTCTTCCGCGTTCGCTCGCCACTACTAGCGGAATCTCGGTTGATTTCTTTTCCTCCGGCTACTGAGATGTTTCAGTTCACCGGGTTAGCTCCCTCCGCCCTATGTATTCAGGCGGCGGTGACCCTTGCGGGCCGGGTTTCCCCATTCGGACATCTCCGGATCAATGCTCATTTGCCAGCTCCCCGGAGCTTTTCGCAGGCTGTCACGTCCTTCATCGCCTGTGATCGCCAAGGCATCCACCACATGCACTTAGTCGCTTGACCCCATAACTTTGCGCTCCTCGCGGAGACGCGCAGTCACGGTAGTGTTTGCGCATCCCTGCTCCGCCTTTTGTGTTCGGAACAGGGCTCGATACAAACTCAACCCTAACGCCCACAGGCTCTCATCGGGCCCATGGACGCCTTGCCTTCCAAATTGTTAAAGAACGATGCAGCTCTCGACGCTGGACCCTCTGCCCGAGGAACCAGGGTCGAACGCTGCTTCGCAACCGCAATCGACAGGTGATGCTTGGTGGAGCCGGACGGGATCGAACCGACGACCTCCTGCTTGCAAAGCAGGCGCTCTCCCAATTGAGCTACGGCCCCATCCGGACCGCCCTTCCGGCGCACCGCCCGGCCTTGGACTCGCGCCGATTCCCGAAGTGGTGGGTCTGGATGGATTCGAACCATCGACCCCCGCCTTATCAAGACGGTGCTCTAACCAACTGAGCTACAAACCCGGGTCGGATTTGCGACTGTCGCGAAGGACCAGGGGTCCTTCGCAGCAACCGATAGGTTGTGGGCACCGGTAAGGCTTGGGAGGCCAGGGTCGCCGACTCGGCATCGCTGCCCAGCCTTCGACTCCCGTCTCCTGATTCCGAGAAAGGAGGTGATCCAGCCGCACCTTCCGATACGGCTACCTTGTTACGACTTCACCCCAGTCATGAAGCTCACCGTGGTAGGCGCCCCCCTTGCGGTTAGGCTACCTGCTTCTGGTAAACCCCACTCCCATGGTGTGACGGGCGGTGTGTACAAGACCCGGGAACGTATTCACCGCGGCATGCTGATCCGCGATTACTAGCGATTCCGACTTCACGCAGTCGAGTTGCAGACTGCGATCCGGACTACGATCGGCTTTCTGGGATTGGCTCCACCTCGCGGCTTGGCAACCCTCTGTACCGACCATTGTATGACGTGTGAAGCCCTACCCATAAGGGCCATGAGGACTTGACGTCATCCCCACCTTCCTCCGGTTTGTCACCGGCAGTCTCCCTAGAGTGCCCTTGCGTAGCAACTAGGGACAAGGGTTGCGCTCGTTGCGGGACTTAACCCAACATCTCACGACACGAGCTGACGACAGCCATGCAGCACCTGTGTTCCGGTTCCCTTTCGGGCACCCCAGCTCTCACCGGGCTTCCGGACATGTCAAGGGTAGGTAAGGTTGTTCGCGTTGCATCGAATTAATCCACATCATCCACCGCTTGTGCGGGTCCCCGTCAATTCCTTTGAGTTTTAATCTTGCGACCGTACTCCCCAGGCGGATCACTTCACGCGTTAGCTTCGCTGCTGAGGGGGTCGATACCCCCAACACCTAGTGATCATCGTTTACGGTGTGGACTACCAGGGTATCTAATCCTGTTTGCTCCCCACGCTTTCGTGCCTGAGCGTCAGTGTTAGCCCAGGGGGCTGCCTTCGCCATCGGTGTTCCTCCGCATCTCTACGCATTTCACTGCTACACGCGGAATTCCACCCCCCTCTGCCACACTCAAGCCCGCCAGTTTCCAATGCCATTCCCAGGTTGAGCCCGGGGCTTTCACATCAGACTTAACGAACCGCCTGCGCACGCTTTACGCCCAGTAATTCCGATTAACGCTCGCACCTACGTATTACCGCGGCTGCTGGCACGTAGTTAGCCGGTGCTTATTCCGCCGGTACCGTCAAGAACGCGACGTATTAGGCCGCGCCTTTTCTTCCCGACTAAAAGCGGTTTACAACCCGAAGGCCTTCTTCCCGCACGCGGCATGGCTGGATCAGGGTTGCCCCATTGTCCAAAATTCCCACTGCTGCCTCCCGTAGGAGTCTGGGCCGTGTCTCAGTCCCAGTGTGGCTGATCGTCCTCTCAGACCAGCTACCGATCGTCGCCTTGGTAAGCCATTACCCCACCAACAAGCTAATCGGACATCGGCCGCTCCCATAGCGGAGGTCCTTGCGGATCCCCCTTTCCTCCGTAGAGCATATGCGGTATTAGCCCGGCTTTCGCCGGGTTATCCCCACTACGGGACACGTTCCGATGCATTACTCACCCGTTCGCCGCTCGCCGCCAGGGTTGCCCCCGCGCTGCCGCTCGACTTGCATGTGTAAAGCATGCCGCCAGCGTTCAATCTGAGCCAGGATCAAACTCTTCAGTTGATCTCAGCAATTACTTCATAGTCCAAGACTCACTCGAACGCCCCTCCCCGCAGTTTCCTCACAGGGCGGGACTCACGGACCAGCCAGAGTTACCCCCGACCAGCCCGCACATTAGCGTCGTGTGAGCACCAGCTTGTGAATCCCCACCCGCACCACCCCGAAGGACAGCACGAAACAGGCACCCCGCCGGTACCCACACCTATCGATTGC
>JADIZG010000015.1 GCA_016704895.1 Betaproteobacteria bacterium
CTGAAGCCCGACCCACAGCGAAGCCGCGAGTCAGACGGCCTGGCCTGGCGCGAGCAGTGCCTGCGTCTCGGGATGGCGGCGCATGTACGAGCGCACGTACGAGCAATACGGCGCGACCTTCAGGCCCTGCGCCTTCGCATGCTCGAGCGTCGCGGCGACGAGCTTGCCCGCGATCCCGCGACCTTCGAGCGCGGCCGGCACTTCGGTATGATGGATCTGCAGCACGTTGCCGACGCGGCGATAGTCGCAGCGCGATAGCGCGCCGTCGATCACCGCCTCGAAGCGGCGCGCGTCGGCGTTGTGGACGATCTCGATCGGCGGGGCGCCGGCCATGGCGTCGTGACAGGGGTCAGGAGCCGCAATTTTCGTTACCCGCCGCGTTCTGTCCACTTTTCCGAGACGAGACTCTACGGCCCTGATCCCCATCGACGTCAACTGCCTGGGCCATGCGGCGCTCGACCGTGTCTACACGGTCGACGCCATTCCCGCGGTGCCGACGAAGGTGCGCGCGACCGGCTACCGCGAGGTCGGCGGCGGGATGGCGGCGAACGCCGCGTGCGCGATCGCGCGCCTCGGCGGGCGCGTCGCGTTCTGGGGCCGCGCGGGCGACGATGCCGCCGGCGCGACGATGGCGCAGGAGCTCGCGGCGTACGGCGTCGACGCGCGCGCTTTCAGGCGGCTCGCCGGCTGCCGGTCGTCGCAGTCGGCGATCATCGTCGACGCGAAGGGCGAGCGGCTGATCGTGTCGCACCACGGAGACGTTCCCGACGACGCGACGTGGCTTCCGCTCGACGACGTGCGGGAGGCGGGCGCCGTCCTCGCCGACGTGCGTTGGCCCACCGGCGCGCGCGCGCTGTTCGGCGCGGCGCGCGAAGCGGGCGTCCCCCGCGTGCTCGACGCCGATGTCGCGGAAGGCTCCGTCATCGGCGAGTTGATGCGCCTCGCCGATCACGTCGTGTTCTCCGAGCACGGCCTCGCGTGCTGGGCATCGCTGCCCGAACGCGCCGACGGGAAGCGACGACTCGCGGCGCTGGAGCGGGCGTGGCACGCGATGCGAGCGCAGGCGCCCTCGCGCGCGTGCGCGGTGACCTGCGGCGAGGCGGGGTCCTGGTGGCTCACGGACGACGGCCCGCTGCACGTGCCCGCACCGGAGATCGACGCCGTCGACACGCTGGGCGCCGGCGACGTCTTCCACGGCGCCTACGCGCTCGCGATCGCCGAGGGGCGCGGCGTCGCAGCGGCTGCGCGATTCGCCACGCTCGCGGCCGCGATCAAGTGCACGCGCAGCGGAGGGCGCGCGGGCAGCCCCACCCGGGCCGAGGTCGCGGCGTACACGGCGCGCGGCTAGCGATCAGCCCGCCGCCTGCGCGATCAGCGTGCGCATCGCCGCGTCGGGCAGCCGTCCGCGCAACGCGCCGACGTTCTCGCGCAGATGTGCGGCCTGCGACGTCGCGGGGATCGCGCAGGTGACCGCCGGATGCGACACGACGAACTTGAGGAACAGCTGCGCCCAGTTCGTGCAGTCGATCTCGGCCGCCCAGGAAGGCAGCGCCGGCCACGGACGCGGTCGAAGAGGTCGCCACCGTCGAACGGGCGGTTCGCGATCACCGCCGCGCCCCGGTCGCGCGCGAGCGGCAGCAGGCGCGCTCGGCGTCACGGTCGGCGACGCCGTAGGTGAACTGCACGACGTCGAACGCGACCTCCCGCATCGCGCGCTCGAGCTCGTCGTGCCTGCGGCCGTGCGAGGTCGTGATGCCGAGGTAGCGGATGCGGCCCTCGCGCTTCAGCGCCGCGAGCGTCGGCAGGTGGGTGCGCCAGTCGAGCATGTTGTGGACCTGCACGAGGTCGAAGCGCTCGACGCCCCAGAGCTTCAGCGAGCGCTCGACCTGCTGCGCGCCGGCCCAGCGCCCGGGCGTCCAGATCTTCGTCGCCGAGAACATCGGCGGCCGGCGAAGCTCGCGCGCGAGGATGCCGATCATTGATTCCGATGATCCGTACATCGGCGACGAGTCGATCACGCGCCCGCCCGCGGCGAGGAAGTCGCGCATCACCGGCAGCAGCGTCGAGCGCGACGCGGGCGAGTCGCCGACGTCGAACGTGATCCACGTGCCCAGCCCGATCACCGGGACGCGCTCGCCGGTCGACGGGATCGGGCGTGCGTGCCGGATCCCCGCGTCCGACGGCAGACGCCGCCGCCATGCCGGCGAGCGCCGCGAGCGGCGCGGCGCCTGATGGGTCGCGAATCGCGTGCGCCGCTGTTCGGCAGCTGTCGGGCGGCTGCGCCGCCGGGTTCCGGCGCTGCCCTTCGCTGCCCGCGCGAAGTACCGCTCGACCAGGAACGCGTCGTCGAAATGCCGGCGGCCGACGAACGCCGTCGCATGGCGTCCCCATTGCCGCATCGCGCCCGGGCTCTCGATGCCCGAGATCCAGAGCGCGTAGCGCTCGGGGCGCTCGGTGCCCGCGACGATGCCGTCCGGGCCGTAGAGGCTCGCTGTTCCGCTGGCCGCGAGCGGAAGCGTGCGCAGCGCCGACTCGCGGTCGAGCCGGTAACGGTCCTCGCCCGGGGCCGGGGCGCCGCCCGCCGCGAGCGGCTCGACGCGGCGCAGGTAGTGCGTGCCCGCCGCGACGTGGAGCCGCACGCGCGCACCGACCGGAAGCTCGGGCAGCGTGGCCACGACGAGCGCGCCTTCCTCGACGCCCGGCTCCGCGGGCTTCGCGACGAGGCGCGCGGTCGGCACGAACTGGTGGTAGCAGCCGCACGGATGGATCGTGTCGTACAGGAGCGGCGCGCCGTCGCGGTCCAGCGTCACCCGCCAGACGAGGCCGTCGAGGCGGCCGGCGAGCGGGTCGCCGGCGAATCGCGGCGGGCGCTGCGCGAACCAGACCGTGTAGACGAGCTGGGGCAGCAGCGCGCCGTCGAATCGCGTCCACGCGAGGCGCGTGTAGACGACCGGCGACGATGCGTCGACGTCCGGGACGCCGTCGTCGCGCCGGAACGGCCGGCCGGGCCGATCGTCGCTGGTCGCGGTGTCGATCGCGTAGTCGGGCGCGTAGGCGGCGAGGAGCGCGTCGAGCGCCGTCCCCTCGACGCGCGGGACCGGGGGCAGCGGCTCCGCGTCGATCATCGACGCGACCGTCGTGCGGATCGAGCCCGGGGAGAGGGTGTTCACCTCGGGCGGACGGTAGGCGAGGACCGTGCCCCGCGGCGGCCCGGCCGGTTGCGCGAAGGCGGCGCGCGTCTCCCGCTCGTACAGGCGGACGCCCGCCGCGAGCGCGAAGCCGGTGACCGGATAGAGCCCGAGCGCGCGCATCGCGTCGCGGTAGTCGTCGGGAACGCGGGCCGCGGCGATCAGCCACACGCGCGCGTGCGGGGCGGTGAGGTCGCGCGCGAGCGCGCGCTCGGCGCAGTCGTCGATACGTTCCGCGAGCGGGCCGTCGGGCGAATCGAGGCCGGGCACGCTGCGCGATCGGGCGTCGAGGCGTGCCCGGGCGTCCGGAGGCAGGTTCGCAAGCTCGACCGAGCGCGCGTCGCGGTCCAGCGCGCGCATCGCGGCCACGAAGCCGCCGAACGTCTCCGCGTCCATCGGCTCGCTCGCGTAGCTCGCGACCAGCCGGTCGACGCGCAGCGTGCGGTACCCGGCAACGCGGGCATAGCCGCCGTCGCCCGTGCCGGCGCGCGCGACCTCGTCGTCGAACGCCTCCACCAGCGCCGCGCAGGCGGCGTCGGGCGTCGAGATCGCCGCGGCATCGGGGACGGGCGGCGGCGCGGCACAGCCCGCGAGCGCCGCGGCGAGCAGAACCGGCGCAAGGGCCGTAAACTTCGGTCCGGCGATTCCCATCCCGCGAATCTTACGACTTCGACCCCGCCTCCGCGTGACCGACACCGCCGCCCCCGCGCCCGAGGCGTTCTCGAGCGTCCACACGACGAACTTCCCGGCGCTCCTGCGCGAGCTCCGGTGCTCGCTGCTCGTGACGACGTTCCAGGCCGGACGCGTCATCCTGATGCGCCCGCAGCAGTCCGCGATCAACACGCACTTCTTCGCGCTGCCGCGTCCGATGGGCCTCGCGGCCGACGCGAACCGCCTCTTCGTCGGCGCGCACCGCAGCGTGCACGAGTACCGCAACGTTCCCGCGGTCGCCCCGCGCGTCGATCCGCCGAACGCGCACGACGCGGTCTACCTGCTGCGCAACGTGCACGTGACCGGCCACGTCGACATCCACGAGATGGCGTTCGCGGGCAACGATTGCTGGTACGTGAACACGCTGTTCTCGTGCCTTTGCACGCTCGACACCGAGCACAGCTTCGTGCCGCGCTGGCGCCCGCGTTTCGTGTCCGGCTACGCCCCCGAGGACCGCTGCCACCTCAACGGCCTCGCGATGGGCGACGGCAAGCCGCGCTACCTGACGGCGCTGGGCGAGAGCAACGTGCGCGAAGGCTGGCGCGCGGACAAGCGCACGGGCGGCATCCTGCTCGACGTCGAGTCCGGCGAGGTCGTCGCGCGCGGCCTGTCGATGCCGCACTCGCCGCGGCTGCATCGCGGGCGGCTGTGGGTGCTCGAATCGGGGCGCGGCGCGCTGTCGACGGTCGACCCGGTGTCCGGGCGCGTCGAGGCGGTCGCCCAGGTGCCCGGGTTCACGCGCGGGCTCGACTTCGTCGGCCCGATCGCGTTCATCGGGCTCTCGCAGCTGCGCTCGTCGAACCCGTTCACCGACATCCCGCTCACCGACCAGAACCCGGACCGCTCGAGCGGCGTCTGGGCGGTCAACGTCGAGACCGGGCAGACGGTCGCGTTCCTGCGCTTCTCGGCCTCGGTCGAGGAGATCTTCGCGGTGCAGGCGCTGCCCGGCATCCTGTCGCCGCTGATCCTCGAGGAGCACGATCCGATCCTCGACTCGACCTGGGCGATTCCCGACGAGCTCCTGCCGCAGGTGGAGCTCGCGAAGGCCCCGCGGCACGCCATCCCGCACTGCGACGAGATGAACGGGCGCGAACGATGACCGACTCCCCTGCAGGCGACATCGAGTTTCGAGGCTACAAGCTGACGCCGGTGTACGGCCGCGCGCCGCCCGCCGCGCGCGACGACATCGTCGGCATGTGGCTCGCGGCCGGCGTGCTCGCGCCCGACGAGGCGCATCGGCGCGTCGACGAGGTCGTCTACACGATCCGAAATCCCTCCGGGGAGCTCGCCGGCGTCAACACGGTCTACGTGCAGGACGTCCCGGGCGGGGCGGGACCGTACTATTTCTACCGGACGTTCGTGCGGCCGGCCGACCGCGGCGTGCCGGGGCTCACGACCGCCGCGTTCAAAGCGGCCGTCGCCCTGCTGCGCGACCATCCGCACGCTCGTTCCCCGCGTGGCGTCGTCGCGATCGTCGAGAACGCGAAGCTCGCGAGGCGCGGCGCGGTCGCGCGCATGAAGCAGGTGGGCCTGCATCTCGTCGGGCGCGACGCGCAGGGGCGCGACGTCTGGTGCGTCAAGTTCGACGGGACGGTGCCGGTGGCGCCTGCCGGGTTGCTCAAGCCGGCCTGAACGCGCGCATCGGCGCAGACCCCGCCTGTTGCGGCGCAGCATGTTGCTGCGCCGCGACGAGCCGGCGCAGCATTCGCCGTTGGCCTTGAGACTGAAGGCCCGCCGCACCTAGAATCGGCGCTCTGGCACGGGTTCGCAGGGGCCGGCAGGCGATCGACCGTTCGCCGCGCCGGAGCGAATCCGCGTCTCGCCGCCCCAGGGGGAGTCCATGGCACGTTCGTCCAGCAAGCATCCGCGCGGCGGCGCTGCGCAATTCATCGTCCGGCCGCTGTTCGCGGCGCTCGTCGCGTCGGGCGTGATCGCGTCCGGCGGGCTCCATGCCGCGACGATCGTCGTCACGACCGGCGGCGACGCGGGCAACGCCGGCACGTGCACGCTGAGGCAGGCGGTCGGGGCGATGAACGCCGGAAGCGTCGCCGGAACCGGTTGCGTCAACAGCGGCGGCATCTTCGGTGGGGGCGACAAGGTCGATATCGGGGACGATCACGCTCGCAAGCGCCTCGGAGATCGGGATCACGGGCCTCGCGATCCAGGGCCCGGGTTCCACGGCACTGACGATCTCCGGGGCGAACGCCAGCCGGGTCTTCACCAACCAACACCAAGGCGTTCTCGTCCGATCAGGACCTCACGATCGCGAACGGGCGCGCCGCGGGCGCCGGCGGCTGCATCCTGTCCGAGGCGAACTGCAGCTCCCCAAGTCGGTCGTCACCGGCTGCACCGCGCTGCCCGACCCGAGCCAATACCCTTCGTGCCTCAGCGGCATCGGCGGCGGTGTCGCCGCGTACGTGCTGCTGACGCAGTCGTCGACGATCTCGGGCAACACGGCCGAGAACGCGGGCGGCGGCGTGTTCGCCAAGTACTCGAGGCACTACGCGAGCTCGATTTCCGGCAATACGGTGACCGGGCGCGCCTGCGACACGACGTCGAACACCAAGTACTGCCTCCCGACGATCCTGGGCGGCGGCGGCATCCTCGGCGGCAGCGTGCAACTGTACGGGAGCACCGTCAGCGGCAACACGGTCAATGCTTCCGCGATCACCAGCACCTCGGGCGACGGACGCAGACCTACCTCGTCGGCATCGGTGGCGGCATCTCGCAGTGGAACAAGTACGGCCGGAGTGTCGCAAGGCGGGCGCCGGGGCCAAGGCACGATCACCGGACGCGGCGATCCGTCGCGACTTGCCGCCCGGCAGGCGTTCCGCGCCTCGGCGGGCAGCTTCGCGGCGGGGACGGCCGGTGCGCGCGCGAAAGCCGGCGCGCGGGCCAAGGGCGACGGCGTTGCCGTCTATGCGCTCGGGATGGTCGATTCGACGCTGAGCGGCAACCAATCACCGGAAGGGGGCGCGGGCGGCGGCAAGTTTCGGGGCGGAGCGTTCGCGTATTCCGAGTACTACACGGCCGAGATCGCGAACAGCACGATCTCCGGCAACCGGCTGCCCGGGGGCCGGACCCCTACCCCACGCTCGGCGCGGGCCTCTTCGTCGATTCGGTCGAGCTCTCGAACAGCACGATCACCGGCAATACGGGCACGGTCGCCGTCGCGATCAAGTACAACACTCCCGTCAACGCGTTCGTCGCGTCGACGTCGAAGTCCGCGAGCGCCAAGGCGAGGCTCGACGCGATCCGCGCCAAGGTGGCCCAGGTAAGAGGTGCGGCGAACAAGGCCGGCAATCCGGCGGTCAGCAAATCCGACGGGCCCTCGACCTTCGCGAGCACGATCATCGGCGGCAACGCGGCCAAGTACGACGCGATCTGCCTCGGTTCGTGCACGATCGGCGGCTCGAACAACCTCGTCCAGACGCCGGATCCCGGGATCACGCTCCCGGGCGACACGATCGCCGGCCAGAACCCGCAGCTCAGCCCGCTGGCGAACAACGGCGGCCGGGTCGCCGGGGCGCCGGGACATCCGGTCACGGGGCCGGTGCGGACGCACCGGCTCTACATCGGCAGCCCGGCGATCGACACCGGCGCCAATCCGGAAGGCTTCAAATACGAGCAGCGCGGGTCGGGGTTCCCGCGCGTCGTCGGCGCGGCGGCGGACATCGGCGCGACCGAGGGCGCGATCCCGCGCCCGGCGGTCCAGCCAGTGCCGGCGCTGGGGCCCTGGATGCTCGGGCTGCTCTCCGCGCTCCTCGGTGCCCTCGGGCTCGCCCGGCGACGACGCAAGTCGTAGGGGCCCGTTCGGTCGTCTCGCGACCCGCCGGCGGCGATCCGCAGGAGCGGTCTTTCGTGCGTCGTGTCCGGCGCGGCGCCAGGCGGCGCCGTGACCGACTCCTTGATCCTGCTCACCGTGCGCCTGCCCGCGGCCGGGTAACATTCGCCGATTGGTGCGGTGGCGCCGCCGCCGCGATCCGCGGGAGCTGGAGATGACCTACCGTTCGATCTTCGTCCACGTCGACGATTCCGACCAGACCGACCTGCGGCTCGACGCCGCGACGAGGCTCGCGCGCCATTATCCGGCCGAGGTCGCCGGTGCGTACATCGTCTCGACGCGCGATTTCACGCCGACCGAATCGGCGCTGCTCCCGCCCGAACTCGTCAAGGCCCGCATGGGGTCGGTCGCGCAGGCGCAGAAGGACGCCGAGAAGCGCTTCCGCGCTGCGGCGGCCGCGGCGGGAGTCAAGTCGCTGCAGTGGCGCGCGCCGGCCGGCGACCCGCTCGAGGCCGCGGTGCTGCAGGCGCGCTACTCGGATCTCGCGGTCATCGGCCAGCCGGTGCACAAGGGGCCCGACGCGGCGTTCTCCGCCGGGCTCGCGAACGCGGTCGTGATGGAGTCGGGCCGGCCGGTGCTGATGATCCCGTACATCGGCGCGGCGAAGACGCTGGGCGAGCGCATCCTGATTGCATGGAAGGACTCCCGCGAGTCGGCGCGCGCGGTCGCCGACGCGCTGCCGTTCCTGAAGGACGCGAAGGCGGTGCTCGCCATCGCGGTCTCGCCACGCGCCGACGAGTCGGTGCAGGAATACGTGTCGGACAAGGCGGTCGAGGGTTTCCTGCGCCGCCACGACGTGGACGCGACCGTCAACCGGATGGTGGCGCCGGACATCGCGTCGGGCGAGTTCCTGCTGTCGCGCGCCGCGGACTTCGGCGCCGACATGATCGTGATGGGAGGCTACAGCCGGCCGCGCCTGTCCCGCTTCGTGTGGGGCGGCGTGTCGAACCTGATGCTCGAATCGATGACGGTGCCGGTGCTGATGTCGCACTGACCGGGACTGGCGGACCCGCCAACTGCGTGAGAGGCGCTGCGCCGCGCGGGCCGTTCAGCGCCCCATCCGCCGATCGTAGGCCGCCGACACGCGGTCGACCAGCCCGGGGTCCTGCTTGATGTCGCCGCGCGCGGTGAACTCGACGCGCACGCTGCCGTCCGACTGCGAGCGCACGTTGGCGACGACGTCGATCGCGCCGCGGCGGCCACTGACGGTCCCGCTGTCGCGGTCCTGCGACGTGATCGCGAGCCCGTTGTCCGCCAGCGCTCCAACGGCGGCCTCCCACGATCGGTCGAAGCTCGCCGGCGTCGCGTAGCCGTAGGGCGTCGGGTAGGTGTAGCACGCCGGCAGTCCGACGGCGACGAGCGCCATCGCGGCAAGCGTGAGCACCGCGCGTAACGTGGCGAATCGTGTCGGGTGCGGCATCGTGATCCTCGGCGTCGGAAGGGGGGATGCGCCCCAGGGCGATGATCGACCCTGGGGGCGCGTCGGGGCGGAGCGGCACAGCACACTAGCCCTGCGCGATCGTGCGCCCGTGCTCGCGCGTCGCGTGGAAGCCGACCTTCGGCCAGTGCTCGATCGTCACCTGCAGGTTGTACTTCGAGGTCGCGAGGAACACCGGGTTGCCGTCGACGTCGGTCGCCAGCGACGCGGCGTTCTGGCGCTCGAAGTCGCGCCGGATGCCGGCGTCGGGGTAGGTGAGCCAGCGCGCGGTCGAGATCCCCGGCGTCTCGTAGAGCGCGTCGACCTTGTACTCGGTCGCGAGCCGGTGCGCGACGATCTCGAACTGCAGCGGGCCGACCGCGCCCAGCAGGATCGAGTAGCCCGACTCGGGCGTGAACACCTGGATCGCGCCCTCCTCGCCCAGCTCCTGCAGCCCCTTGGCGAGCTGCTTGGTCTTGAGCGGATCGCGCGAGCGCGCCGCGCGGAAGAGCTCGGGCGCGAAGTACGGGATGCCGGTGTACGCGAGCGCCTCGCCGGCCTCGGACAGCGTGTCGCCGATCTGCAGCGCCCCGTGGTTGTGGATGCCGATGATGTCGCCCGCGACCGCGTCCTCGGACGCGACGCGCTCGTTCGCCATGAACGTGAGCGCGTTGCCGATCTTCATCTCGCGCCCGGCGCGCAGGTGCTTCACCTTGATGCCCGGCGCGTAGCGGCCCGAGCACACGCGGAAGAACGCGATGCGGTCCCGGTGCCGCGGGTCCATGTTCGCCTGGATCTTGAACACGAAGCCGGTGAACGGAGTCTCCGCCGGATCGACCAAGCGTATCGTCGCGTCGCGCGGCTGGGGCGGCGGCGCCCAGTCGACGAGCGCCTGCAGGATCTCGCGCACGCCGAAGTTGTTGATGCCGGAGCCGAAGAACACCGGGCTCTGCTTCCCCGCGAGGAACGCGTCGAGCGAGAACGGCGAGCTCGCACTGCGCACGAGGTCCACGTCGTGCCGCAGTGCGCCGACGTCGTCGGGCGCGAGCGCGTCGAGGCGCGGGTTGTCGAGGCCCTCGATCGTCTCGGTGTCGCCGGAGACGCGCTCCTCGCCGGGCGCGAAGCGCAGAAGGCGCTCCGTGCCCAGATGGAAC
The DNA here is from genome assembly GCA_016704895.1 of Betaproteobacteria bacterium. Classification (GTDB taxonomy): domain Bacteria; phylum Pseudomonadota; class Gammaproteobacteria; order Burkholderiales; family Casimicrobiaceae; genus VBCG01. Next base: position 10,315 of record JADIZG010000015.1, read on the forward strand.
ACGCCCTTGAAGCGGCGGCCCATGCCCAGCGGCCAGGTGACCGGCGCGCACTCGATCTTCAGCACCGACTCGATCTCCTCGAGCAGCGCGAGCGGCTCGCGCACCTCGCGGTCCATCTTGTTGACGAACGTGATGATCGGCGTGTCGCGCAGCCGGCACACCTCGAGCAGCTTGATCGTCTGCGTCTCGACGCCCTTCGCCGCGTCGATCACCATCACCGCGGCGTCGACCGCCGTCAGCACGCGGTAGGTGTCCTCGGAGAAGTCCTCGTGCCCGGGCGTGTCGAGCAGGTTGATCACGTGGCCCGCGTACTCGAACTGCATCACCGAGCTCGTGACCGAGATGCCGCGCTGCTTCTCGACCTCCATCCAGTCGGACGTCGCGTGGCGCGCGCTCTTGCGCGCCTTGACGGTGCCGGCGAGCTGGATCGCGCCGCCGAACAGCAGCAGCTTCTCGGTGAGCGTCGTCTTGCCCGCGTCGGGGTGCGAGATGATCGCGAACGTGCGCCGCGTCGCGACGTCGCGCAGCAGGTCGGCTCGGAAGGGGACGGTGGACACGGGATCGGCTCTTCGTCGGCGCTCGCGCGCGGCGCGGCGGACCGCCGGCGGCAAACGCGAAGGCCGCCCCTCGAGGCGAGACGGGCGGCCGGAGGCGGATTGTACCAAGACCCCGCGGGAACCCGGCCGTGGAGGCCGGCCGGGGCTCAGGGCAGCGCGCACATGACGATGCCTTCGTCCACGTAGCCCTGGGCGAGCATCTGGCTGCGGATGCCGAGGCTGGTCGTGTAGCGGTGGTTGGTGTCGACGCGCCTGTTCCACAGGCGCCAGACCGGCACGCGCGTGGGCGGGCAGGTGTCGTCGACGGTCTGGTCGACGTGGAACGCCGCGCCGGTCTCGTAGATGAACCCGGCATAGGTGCCGTGCGCCGGGTTGGCCGGGTTGTACGCGGCGTCGTAGATCGCGTCGCACTCGCTCGCGCTCGACGAATAGAAGTGCGAGTTGCCCTTCGCGGGCGGGATGTAGAACCGGCACACGCTCGACATGCCCGACTCGGCGCCCGGGTACGCGTTGAACGTGCGTCCGGTGCGCGACCAGCCGGGGATCGCCCCGCTGTCGAGCGCCGGAACGTCGGGCTGCGACTCGGCGGCGATGAAGTAGTGGTCGAGCGCCGCGTTGTAGTACTCGATCACCGCGACCTTCGGCACCGAGAGCATCCGGATCGCCTCCTTGACCGCGTAGTACGCGTTGACGATGCCCGCGCCGCAGTTCTCCTGCGTCCGGCACACCGAGTCCGGCGCGAAGTACGACGACGTGTCGGCCATGATGCCCTTCATCTGCGAGGGCGTGAGCGACGGGTTGACCGAGAGCATGAGCGATCCGACCCCGGTGACGTGCGGCGCGGCCATGCTCGTGCCGTTCTTCCAGCCGTAGTCGTAGCTGCCCGAGGGGGCCGACGAGCTCGTGTCGACCGTCGACAGCACGCCGTCGGACTCCGAGTAGCGGCTGCTGTCGCCGCCGGGCGCCGAGATGTCGGCGTAGGCGCTGTAGTTGCTGTAGCTCGCCCGGTAGCCGTACGGGTCGGTGGCGACGACCGTGCTGACGCCGTAGCAGCTCGCCGGCGAGTAGCCGTCGGCGTTGTCGTTGTCGTTGCCGGCGGACACCACGACCAGCGCCCCGCGCGACAGCGCCTCGTCGAAGGCGTCCTGCTCGAACGTCGTGCACTCTCCCGGGCCGCCGATCGAGAGGTTCACCACGCGGGCGGGCGTCGGATTGGCCGGCACGCCCGGGATCGATCCGCCCGCCGCCCACAGCATGCCCTCGACGATGTCGACCGTCGACCCGGATCCGCAGCGGCCGAGCACGCGCACCGGCATCAGTCGCGCCCGCCAGTCGACGCCGACGATGCCGTAGCCGTTGTCGCCGCTCGCGCCGAACGTGCCGGCGACGTGGGAGCCGTGCCAGCTGCTCGTCTCGCTGGTTCCGCCGCATTCGTCGGCCGACCCGTAGGTGCCCCAGTCGGTGGTGACCGGATCGCGCGCATCGCCGTCCCGCGCGTCCTCGGGCGACTTGATGAAGTCGTAGCCGGGCACGACGCGGGCCGCCAGGTCCGGGTGCGCGGTGATCCCGGTGTCGACGATGGCGGCCGTGATCGACGACGACCCGACCGTGATCGCCCACGCCTGCGCGGCGTCGACGCCGTAGTAGCTGCCGTTCACCGGGTCGTCGAGGTTCCACAGGTAGCCCTGCTGGTAGAGCGTGTCGTTCGGATGGTAGGTGGCGGCGTGCGCGCGCTTCGGACGGTCGGGCACGGCGTAGCGGATGCCGGGCGTGGCTTCGAGCGCCGCGGCGATCTCCCGCGCGCGCGCGCCGGTCACCGGAGTCGCCGTCTCGACGACCCACGCGCCGCCCGCCGTTGCGCGCACGACGCGCAGGTCGACGCCGGCGGCGGCCGAGAGCATGCGGTCGTGGTCGACCGAGAGCTTCTGGTTGTTCGCTGCCGCGGCCCGGGTGGCGGGGTCGTCGAACTGCACGATGAACCGGGCGATCGTCGCCGCATCGACGGAGGATTTCGCGCGTGCCGTCGCGCCCGGGGTCGTGCGCGACACGCGCTCGACGTCGGCGCGCAGGACGTCCGGGCGCATGCGCAGCGCCTTCACGATGGCCTTCGCCTCCGACGGCGTCGCGGGCTCGGCGAGCACGAGGACCTGGTCGCCGGTGCGCGTCGGCGCGTCGACCGTGAAGTCGCGGCCCAGCGCCATCTTGAGGTCGGCGAGTTGCCGGCCGGCGAGTCGCGCCCCGGCTTCCGGCTGCACACCCGGGCGGAAGCGCACGACCAGGCGGGACACCGTGGACGCGACCTGGGCCTTGGCGGTGGCCGGCGGCGAATCGTCGACGAGCGGCGCCGCGCCGGCTGGCACGGACGCTGCGGCGACGACGGCGGCGAAGCAGGCGCAGCGGATCGCGCGGCGCGCGGCTGGGCGTTGAAGGCGATTGCGCATTGACATGGCGTTTCCCCGAAAGCCGTCACGATTTCCCGCGGCAGCTTACGGCCGCTGCGACTGTCCCGTCCATTCCTCCTCTCGCGCGGCACGTTACGTCAGGTTACGGGGCCCGCGCCTCCGCCGGAACGGCCGGGCCGGGCGCGATAATCGCGCATCGCCCCCGGACGATCCCACGCGCCCGCCGTGTCCCGCCCCCGCCTCGTCGCGCACCTCGACATGGATGCGTTCTACGCATCGGTCGAACTCCTGCGCTACCCCGACCTCGCCGGCCAGCCGGTGGTGATCGGAGGAGGGCGGAAGTCCGTCCCGCAGGAGTCCGTCGATCCCGCGACCGGCCAGGTGACGCGGAAATACCAGACGCTCGCCAGCTACGCGGGGCGCGGAGTGATCACGACGGCGACCTACGCCGCGCGCAAGCTCGGCGTCGGCTCCGCGATGGGGCTGATGAAGGCGGCGAAGCTCGCGCCCGACGCGATCCTGCTGCCGGCGGATTTCGACGCGTACCGGACGATGTCGCGCAGGTTCAAGGCCGCGGTGCGCGCGATCGCGCCGGTGATCGAGGACCGCGGGATCGACGAGATCTACATCGACCTCTCCGGCGTGAGCCTGCCCGAGCACGAGGGCGTTCCCGACGACGACGCCGACGCGTGGTGGCGTGCGCGCGACGTCGCTCGCGCGCTCAAGGTCGCCGTGCGCGAGGCCACCGGTCTCACGTGCTCGGTCGCGGTCGCGCCGAACAAGCTCGTCGCCAAGATCGCCTCCGAGCTCGACAAGCCGGACGGTCTCACGATCGTCCGCGAGGCCGACATCCCGACCGTGATCTGGCCGCTGGCGGCGAAGCGGATCAACGGCATCGGCCCGAAGGCGGCGGCGCGGCTCGAGCGCCTCGGCATCGCGACGATCGGCGAGCTGGCCTACGCGGACCGCGCGAAGCTCGAGTCCGTGTTCGGGGCGGGCTACGCGCGCTGGATGATCGACGCGGCGAACGGGCGCGACGACCGGCCCATCGTCACCGAGAGCGAGCCGCGGTCGATCTCCCGCGAGACGACGTTCGAGCGCGACCTGTCGGCGAAGCGCGACCGTGCCGAGCTCGGCCGCGTGTTCACCTGGCTGTGCGAGCGCGTCGCCGACGATCTCGCGCGCAAGGGCTACGCCGGACGCACGATCGGCGTGAAGCTCCGCTTCGACGACTTCGCCACCGTCACGCGCGACCACACGATCGACGCGCCGACGCAGGACGCGAAGGCGATCCGCCGCGCGGCGGGCGAGTGCCTGAAGCGCGTGGCGCTCGAGCGGCGGATCCGGTTGCTCGGCGTGCGGGTGGGCAACCTCGCGCCGGCACGCGCGCCCGGCGGCTGATCGCCCCTCGGGCGGGCGGCAGCCGGCGCTCGCCAAGCCGGGTTGCAGGCGCTAGAATTTCCCGGATCGGGAACGCCGCCGTTGGGCGTCCCCGCCGGCGCCGAACGGCGCGGGCGACCTGCCACCGGACCGGGAACCCGCCATGCAGACACGAATGATGCTCCTGCTCCTCGCCGGCGCGATCGCCGCTCCGGTGCATGCGACGATGACCGTCGTGCTCCCCGCCACCCCGGTGCCCGCGCTCGGCCTGCTCGGCGTCGCGGCGACGGGCGTGGTCGCGCTCGTCATCGGCTGGTGGCGCATGCGCAAGTAGCGCTTCCGGGCGCGCGTCTCGAACAGCGCATGGACGCGCCCCTCCTCGTCGTCTCGCTGTATCTCGGCGCGCTCGTCGGCGGCTTCGCCTTCGTCGGCGTGTGGGAGACCTGGTCGCCGGCGCGTGCCGCGCGCGCCCCGTTGCGCGATCGCTGGCGTGCCAACCTGGGGTTGCTCGCGATCAACCACGGCTTCCTCCCGCTGGTGATGCCGCTGTCGAACGCCGGCGCCGCGTGGTTCGCTTCGGAGCACGGTTGGGGGCTCCTCCACGCGGTCGCGCTTCCACCCGTGGCGCGCGTTCGTCGTCACGCTGGTCGTGCTCGACGCCGTCCGCTACGTCAACCATCGGCTCTGGCACCGGGTGCCGCTGCTGTGGCGCCTGCACCGCGTGCACCACAGCGACGTCGACTACGACCTCACCGTCGGCCTGCGATTCCACCCGGTCGAGGCGATCGTCGCGAACCTCGTGGTGATCGCGGCGGTGGTGGCGCTGGGCGCGCCGGTGTGGGCGGTCATCGCATCGGACATCGCGACGATCACGCTCGGATACTTCGTGCACGGCAACGTCAGGCTGCCGCCGTCGGTGGATCGCGCTATCCGCACGATGCTCGTCACGCCAGCGATGCACTCGACGCACCACAGCGTCGAGCGCGACGAGGCGACGACCAACTACGGCGCCGTCCTCTCGGTCTGGGACCGCGCGTTCGGCAGCTACCTCGAGCGTCCGCGCGCGGGCGACGCGATCGTGTTCGGGCTCGCCGACGAGCGCGACCCCGCGCGGCTCGGCATCGTCCGGCTGCTCGGCCTGCCGTTCGCCGCGCCCGGGCGCGGGCCTGCGCCGGCCGCTCGCCCCCGGCAGTCCGTCGTCCGCCGGGCGCCGGGGACACTCGCGCCGCGCGCCCCCGCTCCCGACTCCGACATGTCCCGCTACCCGCACCTCACCGCTCCGCTCGACCTCGGCTTCACGACGCTGGCCAACCGCGTGCTGATGGGCTCGATGCACACGGGCCTCGAGGAGGCGAAGCACGGCTTCGAGCGCCTCGCGCGGTTCTATGCCGAACGCGCGCGCGGCGGCGTCGCGCTGATCGTCACCGGCGGCATCGCGCCCGACCTCGCCGGGCGACTGTCGCCGTTCGCGTCGCAGCTCTCGTATCCGTGGCAGGTCGGCAAGCACCGGACGGTCACGGCGGCGGTGCACGAGGCCGGCGGGAAGATCGCGATGCAGATCCTGCACGCGGGGCGCTACGCGTACCACCCGCTGTCGGTCGCGCCGTCGGCGATCCGCTCGCCGATCACGCCGTTCAAGCCGCGCGCGCTGTCGAGCGCGGGCGTGCGCCGGACCATTGCGGACTTCGCGCGCACCGCGGAACTCGCGCGGCGCGCGGGCTACGACGGCGTCGAGATCATGGGGTCCGAGGGTTACCTGATCAACCAGTTCATCGTCGCGCGCACCAACCAGCGCGACGACGAGTGGGGAGGGGCGTACGCGAACCGCATCCGCTTCGCGATCGAGACGGTGCGCGGCGTGCGCGCCGCCGCCGGCCCCGACTTCATCGTGATCTTCCGGCTGTCGATGCTCGACCTGGTCGAGGGCGGCAGCACCTGGGACGAGGTGGTCGAGCTGGCGCAGGGCATCGAGGCCGCGGGGGCGACGATCATCAACACCGGCATCGGCTGGCACGAGGCGCGCGTGCCGACGATCGCGACGATGGTGCCGCGCGCCGCCTACACGTGGGTGACGCGGCGGCTGAAGGGCAGGGTCGGCGTGCCGCTGGTGACGACCAACCGGATCAACGACCCGGCGGTGGCCGAGGCCGTGCTCGCGCGCGGCGACGCCGACATGGTGTCGATGGCACGGCCGTTCCTCGCCGATGCCGAGTTCGTCAAGAAGGCGGTCGAGGGCCGCGCCGACGAGATCAACACCTGCATCGCGTGCAACCAGGCCTGCCTCGACCACATCTTCGAGAACCGAGCAGCTTCCTGCCTCGTCAACCCGGCGGCATGCCGCGAAGCGGAGTTCGCGGTCGCGCGCGCGGCGGCGCCGAAGCGCGTCGCGGTCGTCGGCGCAGGGCCGGCGGGAATGGCGTGCGCCACGACCGCGGCGGAACGCGGGCACGCGGTGACGCTGTTCGACGCGGCCGGCGAGATCGGGGGGCAGTTCAACCTCGCGAAGCGGATTCCGGGCAAGGAAGAGTTCGGCGAGACGCTGCGCTACTTCCGGTCGCGCCTCGCGCGGCTCGGCGTGAACGTCGTGCTCGGCAAGCGCGCCGAGGTCGCGGACCTCGCCGGCTACGACGCGGTCGTGCTCGCCACCGGCATCGTTCCGCGGACGCCGGCGATATCCGGCATCGAGCATCCGATGGTCGCAAGCTACGTCGACATCGTGTCGGGCCGTCGTACGGCGGGGGCGCGCGTCGCGATCCTCGGCGCGGGCGGCATCGGCTTCGACGTCGCGGAACTGCTCACGCATCCCGGCGAGCCGGTCGCCGCGAACGTCGCCGCGCCGGTGCCGAGCGCGGTCGGCGGCGACCCCCGTACGCTCGACCACTTCCGCAACCAGTGGGGGATCGACGCCTCGTATGCGCAGCGAGGCGGCACGAAGGCGCCGGTCCCCGAGTCCGCCCCCCGCGCGGTCTGGCTCCTGCAGCGCAAGGCGTCGAAGGTGGGCGAGGGGCTCGCCAAGACGACCGGCTGGATACGCCGCACGCTGCTGAAGCAGCGCGGCGTGAAGATGCTGGCGGGCGTCGAGTACGAGCGGATCGACGACGCGGGCCTGCACGTCCTCGTCGACGGCAAGCCGCAGGTGCTCGACGTCGACACGATCGTCGTCTGCGCCGGCCAGGAGCCGCGGCGCGAGCTCGTCGCCGCGCTCGAGGCCGCAGGGACGAAGCCGACGCTCGTCGGCGGCGCCGACGTCGCCGCCGAGCTCGACGCGAAGCGCGCGATCGAGCAGGGGACGCGTGTCCGGGCTGACGCCAAGTGGTCGGCCTTGAGGCCGCCTGGGCGTGCGGGTTGCCGGGCTGAAGCCCGACCCACGCGGGCCGTGGGTCAGCCTTCGGCCGACGCCGTGGCGTGCGGCGGGGCCGCGGCCACCGGATGCCTTCCCCTGCAACCTTCAGCCGTTGTTGCATCCGCGCCACGCCGGCGCGGGTCGCGACGCGTTCTGGCGCGCCAGGCGACGATTCCCTAGAATCCGTTTCTCGCTCGCACGAGCGCTGCGCAAGAGGATTCCCCCGACATGAACCGCACGATGCACCTCGACACCGCGAACCTGGCGCCCTGCGCCGGGGGCGTCATGTCGTGCATCCCGGCTCGTGGCGTCTTCGTTCCGGTTTCGGCCGGCGCAGGCGCGGCGCAGTAGTCCCCCGGCATCGACGTCCGCCGGAGGACCGGCGGAACCGTCGAAGGCCAACCCCCTTCGAACGCTCTTCCGCCGCAGGTGCGGCCGAACGGTTTCGCTCGCGCATTCCGCGCGGGCGGCGACGACAGGAGGGCCGGCGCATGAACGAACTCGACTTTCACCGTGACGCCACAGGCCGGCGCGGCGCGTCGACGGGCATCCGCCTGTCGCGCGCACGAGGGACCGCCGCGACGCAGTTGTCGCGATGCAGGTTCCGGGCCGGCGGGATGGGCATGAACGACGCCTGCTGGGCGGTCGGGAAAAGGGCGATGCGCTGACGGCGCGTCCTGCCTTCCGACCCAGCCCGGCGGCCGCGAGGTCCCCGGGCTTTTTCGTTCGGGGCGCGCGGCTCTCGACTGCAACGACGATGCAATGCGAGGCACCCAGAATGAGAAGAATGACGGAAGAACCGGAACGACCGTACGGCCGCGACGACCTCGCCTATGTGCGAGGCGGGAAGGCGGGCACGTGCCTGCGCGGACGCGACGGACTCGAAGTGCGGCTCGCCGCGCCCGAGCGGGAAGCGCCGGTCGAGCGCGAGCGCCTGTCGCTCGTCGGCGTGCTGGTCGCGTTCCTGGCGAGCGGCGCTGAGCCGCGACAGTAGAGGCGGGATCCGTGTCATCGCGCCGCGACGTCGGTGCGTTGTGCGGAGATGAATGGCCGCGGTTGGCGGTCAGCAGGTTCGTGCCTTCGGGCACGGGAACGGCGATTCTGCGTGCCGTGCGCGGCACGCTTAACCGGGGATCGGGATCGCCGCCGCGCATCCGGCGTTTCACCGGTGCGCGGTCACCAGTCGACGAACCCGGCGGAGCGCCCCTCCGCCGGGATTCGCGACGAAAATTCGGAAACGAGACCGGACCCGCGTTCGATCAGCGCGCGGGATCCTGGGCTCGGTCCAGCCGCGGCTCGCGCCGGCGCTCGACCGTCCGCCGCACGCTGTCGGCGAACGCGCGCTCGAGCTCCGGCGTGAGCGCGAGCGCATCGGTCGGCGGACCCGCCGCGGCAGGGACGCCTGCGCCCATCGACTTCGCGGCCGCGACCCTCGAGGCCAGCGTCGCGAAGATGTCGGTGCGGTCGTCCAGGTTGCCGGGATTGGTGAGCCCGTAGACCGGCACGAACGTCGTCCCGATGCTCGTCAATCCCATGTAGTCGCCGAGGAAGAGCCCGCGCGCGTAGGGCGCGGTCGCGTAGTCGATGGGCCCCGCGACGTGCGTCTCGGTCCACGTGACGCCGTCGGCGGACTGGACGAGCCAGTAGTCGGCGAGGATCGTCGGCGCCGTCGTGTTGTTGCGCAGGTCGAAATAGGTGACGCCGATCGTGCCGTCGTCGCGGATGTGGACGGTCGGCACGAACGCCTGCACCGCGGGCGCCTGGTTCAACTGGACGGGGGTCGACCAGGTGAGCCCGCCGTCGGTCGACTGCGAGTACGCGATGCCGTCGCGCTGGCCTCCGGAAAAGCGCGAGTCCTGCCAGACCATCGCGATCCTCCCGTTCCTTCCGGCGGCGATCGACCCGAGATTCGCGCCGTCGCGGATCGGGGTCCCGGACTCCGGGTCGGTCGCGCCGCGCGACTGCACCTGCGCGACGACGATCGGCTGCGACCAGGTGACGCCCTTGTCAGCCGAGCGCATCGCCATCAGTGCCGCGGCGCGCGGCGGCGCCATGTTGAGCCTCGTGAACGACGCGACCAGCGCGCCGTCGGGAAGCACGACGACCTGGTTGTTGATCGTCTGCCGGAGGATGCCCGGGTCGTGGATCGACTTGGGCGTCTCCCAGGTCGCCCCCGAATCGGTCGTGCGCGTGAACACCGTCGGCCCGAGGTTGCCGTCGAGACGGTCCCAGATCGCGTACGCGTAGCGCCCGTCGGTCGGGTCGGCGATCATCGATTCCTTGTCGTTGAACGGGCCGCCCTGGTCGCGGATCAGCGTGATCGGCGGCTCCCAGGTGAGCCCGCCGTCCGGCGACCGCGAAACGAGCACGGCGCTCGCGGTGGCGGAAATCGCGTCCCCGATGACGATCGAGATCTGCCAGGTGATGCCGCCGGGGCCGATCGCAGCCCAGGGGTCGCTCGCGCGCTCGTAGTCGCCGCCGTTCGTAGGGGTGCCCCCCGTGCAGCGCGTGAACGCGGCGGCGGATGCCGTCCACGTGCGCCCCCCGTCGTACGAGACTGCGCTCCTCAGGCCCCGCGCGGCGCCGTCCGACCAGCGATCCTGCTGCCAGGCGGCGACCAGGTGATTCGGGTTGCCCGGGTCGACCACGACGTGCGGCTCGACTTCGGAGCTCGCGTAGAGCGTGCCGCTCGCAGGCACGCCGTCGCATCCGTCCGCGAACGGCGTGGTCCCGGTGATCCGGACCTGTGGGTCGACCTGCACGGGGGGCACCACCGGCGGCGGATCGCCGCCCCCCTCGCCGCCGCACGCAGCGGCGAGCAGCGCCGCCATCAGCGCTGCCGCGAGCGGACGGCGGGGATCGTGCGCGGATCCGGGAATCGGGCTGGGGGGATGGCTGAGGGCTCGGGGCGTGGCGCGCGGCATCTCGGCGGGTGCGTGTCGGGGAGCGACGGGCGCGGACCGGGAGCAAGGTCCCCGATGGCGCGTCCAGGCTGGTAGGATTGAACCACGTTCACGCGGCGTCGTCTTCAGCCGCAACCGACCAGCCGCGCCGGATCGGCGCGGCGTCTCGACGATCCACGACCTTCCCGGGGGGACCGCAGCAAATGCTCAAGCGACGCGTTTGGCTCAAGGCAACGGCAGTGACGGTGGCGATGGCGCTTTGCGCGTTCGCGGTGCCGTCGCAGGCGCAGAACAAGCTCAAGGTGGCCGCGATCTACACGGTGCCCGTCGAGCAGCAGTGGGTGAGCCGCATCCACAAGGCGCTCAACGCCGCGAAGGACCGCGGCGAGATCGAGTACGTGTTCTCCGAGAAGGTCGCGAACGCCGACTACGAGCGCGTGATGCGCGAGTACGCGGAGAAGGGCAACACGCTCGTCGTCGGCGAGTCGTTCGCCGTCGAGGCGGCGGCGCGCAAGGTCGCGAAGGACTATCCGAAGGTGTCGTTCCTGATGGGCAGCTCCGGCAAGCCGCAGGCGCCGAACTTCTCGGTGTTCGACAACTACATCCAGGAGCCGGCCTACCTGTCGGGCATGGTTGCCGGCGGCATGACGAAGAGCAACCGGATCGGCATGGTCGGCGGCTACCCGATCCCCGAGGTGAACCGGCTGATGCACGCGTTCATGGCGGGCGCGAAGGCGACGAACCCGAAGGTCGAGTTCTACGTCACGTTCATCGGCTCGTGGTTCGATCCGCCCAAGGCGAAGGAGGCGGCCTACGCGATGATCGAGAAGGGCGCGGACGTCCTGTACGCCGAGCGCTTCGGCGTGTCCGACGCGGCCAAGGAGAAGGGCAAGCTCGCGATCGGCAACGTGATCAACACGCAGCCGCAGTACCCGGACACGGTCGTCGCGAGCGCGCTGTGGAACATGGAGCCCACGATCGACCGGGCGATCAAGGCCGTGAAGGAGGGCAAGTTCAAGCCCGAGGACTACGGCCCGTACTCGACGATGAAGCACAAGGGCAGCGAGCTCGCGCCGCTGGGCACGTTCGAGGCGAAGGTGCCGAAGGACGTGGTCGAGAAGGTGCGCGCGAAGGAGAAGGCGATCCTCGACGGCAAGTTCGCGGTCAAGGTGAACGACGCGGAACCGAAGTCGACGGCGAAGTAGGCGAGGCCGACGCGTGGGCGCCCCGGCCCGACCGGGGCGTCCCGACCATCCCCCGGGCGGGTACCGCGTACGAGCCACGTGCCCGCCATGACCGACACGGTCCTCCGGCTAGCCGGCATCACGAAGCGCTTCGGATCGCTGGTCGCGAACGACGCGATCTCGCTCGAGCTTTCGCGCGGCGAGATCCTCGCGCTGCTGGGCGAGAACGGCGCAGGCAAGTCGACGCTCGTCTCGATCCTGTTCGGGCACTACGTCGCCGACGAGGGCTCGATCGAAGCGTTCGGACGTCCGCTGCCCTCGGGCGATCCGGCCGCCGCGCTCGCCGCCGGCGTCGGCATGGTCCACCAGCACTCGACGCTCGCCGACAACCTGTCGGTGCTCGACAACGTGATGCTGGGTACCGAGCCGCTGTGGCGCCCGGTCTCGCGCCGCCGCGAGGGACGCGCGCGCCTCCTCGACACCGCGCGCCGGTTCGGCCTCGCGGTCGATCCCGATGCCCGCGTCGCGCGACTGTCGGTCGGCGAGCGCCAGCGCGTCGAGATCCTGAAGGCGCTGTACCGCGACGCGCGCGTGCTGATCCTCGACGAGCCCACCGCGGTGCTGACGCCGCAGGAGAGCGAGGCGCTGTTCGCCACGCTGCGCGGCATGGTCGCCGAGGGGCTGTCGGTGATCTTCATCAGCCACAAGCTCGACGAGGTGCTGCGCGTGTCGGACCGCATCGCGGTGCTGCGCGCGGGCCGGCTCGTCGCGACGATGGCCGCGCGCGACACGACGAAATCCGCGCTCGCCGAAGTCATGGTCGGCCGCGCGATTCCGCCGCCGGTGACGAAGCCGCATTCGCGCGGCGACGCCGTCTGCGTGATCGACCGGGTGACGATGCACGGCGAGCGCGCTTCCGCGCGCCTCGAGGGCGCATCGCTTTCGCTCCATGCCGGCGAGATCGCGGCGATCGCCGGCGTGTCCGGCAACGGCCAGGCCGCGCTCGTCGAGCTCCTGTGCGGCTTGCGCGCGGCGGACGAGGGCAGGGTCACGCTCGGCGGCCGGGCAATGCCGGCCGATCCGGCCGCCTGGATCGCCGCGGGCACGGCCCGCATTCCCGAGGACCGGCGCGACGTCGGCACGATCGGCGACCTGCCGGTGTGGGAGAACGCGATCGCCGAGCACTACCGGAAGCCGTTCGCGAGCGCGGGCATCGTGAGGCGCGGCGCGGCGCGATCGTTCGCGCGCAGGCTCGTCGACCGCTACGACGTGCGGGGAGGCGGCATCGACACGCCGGCGCGCGCGCTCTCCGGCGGCAACATGCAGAAGCTGATCCTGGGCCGCGCGCTGTCGGGCGGCGCGGCGCGGGCCGCCGACTTCCTGCCGACGCTGATCGTCGCGAGCCAGCCGACCTGGGGGCTCGACGCCGGTGCGGTCGCGTGGGTGCACCAGCAGCTGCTCGACGCGTGCGCACGCGGCGCGGCCCTGCTGCTGATCTCGGAGGACCTGGACGAGATTCTCGCGCTCGCCGACCGCATCGCGGTGATCCACGCGGGGCGGCTGACGCCGGCTCGCCCGGCGAGGTCGTGGACGCTTGCCGAGCTCGGCCTCGCGATGGCGGGCGAGGGCGCGCGCGATGCGGCTTGAGGCGCGCGGCGCAGTCTCGCCAGCGATGGCCGTCGTCGCGCCGCTCGCGGCGGTCGCGTTCACGCTCGTCGTCGCCGCGCTGTTCGTCGCGTGGGCGGGCGCGCCGGTCGGACGGACCTATGCGCTCATCTTCGAGGGCGGGTTCGGCTCGCGCTTCGCATGGAGCGAGACGCTCACGCGCGCCACGCCCCTCGTCCTGACCGGCCTCGCGGCGGCGATCGCGTTCCGCGCCCGCCTCTACAACATCGGCGCGGAAGGGCAGCTCTACGCGGGCGCGCTCGCCGCGGTCGCGGTGGGCGGGCTGCACGGCGGGACGGGATTCGAGCTGCCGCCGGCGGTGCTGTTTCCCGCGATGCTCGCGGCGGCGGCGCTCGCGGGCGCGGTGCTGATGGCGTTGCCCGCGATCGCGAAGACGCGATTCGGCGTCGACGAGGTCGTCACGACGCTGCTCCTCAACTTCATCGTGCTGCTCGTTGTCTCGATGATGCTCGACGGGCCGATGAAGGACCCGACCGCGATGGGCTGGCCGCAGAGCGTCGCGCTGCAGGACGAGCTGCAGCTCTCGAAGCTCGTCGAGCGCACGCGCGTGCACACGGGCCTCCTGATCGCGCTCGCGCTCGCGGGGCTCGCCTGGGGAGTGCTGCGCCTGACGACGTTCGGCTTCGAGGTGCGCGCGGTCGGTGCGAACGCGAGGGCGGCACGATTCGCCGGCGTGCCGGTGACGCGCACGATCCTCGCCGTCGCGCTGGCGTCGGGGGCGGTCGCGGGCCTGGCGGGGGCGATCGAGGTGGCGGGCCGCACCGGCTACGTCACGCTCGACATGTCGCCCGGGTACGGCTACACGGGCATCGTCATCGCGATGCTCGCCGGCCTGAATCCGCTCGGCGTCGTCGCGGCGGCCGTGTTCGTCGCGGGCGTCCTCGTCGGCGCGGACAGCATGAGCCGGGCGGTCGCCGTGCCCACCTACGTCGCGGACCTGATCGTCGCGGTGGCGCTCCTCTCGATGCTCGTCGCGACGGTCGCGGCGCGCTACCGGCTGCGGCTTCGCTGACGCCATGGTCGACGCGCTCGCCGCGATGCTCGCCAACGCCGACTTCTGGTCGGCCGTGCTGCGCGTCGCCACGCCGCTGGTGCTCGGGACGCTCGGGGTGCTCCTGTGCGAGCGCGCGGGCGTGCTGAACCTCGGGATCGAGGGGATCATGGTCGCGGGCGCGTTCACCGGCTGGCTCGCGGTGCACGCGGGCGCGAGCCTGTGGACCGGCGTGCTCGTCGCGGCGGCGACCGGCGCGGCGTTCGGGCTGCTGCACGGCGTGCTGACGGTGTCGCTCGCGCTGTCGCAGCACGTCGCCGGGCTCGGGATCACGATGTTCGCATCCTCCGTTGCCTACTACGCGTACCGGGTGAGCTTCCCGAACGTCTCGACGCCGCCGACGATCCAGCCTTTCGTCGAGATGCGCTGGCTGGAACTTCCGGTCCTCTCGGCGCAGACGCCGCTCACGCTGCTTGCGCTGGCGCTCGTCCCGGTGGTGGCCTGGGTCCTGAACCGGACGCCGCTCGGCCTCGCCGTGCGCATGGTCGGCGAGAATCCGGCCGCCGCGGAAGGGCAGGGGCTGTCCGTCTCCGCCGTGCGCATGGGCGCGATCGTCGCGGGCAGCGCGCTGATGGGCGTGGCCGGCGCGTTCCTGACGCTGTCGGCGTTCAACGCCTTCTTCTTCAACATGGTGAACGGCCGCGGATGGATCTGCGTCGCGCTCGTCGTGTTCGCGAGCTGGCGACCCGGCAAGGCGCTCGCCGGCGCGCTGCTGTTCGCGTTCTTCGACGCGATGCAGCTGCGGCTGCAGCAGGCCGACGTCGGCGGGCTGCCCTACCAGGCGTGGCTGATGCTGCCCTACGTGCTTTCGATCGTCGCGCTGATCGCCGTCGCGCGGCGCGCGAGCTACCCGCAGGCGCTGATGAAGCCCTACCGCAAGGGCGAGCGCTGACCTCGGGTGTCAGGCTCGTGCCAGGCAGGGGCCTGACACCGGGGGTTCGTCGACTCTGCCCGTCGCGGTATAGTGTGCCGCCTTGAGGGACCGCGCCGCATGAGCCCCGAGAAACCCAAAGCCAAGCACATCCGGCTCACGTCGCATCCGGCGGAAGGCGCCTGGGGCGCCCTGCCGATCCACTGGGGACACGCCGACCCGAAGGTGCGCGGCCCGATCGTCGGAAGCACGGCGAACCGCAGCCAGCGCAACGTCATCGGCACGCACAGCGGCAGCTACGGCGTCTACCGCGCGCTCGCGGTCGCGGCGGGCGCGCTGATGCGCGGCCACAAGCCGGACCTCACGAACACCGCGCCGACCGATCCGATGGGCCCCTATCCGCAATGGGGCGATGCGGACAGGATCGTGTCGATGGACCCGTTCGGAGCGATCGTCGCCGACGTGTTCCGCGACGAGATCGCGGCAGGCTACGACGTCCGCCCGACGATCGCCGTCACCAAGGCGCACATCGACATGCCGGAGGTGCGCGGCGCGATGGCCGCGGGTCGGCTCTCCGCCGATGGCAGCATCCTGCTCGCGAACGGCTCGGCGGTCGTGACCAAGACCGCGATCGAGCCGGTCTGGTGGCTGCCGGGCGTCGCGAAGCGCTTCGGCGTCGACGAAGGGGACCTGCGCCGCGTGCTGTTCGAGGAGACCGGGGGCATGTACCCGGAGCTGGTCACGCGCAGCGACCTCGAGGTGTTCCTGCCGCCGATCGGCGGTCAGACCGCGTACGTGTTCGGCGACCCGAAGCACCTCGCCGACCCGTCGGTGACGCTCACCGCGCGCGTGCACGACGAGTGCAACGGCTCCGACGTCTTCGGTTCCGACATCTGCACCTGCCGCCCGTACCTGACGCACGCGATCGAGGAGTGCATCCGCGGCGCGCAGGCCGGCGGCGTCGGGCTGGTCGTCTACTGCCGCAAGGAGGGGCGCGCGCTCGGCGAGGTGACGAAGTTCCTCGTCTACAACGCGCGCAAGCGCCAGGCGGGCGGCGACTCGGCGTCGAATTACTTCCTGCGCACCGAGTGCGTCGCGGGCGTGCAGGACATGCGCTTCCAGGAGCTGATGCCCGACGTGCTGCAGTGGTTCGGCATCCGGCGCATCCACCGGCTCGTGTCGATGAGCAACATGAAGTACGACGCGATCGTCGGCGGCGGCATCGAGGTCGGCGAGCGTGTCCCGATTCCCGACGAGCTCGTGCCGGCGGACGCGCGCGTCGAGATCGACGCGAAGATGGCCGCGGGCTATTTCACCGAGGGAGCGAAGCCCGACGCCGAGCGCCTGAAGACGACGAAGGGCCGGGGATTGTGACCTTCCCGGAGCGCGCGAGCGCGCTTGCCCCGTGGGGGGCGACGGCGGAGTGTCCGTCCTTCGGTCGCCGGCCACGATCCGCGAGCGCTGCGCGGACGTGCTCGCCGCGGCCGAGGCGGGGCGCTCGGCGAACCTCGCGGTCGACCGGTCGAAGCTCGACGCGTGCGCGGCTATCGTCGCAGACGTGACGCGTCGCCGCTACCCGTCGCTCGCCGTCCCGTACCACAGCCGCTGGCGCCACTTCGAGGCGGGTGGCGTCGACCGTGCCGCGGAGCTCGACCGCGCGCTCGTCGGACGCGGCGCGACCGACGCCGCGCTCGCGCGCATCGACCTCGCGATCGTCAGCGTGCTGCTCGATGCGGGCGCGGGCGCCCGGTGGTCGTATGTCGAGCGCGAGACCGGCGGACGCTACGCGCGCTCGGAAGGGCTCGGCGTCGCGAGCTACCGCGCCTTCGTGTCGGGCGCATTCTCGTCGACGCCCGGCGACCCGTGTCGCGTCGACGCGCGGGCGCTGGGCGCGATCGACGGCGCCGCGCTCGCGCGGATCTTCCAGGCGACCGACGCGAATCCGCTCGTCGGGCTCGACGGTCGTGCCTCGCTGCTGCGGCGGCTGGCTGCCGAGGTCGCCGGGCGGCCGTCGGCGCCGTTCCTGCCCCTGCTCGAGCGTCGCGGCGATGTCGCCGCCGCCGAGATCCTGGCGACCCTGCTCGAGCGCACCAGTGCGATCTGGCCGAACGGCCTCGTCCTCGGGGGCGTCGCGCTGGGCGACGCCTGGCCGCATCCGCGCGCGGGCGGCAGCGGCGTGTCGGCAGGCTACGTGCCGTTCCACAAGCTCTCGCAGTGGCTCGCCTACTCGCTGTTCGAGCCGTTCGAGCGCGCAGGCCATCGCGTCGTCGACCGCGACGCGCTGACCGCGCTGCCCGAGTACCGCAACGGCGGGCTGTTGCTGGACACCGGCGTACTCGCGTTGCGCGACCCGGCCGACGCGACGCGCCGCCACGCGGTCGGCAGCGAGCTCGTCGTCGAGTGGCGCGCGCTCACCGTCGCGCTGGTCGACGAGCTCGCCGCGCACGTGCGCTCGCGGCTCGGGCGCCCGGAGCTGCCGCTCGCGTGCGTCCTCGAGGGAGGCACGTGGGCGGCCGGGCGCGAGACGGCGGCGAAGCTGCGCGGCGGCGAACCTCCGCTCGCGATCGAGAGCGACGGAACCGTGTTCTAGGAGGCGGAGCGCGGTGTCGTGCAGCGACCGGACCCGGTGTCGGTTGCTTGGGGTCCGACCCCGGTTTGAACGACAATGATGCGATGAGCGAAAACCGGGGTCAGTCCCCGATGAAGCCGGGGTCAGACCCCAGGAAAGCCGGAGCCAGACCCCAGGAGCAGCCGCAATGACCGCCAACGTCCACCTGTTCGACCACCCGCTCGTCCAGCACAAGCTCACGCTGCTGCGCAAGAAGGAAACCAGCACGACCTCGTTCCGGCGCCTGCTGAACGAGATCGGCTCGCTGATGGCCTACGAGGTCACGCGCGACATGCCGATGCACGAGGTCGAGATCGAGACGCCGCTCGAGAAGATGCGATCGCGGCTGATCGACGGCAAGAAGCTCGTGTTCGTGCCGATCCTGCGCGCGGGCATGGGCCTGCTCGACGGCTTCCTGTCGGTGGTGCCGGGCGCGCGCGTCGGTCACATCGGCCTCTACCGCGATCCGAAGACGCTCGTCGCGGTCGAGTACTACTTCAAGATGCCCTCGGGCATGAAGGAGCGCGACGCGATCGTGCTCGACCCGATGCTGGCGACGGGACACTCGGCGGTCGCGGCCGTCGAGCGCCTGAAGGAGGCGCACCCGCGCTCGATCCGGTTCGTCTGCCTCGTGTCGTCGCCGCAGGGCATCGCCACGTTGCGGCAGGCGCATCCCGACGTGCCGATCTACACGGCGTCGGTCGACCGCGAGCTGAACGACCACGCCTACATCCTGCCGGGACTGGGCGATGCCGGCGACCGCATCTTCGGGACCAAATGACCGTCGACGATTCGACGTCTTCCAACGGAGTCAGATCATGCACCTCCCCGTCTCGTTCGCGAAGCTGCTGACGATCGTCGCTTCGGCGGTGATCGTTGCCCCCGCCGCTGCGCAGATGCCGGCCGGAGGCGATGCCCGCCAGCTCGTCGCGCTGCCCGAGCCCATGCGCACGCACACGATCGCCAACATGCGCGACCATCTGCTGGCGCTCCAGGAGATCGACGAGGCGCTGGCGAAAGGCGACTTCACGGCCGCGTCGCGCATCGCCGAGGAGCGCATCGGCATGAGCTCGCTCAAGTCGCACGGCGCCGCGCACATCGCCTCGTTCCTGCCGCAGCCGATGCAGGAGATCGGGACCCGGATGCATCGCGCGGCGAGCCGCTTCGCCGTCGAGGCGCAGAATGCCGGCGTGACGAACGACCTGCGTCCGGCGCTCCTGGCGAAGAGCGCGGTGATCCGGGAGTGCGTCGCCTGCCACGCCGCGTATCGTTACCACTGACGCGCCCGCGCGGACGAGCGCCACCCCTCCTGCCCATGTCCAGCCTGCTCATCCGCAACGCCACGCTGCCCGACGGCCGGACCGGCCTCGACGTCCTGTGCGCGGACGGTCGCATCGCGAACCTCGCGCCACGCATCTCCGCCGCCGCCGAGCGCACGATCGACGCGGGCGGGATGCTCGTCGCGCCGCCGTTCGTCGACGCGCACTTCCACATGGATTCGACGCTGACCTACGGGTTGCCCAGGGTCAACGCGAGCGGCACGCTGCTCGAGGGCATCGCCCTGTGGGGCGAGCTCAAGCCGACGCTCACACAGGACGCGATCGTCGGGCGCGCGCTCACCTACTGCGACTGGGCGGTCGGCAAGGGTCTGCTCGCGATCCGCTCGCACGTCGACACGTCCGACCCGAGGCTCCTCGCCGTCGAGGCGCTGCTGCACGTTCGCGAACGGTCAAGCCGTACCTCGACCTGCAGCTCGTCGCGTTCCCGCAGGACGGCGTGCTGCGCTCGCCGGGCGCGCTCCACAACCTGAAGCGCGCGCTCTCGATGGGCGTCGACGTCGTCGGGGGCATCCCGCACTTCGAGCGGACGATGGCCGACGGCGCGGAAAGCGTTCGCATCCTGTGCGAGATCGCGGCGGACCTCGGCAAGCGCGTCGACATGCACTGCGACGAAACCGACGACCCGATGTCGCGGCACGTCGAGACGCTCGCCTGCCAGACGCAGCGGCTGGGGCTGCAGGGGAGGGTCGCGGGATCGCACCTGACGTCGATGCACTCGATGGACAACTACTACGTGTCCAAGCTGATCCCGCTCCTGCGCGAGGCGGGCGTCGCCGCGATCGCCAACCCGCTGATCAACATCACGCTGCAGGGGCGCCACGACACCTACCCGAAGCGCCGCGGCATGACGCGCGTGCCCGAGCTGATCGCGGCGGGCGTCCCGGTCGCGTTCGGCCACGACTGCGTGATGGACCCCTGGTACCCGCTCGGCAGCGGCGACATGCTCGAGGTGGCGGCGATGGGCCTGCACGTCGCGCAGATGACGGGGCGGGAGGCGATGCGCGCGTGCTTCGACGCGGTGACGTCGACCCCCGCGACGATCCTCGGCCTCGACGGCTATGGCCTCGCGCCGGGATGCCGCGCCGACCTGGTGCTGCTGCAGGCGCGTGACCCGGTCGAGGCGGTCCGGCTGCGCGCCACGCGGCTCGCGGTCGTGCGAGCGGGGCGCGTCGTCGCGACGTCGCCGCCGGCGCAGGCGACGCTCGACCTGCCGGGGCGTCCGGCGGCCGTGGACTGGACGCTGCCGCGCCCGTCGTAAGGTCCGGGCCGCCCCGCCGACTTCAGGTAGGCGCGGGCGACTCCGCCCGTGCCCGAGGAATCCCTCGATGACATCCCCCGCCGCCTTCCTCACCCCAGTTCCGCTCGGATAGACCGCGACAGCGCATGGAATCGATCTACTACGTGATGGCCTGGGCCTGCCACCGCAAGTGCAGGCACTGCTACGAGGATCGTTTCCGGCCGTACGTCCGCGGCCAGCTGGACGCCGTCGTGCGCGAGGCGGAGGCGAACTACCCGCGCATCGTCGACCATTTCCCGGCGCGCATGACCTACCTCGACCAGGACGACCCGCGGCCCGACGGGACGTTCCCCGAGAAGACCGGACGCATCGTCCTGTCGGGCGGCGAGACGCTGATCGATCCGGTGCGCGAGCGCGTCACGTACAAGGTGATCGAGCGCCTCGCGTCGAAGTACGCGGCGCAGGGCGGCGTCAGGATCGTCCTGCAGACGACCGGCGACCTCCTGACCGACGCGATCGTCGGTGACCTCCTGGATCGCGGCGTCTGGATGATCTCGGTCGCGAGCGTCGACGACTTTCACGTCGGGCTCGAAGGCCCCGAGAAGCAGGCGCGCTTCGTCGACGGGCTGACGGCGCTGTTCGAGCGTCACGGGATGCGCAAGTCCGGGCTGTCCGCGTCCACGCGCAACTGGCACGAGGAGGAGGGCCCGCGCTACAGCTTCTTCGGCGCGACGCCGGACTCGTGGATCGGCAAGCTGTGGCCGCGCGGCCGCGCGTGGCAGAACGGGCTGTCGGGCGCGACTCTCGCCGACAACTTCTGCAATCGCTGGTCGGGGGGGCTCAATTTCCTGCGCCACGCGTACAACGGCTCGGAAGTGTCGGTCGAGCCCGACGGAAGCGTCTACCCGTGCTGCGTCAAGACGAAGCTCCCGATCGGAAGCCTCCTGGAGGACGAGCTGATCGCGATCCTCGATTCGCTCGTCGGCGAGCCCGCCTACGAGGCGATCACGATGGGTCATCCGGAGCGCATGGGCATCGCGCACGGCTGGAGCGAGGCGACGTTCGTCGAGCGCTCCGCGACCGTGACGCCGAAGGGTGCGCCGTACCGCAACCTGTGCATCGGCTGCGACCGCTTCCACGAACAGGTGCTGGGACCGATTCTCGAGGCGGCACGCGCACGGCGGCGCGCAGTGCGTGCGGCCGGTCTCGCTTCGCGACGCCAGCCCGTTCCCACCGCCGACGTGGAGCGCTGAAGCGATGGTCGCCAGGCTCCTCGCGGCCATCGCGGCGCTGCTGTGCGCGATCGGGCCCGCGCGCGCGCAGGATGCCGCGTGGGCCGACGTCCTCGCAAAGGCGCGCGGCCAGACCGTGCACTGGAACGCGTGGGCCGGCGACGAGAAGACCAACGCGTTCATCGCCTGGGTCGGCGACGAGGTCGCGAAGCGCCATGGCGTCAAGGTCGTGCACGTGAAGCTCAAGGACACCGCCGAGGCGGTGACGCGCGTCGTCGCCGAGAAGGCCGCGGGACGCGACAGCGGCGGCAGCGTCGACCTCGTCTGGATCAACGGCGCGAACTTCCTCGCGCTCAGGCAGCAGAAGCTGCTGTTCGGCCCGTACGCCGAACGGCTGCCGAACTGGCGCTACGTCGACACGGCGGGCAAGCGATCGAACCTGGTCGACTTCACGATCCCGCACGAGGGCTACGAGTCGCCGTGGCGCATGGCGCAGGTCGTGTTCGTCTACGACGGCAAGCGCGTGGGCACCCCGCCGTCGTCGGTCGCCGCGCTCCTCGCGTGGGCGAAGGCGCACCCCGGCCGGTTCACGCACCCGAACGTGCGCAACTTCCTCGGATCGACGTTTCTCAAGCAGGCGCTCTACGAGCTTGCGCCCGATCCGTCGGTGCTGCAGCGTCCGGCGACCGACGCGAACTTCGCCTCGACGACGGCGCCGATGTGGGCGTGGTACGACGCGCTGAAGCCGACCCTCTGGCGGGGCGGCGTGCAGTTTCCCGAGAACGGCCCGGCGCAGCGGCAGCTCATGAACGACGGCGAGATCGACATGATGGTGTCGTTCAACCCGTCCGAAGCCGCGGTCTCGGCGAGCGCCGGACTGCTGCCGGACTCGGTGCGGACGTTCACGTTCGCGAAAGGAACGATCGGCAACACGAGCTTCGTGGCGATCCCGTACAACGCGACGGCGAAGGAGGGCGCGATGGTCGTCGCGGACTTCCTGCTCGCGCCGGCGACGCAGGCGCGCGCGCAGGACATTCGCCAGATGGGCAACTTCACGGTGCTCGACCTGGCGAAGCTCGCGCCGGAGGACCGCAGGCGCTTCGACGAGCTGCCCCGGCATCCGGCGCTGCCGACCAACGCGGAGCTCGGCACGACGCTCCTCGAGCCCCACCCGTCGTGGATGACGCGGATCGCGACCGAGTGGGAGCGCCGGTACACGAAGTGAATGGCGTCCGGCTCAAGCCGGACCCACGGGGCCTCGGGGGCCTTGTGGGTCCGGCTTCAGCCGGACGCCCTCGCGCATGAGCGCCGCCCCGGATCGCGCTGCGGTCGCGCCTGTGGGTCGGGCTTCAGCCCGACGCCTACGCCCGCTTGCGTGGGCTCCCACACTCACCGTCGCGACGTTCGCCCTGCCGATCGCCGCGGGACTCGCCGGAACGATCGCGCCGGCGTTCGGCTACCTGCCCGCGATCGGCGGCAAGGGATTCACGCTCGATGCCTGGCGCGAGCTCGTCGCGTGGCCGGGGTTCGGGTCGAGCCTGAAGCTCACGCTCGCGACGGGATTCACCGCGACGATCCTCTCGGCCCTCCTCGCGTTCGGCTTCTGCGCGTGGGCGGCGGGACGCGCGTGGGGGCCGCGCGCCGCGGCGTGGCTCGCGCCGATCCTCGCGACACCGCATTCGGCGTTCGCGATCGGCCTTGCGTTCGTGATCGCTCCGTCGGGATGGATCGTGCGCGCGCTCTCGCCGTGGCTCACCGGCTTCGACGTGCCGCCCGACGTCGCGACGGTCGGCCATCCGTCCGGCGCCGCGCTCGTCCTGGGACTCGTCGTCAAGGAGGTCCCATACCTCGTGCTGATGACGACCGCGGCGCTCGCGCAGGTGCGCTCGCACGAGCACCTGGCGCTCGCCCGCTCGTTCGGCTACGGTGCGCGCGAGGCGTGGATCCGCGCGGTGCTGCCCCAGATCTGGCGCCAGGTGCGGCTGCCGGTGCTCGCGGTGCTCGCGTACTCGCTGTCGGTCGTCGACGTCGCGCTGATCCTCGGGCCCGGCAATCCGCCGACGCTCGCGGTGCTCGCGGTGCGCTGGCTCGGCGACGCCGACGTCCGGATGTGGTTTCCCGCGGCCGCCGCGGCGACGCTCGTGCTGGTTGTCGTGGCGGCCTCGATCGTCGCGTTACTCGCGCTCGAGCGGCTCATCGCGGCTGTGGGCGCGCGCATCGTCGCGCGCGGACGACGGAAGACGGCGCTGACGCCGCTCATCGGCGGGACGGCGGCGACCGTGGCTGCCCTCGGCGTGCTGGCGTGCGCGGCGATGGCGGGGATGGCCCTCTGGTCGGTCGCGACGCAGTGGCGCTTTCCCGGCGCGATGCCTTCCGGGCTGACGCTCGACGGCTGGGCGCGACGCGCCGGCGAACTCGCCGCGCCCGCGTTGAACACGGTCGTCGTCGGCGCGATCGCGACCCTGGTCGCGCTCGTGCTCTCGCTCGCCTGCCTCGAAGCGGAGCAGCGTCGGCCGCGCGCCGGTCCTCCTCCGGCGCTGTCGCTCCTGTATCTGCCGCTCCTCGTGCCCCAGGTCGCGTTCCTGTTCGGCGCGCAGGTGCTGCTCGTGCGCGGCGGAGCAGACGGTACGCTCGCGGCGGTCGCGTGGGCACACCTGATCTACGTGCTGCCGTACCTGTTCCTGTCGCTCGCCGATCCGTGGCGCGCACTCGATCCGCGCTACGCGCGCACCGCGGCGAGCCTCGGGGCGTCGCCGCTGCGCGTGTTCGTGGCCGTGAAGCTCCCCATCCTCGCGAGGCCCGTCGCGATCGCCTGCGCCGTCGCTTTCGCCGTGAGCGCGGGCCTCTACCTGCCGACGCTGTTCGCCGGCAACGGCCTCGTCCCGACGCTGACGACCGAGGCGGTGACGCTCTCCGCCGGCGCGGACCGCCGGGTCATCGGCGCGTGGGCGCTGGCGCAGGCCGCGGTACCGCTCGTCGTCTACGCCGCGGCGGTGCTGCTGACGGCGAGGCGGAGCGCGGCATGAGCGGCGAGACGCTGTCGCTCGAGCGCGTCCGCATCGTCCTTGCCGGGCGCACGCTCGTCGACGGGCTGGACCTCGCGATCGGCCCGCGCGAATGCGTGACGCTGATGGGGCCGTCCGGCTGCGGCAAGTCGACGCTGCTCGCGTTCGTCGCGGGCTCGATCGGCTCGCCGTTCGTCGCGGAGGGACGCGTTCGTGTCGGCGACGACGACGTGACGGCGTGGCCGCCCGAGCGTCGGCGCATCGGCATCCTGTTCCAGGACGACCTGCTGTTCCCGCACCTCACGGTCGGCGGCAACCTCGCGTTCGCGCTGCACGAGCGGGTGCGTGGCCGCCGCGAGCGGCGTGCCCGCATCGACGCCGCGCTCGCCGAGGCGGATCTCGCGGGATTCGCCGACCGTGACCCGTCGACGCTGTCGGGCGGCCAGCGCGCGCGCGTCGCCCTGATGCGCACGCTGCTCGCCGAGCCACGCGCGTTGCTCCTCGACGAGCCGTTCAACAAGCTGGACGCGCAGCTGCGCGACGAGGTGCGCCGCTTCGTGTTCGACCATGCGCTCGAGCGGGCGATCCCGATCCTGCTCGTCACGCACGACGAGGCCGACGCGCGGGCGGCGGGCGGGCCAGTGCTGCGATTCGGCAGCGGGGGCCCCCTGCGGGGCTAGCGGGCGAACAGCCGCGCCCGCAGCGCCCGCACCGCCGACCCCGGGGTCGTCAGCACCGGCGCGCTCGTCGCGCGCGCGACGGCACCCGCCGCGCGCGCGAGGCTGAACTGCGAGAGCGCGACTGCGGCGACCGGCATCGTCACCGCCCGCGCGACGGCCTCGGCCGCGAGCCGGTCGTGCGTGGCGCCGTCGCCCCGGTCGAGCGCGTCCATCGCTGCCTCGACCATCACGGGCACGACCTCGACGTCGCCCGGAAACTCGGCCGGCATCG
Source organism: Betaproteobacteria bacterium (assembly GCA_016704895.1). Taxonomy (GTDB): domain Bacteria; phylum Pseudomonadota; class Gammaproteobacteria; order Burkholderiales; family Casimicrobiaceae; genus VBCG01. The sequence goes on from JADIZG010000015.1 coordinate 36,065, forward strand.
AAGCGAGCGTGGGCGCGAAGGTGGCGACCAGCGCGACGCGGCGGGCACCTGCCCGTGCGAGCGCGACCGCATCGTCGATCATCGCCTCGTTGGGCTTCAGCACCGGCCGGTCGGGCCAGCGCCGCGCCACCGCGTCGATGCACGGACCGAACGCCGAGCAGGTGAACAGGATCGCCGCCGCGCCGGTGTCGATCGCGTAGCCGGCGAGCGCGAGGAAGCGACCGGTCATGCGCTCGTCGAGCCCGGACGGGCTCGCGGCGAGGTCGGCCGACAGGCTGTCGTCGAGCAGGTTCATCCGCCGCGCCTCGGGCCAGGCGCGCGCGAACTCGGCATTGATCGGCGCGATCGAGTGCGCGAGCGCGTGAACCAACGCGATCCGGACGCCGGGGTCAGCCACGTGCAGGCGCGCCGGACGCGGGCGCCATCCGACGTCCCTGCGACCACCAGACCAGCGCGACCAGCGCGAGCGCAGGCAGGTAGAACCAGTAGGGCGAGGCGCGACCCGAAGGCACCTCGAGGCGCGCGACGTCCCAGCCCTGCTCGAACCCGGACTTCCGCGCGCGCGAGCCGAACTTGACGCCGGAGACCTTCAGCGTGTCGCCGAGGCCCGCGAGCGTGAGGCCTGCTTCCGCAAGCCGCTTGCGCCCGTCTTCGCCGGCAGCGCCCAGCCGCAGCGCAACCGTCTTGCGGACGGCGTCGCCCTCGATCGTCTGCCCCCCGATCACCATCACCAGCCGTCCGCCGGCGGGCAGGTCGCGCGCGACGTCGTAGGCCTTCGACGCGGGCAGGTGCGCGTACTCGGGCGCGAGGTAGTCCATGAACAGGTTGGGGCGGAACAGCAGGAAGCATGCGAGCCCGAGCGCGGCGACCTCCCACCAGCGGCAGCGGATGCGGAACCAGCCCATCGTGCACGCCGCGAAGATCAGCATCGCGAGTATCGACCCCGAGACGACGATCATGAGCTCGCCGACGCTGTCGATGTCGATCAGCAGGAGTGCCGGGTTGAAGATCCAGATGAAGGGCAGGATGACGGTGCGCAGCGCGTAGATCGCGCCCTGGATGCCGGTCGCGATGGCGTCCTCGCCCGAGATCGCGGCCGCCGCGAACGTCGCGAGGCCCACCGGCGGCGTGATGTCGCCCATGATCCCGTAGTAGAAGACGAACAGGTGCACGGCGACGAGCGGAATCATGAGCCCGGCCTGCGCGCCGAGTTCGACGACGACCGGTGCCATCAGCGTGGCGACCAGCACGTAGTTGGCGGTCGTCGGCACGCCCAAACCCAGGACGAGGCACACGAACGCGATGAACAGCAGCATCACGATCACGTTCCCCTGCGAGACGAGCTCGACGAACTCCGTCATCCTGAGGCCCAGGCCCGTGAGCGTGATCGCGCCGACGACGACGCCCGCCGTCGCCGTCGCGACGCCGATGCCGATCATGTTGCGCGAGCCGTCGGCCAGGCCGTGCACGACGTCCCGGAAACCCGTGACCCACGTGCCGCGCGCGGGCATGCCGCGGAACGCGGCGATCAGCGGCCGCTGGGTCAGCATGAGCCCGACCAGCGCGACGATCGCCCAGAACGCCGAGAGCGACGGCGACATCTCCTCGACCATCAGGCACCAGATCAGCATGCCGATCGGCAGCAGGAAGTGCAGCCCCGCCTTGACCGCAGGCCAGGTCTCGAGCGCGCGCGGCTGGTCGATGTCGATGTCGTCCGGCAGGTCCGGGCACTTCGCGGCCATCCAAGCGGCCCCCACGTAGAGCGCGGCGACGACGGCGCCTGCCACGTACGCCGCGGCGCCGCCGAAAGCGGCCTTCACGCCGGCCAGCAGGTAGTAGAGGAGGCCGACGACGACGATCGTGCCCGAGATGCCCAGCCCGGTGCGGATCGCCGCGTCCCTGAAGTTGCGCGGCTGGCGCTGCAGGATCGGCTGCATCCCGAGCTTGAGCGCCTCGAGATGCACGATGTAGAAGAGGCCGATGTACGAGAGCGTCGCGGGCAGGATGGCGTTGCGGACGATCTCCGAGTACGGGACGCCGACGTACTCGACCATCAGGAACGCGGCCGCGCCCATCACCGGCGGCATGATCTGGCCGTTCACCGACGACATCGTCTCGATCGCCCCGGCCTTGATGCCGCCGTAGCCCGCCTTCTTCATCAGCGGGATCGTGAAGATGCCGCCGGACACGACGTTGCTCACCGACGAGCCGGAGATCATGCCGTTCAGCGCCGACGAGACGACGGCGACCTTCGCCGGGCCCCCGCGCAGGTGGCCGAGCGCGGCGAAGCTCACCTGCATCATGTAGTTGCCGCCGCCGGCGCGGTCGAGCAGCGTGCCGAACAGCACGTACACGAAGATCGTCCCCGTCGACACGCCCAGCGCGATGCCGAACACGCCCTCGGTCGTGAGCCACATGTGCGACAGCAGGCGGTTGAGCGACGCGCCCTTGTGCTGGAGCACCTCGGGGAGGTACTGCCCGCCCATGCAGTAGGCGATGAACAGGGCCGCCAGCGCGGCCATCGGCCAGCCCACCGAGCGGCGAGTCGCCTCCAGCAGCAATACGAGCCCGATGGTCGCCACGACGATGTCCGTCGTCGTCGGCTGCCCGGGTCGCGTCGCGAGTTCACGGTAGAACAGCAGCAGGTACGCCGCGGCGAATGCGCCGACGAACGCGAAGGTCCAGTCGAGCAGCGGGACGCGGTCCCGGGGCGAGCTCGCGAGCGCGGGCCAGGCGAGGAACGCGAGGAACAGCGCGAACGCGAGGTGGATCGCGCGCGCCTCGGTGTCGTTCAGGATGCCGATCGAGAGCGCGAACGGGAGCGGCGACGCGTACCAGAGCTGGAACAGCGCCCAGGCCAGCGCGACGCCGAAGATCAGCGTCGCCGTCGGTCCGCCGGGCTTGCGCGCGCCCGTGTCCGCCTTCGCGACGAGCTCCTGCAGCTCGGCGGACGCCTTCTCGATGTCGGTGGCCATCCTCCCCCTGCGCTAGGCTTGCCCCCCGCACCACCGCCGCGCGGCGGGGGGGCGCGGAAGGGGGGGGGGGGGGGGGGGGGGCGCGCGGGGGGGGGGGGGGGGGGTTCCCGATGGCAACGTGGTTCCGGGCGTCGACGCTCGTGCATTGCGCCTGCCACCCCCGGGGGGCTGGCGGCCAGCCCTTCTCGCGGTAGTAGCGGGCGGCGCCCTCGTGCAGCGGCGCGGAGTTGCCGTCCTTCACCATGCCCTCGGGCGAGAGGTAAGCGAGCGCCGGGTGCAGCCGCTTGAATTCGTCGAAGTTGTCGAACACGGCCTTCACCACCGCGTAGACGGAGTCGGCCGGCACCTTGCTCGACGTGACGACCGTGGCGAGCACGCCGTAGGTGACCGTCGGGTTGGGGTTGTTCGGGTACAGGTTGCCGGCGATCGTCGCTTTCGCGTAGTAGGGCCTGTCGGCGATCAGCTTGTCGACGGCGGGTCCGGTGATCGAGACGAGCTGCGCGCCGCAGGACGTCGTCGGGTCCTGGATGTTCGCGGACGGGTGGCCCACGCCGTAGAAGAAGCCGTCGATCTTGCCGTCGCACAGCGCGGGGCCGTGTTCGTCGGCCTTGAGCTCGGAGGCGAGCGAGAAGTCGCTCATCTTCCAGCCCAGCGCCACGAGCAACTCCTCCATCGACGCGCGCGTGCCCGAGCCGGGGTTGCCGACGTTGAAGCGCTTGCCCCTGAAGTCCGCGAACGATTTGACGTTCGCTTCCTTGCGCGCGACGACGGTGAACGGCTCGGGGTGCACCGAGAACACGGAGCGCAGATCGCCGTAGGCGCCGCCGCCCTTGAACTGGGCCAGGCCCTTCGTCGCGTTGTACTGGACGTCGGACTGCGAGAAGCCGAGGTCGAGCTCGCCCGCCTTGATCGTGTTGACGTTGAACACGGAGCCGCCGGTCGACTCGACCGAGCAGCGGATGCCGTGCTTCGCGCGGTCCTTGTTGACGAGCCGGCAGATCGCGCCGCCGGCCGCGTAGTAGACACCGGTGACGCCGCCGGTGCCGATCGTGACGAACTTCTGCTGCGCGGACGCGGGGGCGCCGAACGCCGCGAGCGCGAGCGCGGTGGCGAGCGAGGCGGCGAGAGCGGATCGTTTCATCATGTTCTCCTTCCGTGCGGGTGGACGACGACGTGGTGAAGCTTCAGAGGGACGCGATGGCGGCGTCGATCGCGGGAGCGAGCCGTTCGACGATCTCGCCCAGATGCTCGTTCCCGGCGATGAACGGGGGCGCGAGCACGATGTGGTCGCCTCGCCTTCCGTCGATCGTACCGCCCATCGGGTAGGTCATGAGACCGCGCGCCATCGCCTCGCGCTTGACGCGCGCGTGGAGCTGGCCGGCGGGGTCGAACGGCGCCTTGCTCGCGCGGTCGCGCACGAGCTCGACGCCCCAGAAGAGGCCGCGCCCTCGGATGTCGCCGACGTGCGGATGGCTGCCCAGGCGCGCGCGCAGCATCGCCTCGAGCGCCGCGCCCGACGAACGCACGCGCGCGAGCAGGCCGTCGCGCTCGATCACGCGCTGCACGGCGAGCGACGCGGCGCAGGCCACCGGGTGCCCGAGGTAGGTGTGCCCGTGCTGGAAGAACCCGCTGCCGCTCGACATCGCCTCGACGATGCGCCGCTGCGCGAGCACCGCGCCGATCGGCTGGAAGCCGCCGCCCAGGCCCTTGGCTATCGTGACCAGGTCGGGAACCACCCCCTCCTGCTCGCACGCGTGCAGCGTGCCGGTGCGCCCCATGCCGCACATCACCTCGTCGAGAACGAGCAGGATGCCGTGGCGATCGCAGACCTCGCGCACGGCGCGGAAGTACCCGGGCACCGGGGTCAGCACGCCGGCGGTCGCGCCGCCCACGGTCTCCGCGACGAACGCGATCACGCGGTCGGGGCCGGCCGCGACGATGGCCGCGTCGAGCTCGGCGGCGAGGCGGCGTCCGTACGCCTCGGGCGTCTCGCCTTCGCGGAGGTCGCGGTACGGATAGCAGGGCGAGACGTGCGTGACGTCGATCAGCAGCGGCGCGAACTCGCGCCTGCGCCACTCGTTGCCGCCCACCGCGAGCGCGCCCAGCGTGTTGCCGTGGTAGCTCTGCCGTCGTGCGACGAAGTGCGAGCGCTGCGGCTGCCCGATCTCGACGAAGTACTGGCGCGCCATCTTGAGCGCGGCCTCGACCGCCTCCGATCCGCCGCTGACGAAGTAGGCGTGGCTCGTGCCGGCGGGTCCGGTGCGGACCAGCTGGTCGGCCAGCGTCTCGGCGGCCTCGGTCGTGAAGAAGCTGGTGTGCGCGTAGGCCAGGCGGTCGACCTGCTCGTGGATCGCGGCGAGCACGTCGGGGTGCCCGTGGCCGAGGCAGGACACCGCGGCGCCGCCGCAGGCGTCGAGGTAGCGCCGGCCTTCGGCGTCGGTCAGGAACATGCCTGCGCCGCCGACGGCGACGGGGGGCTTGCGGTGCAGGTGGCGATGGAGGACGCGGGTCATGGCTCGATCGTCGGGCGGTGCGCGACGGCGCGCGGACGCCGAAGGCCGGATGGTACGACACCGGGGGGGATTTGCCGCCACGAGGCCGGGGAAGCCGGGCGCGGGGGTCGGCAGCCGATGAACGGCGCGGCAGGCTCATCCCACGAGCCTCGCGCCGGTGACCATGGCACCCGTCGCCCACGAAGGAGAGGAGCTCCATGCAACGAGACGGCTGGATGTTCGACTACACCGCGCTTCGCCTGGCCGAGGCTGCGCAGCACAGGATGGACTGGCACCGCGAGCGCCTCGCGTTCTGGGCCGCGAGGCGCGAAGAGACGCTCGCGACGATCCGGTCCGAAGGCCTCGAGATCGACGAGAAGATCGTCATCGGCGTGCACACGCCGAAGGCCCGCGACTGGGAGCGCGCGAACCGCGTGACGGTCCGCGACGATCTCCGGATGCAGCTCGACGAGGTCCTGCACAAGCTGAAGGAGCACACCGAGCGGCTCGTCGAGTACGACGGCTGGCGCCAGATGCTCGCGGCGAATCCCGAGGCGCGGCTCTCGCTGGACATTGCCGACTGGCTCTACTTCTTCGGCGAACCCGCCTGACGGAGCCGGGCGCGGGTCGCCGCGTCGACGATCGCGGTCCGGTGGCGCGCGCATCGCGCGTGCGCCCCGGCGCCTGCGCACTTCCGAACCTCGCTATACTGGCCTGCCGCGGCAATCGGAGGCGTCGTGCCGGCGCTCCGCGGCATCGCCGCGCATACGGGGGCACAGTGTCGATGGTCCGGACGCCCGGCGCAGGTTCGTCGCCGGGGCGCTCGCGTGCGCGGCCGCGGTGGCGCTTCGGGGCCGCGACGCGTTCGCGCAGTCACCCCGAGGCGGGACGATTCGACTCGTCGTCGGGTTCGTGCCCGGAGGCGCGTCCGACCGCGTGGCGCGCGTGCTGGCACCCGAGCTCGCCCGGCTCGCCGGCCGCGCGGCCATCGTCGAGAACATCCCGGGCGCGAACGGCGCCCGCGCGATCGCGCGCGTGTCGTCGAGCGAGCCCGACGGCGACACGCTGCTGTTCGCGAGCTCGGCGATCGCCCACCCGGACAACGCGGCGGGCGCGAGCGCGCTGCGACCGGTCATCGTCACGTCGACCACGCCGATGGTGCTCGTCGTGCGCGCGTCGATGCCGGTCCACGACGCGCGCGAGTTCGCGCGCTACCTGTCGACGAGGAGCGGGACGACGTACGGGTCGGCGGGCGTCGGCAATGCCACGCACCTGTGCGCCGCGGAGCTGGTCGAGCGACTCGGCGTCGACGCGACCCACGTCCCGTACAACGGCTCGACGCCGGCGCTCGGCGACCTGATGGGCGGGCACATCGACTTCCTCACGATGGGCGCGACGCCCGGGCTCTCTCAGCAGGCGGCGGTGCGGATGCTCGCCGTGAGCACCCGGTCGCGGTCGCGCCTGCCGGGACTCGACGGGCTGCCGACGATCGCCGATACGATCGCGCCGGATTTCGACTACAGCCTCTGGCAGGCGGTGTTCGCGCCGTCCCGCGTCCCGGAAGCCGTCGTCGCGAAGCTCAACGCGCAGTTCCGCGAGATCCTCTCGCTCGATTCCGTGCGCGCCGCGCTAGCCGACGCAGGCGCCGAGATCGCGCCGGGATCGCCCGAGGATGCCGAACGCGTCCTTCGCGCGGAAAGCGAGCGCTTCCGGCGACGGATGCCGCGCTGAGCGCGTTTCCCGCGGCGGTCCGGGCTGCTGCGCCGGACTCGCGGGTGCATCGCGTGAGTCCCGCGACCCCGATCGGCGGCGGCAAGGTCGCTGCGCACGCGTTCCGGTGCCCTCGGGGGTGCCGATATAATTTGCGGCAGGCGGAGCGGCGGAACCTTGGGGCACGGCCGTCGCGGCGCGGGCGAGGGGGGCCATCGGTGCGGGGGAGCAGCGGGAGTGCGGGCACTTGTCGCGGCCGGCGCAAGGTCGTCGCGGGAGCGTTGGCCGGTGCGGTTGCGTTCGCGCTCCAGCGTTCCGCTGCGTACGCGCAGATCCCGCGAGGCGGCGCGGTGCGCCTGGTCGTCGGATTTCCCCCGGGTGGCTCGGTGGACCACGTCGCGCGCATCCTGGCGCCCGAACTGTCGCGCGTGCTCGGACGCAGTGTCGTCGTCGAGAACGTTCCGGGGGCGAACAGCGCCCGTGCGATCGCGCGAGTGGCGTCGAGCGAGCCGAACGGCGACACACTGCTCCTGGCCAGCTCCGCGATCGCCCATCCCGACAACGCCGCGGCGGCGGCGTCGCTGCGTCCGGTGATACTCGCGTCGACGGCGCCGATGGTCCTGGTCGTGCGCGCCTCGCTGCCCGCGCACGACCCGCGCGAGTTCGCGGCGTACCTCGCGGCGCATGCGGGCGCGAGCTACGGATCGTCGGGCGTGGGCAATCCCACGCACCTGGCCGCGGCGCGACTGGTCGAGCATCTCCGCGCGGACGCGGTGCACGTTCCGTACAGCGGCTCCGCCCTGGCGTTCGCGGATCTCGTCGCCGGACGCATCGACTTCATGATGACGGCGTCGAATTCCTCGGTCGGGGGACACGGTGCGGTGCGCGCGCTGGCCGTGACCACGCGGTCCCGGTCCCGCCTCCCGGGACTCGACCGGCTTCCGACGATCGCCGAGACGCTCGTTCCGGGCTTCGACTTCGGTCTGTGGCAGGCCGTCTATGCGCCGGCGCGCCTGCCGGACGCCGCGGTCGCGGCGCTCAACGCGCAACTCCGCGAGGTGCTCGCGTTCGAGCGGGTGCGGGCGGCGCTGGCCGAAGGCGGAGTCGAGATCGTCGCGGGGTCTCCTGTCGACGCGGAGAGCGTCTACCGCGCGGAGATCGCGCACGGCCGGGAAGGGACGCCGCGTTGAGTTGCGAATCGACCGGCGGCGACGGGACACGCCGATGACGGTGCCGATCCGCACGTTCCGCGAGCGGCTCCTCGAGCACGCGCGCCGCATCGGGGACGTTTCGGCGATCCTCGCGCCGACCGCGAACCTCTCCTACGGCGCGCTCGTCGGCGAGGTGCGCGCGCTCGCGGTCGCGCTGCGGTCGCGAGGGATCGGGCAGGGCACGATCGTCGCGCTGACGGCCCGGAGCGAGGTCGATCACCTGCTCGCCGCGCTGGCGTTGCTCGAGCTCGGCGCCCCGCAGGTCGCCCTGGCGTCGCACGATCCGCCGGCCATGCGCCTGCGTCTTGCCCGGCGCGTCGGCGCGACCCTCGTGCTCGCCGACCGGCCGGACGACGCCGTCGCGGGTCTCGACCGGATCGACCTCGGCGCTGCGCTCGCCTCGGCGCGCGCGAATCCCCGCGGCGACGCCGAGCCGGGCTTCGACGCGGCGATACCCGCGCTCTATCTCACCGGGTCGGGCACGACCGGCGAGCCGAAGGTCATCCGCTTCTCGCAGCACGACCTCGCGCGTCACGCCGACAACCACATCAATTTCGCCGGTGAACGCGTGCTGCGGCCCGCACACGTCGAGTACAACAACTCGAAGCGCATGCGCCTCTACACGCTCTGGCAGGGTGGGACCTGCGTGTTTGCCGACGGCACGGCCGAGTCGCTGCATGGCCAGTGCGCGCGGCACCGCGTCACCTGGCTCGAGTTGTCGCCGCTCCACGGGGCGGACCTGCTTGCCGCGAGCCGGGTCGAGGGCATGTTGCCGGCGTACACGGCGGTCCGGGTCGGGGGGGCGCGCGTGCCGATCGCGCTGCGGCGTGCGATCATGTCCAGGGCTTCGGCTCGACTTTTCGTCTCCTACGGCACGACGGAGACCTCGTTCGTCGCGACCGCCGACCCGACGATGCACGACGCGCGCGAGACGGTCGGTCCGCCGGCCGCGGGCGTGACTGTCGAAGTGTTGCGCCCCGACGGCCTGTGCGCCGCGCCCGACGAAATCGGCGAGATCCGGATCCGCGGGCCGGGGATGGCGACCGGCTACGTCGACGATGCCGCGGCCACGCCGAAGCATTTCCGCGACGGCTCGTTCGTTCCGGGCGACCTGGCCTCGCTCGACGCCGACGGGCGCCTGTACCTGCACGGCCGCAAGGACGACATGATGATCATGAACGGCATCAACATCTTCCCCGCCGAGATCGAACGCACGCTGGAGGCGCATCCGGCCGTCGAGGCTGCCGCCGCATTTCCGATCCCGTCGGCCGTGCACGGCCAGATCCCGGTCGCCGCGGTCGAGCTGCGCGAAGGCTGCGCGTGCACGGCGTCCGAGCTCGTCGGCTACGCGCGCAACGCGCTCGGCGTGCGTGCGCCGCGGCGCATCGAGATCCTCGCGGCGCTGCCGCGCAACGCGCAGGGCAAGATCGTCAAGCGCGAGATCGTCGAGCCTGCTCGTGAGGGAGGAGGCCGGCGAAGGAACGAGCGCGAGATCCGCCTGATCCTCGTCGACGGCCTGGAGGCGGGGCGGTCCACCAGATCAACGACGTCGCGATCCGCGGAAGTCGTGCCTCGCCGGGACGCGGGACCTTGCGTTCGACGGAACTCGAGATGGACAGCCTCGCGAGGATGGAGCTCTGCATCGCGATCGAGATCGGCACGGGCGTGTCGATGGCACCCGAGGAGCTCGGGCGGTTTGCGGCCTCGGCGAAATCGTCAGCGATGCTGAGGAGCGACTCGATGCTTGACTGGTCCTCGGCGGAGCCGGAGCGCTGCAAGACGGCCAATCTGATCAACCGGCTGCACATCACGCTCGAGAACATATTCGCGCCCGTCGAGCTCTGTGCGCTCATCGACGAATCGCGCGAGCGCGGTTTAGACCTGCCGCCGCCGGCGGCGCACTGGCTCGGGGGCGTGGACACCCTGCTGCGCGGAGGCGGGCCGACCGTCCAGCCCTTCGAACGCCGGATGATCAACAAGTCGGCGGCGGTCTATGCGGCGCCCGGAACCGAGGCCGAGCGCTCGGGACGCACGGTCGTGGTCGCGTTCACCGGCGACGCGCACCGGCTGATGATGCCGATCTCGTTGCTCCTTCAGCAGTGCCCGGCGGACCGATACGAGTTCCTCATGGTGTTCGATCCGCGCCGGAGTCTCTACCTACGGGGATCGAGGGACTGGGCGACGGTTCCCGGCAACACTCGAGCGCATTGCCTGGACGCTGATCCCCTGCGCCGAGCGAGGGCCGGGTCGTCACCCTGGGCACGAGCGCCGGCGGGCTCGCGGCGATCTGGGCGGCGATCGAGCTGGGCCTTCCGCGCGCGGTATCGGTGGGCGGCGTCACGCCCGACGAGATCGGCGAGCGAGTCCAGACGCAGGGGATGAGCGCGCACGGCTTCGACGAGGCGATCCGCCGGAACGCAGGGCACCTCCCCGAGGTGCTGCTCGTGCCGGGAGAACAGAACGCCCGCGACAATCGAAGGCGCGGTCGATGGCCGGGCCGATTGCCCGCCACGCTGATCAGCGTGCCCGACTGCGCGTATCACAACGTCCTCCACGCCTTGTGGTCGCGCGGCGAGCTTCGGCCGTTCCTCGCGCGCCTGATGGAGCCCGGGGCCGTCTCGCAAGGTTGAGGTACCGCGCCTGCGGCCGGGGCGCCGGGTTCGGCGTACGTGGCGTCGTAGCGTCCGGCTGCGGCGGGATCGCCGACACGGCGGGGTCGACGCGTTCACCGAGCCGCGGCACGACCCGTTCCGACGCGCCCGAAGGTCCGGCGCCCCGTTTGACGCCGCGCGCGCCGGCCACGTAAGCTCGACGATCTGCACGCCGGGCGCGCTGCGCACGGCGCCCTTGGCACCCTCGCCGGACTCCCCCCCGCCATGAGCGACGCTCTCGCCTATCTCGTGAAGGCCCGCCCCGAGGCGATGGCCGCCTACTTCGCGTTCATGAAGGACGCGGGAAGCCGCCTCGACCCGAAGACGCGCAACCTGATCTCGGTCATCACGAAGGTGCACGCGCGCACCGAGAACGGGCTGAAGCAGTACCTGAAGCGCGCGCTGCGCGAGGGCGCGACCGCGGAAGAGGTGGTCGACGCGCTGCTGATGGCGTTCCCGGCGCTCGGGCTCGCGAACATCGTGTGGGCGATCGACGTGATCCTGAAGATGGAGCTGCCCGAGTTTCCGCGCGTGCCGGCCGTCGCGGCGCCGACGGCCGAACCCGCGTGGCACGACGTGATCGCCGTGGCGGATCTCGCGGACGGGAAGGCGGCGCGCCTCGACTGCGACGGCCGCGGACTCTTCGTCTGGCGCAAGGGCCGCACGATCAGGGTCTACGACAGCCTGTGCCCCCATCAGTCGACCAACATCCCGCACCTCGCGCTCGAGGGCACGCGCCTCACGTGCCCGAAGCACGAATGGGCGTTCGACGTGCCGACCGGCAGGTGCGTCGGCAAGGGCGACGCGCCGCTCAGGCGGTTCCCCCACAAGGTCGCGAACGGCAGGGTCCTCGAGCTGTGGTGATCGGCTGCCGGTAAGATCGCGACTTTCGCCGCTTCGCGCGCCCGTCCCAATCGCCATCCCCGACTTCATTGACACTGAGCGGCACGCGACCGGCCGGGAGACGCACGCCGCCCCCCGAGACTGCGTGACGGCGCTGCTGCGCGCGAACGTTGCGCACGTGCCGGCTGTTGCCGGCACGGCCGCAGCAGGGACCGGGATCGCCCGATGAAGGCCTGCATCGTTTCGGACAGCCACGACCGCGCGACGGACCTCGAGGCCGCGGTCGTGGCCGCGAAGGCCGAGGGCGCCGGCGTGGTCATTCACTGCGGCGACGTGATCGGCGGGAACACGCTGCGCCCGCTCGTGCGGCACGGGCTTCCGGTGCACGTCGTCCACGGCAACAATCTGGGCGACCCGGGCGCGTTCGCGCGCATCGGCGCGGCGACCGGCGGGCTCATCCACTACCACGGCGCCGATGCCGAACTCACGCTCGCTGGCCGGCGGGTCGTCGTCACGCACTATCCTCACTACGGACGGGGTCTCGCCTGTACCGGCGACTGGGACGTCGTCTGCTGCGGCCACTCGCACGAGGCGGGGGTGGACCGGCAGCCGAACCTGAAGGGCGGGCACACCTGGCTCGTCAATCCGGGGACCGTCGCGGGATTGGGCGCGCCCGCGACGTGGATCCTCGCGGATTTCGACACGCTGACGTTCGAGATCCGGGACACTCCGCCGACCAACCCATCCGGGGAATAGTCGGGGGTCTCGAATCCCGTGGTGCAGTCGGGGGCGGTTGGCCCCGGCCCCAAGCGCGCCACGGCCGGCGCGCCCGGCCTTCGTGGTCGTGCCGACCATGAGGGGAGGGCCGTTCGTGCTGCGCGATGCGATCAGGATCCGCCGGTCCGGCGACGCACGGGGCGAGCAACGCGCCGACGATCGGGTGCGCTCGGTGCAGTCGGTCGGGATTCCCGGCACGATGGTCGCGCTCCACGGCGCGAAGACGCGAGTGTCGTTGCTCGTCATCGTGACGCTCGGATTCGCGACGGGGCCGCTCGCGTCGACCATCGCCGCGGGCCGGTTCGTCGGCGAGCCGGGGATCGTGCAGGTCCCGGGCGCGCCCCGGTTCGTCTCCGGCTCGCCGCCCGCAGGCGAGGGCGCGGTGCTTATCCTTGGTTCGGGTCGCCATCTGCGGCGCCGCCGTCGGGGTCGCCGCACGGCGCGACGCAACGGCCCTGCGGCGGCCGCCCCGCGACTCGCCGGTCGGCCCGCCTTCCGGAGGGAACCGGACCTGCAGCGACCCTGCGGCATGGCGGTTCCGCCCCGCGGCGGGTTGACGGGGATCAATGGCGTCCGGCACCCCTCCGGCTAGGGTCGCGGACACGCCAATCCGCATCCCTCACCGCTTGAGACAGTCGCGCCGTACAGGCGTCTGCCGCCGGCCCCGGGAGCGCCGACGGCCGCCCCACCCATTCCGGAACGGAACATGTACGACAACTCGATTCGAAGCGTCATGCGCCGCCGGGGCATCATCAAGGCGGACCCCGACGCGACCGTGCGCAAGGTCACGAAGCAGATGGCCCGGCGCAATGCCGGAGCGGTCCTCGTGATCGATGGGGATCGCCTGGTCGGGATCTTCACCGAGCGCGATGCGGTGTTCCGCGTGATGGCGCCCGGCCTGGACGCCGCGGAGACCAGGCTGCGCGACGTGATGACACGCAATCCCCTGACGATCGGCCCGGACCGGCCGTTCGGCTTCGCGCTCGCGTTGATGCACAAGAACGGGTTTCGCCACCTGCCGGTCCTCGAAAAGGGCAAGCTCGTCGGACTGGTCTCGGCGCGCAGCGCGATGGACCCCGACCTCGAGGACTTCCGCGCCGAGGCCCATCGGCGCGAGAGCTTCCAGCGCTAGGCAAGGACCCCTGTGGGTCGGCCTTCAGGCCGACAGGGCTCGCGATGCCAAGGGCGTCGGGCTGAAGCCCGACCCACAAACTCGCGCTATGTTGTGGGTCGGCCTTCAGGCCGACAGGGCTCGCGATGCAAAGGGCGTCGGGCGGACGCCCGACCCACAATGCCGCCCCTGTGGGTCGGCCTTCAGGCCGACAGGACTCGCGATGCCAAGGGCGTCGGGCTGAAGCTTGACCCGCAGCGACGTCAGTCGAGCCCCTCGTCGGCGCGCACGCCTTTCACGCAGACGTCGTACACGACGACCGGCACGCCGACGTCCCCCAGGTGCTGGCGCACCAGCGGCTTGACGCCGGTCCACTCGTGTTCATACCGCGAACCAGCGTTCAGACGGGTCCGAGAGCTCCGCACGCTTCAACCAGGTTGCCGGGCGCGCCGGCGCTGACCTGACCCAGGGAAGCAGCGCGAGCGGAACTGCGGAGCGCGAACTCGTGGCATTGCGCCATCGCCCCCCGATGCGCGACCGGGGCTGTTCCCGTCCATTGGCACCATCACATGTTTTCGCGATGGTTCTATTCTCGTGAGTGCCCCGGACCGAAGATGGCGTGCCGAGCAATCGGGTTTCCGCGCCCAGGGAGGGGTCACATGGACATCGCACGGTGGTTCAGATTCGTCGTTCTGGCCTGTGGCGTGCTGGTCGCGGCGACGGGTCGCGCGGACATTCCGAAGGAAACCTACGACGCGCTCAAGCTGGACAAGTCGGCGCCGCCCAACCAGCTGTACGAGGCGCTGGTCAAGCGCTACAAGGACCCCGCGGAAGGCGCCGGGCGCGGGTCGCACGCCAAGTACTGGGAACCGATCAGCTTCAGCGGTACTTCGATCCGGCTTCCTTCTACAAGCCGCCGTCCACGGTCAAGGATGTCGTGGCACGCCAGGAGTGCGTCACGTGCCACGCCGACGAGTCGCCGGTCTGGGTGGCCTCGTGGAAGAAGAGCTCGCACGCCAACCTGGACAGGATTCGCAGGCTGCCTGCCGGGGATCCCACCTTCTACAAGAAGGCGAAGCTCGAGGAGGTCGAGAAGAACCTGCGCGCGCTGGGCAAGCTCGGGGCGAACGAGCCGCTGAAGGAAGTCGGCTGCATCGACTGCCACGTCGACGTCAACACCTCGAAGAAGGCGGCGCACAACGCGGACCTGCGGATGCCGACCGCCGACGTGTGCGCGACCTGCCACCTGCAGGAGTTCGCCGAGCGCGAGTCCGAGCGCGACACGATCACCTGGCCGAACAACCAGTGGCCGAAGGGGCGCCCGTCGCACGCGCTGGACTACAAGGCCAACGTCGAAACGACGATCTGGGCCGGCATGCCGCAACGCGAGATCGCCGAGGGCTGCACCGCCTGCCACCAGAACCAGAACAAGTGCGACACCTGCCACACCCGCCACGAGTTCTCGGTGGTCGAGTCGCGCAAGCCGCAGGCCTGCGCCACCTGCCACAACGGCGTCGACCACAACAACTGGGAGGCGTACTCCCTGTCGAAGCACGGCAAGGTGACCGAAATTCTGGGCAAGACCTGGAACTGGAACGTTCAGCTCAAGGACGCGCACACGAAAGGCGGTCAGACCGCACCCACCTGCCAGAGCTGCCACATGGAGTACCAGGGCAAGTACAGCCACAACATGGTGCGCAAGGTGCGCTGGGCGAACTATCCCTCGGTCCCCGGCATTGCGGACAACATCAAGAGCGATTGGGCCGACAAGCGCCTGGATGCCTGGGCGCGGACCTGCGCCAATTGCCACAGCGAGCGCTTCGCCCGCTCGTATCTGGAACTGATGGACAAGGCCACGCTGCAGGGCCTCGCCAAGTACCAGGAAGCGCACAAGGTCGTGGACAAGCTCTACGCGGACAAGCTGCTGCCCGGGCAGACCACCAACCGCCCGGCGCCGCCGCCGCCCGACAAGGATGGCGTGGCGCAGTTCTTCCAGTTGTTCTGGCAGAAGGGCAACAACCCGTCGTCGATCGAGTACACGGTCACCGAGATGGGTGAGAACGACCTTCCGAAGCTGCACGTCGCGGTCGCCCACGTCAACCCTGGCGGGTGGACCTACACCGAAGGATGGGAAGCGCTGGGCCGTGCCTACTCGACCATCGCGAGCGAGGACACCAAGCTGCGGGAGATGGCCGCGCTGCAGGGCCAGGTGGTCAGCTCGAGGCGCGCCGCACCAGCCTGTTCGATCTCGACGACGACGGCAAGAAACTCTCGCTCGGCGGCCTGGGTGGCGGCATGCTGCTGGTCGGCAGCCTCGCCCTCGCCGGCTGGCGCAGGCGCAAGAAGCCGGACGAGGGCTGATGCTCGCTGCGTCGCGGGGCGTCGACATGGAAGGTGTCTTGCCGCGGTACGGAAGCAGGATCCTCCTCCTCCCGTCGCTGGGGTTTCTCCTGGTGGCGGGAGGGTTTCTCCTGCTCGGCTGGCTGGCCTACCTGTGGCTCCATCCCGGTCCGGCGCCCTATCGATACGCGTTGGTGGACGAGGGGGGCGTCGCTCGCTTCGACAAGCTCGGGCTGGAGGCCTGGCCGGATCTCGCGGTCGGCAGGTACGAAGTGCGCGTGGACGGCGTGAACGAAGCGCTGGCCGTCACCCATCTCGCGCGCCGCGGCGACGCTCCGCCCGTGCGCCTCGACTGGGAGAACCGCGCCGGCGAGCCCGTTGGCGCGCTCGACAGCAGGCTCTCCGAGCTTACGGCGCTGGCGACCGCCATCGGCAAGCATGCGCCGAAGGACGCGGTGGTTCTCGCGTGGTGGGACACCTCGCGCCAGATCCGGCTCCTCGCCGGCCGCGACACGCTGTTCGAATCCCATCTGGGCGAGCCGGCGATCGTGCCCGAGCAGTGGCGCGGGCGCGGTGGCGCGGTCGACAAGGTCGAGCGCGAGTTCTGGGGCGCGCCCGCAGGGACCGACGAGCGTCGCAACTTCCAGCGCTTCGCCGATGCGCTCGGGGCAGACCCCGCCGAAGGCGTTGCGATGCTCCGCGAGCTGGCCGGCGCGCGCGAGGCCTACCTGGCCATCCACGTGACCGATGTCTACAAGCTCGGACGGATGCGCCCCGACCGGCTGGACATGGCTTACAAGGACTTTCCCATGGGCGCCAACCTGCACGGGCTGGTCGGCTACCTGAAGAGCTGGATGCGCGACCACGGCTACGTTTCCTATGCGCTGCAATCGCTTTCCGACAATCAGGTGCGCGCCTATTTTCTGCGCGATGGCCGAAGCGGCAACACGCTGCTCGCCCAGATGCTTCCGTTCACGACCTCGAATCCCCTCGAGCTGCAGGCGGTGCAGCTCGTGTACCAGATCGCGGAGCCGGCTTACGAGGGCCGAAGGAAATGCGCGTCCTGCCACAAGAGCCAAGGGGACTCCTGGAGCGAGACCGCGCACGCGAAGGCGTTCGACTCGCTCAAGGCCAGGACGAAGGCCGACGCCAAGCGCAGAGCGAAGCTCGATCCCGACAAGGACTACACGCAGGACAAGGAGTGTGTCGGCTGCCACGTGGACGGGTTCGCGAAAGAAGGCGGCTACGACGTCCAGGAGCCGAGCAAGTACCTGGTCGGCGTGGGCTGCGAATCGTGCCACGGACCGGGCAGCGAGTATCGGCGGATGCACCGCAAGGCCGGCGAGGCGTTCGAGAAATCGAAGAAGACCACGCCGCGCCAAGCGCTCGCGGACGCGGGACAGGACTCCACCTGGTCGAACGGTGCAGCGCCTGTCACCTGAACTACGAAGGCTCGCCATGGAAGGGCGCGAAGAAGCCGTACACGCCGTTCACGCCGAAGGTCGACAAGAAGTACGCGTTCAACTTCGACGTGGCGGTGCGCGACGCCAAGGCGATTCACTCGCATTTCAAGCTCGACGGCACGTTCGTCGGTCCGCCGATCCCCTCGTTCCGCGATGAGTTCCAGGCCAAGGCCAAGCCGGGCGTGGTGGGCAAGGAGGAATGATGGCCGGGCGGTGGCGGCGCTGCCTCGGTGAGCGCGGCGGCGCGTTTCTATTGGGCGCGGTTGTTGCCGTCGCGGTGATCGCGGCGGTCATCGGCGGCGAGGCTGCCCTGTCGTCGACCGCGTTCTGCACGAGTTGCCACTCGATGTCGTATCCGGCGGCGGAACTGAAGAAGTCCACGCACTACGGCGCGCTCGGGGCCGATCCCGGCTGCAAGGACTGTCACGTTCCCCAGGGGCTGGAAAACTTCCATTGGGCGGTGGCCACGCACGTCGTCGACGGTGCGCGCGAGATCGTGCTGGAACTCAGGCACGATTATTCGGATGTCGCGAAGTTCAACGCGCGCCGGTTGGAGATGGCCCACTACGCGCGGATGAACCTGAAGCGCTGGGACAGCGTCACCTGCCGGGCTTGCCACAAGGACCCGCGCCCGCCCGGCCAGTCCGCCCGGTCCGCCCACGACACGATGCTCACGCGGGGCTCGACCTGCATCGACTGCCACCAGAACCTGGTGCACAAGCAGGTGGCCGAAACCGACCTCGACGCCAGTCTTGCGCAAGGCGCGATGGTGTAGAAGGGCGAGTGAGCGGTCTCCTGCGCGGGCCGCGATGCGCTTTGAGCTTCGCTGGTACCAGCGTTCAGCGTCGCGCTGGTACCATGGTCGTCTTCGATCTCGCTACTATGATGGGTCCAGATGCCGGGCAGGGAACGCCGGGAGGAGGTACCGTGGAAATTCCCATCGAGATCGATCACGGCAGCGTCTCGTCGCTGCAGGCGCAGATCTTCGAGCACTTCCGCCATCGGATCCTTTGCGGCGGCCTGAAGGCGGGCACGCCCGTTCCCGCCAGCCGCGCGCTGGCCGGGCAACTCGGGGTGTCGCGCAATACCGTGCTCCTGGCTTACGACCGCCTGATCGCCGAGGGTTACCTCCAGGCGAGAGTAGCCATCGGCACCTTCGTGAGCCTCGAGCTGCCCGAAACCTGTCTTGCCGCCGCACGGCCCGCTGTCGCTCCAGCGGTCGTCCGGGGCGAGGCGTCATCCCAGCGCGCGATCCCGTTCGCCGGGCGGGCGCAGGCGGTGGTCAGCGCGCATCGGGTCGCCCACGACTTCTGGCTCGGTCGGCCCGACGCGCATTCGTTCCCGATCAAGTCCTGGCGTCGGCTCACCAACAGGCGCTCGCCACCGCCGGCGCGCGGCTCACCGAATACCGCGATCCGGGCCGGGTTGCCCGAGTTGCGCCAGGCGATCGCCGACCACCTTGCCGCGGCGCGCGGTGTCAGCGTGTCGTCCGATCAGGTGATCATCACCGCGGGCTCGCAGTCCGCGTTGAACCTGGTTGCGCGCCTGCTCGTGAGGGAAGGGACGCCGGTCGCGACGGAGAACCCGTGCTACCAGGGCGCTGCGTTCCTCTTCGAAAGTCATCGCGCCAGGATGGTGCCGGTGCCCGTGGACGAAGCGGGCCTTGACGTCGAGCAGTTGCCGAGACAAGGCGTGATGCTCGTGTACGTCACGCCTTCGCATCAGTACCCGTTGGGCTTCACGCTGTCGCTCGAGCGCCGGCTCAAGCTGATCGATTGGGCGCGGCGCTGCGGCGCGTATATCATCGAGGACGACTACGACTCGGACTTCCGCTACCGCGGATCGCCGCTCACGGCGCTGATGGGCCTGGACCAGTACGGCTGCGTGATGTACCTGGGAACCTTCTCCAAGTCCATCGGCGCCGGGTTGCGCCTGGGCTACCTCGTGGTGCCGAAAGCGTTGGCGAAGGCGGCGCGCTCCGCGAAGGCGCTGCTCGACAATGGGCATCCGTGGCTGGACCAGGCGGTGATGGCCGAATTCATACGCGGCATTGCTTACGGCAACCACCTGCGCCGCATCCGCCAGCTCTGTGCGAGCGCCGCGATTGCCTCGTCGAAGCGCTGCACCGGCATTTCGGCGACGTGCGCCTGTCCGGGCTGGAGAGCGGCATGCATCTCGCGTGGCACCTGCCGGAGCAATTCCCCGACGCGCCGGAACTCCAGGCCCTGGCGCTTCGCAAGGGGGTGGGCGTCTATTCGCTCAGTTCGGGCGCGGCACACGACTACGGTGGATGCGATTACAGCGACCGCACCGTCGTCCTCGGCTTTTCATCGCTGGACGAACACCGGATCCGCGCGGGCATCCAGGGCATCGCCGACGCGTTGGCCGATCTGCCGGCGATGTCGCGACGCAGTTCAGTCGCGAGCGCGGCGGCGCTCGTCGTGTCGTCGAGACGTCCGACGTCCGGATCCCATCGGCCATCGAGGAGCGGGCGGCCGCCCCGCCACTGACCTGCTCGCGGCGGGTTGTCGCGGTTCCCCGCGGTCGACGTCCCGGACGCGCTCCCGCCTGCGCCGAACCTCCGGGCGTGCCGCGACGTCAGTCGGGCCTCGTCCGCGCGC
>JADIZG010000016.1 GCA_016704895.1 Betaproteobacteria bacterium
GTTGCCCTGGCCGATGTAGGCGCCGGGTATCGCAGCGAAGCTGCGCGCCACGGCGACCTTTCCCATCCCGCCAACCTCCCCGCTCAGCCTGAGGGCGGCGCGGGCGCAGGCAACGACGTCGCGGCCGATGCCGTCGAACGGCGGAGCATAGGTCGGCCAGTCGAACACCGGATGCGCATCCGGCGGCAAGGATCTCAGGTACCGCTCGAGCTCCGCACGGCTTCCGACCTTCAGGAACTCGTCGGCGTCGAGCGGAAAGACGAAGTCCGCCGGCGTCCGCGCGAACACCTCGCGCGCCGCGGTGGTCGTGATCTCCGCCTGCAGGTAACCGGGAGCCTCGTGGCGCTTGACCACGAGCGGCAGCCGTTCGGCGCACATGGCGGTCAGGATCGCCAGCGTGCGGTCGGTGGAGTTGTGGTCGACGACGAGCATCCCGTCGAGGATCGTGAGGTTGTGGCGCACGAACGCCTCGACGATGTCCTCTTCGTTGCGAACCATCGAGACGCCCCACAGGATCACGCGGTCCTCCGGCCGGGAGCGGCTGCGACGAGCCGACGGACCATGCGCTCGACGGCGGCGAGCGCGATCGGCAGCGGCGCCGCCGCCGTGCCCGGCGTGAAGCGCAGCTCGATCGACGCGAGAAACGGATCCTCCACGAGCGCTTCCTCCGACGCCGGCTCCCACAGCGACCTGCGGACCGACCAGTTGACCGCGTATTCGGTCAGCGTGGCTGCGTCGAGCGGCCGTCCGGCGACGATCGAATCGTACGCCGCCTGCGAGGCGGCGTCCGGTTTCCAGTCGGCGTGGGCCGCGATCCGGCCGAGCTTCTTGGTCACCACCTTCGCGCAGAACTGGTCGGCGCTGCGGATCGGCACGTGCGCGATCGCCGCGTGCCCGGCGCGCACGCGCGCGTGGGGCGGCGCGTCCTCGGAGCTGCCGTGATGCTCGCGCGCGACGAAGTGGTTGCCGTTGGCGAGCATCGCATTCGGGTCGGCGACGAGATGCCGTCCGACGATGGCCTTGTGGTAGGGGTGGCGCTCGACGGCGAGCCGCCGCGCGCCTCGGAGCAGTGCGAGGATGTCGCTGGCCGGCGAGGCGAAGTCGGGCACGTAGGTGAGCCAGTGCAGCAGCCCGTGCATGCCGGAGGGGATGGCGGCGAGCGCGCGGCGCATCGCGTCGCGGGACGGTGTCTTCAGGAACTCGTCGGCGTCGAGCGGGAGGACGAAGTCGGCGCCGGTCTGCGCGAAGACCTGCGGGCCAGGGCGGTGGTCATCTGCTCCTGCAGGTAGCCGGGAGCCTTGCCGTCGATGAGCACGAGCGGCAGCCGCTCGCCCTGCGAGCCTGCGCAGGATGTCGAGCGTGCGGTCGATCGAGCCATGGTCGATGATCGCCATGCCGTCGAGCACGGCGAGGTTGTGCCGGACCCAGGGCTCGACGATGTCCGCTTCGTTGCGGACCATCGACACCGACCACACCTTCACGACCGGCCTCTCGCCGCGAGTAGCCGGCGCACCATCCGCTCGATGGCCGACGCCGCGAGCGGCACGGGCGCCGCGGCCGCTCGCGGCGTGTACTTCAGCTCGATCGGCGCGAGGAAGGGGTCGTCGACCATCGGCACGTCGGCCGGCCGCGCCCACCATGGGCGCGGGATCGACCAGTTGACGGCGTGCTCGGTCAGCATGGCCGCGTCGAGCTCGCCTCCGGCGACGATCGACGCGTACGCCGCTTGCGATGCCGCATCAGGCTGCCAGTCGGTGCTCGCCGCGAGGCGCGCGAGCTTCTTGATCGCGACCTTGGCGACGAGCTGGGCCCCGCTGCGGATCGGGACGTGCGCGATCGCCGCGTGCCCGGCGCGCACGCGCGCGTGGGGCGGCGCGTCCTCCAGCCTGCCGTGGAGCGACGCCGCGACGCAGTGGTTCCCGTGACCCAGCGCTGCCGCGGGCGTGTCGAGCAGGTGGCGGGTGACCACCGCCTTGTAGAAGACCTGCCGTTCGGCGGCGGGCCGCCTCGCGCCTCGGAGCAGCGCGAGGATGTCGCTGGCCGGCGAGGCGAAGTCGGGCACGTAGGTGAGCCAGTGCAGCAGCCCGTGCATGCCGGAGGGGATGGCGGCGAGCGCACGGCGCATCGCGTCGCGGGACGGTGTCTTCAGGAACTCGTCGGCGTCGAGCGGGAGGACGAAGTCGGCGCCGGTCTGCGCGAAGACCTGGCGGGCGAGGGCGGTGGTCATCTGCTCCTGCAGGTAGCCGGGAGCCTTGCCGTCGATGAGCACGAGCGGCAGCCGCTCGCCTGCGAGCCTGCGCAGGATGTCGAGCGTGCGGTCGATCGAGCCATGGTCGATGATCGCCATGCCGTCGAGCACGGCGAGGTTGTGCCGGACCCAGGGCTCGACGATGTCCGCCTCGTTGCGGACCATCGACACCGACCACACCTTCACGACCGGCCTCTCGCCGCGAGTAGCCGGCGCACCATCCGCTCGATGGCCTGCGGTGCTGACGGCATCGGCGCCACGGCCGCTCGCGTCGATCACAATCCGCCGGTCGTCCTCGCGATCTCGGCCGCGACCCGCTCGCCGAACCCGAGGATGCGCGCCAGCGGATTGACCGGCGTCGCCGGCGTGTGACGCAACACGAGGTCCTCGCCGAGGAACGGATCGTCGATCCACCGGATGGCCGCCGGATCGGCGCCGTCGGCATCGCGCGCGCGTCGTAGTTCGCGACGAGCGCCTCGAGGTCGTCGACGGTCGGCTTCGCGCCCGACAGGATCGCCGCATATTCGCGCTTCCATCGGAGGCCGATGTCGCTCTCCGGCACGCCGGCGAGCAGGCGCGAGAGGTAGCCGACGGCGAACTTGGACGTGTACTGCCCGGCGCTGCGGATCGGAACGTGCGCCACGCAGGCGACCTCCGCGCGCACGAGCTCGTGGGACGGCGGCGGACCGCCGCCCGTCGGCACGTCGAGCATGCCGTCGCCCATCGTCGCCTGCGGCTGCTCGAGCAGGGGACGACGGGCGATCACCTTGAAGCGGGCGTCGCGTCCGACCGCCGGGCGACGTCCGCGACGCAAGCGGGCCACGATGTCGCCGGGGCCGAACTCTCGGGGCAGCAGGTGTACCGCGGCACGGCCAGGTGCCGGGTCGGCCCGGCCTGCCCGGCGGCGCGTTCGAGGTCGGCGCGCGAGGGCACGCGCAGGAACTCGTCGGCGTCGAGCGGGCAACACAGATCGGCGCCGCCGGCAAGGATCCTTCGGGCGTGCGCGTCCATGACGGCGGATTGCCGATACTCGATCGCCTCCTCGCGGACGAGGTCGATGGGCAGCCCCTCGGCGCGCAGTCCCTCGACGATCGACGACGTCGCATCGTCGGATCCGTGGTCGACGACCGTCAGCGCATCGAGTACGCCGAGGTTGTGCCGGATCGACGCTTCGACGATGTCCTCCTCGTTGCGGACGATCGTCAAGCCGCAAATGCGCAGGCCCACGGCGTTCCTCAGCGGCCGCGGAAGTTGCGCCAGGCCGTCGCCGCGCGCCAGATCGCCAGCACCGCCCCCGCGGTCCGCAGCGCGCGGCCCATCCGGCGATAGCCGATGACGGGGAGCGCGAAGCCGATCGCGCGAACCACGTAGGGCCTCACCCGGCTGCGGCGGTCGACGTCCGGCGCCGGCGAGATCGCGACGCGGACGTCGTGCCAGGCGAGCCGGAGCTTCATCCGCTCGAGGTCCGCCGCGGCGACGAGTCGCGCGCGCTTCTCGGCGAGGTCGGACGCTACGCTCACGGGGCGGGGGGGCGTTCGCCCGAGAACGCCGATCGATCCTTCTCGAACTCGGCGATCGTGGCGGAGAACGGGGACGGCGCGCGGCGCACGATCGACGACGCGCGGGCGAACGCGAGTGCCGCGAGCACCGCATACACCGCCCCGATCGCGGCGATCGCCTGGAAACGGTGCGTGTCCCAGAAGTAGGCGACGACGACGAGCGAGATCGCGGCGACCGCGAACGTCGCGAGCACCGCGCCCGCGACCGCGAGCACGAGCAGCGCTATCACGCGCTCGCGCTCCTCGGCCAGCTCGACGCCGGCGAGCTCGAGGCGCGCGCGGACGAGCCCCAGCCCGCCTGCGACCAGGTGCATGACCGAGGGCTTGAGGCCCGCGGCTCGACCCTCGGCGCCGGCGTCGTCCATCCGGACCGCGCGTCAGCGACGGTTCATCAGCAGGCCGGCGAGGAAGCCGATCGCCGCGGCCGCGCCGATCACCGGCCACGGATTGTCGTGAACGTAATCGTCGGTCGTGCGCGCCACGGTCTTGGCACGGTCCAGCGCGTCGCCCTGGAATTCCTGCAGCCGGAGCTTCGCGGACAGGAGCTTGGATTCGACCTGCGAGCGGAGGTCGCGCGCGCGGTCGCCGGTCTCGTTGGAGGCCTTCTTGAGGAGGTCCTCGGCCTCGGCGAGCACGGCCGAGAAGTCGTCGACGAGGTTGTCACGGGTGCGTTCGAAAGTCATGGCAGGCTCCTAGGGTGGATCGTTGCTGCGTCGGGCGCCCTCCCCGGCGCCACACGACCCATTATAGCCAGTACCCGAGGGGGGGCAGATGCGCGATACTTTGCGCATGGACAAGCTTTTCGCGCCCGCCCTCGATCCTGCGACCGTGCCGGAGCAGCGTGGCTCGACCTACCCGGAGCCGTTCCGCTCGCGCATGGGCGACCGCGCGAAGCGGCGGCTCGGCGACGCGCTCGGTCTCACGCGCTTCGGCGTGAACCTGGTCACGCTGCCGCCCGGCGGGCAGTCGGCACTGCGCCACTGGCACACGCTGGAGGATGAATTCGTCTGGATGCTCGAAGGCGAGGTCGTGCTGGTGACCGACGCCGGCGAGCAGGTGCTGCGCGCGGGCATGTGCGCGGGCTACCCGGCGGGGCGTCGCGATGCGCACCACGTCGTCAACCGGAGCGCGAGCCCGGCCCGCTACCTCGAGGTCGGGAACCGGATCGAGGGCGACAACGCGCACTATCCGGACGACGACCTCATGTGGTGCGAGGACGAGGACGGCGTCTACGCCGCGCACAAGGACGGCCGCCGGTATCCGTCGCCCTGACGCGACGTTCACCCCCGCCGGGCGCCGTTCGTCCGCACGGCATTGACGCCCCTCCCCCCGGACCCCATGTTGCGTTCCGCGGTCGATGGAAAGGCCGCGCTCCACGACGGAGAACCCTGATGGCCGACTATCTCCCGCCCGCCGCTCCCGCCGCACAACCGCCGATCACCGCCGCGCTGATCGTCTACGCGCTCTTCGCGATCGCCGCGATCGGGGCCGTGGTGTCGTCCGGGCTCGTGACCTTCGCGCCGCTGGTCGTGATCGCGGGCATCGTCGGCGTGATCATCGCGTACGTGAAGCGCGGCGAGGCGCAGGGTACGTGGGTCGCGTCGCACTTCGACTGGCTGATCGCGACGTTCTGGTGGTCGCTGCTGTGGGACGTGATCGCGCTCGTCATCGGCATCCTGACGTTCTGGATCCTCGGGCTGGGCATCCTGCTCGGCATCCTGATCCTCGCCGCCACGTCGATCTGGGTGATCTACCGGGTCGTGCGCGGGTACCTGGCGTTCAAGGACAGCCAGCCGCTGCCGGTCGGGAGGCCAGGCGTCCGGCGGGCGCGCGCCCCCAGGGCGCGCGGCGCGGAGCGCGCGCGGGCGTTCGGGCGCCGGAAGCGCCGATCGAGGCGGTCCGTTCAGCGGCCGAGCTTGTCGAGAAGGGCTCCGCGGTACGCGTCGGGCAGCCCCATCCCGGCGCCGGCGGCTTCCCGGCGGGCCTCGAGCAGCGCGAGGCGTGCCGCCGCCCGGCGGCGCTCGCCCTCGTCTTCGATCGTGGCGAGGAGCCCCACGAGCGCGACGCGCTCGCGGCGCTCGGCGATCTCCGGCGGCACGAATCCCGAGTTCTTCAGGAAGCGCCACGCGACGCGCAGGTCCTCGGGCACGAGCGGGTCCTCGTCGAGGTCGAGCGGCTTGCCCGCGCCCGGGAGGTTCGCGAACGCGCCGGCCTCGATCGCGGCGGCGATCTTCGCGTCGGCAAGCACGTCGAGGACGCTCACGTCGGCGAGCTTCAGTGGAGGGCTTCCCGCGCGGAGTAGGTCGCAGCGCTCCGGTACGTCCAGTGGACGAGCCGGTCGAGCGCCGCCTGCGAGCGGGCCGCGTTCGGGTGGTTGACGATCGCCGCGACGATCCAGCGGCGCCCGGTCGCGTCGATCACGTAGCCGGCGAGCGCGCGGACGCCTTCGAGCGAGCCGGTCTTGAGCAGCGCCTGGCCAGCGACGTTCCCGTTCTGGAAGCGCCGCTGGACCGTGCCGTCGAGCGCCGCGACCGCGAGCGAGCTCGCGAGTTCCTCGCGCACCTTGCTCAGGTCCGCGGCGACCAGCAGACGGGCGAGTCCGCCCGCCGAGAGCCGCTCGTTGCGCGAGAGGCCCGACCCGTTCTCGATGACGAGCCCGGGCAGCGCGAGCTTGCGCGAGGCGAGCCATGCCTGTACCGCGTCGCGCGCCTTCTCGATCGTCGCCGGCGGCGGCGACGATGCCGTGCCGAGGGTCAGGAACACCTGCCGCGCCATCACGTTGTTCGAGAGCTTGTTGATGTCGCGCACGACTTCGTAGAGCGGGAGCGACTCGAGCACCGCGAACGGCGCCGAGCCCGGCGGCGCGCGGCCCTCGCGCACCGCGCCGTCGAACGATCCGCCGGCCGCGGAGAAGGCGGCGCGGAACATGCCGTGCACGTAGGTCGGGACGTCGAGCAGCGCGACGTTCCAGTCGCGCTCGCCGCAGTCGCGCGGAAAGCGTCCCGGGAACGCGACGGCCGCCGCGCGCGGCTGCGACACGAATGCGGCGGCGACCGTCGTGCGCCAGTCGCCGCAGGGGCCGTCGACCGGGGTCGGCAGCGCGCCGACGGCGACCTGCGGCAGCGGCGGGTCGGCCGCCACGTCGATCGCGCTGCCGTCGGCATTGGGCAGGAAGCGGAAGCGCACCGCCTTGAAATTGACGAGCAGCGCGTCGGGACCGACGTTGTAGGGCTTGAGCGGCTCGCCGTCGAACGCGGCCGGGTCGTGCGGCGGCAGGCGGAACGCGCTGCGGTCGAGCACGAGGTCGCCGTTCACGGTCGAGAGGCCGCGCTCGCGCAGCGTCGCGACGAACGACGTCCACTGCTCGACCGTGATCTTGGGATCGCCGCCGCCCTTCAGGATCAGGTCGCCGTCGAGCGTCCCGCCGGCCAGCGTCCCGCCGAGGTAGGCTTCGGTGCGCCAGCGGAAGTCGCGGCCCAGGAGCTCCAGCGCCGCGAACGTCGTGACGAGCTTCATGACCGACGCCGGGTTCATCGCCTTGTCCGGCTGCAGCGTGAACAGCGGTCTCGTGCGCGGTCCGGTCTCCTGGACGACGATCGCGACGTGGTCCAGCGGGACGCCCTGGTCGAGGAACGCGCGCGCGATCTCGCGGGGCAGGACCGCCGACGCGGCGAGCGGGCGCGAGCGCGAAGGCGAGCGCGACGGCGCGCAGGAGCGGGATCACGCGCGAGGGGGGGGGGGGGGGGGGGGGGGGGTCGACGATCTCGCACGTGCGGTCGACCAGCAGCGCGAATTCGTCGTCGGCGATGACGTAGGGGGGCATCAGGTACACCGTGCGTCCTATCGGCCGCAGCAGGATGCCGCGCGCGATGCCCTCGGCGAAGCACCAGCGCGCGAAGTCGGCGCGGCCGCTGCCGACCTCGAAAGCAACGATCATGCCGCAACGACGGAAATTGCGCACCTTCGGATGCGCGGCGAGCGGCGCGGCGAGCGCGTCCCATCGCGCCGCGCGCGAGCGGTTCGACTCGATCACCGCGTCGCCGCGGAAGATGTCGAGCACCGCGAGCGCCGCGCTGCACGCGAGCGGGTTGCCCGTGTACGAGTGCGAGTGCAGGAAGCCGCGCGCCGCGTCGTCGTCGTAGAACGCGTCGTAGATCGCATCGGAGGCGAGGACGCAGGCGAGCGGGAGGAAGCCGCCGGTGATGCCCTTCGACAGCAGCATCAGGTCCGGCGCGATGCCCGCCTGCTCGCACGCGAACATCGTGCCGGTGCGCCCGAAGCCGGTCATGATCTCGTCGACGATCAGGTGGACGCCGTAGCGCGTGCAGAGTTCGCGCGCGCGCGCGAGGTACGACGCGTCGTAGGTCACCATGCCGGAGGCGCCCTGCACGAGCGGCTCGACGATCAGCGCCGCGACGGTCTCGTGGTTCGCGTCGAGGAACGCCTCGAGCGCGGCCGCCGCATCGCGCGCGACGTCCGCGGGCGTACGCCCGTCGCGGGCGAGCCGCGCGTCGGGCGTGGGCACGGTCGCGTTGGCGAGGAGCAGCGCGTCGTACGTGTCGCGGAAGATCGCGACGTCGGTCACCGAGAGGGCGCCCAGCGTCTCGCCGTGGTAGCTGCCGGCGAGGCTCACGAAACGCCGCTTGGCCGGGCGTCCGGCGTTGCGCCAGGCGTGGAAGCTCATCTTGAGCGCGATCTCGGTGGCGGACGCGCCGTCGGACGCGTAGAACGCGTGCCCGAGACGGCCCGGCGCGAGCTCGCGGAGCCTCTCGGCGAGCTCGACCGCGGGACGGTGCGTGAAGCCCGCGATCATCGCGTGCTCGAGCAGGCCGAGCTGCGCCTCGATCGCGGCGCGGATGCGCGGCTCGCCATGGCCGAACAGGTTGACCCACCACGACGACACCGCGTCGAGGATGCGGCGCCCCTCGAAGTCCTCGAGCCACACGCCCTGCGCCCGCGCGACCGGCACGAGCGGCAGCGTCTCGTGCGTCTTCATCTGCGTGCACGGATGCCAGACCGACGCGAGGCTCCGCGCGAGCCACGCGGCGTTCGCGCCGGACGCATCGGCGCGAGCGCCTCGGGGCGGCCCGTCGGCGCTCATCGGGTTCCTCCCCAGGCTGCCGCGCGCGCACCCCTCCGGGGAGGGGGCGAGCGCCTCGGGGCGGCCCGTCGGCGCTCATCGGGCTTGCACCGTCAGAGACCGGCGAGGCGCCGCTTCAGGCGCTCGACGGCGGCGACGAGCTCGCGCGCGATGCCGGGCTCGCGCGCCGAGTGCCCGGCATCGGGCACGACGACGTACTCGGCGGACGGCCAGGCGCGGGCGAGCGCGTGCGCGGTGACCGGCGGGCACACGACGTCGTAGCGTCCCTGGACGATCGTGCACGGGAGGTGCTCGATGCGATGGACGTTGCCGAGGAGCTCGCCTTCCGCGAGGAATCCCTGGTGCACGAAATAGTGCGCCTCGATGCGCGCGATCGCGAGCGCGACGGCGTCGCTGTCGAACGCCGCCGGGCCGTCGGCGCGGGGCAGCAGCGTCACGCAGTCGCTTTCGTAGGCATCCCATGCCGCGGCGGCGGGACCGTGCACGGCCGGGTCGGGATCGACGAGACGGCGATGGTAGCTGCCGAGCAGGTCGCCGCGCTCGTCGGCGGGCAGGAACGACGCGAAGCGGTCCCAGGCCTCCGGATACACGTTGCGCATGCCGGTCATGAACCACGCGATCTCGCCGGCGGACGCGAGGAAGACGCCGCGCAGGACGAGGCCGGTGCAGCGCTCGGGAAACGACTCGGCGTAGGCGAGCGCGAGCGTCGATCCCCACGAGCCGCCGAACAGCGACCATCGCTCGATGCCGCGCTGCGAGCGCAGGCGCTCGAGGTCCGCGACGAGGTGCCAGGTCGTGTTGTCCGCGATCTCGGCGGTCGGCGTCGAGCGGCCGGCGCCGCGCTGGTCGACGAGCACGATGCGCCAGTACGCGGGGTCGAAGAAGCGGCGGTGGTACGGCAGGCACCCGCCGCCGGGGCCGCCGTGCAGGAACACGATGGGCTGGCCCTCGGGGTTCCCGCACTCCTCCCAGTAGAGCGTGTGCCGTGCATCGACCGACAGGCGCCCCGACGCGTGCGGCTCGACCTCGGGGAACAGCGGATCGATGCGTTCGGCGGGAAGCGAATGTTCCGGGGTCATCGCGATCCGGCGAGCGGCGCGCGGTAGCGCTCGTCGACGTCGATCCGGTAGCCGTTCGCGAGCCGGTTCGTCTGGTTCGCCAGCGCGACGACCGCCATCAGCTCGCGGAACTGCGCCTCGGTCATCCCCTTCGCGCGCGCGGACGCCGTGTGCGTGTGGATGCAGTACTCGCAGTTGTTCGTGACCGACACGGCGACGTAGACGAGCTCCTTGACGAGCGGGTCGAGCGCGCCGGGCGCCATCACCTCCTTGACGGCCGCCCAGGTGCGCGCGAGCGTCGGAGGGTCGTTCGCGAGCACGCGCCAGAAGTCGTTGACGTAGTCGGTGCTGCGCGTCGCGCGGATGTCGGCGAACACCGCCCGGGCGTCCGGCGACAACGCGGCGTCGTCGAGGGGAGGGAGCAGGGACATCGCGGCGGTCCGAAGCGTGGATGCGCGAAGTATACGCAACGCGCAACGCGCGCCGGCCGCCGCCGGCGCGCCGAGGCGACGCCGGCGCCCGGGTCCCCGCCGGCGCCACGCCGAAGGGGCTTGCGCGGAAGTCGAGCGGCGGTCGTCGACCGCCGCGCCGACGCAGCGCGCGCCGCCGCTTCGCTCTAGCGCCGCGCCTTGAACGCGACGATCCTGTGCTTCTGCGTGCCCAGCCCGTCGATCCCGAGCTCGACCACGTCGCCCGGCTGCAGCCACTTCGGGGGCTTCATGCCCATCGCGACGCCGGGCGGCGTGCCGGTCGTGATCAGGTCGCCCGGCTCGAGCGTCATGTACTGCGACACGTCCGAGACGAGCTTCGCGATCCCGAAGATCATCGTGCTCGTGTTGCCGGTCTGGCGGCGCTCGCCGTTCACGTCGAGCCACATGCCGAGGTTCTGCGGATCCCTGATCTCGTCGCGCGTGACCAGCCACGGGCCGATCGGGCCGAACGTGTCGCAGCCCTTGCCCTTGCCCCACTGGCCGCCGCCGCGCTTGATCTGGAAGTCGCGCTCGGACACGTCGTTCATCAGGCAGTAGCCGGCGACGTGCTTGAGCGCGTTTTTCTCGTCGACGTTGCGCGCGCGCTTGCCGATCACGATGCCGAGCTCGACCTCGTAGTCGAGCTGCGTCGAGTCCTTCGGCTGCATCACCGGGTCGTTCGGCCCCTGGATGCAGTTGGTCGTCTTGAAGAAGACGATCGGGTGCGCGGGGATCGGCGAGCCGGTCTCCTTCGCGTGGTCGACGAAGTTGAGTCCGATCGCGACGAACTTGCCGCTGCCGGCGACGCAGGCGCCGATCCGCGGCTTGCCCTTCACGAGCGGAAGTCGCTTCGTGTCGAGCTTGCGCAGGGTCGCGAGCGCTGCATCCGACAGTGTCGCGGGGTCGATGTCCTTCACCTTGCGCGACAGGTCGCGCAGCTTGCCTTCGGCGTCGACGAGGCCGGGCTTTTCCTTGCCGGCGGGTCCGTAGCGTACGAGCTTCATGTCATCTCCCGTGGGGAACCATTCAACGACGGGCCGGCCGCGCCGGCCCGCTATCCATCCGAAATCCTAGATCGTCATCCCGCCGTCGACCGAATAGACGTTTCCGGTGGCGAACGCGCTTTCGTCGGACGCGAGGAAGACCACGACCGGCGCGATCTCCTCGGCCTTCGCGAGCCGGCCCATCGGCTGGCGGGCGACGAACATCCTGCGCGCCTCGACCGGATCGGGGTACGCGTTGATGCGGTCGGCGAGCGACGGCGTGTCGACGGTGCCCGGCGCGATCGCGTTGCAGCGGATGCCCTTCTGCACGAAGTCGGCGGCGACCGCCTTCGTGAGGCCGACGACCGCCGCCTTCGACGCGCCGTAGACGAACCGGTTCGGCAGCCCCTTGATCGAGCCGGCGATGCTCGCCATGTTGATGATGCTCGCCCACGAGCCGGTCGCCTGGTGCTTCTCGAGCATCTTCGGCACCGCGGCCCGGATCGCGACGTACATCGCGCGGGCGTTCAGGTTGAAGCTGAAGTCCCAGTCCTCCGGCGTGCAGTCGAGGATGCTGCCGTGGTGGACGTAGCCCGCGCAGTTGAACATCACGTCGAGCGGCGGCAGCGCCGCGATCGTCCGGGCGACCGCCGCGTCGTCGAGCACGTCGAGGACCTGCGTGGTGATGCCCGGCGTGCCGTCGAGCGCGGCGAGGAGCTTCGCGTTCACGTCGGTCGCGATCACCTTCGCGCCTTCGCGGGCCATCGCGATCGCGCTCGCGCGGCCGATGCCCTGGCCGGCGGCGGTGATGAACGCCGTCTTGCCGGCGAGTCGTCCTGTCATGTCGTGTCGCTCCGTGGTCGTGCGGGAAGTCCCGGGTTCAGCGCCCGAGCGCCGGGACGCGCGCGTCCGCCGGATCCGCCCAGTCGCGGTTGGGGACGTGCGCGAACCAGCCCGGCCGCCCCGGGTCGCGGTCGTAAGGATAGCTGCCCAGCTCGCGGTAGAGCTCGTGGTAGCGCGCGAGCTTCTCGCGGTCGAGCGTCACGCCCAGCCCCGGGCCGTCGGGGACGCGGATCGCGCCGCCTTCGTAGCGCAGCGGCCCGCCCTCGATCACGTCGTCGACCAGGTGGTGGTAGTGCGCGTCGGCCGCGTAGCCCAGGTTCGGGAGCACGGCCCCCAGGTGCAGCATCGTCGCGAGCTGGATGCCGAGCTCGCCGGAGCTGTGCACGGCGACCTGCGTCCCGAGCGTCTCGCAGACGCCCGCCGCCTTGATGCACGGACGGATGCCGCCCCAGAACGTCGTGTCGAGCAGCACCACGTCGACCGCGCGCATCGCCGCGTTCGCCGCGAGCTGCTCGAAGTTGACGACGACGGTGTTGGTCGCGAGCGGGATCCGGACGAAGTCGCGCAGCGCGCGCATCTGCGCGATGCCGAAGACCGGATCCTCGTAGTAGTCGTTGCGCAGGTCCTCGATCGCCTGGCCGAAGTGGACGGCGTCGTCGAACGACAGCGCGCCGTTCGGGTCGTAGCGCATCCCCTCGCCCGGCAGCGCCGCGGCGACCGCGCGGTAGCACGCGAGCTCGTGGGCCGGCGGGAAGACGCCCCCCTTCAGCTTGTGCGACGTGAAGCCGTGCTTCGCCTTGAGCTCGCGCGCGTGCGCGACGAGCTGCTCCAGCGTGCGCACTTCCCCGCGCCCGGTGACGGGATCGGCGTAGCGGTAGAACAGGTAGCTGGCGAACGCGACGCGGTCGCGGAGCTTTCCGCCCAGGAGCGCGTGCACGGGGACGCCGAGCTTCTTCCCGATGATGTCGAGGCAGGCGAACTCGATCGCGGCGTGCAGCTGGGTGCGGTTGTTGTAGAGGCTCGCGGTC
Source organism: Betaproteobacteria bacterium (assembly GCA_016704895.1). Lineage (GTDB taxonomy): Bacteria > Pseudomonadota > Gammaproteobacteria > Burkholderiales > Casimicrobiaceae > VBCG01. The sequence continues at coordinate 13,291 of JADIZG010000016.1, forward strand.
GGGTTGCAGATCTTGAGCCGGAGCGCCTCGAGCGCGAACACGTCGTGGCCCGCGAGGTAGGACTCGAGGCCGGCGAACGCGCGGGCCGCGTCCTCGCCGCCGCCGCCCATCTCGCCCAGCCCCACGTAGCCGTCGTTCGTCTCGACCTCGACGATCGTGCGGACGAAGCGGCCCCAGTGCGCGCCGTTGCTGTGCCGGATCGGGGCTTCGAGCGGGACGGTGACCGGCGTGGCGCGGATGCGGGCGATCGTGGTGGCGGGCATGGGAGTCGGTCGGCAGTGAAGGGAGGGCGGCCGGCCGGCGCCACCGCATTGTACGCGGCGGTGCCGGCCGCTGGCATTACGCATCGACCGCTTGCCGGGGCGCCCGGGGTCCTGCCGGCGGTCACATCAGCAGGTCGGGCAGGAACATCACGATCTGCGGGACGAACGCCATGGTGAAGATCAGCGCGACGACCACGACGATCAGCGGCAGCGCCTCGCGCGCGTACTCGTCCATCGGCGTGTCGAGCAGCCCGCACACCGTGTACATCGCGACGCCGACCGGCGGCGTCATGCTGCCCAGCGTCGTCGCGGTCATCATGACGAGCCCGAAGTGGACCGGGTCGATGCCCGCCTTGACGACGATCGGCACGAGGATCGGCGTGAGCAGCAGCACGATCACCGTGCTCTCGAGGAACATCCCGAGCAGCAGGATGAACGCGACGAGCATCGAGAGGAGCACGTGCCGGTTCTGCGTGACGCCGACGATCCACTCGGCGGCGTTCTGCGGCACGCGCTCGAGCGCGATCACGTAGCCGATCATCGCCGAGAGCATGATGATCAGCATGATCATGCCGAGGTCGTGCACGCTGTGGCGCAGCGCGTCGTTGACCCGCTTCCAGTCGAGCTCGCGGTACGCGAAGACGCCCACCGCGACCGCGTACGCGACCGCGAACGCGCCGACCTCGGAGGGCGTGAACACGCCGAAGCGGATGCCGATCACGAGGAACACCGGGAACAGCAGCGCCCACTTGCTGCGGTTCGCCTCGCGCGCGACCTCGCGCCAGCCGGGAAACGCCGCGATGTCCGAGCGGTAGCCGCGCCGCTTCGCGATCCGCCAGGTCGTGCCCATCAGCACGAGGGTCATCAGGACGCCCGGGACCACGCCGCCGAGGAACAGCTTGCCGATCGACACGTTGCCGAGGAAGCCGTAGAGGATCAGCCCGATCGAAGGCGGGATCGTCGCGGTGATGAGGGAGCCCACCGAGATCACCGCCGACGAGAACCCGCGCGAGAAGCCCTGCCGCAGCATCGCGGGCCCGAGGATGCGCGCCTCCATCGCGGCGTCGGCGACCGCCGAGCCGGAGACGCCGCCCATCAGCGCCGAGACGACGATCGCGACCTGCGCGAGCCCGCCGGTGATCCAGCCGGTCAGCGCCCGCGCGAGCGAGATGATCCGGTCGGTGATCCCCGACGAGTTCATCAGGTTGCCGGCCAGCACGAACAGCGGCACCGCGAGCAGCGGGAACGACTGCGTCGCGGTCGCGATGCGCTGCACGCCGATCTGCGCGGGGATCGTGTCGGACGTCAGGTAGAAGACGAGGCTCGACACGCCGACCGCGAACGCGACCGGCATGCCGAGGAACATCAGCGCGAGGAACAGGATCGAGAGGAGGATCGTCACAGCGGGCTCTCCCCGGCGCCGAACGCGGCCTTCGGATTGCGGACGAATTCGACGAGCTGCCGCATCGCGGTGAACGCCATCATCAGCGAGCCGATCGGCACCGCCGCGGTGACGTAGGCGTACGAGATCTCGGTGTCGCCCATCGGGCGCTCGACGTTGAGCAGCGTGAGCTGCGTGCCCAGCACGACGAGCGCGAGCAGGAACGCGATCATCACCGTCCAGTGGACGATCAGGAGCGCCCGCTGCACGCGCTGCGGGAACATCCGGACGACGATGTCGATGATGATGTGCTGCTTCGCGCGGAGCGCCGCGTCGGCGCCCAGGAACGCGCACCAGATGAACAGCAGCATCGCGATGTCGATCGCCCAGATGATCGGCGAGCCGAGCGCGCGGGAGATCGCGGCCACGAAGACCAGCGCCGCGCAGCCGGCGAGGCAGGCCCGCGCCGTGACGTCCTCCGCGCGACGCAATCCTGCGATGAACCCGTGCATCGCGATTCTCCGATCGAGGGGGCGCGCGCCGGCGGAGGCCGGCCGCGCCGCCGCTCCCGAGTTACTTGCCGAGCGCCTTGTCGACTTCCTTGCGCAGTTCCGAGTAGCCCAGCGTCTGGTAGACGCCGGCGGTCGCGGCCTTGAACGGCGCCTTGTCGATCTCGACGATCGTGGCGCCCTTCTCGCGGAGCTTCTTCTCGTAGTCGGCGAGCGAGGCGATCGTCGCCTCGGATGCCCACTTGCCCGCGGCGAACGACTCCTCGCTGAGGATCGCCTGCTGGTCGGCCGGCAGCTTGTCGAACCAGACGCGGCTCGTGACGATGCCGGTGATCAGGTAGATGTGCTCGGTCTTCGTGATGATCTTGACGACCTCGTAGAGGCGCGCGCCGTAGACCGCCGGATGCTGCGCCTCGGCGCCGTCGATCACCTTGGTCTGCAGCGCCGAGTACACCTCGGACCACGGCATGCCGGTCGGCGTCGCGCCCATGGCCCGCACCGTCTCGAGCCACACCGGCGCGCCGGGCGTGCGCACCCGGACGCCCTTGAGGTCGGCCGGGACCTTGACCGGCGAGTTGGTCAGCATGTGGCGGTGCCCCTGGAACCAGTCGAACGACAGGACCTGGAGGTTCGCGGCGCCGCGGAGCTTCTCGACCCATCCCTTGAAGAGCGCGCTCTGCTGCAGGCGCAGGACCTGGTCGAAGTTGTCGACGAGGTAGGGCGCGCCCATGATCCCGAATTCCTTGACGAACGGCGCGAGGCGGCCGCCGTCGACCAGCACCGCGACGTTGGCGCCGGCACGGGCCTGCTCCAGCACGTCCTCGTCCTTGCCGAGCTGCGAGCCGGGGAAGATGCGGATCTGCAGCTTGCCGGCGCTGCGCTTCTCGACGTTGGCCTTCATGCGCTCGAGGCCGGCGTACATCGGGTCGTCGGTCGTGAGCGCGGTGTTGACGTTGAGCACGGTCTGCGCGGCGGCGGGCAGCGCGATCGCGGCGAACGCGATCGCCGCGGCGAACGACAGGACTTGCTTGACGGGCTTCATGGGTTCCTCCTGGCCGGTTTCGGGGGGGGTGGTTCTGGCGGAGTGCCGGACCGGCTCGCGACCGGGTCTCCGCGGAAATATTCGGGACGCTCGTCCGCGATCGCGTCGATCGACGAGAACACGGTCCTCAGGTGCGCTTCCATCGCCTTCGACGCGGCGTTGCCGTCGCCTTCCAGCACGTGCCGCACGATTGCCTCGTGCTGCGCCAGGACGGCGGCGAGCCAGCTGGGATCCTCGAGCGAGAGCACCCGGACGCGGTCGAGCTGCGCCTTGACGTCCTCGACCGCGCGCCAGACGTTGGGCCTCCCCGCCATCGCGACGATGTGCTGGTGCATCCGGTCGTCGAGCGCGATGAAGCCGGCCTGGTCGTTGCGGGCGACGGCGCGGGCCTGGTCGCGCAGCAGGGACTTGAGCTCGCGGGCGTCGGCGGGGCGGACGCGCCCGGCGGCGAGGCGAGCGCTCCGGCACTCGATGGCTTCCCGCAGGAACTGGCCGTCGGCGACCTGGTCGAGGTCGATCGGCGCGACGACGGTGCCCACCTGGGGCCGGACGTTGAGTAAGCCTTCACTCTCGAGCCGGATGATCGCTTCGCGGACCGGGGTCCGGCTCACGCCCATCTGGCTGGCGATCTCGTTCTCCGACAGCGTCTGCCCCGGGCGCATCCGTCCCGAGAGGATCTCGCGCTTGAGCCACGTGTAGGCCGCGCCGGCGGCGCCGCGCCTGCCGGGGGGCAGCGTCGTTTCCGGCAGGTCCGGCGGGGTGGCGTGTGCGTCGTGCATGGGCCTGGGTCGGGAATCGCCCGTGTCGCGGGTCCGCGAAACTTCTACACTAGTATACAAGCATACCGGTACCTGTCCGTCAACTGGTCGGACCAGTTGACCACTCCGGCCGCTGGCATTAGGCTGCCGTACCGCCCCGTCGCCCCCGACGACACCGCGCGGCCCCCATGCCTTTCCACAGCATCGAGCCTCGTCGCCTCTACCGCCAGATCGCGGACCAGATCCGCGGCCTGATCAAGTCGCGCGAGTTTCCCGCAGGGTCGCGGCTCCCGCCCGAGCGCGACCTCGCGAAACAGCTCGGCGTGTCGCGCCCGTCGGTGCGCGAGGCGCTGATCGCGCTGGAGGTCGAGGGGCTCGTCGAGGTGCGGATCGGATCGGGCATCTACGTGCTCGCGCCGGGCGGCGCGGGCGACGTGCCCGCGGCGAACGAGGCGACCGCCGGGCCATTCGAGCTGCTGCGCGCGCGTTACGTCATCGAGAGCGAGTGCGCCGCGCTCGCGGCGAAGTCGGCGAGGAAGGCGCAGATGGCGGCGATCGAATCGGCGCTCGACGAGATGGAGCGCGAGCGTCGCGACGGCAAGCAGCCGCTCAACGGCGACCGCCTGTTCCACATGCGCATCGCCGAGGCGACCGGCAACGGCGCGCTGGTGCACGTCGTCAAGATGCTCTGGGACGAGCGGGTCGGGCCGCTCTACCAGCAGCTGGAGCATCATTACGACTCGCCGGAGCTGTGGACCGCCGCGATGTCCGAGCACCGGTCGGTGCTGAAGGCGATCGCGGGCCGCGACCCGGCCGGCGCGCGCGCCGCGATGCAGCGGCACCTGAACCAGGCGTACAAGCGATTCTCCAAGGGCTGGGACACGCTCCAGTAGCGTCCCGACGCGACACGAGGCCTCGTCAATGCTCGCCTGCCGAATCCACGCGAAGGAGGACCTTCGCGTCGAACCGATGACCGCCCCGTCGCCGGGACCGGGCGAGGTGCTGCTGCGCCTGGGCGCCGGCGGCATCTGCGGATCGGACCTCCACTACTACTTCGAGGGCCGCAACGGCAGCTTCGTCGTGCGCGAGCCGCTGATCCCGGGCCACGAGGCCTCCGCCACCGTCGAGGCGGTCGGGCCGGGCGTGACGCGCGTGAAGAAGGGCGACCGGGTCGCGGTCTCGCCGTCGCACGCCTGCGGACGTTGCGAGGGCTGCCGGCAGGGACGCGAGCAGCTCTGCTCCGCCATGCGCTTCCTCGGCAGCGCGAGCCTGTTCCCGCACGTGCAGGGCATGTTCCGCGAGTTGTTCGTCATGGGCGAGCGGCAGTGCTATCCGGTCGCCGGCGACGTGTCGCTGGGCGAGCTCGCGTTCGCCGAGCCGCTGGCGGTCGCCCTGCACGCGGTGAACCGCGGCGGCGACCTGCTCGGCAAGTCGGTGCTGGTCACCGGCGCCGGCACGATCGGCTGCCTGACGGTGATGGCCGCGCGGCTCGCCGGCGCGCGCCAGGTCACCGTGAGCGACGTGCTGGACCGGCCGCTCGAGCAGGCGACCCGCGTCGGCGCCGACGTCGCGTTGCGCGCCGATCGCGACGGCGACAGGCTCGCCGCGCCGCAGTTCGACGTCTGCTACGAGGTGTCCGGCACCTTCCCGGCGCTCAAGTCCTGCGTCGCGGCGGTGAAGCGCGGTGGCGCGGTCGTCCAGGTGGGCACGCTGCCGCACGAGCCGCTGCCGTTCGTCGTGAACGAGGTGATGGCGAAGGAGATCGACCTCCGGGGAGCGTTCCGATGGGGATCGAATTCGACTGGGCGGTCGACTACCTGTCGGCGCGTCGCGTCGACGTCCGGCCGCTGCTGTCGGGCCAGTATCCGCTCGAGGACGCGGCCGCCGCGTTCGCGGCCGCGGCCGACAAGAATCGAAGCACCAAGGTGCAGGTGGTCTGCGCCTGACGGGTTCGACGCGTCGCGGACGGCGTCCGCGGCGCTACGGTTCAAGCCACGGCAACACCGGACGCACGCATCGTCCGGCGCCGAATCCCAGAGGAGGAATCATGCGTCTCATGTCCCGAATCGCGTTCGCCCTGCTCGCGACCGCCGCGCTCGTCGCCGGCGGTCCCGCGTCCGCCCAGCAGAAGCTCAAGTGGGCGCACGTGTACGAAACCTCCGAGCCGTACCACACCGAGTCGGTGTGGGCGGCCGCCGAGATCAAGAAGCGCACCAACGGCAAGTTCGACATCGAGGTGTTCCCCGCCTCGTCGCTCGGCAAGGAGACCGACATCAACCAGGGGATGGCGCTCGGCACCGTCGACATGATCATCAGCGGGCCGTCGTTCGCCGCGCGCAGCTACCCGCGCCTGGGCATCGCCTACTACCCGTTCATCTTCCGCGACGCCGACCACCTGCTCGCCTACTCGAAGAGCGCGGTGTTCGGCGAGATGGTCAACGAGTTCCGCGCGAAGACCGGCATCCAGATCCTCGCCTACACCTACTACGGTGCCCGCCAGACGACGTCGAACCGGCCGTTCACCGACTGCGCCGGCATGAAGGGCCTCAAGATCCGCGTGCCCGACGTGCCCGCGTACATGGCGACGCCGAAGTCCTGCGGCGCGAACCCGACGCCGATCGCGTTCGCCGAGGTCTACCTCGCGCTGCAGAACGGCACGGTCGAGGCGCAGGAGAACCCCCTCACGACGATCGAGGCGAAGAAGTTCTACGAGGTGCAGAAGGCGATCATGATGACCTCGCACATCGTCGACGGCCTGACCACGCAGGTCGCGCCGCACGTGTGGAACAAGCTCACCGACGCCGAGAAGGCGATCTTCACCGAGGTCACGCGCGAGGCCGCCGCGCGCGCGACGGCGCAGATCAAGAAGCGCGAGGCGGAGCTCGTCGACGTGTTCAAGTCGAAGGGACTGCAGATCGTCAGCGTCAACCGCCAGAGCTTCATCGACGCGGTGCTCAAGAACGCCCCGCTCGAGTCGATGGGGTTCACCAGGTCCGACTACGACCGGATCGTCGCGCTCAAGTGACGGTTGGTGCAGTCGAAGGATCGGCCTCCGCGAGTGCGGGGCCACTGCGCACATGCCGTGATGGCCCGGTCTGCGGCCCCGGGCTCCCGCGAACGCGGGGGCCCGGCCGTTCGTCCGGACGCCGTCTCGGCCGACGTCCCACGCTGATCGGTACGCCATGACGACATCCGCCGCAGACGAGCCGGTCCTCGACGCCGAGGGCCATTTCCACGCGACGGACGCGCCGATCGACATTTCGCATTACGGATGGGAGGACTGGTTCACGCTCGTGGTGTTCTGGCTGCTCGCGTTCGACGTCTTCTACCAGTTCTTCACCCGGTACGTGCTGGCCGACTCGGCGGCCTGGACCGAGGAGATCGCCCGCTACCTGCTGATCGTCGTGACGTTCGTCGGCGCGTCGATGGGCGTCCGCCGGAACACGCACATCCACGTCGAGTTCGTCTACCGCTACCTGCCGGCGGGCGTCGCCCGGGCGATGTCGACGCTGGTGGACTTGCTGCGCATCGGCTTGCTGGCCTATGCAACGTGGCTGTCGTTCGAACTGGTCCCGCGCATGCACGTGCTGAAGATGACGGTGATCGACGTGCCGATGAGCATGATCTACGGGTTCGTCGCCGCCGGCTTCGCGCTGATGACGTTCCGCGCGGTCCAGGTGGCGCTGAGGCACTGGCGGCAGGGGTGGAGCGTGCTCGAGCGCCCCGGCGAGGCGGAGGTCTAGGATGACTTGTCCGTCGAAGCGAACGGCCTCCGCGTCCCTCCTGCGGGCAGGTCCGTGCCCGGAATGTCCCTGCGCGCGGGGTGAACGATGAACTCGCTCCTGCTCGGCGGGTTCCTCGCCGCGATGGCCACCGGCCTGCCGATCGCGCTGGCGATGGTGCTCGCGTCGCTCCTCTACATCTGGTTCTCGGGCAGCATCCCGCCGCTCACCGTCGTGCACCGGATGGTCGGCGGCGTCGACAGCTTCCCGCTGCTCGCCGTGCCGTTCTTCATCCTCGCCGGCAACCTGATGAACTCGGCCGGCATCACCAACCGCATCTACAACTTCGCGCTGGCGCTGGTGGGCTGGCTCAAGGGGGGGCTCGGCCACGTGAACGTCGTCGGCAGCGTGATCTTCGCCGGCATGTCGGGGACCGCGATCGCCGACGCCGGCGGTCTCGGCACGATCGAGATCAAGGCGATGAAGGACCACGGCTATCCGACCGAGTTCGCGCTCGGCATCACGGCGGCGTCGGCGACGCTGGGGCCGATCATCCCGCCGTCGCTGCCGCTCGTGATCTACGGCGTGCAGGCGAACGTCTCGATCGGCCGGCTCTTCGCGGCCGGCTTCGTTCCCGGGATCCTGATGGCGCTGTTCATGATGGCGATGGTCGCGTACTACGCGCACGTGCGGAAGTACGGCAGCGACATCGCGTTCTCGTGGCCGCGCATGGGGCGCGCGTTCTTCGAGCTGGGATTCGTCGCGGTCACCGCGGTCGCGCTCTATTTCCTCTGGTCGCATCCGGACCTGCCGGGATGGCTGCGCTTCGGCGCGCTGCTGGTCGGCACGATGGTCGCCGACAAGGTGTTCAAGTTCGAGGCGTACATGGCGCTGCTGACGCCGGTCATCCTGATCGGCGGCATGGCGACCGGGCTGTTCACGCCGACCGAGGCGGCCGTCGCGGCGGTCGCCTGGGCGCTGTTCCTGGGCTTCGGGTGGTACCGCACGCTCAGCTGGCGGATGATCGTCAAGATCTCGATGGACACGATCGAGTCCACCGCGGTCGTGCTGTTCATCGTGGCGGCGGCATCGATCTTCGCCTGGGTGCTGACGACGACGCGGGTCACCGAGGCGATCGCGGTCTGGGTGCTGTCGATCTCGGACAACCCGCTCGTGTTCCTGCTGCTGGTCAACGTCTTCCTGCTGTTCGTCGGCTGCTTCATGGAGACGATCGCGGCGATCACGATCCTCGTGCCGGTGTTCATGCCGATCGTCGCGAAGCTCGGCATCGACCCGGTGCACTTCGGGCTCGTGATGATCCTCAACCTGATGATCGGCCTGCTGACGCCGCCGGTCGGCATGGTGCTGTTCGTCCTGCAGAAGGTCGCGCGAATATCGTTCGAGGCGACGGTGAAGGCGGTGCTGCCCTGGCTGTGGCCGCTGCTCGTCACGCTCGCGCTGATCACCTACGTGCCGCAGCTCGTGCTCTGGCTGCCCAACCTCGTCTACGGCGCGAAGTAGCCGTGTCGCGGATCGAGCGCGTCGAGATCCTCCAGGTCGACCTGACGCCGAAGGTCGTCCGCACCGACGCGATCCAGTCGTTCGTCGCGCAGGAGACGCCGATCGTGCGCGTCACCTGCGACGACGGCGCGACGGGCACCGGATACAGCTACACGATCGGCACCGGAGGGTCGTCGGTCGTCGCGCTGCTGCGCGACCACCTGGCGCCGCTCCTGATCGGCGAGGACGCGTCGGAGGTCGAGCGCCTGTGGAAGAAGCTGTTCTTCCGCACGCACGCCACCGCCGTGGGCGCGATCACGAGCCTCGCGCTCGCCGCCGTCGACACCGCGCTGTGGGACCTGCGCTGCCGGCGCGCGGGGCTGCCGCTGTGGAAGATGGCGGGAGGGGCGCAACGCCAGGTCCCGACCTACACGACCGAGGGCGGCTGGCTGCACCTGTCGCGCGACGAGATCGTCGAGCAGACGCTTGCCGCGCGGGACGCCGGGTTCCGCGGCGCGAAGCTCAAGGTCGGCAGGCCGCACGTGTCGGAAGACGCCGACAGGCTCGAGGCCGTGCGCGCCGCGGTCGGCGACGCGTTCGAGATCATGACCGACGCGAACCAGGGGTTCACGGTGTCGGAATCGCTGCGGCGGGCGCGCGCCTTCGGGCCGTTCGGGCTCGCGTGGCTCGAGGAACCGCTGCCCGCCGAGGACCTGGGCGGCCACGCCGAGCTCGCGCGGGCCGCCCCGATGCCGATCGCGGTCGGCGAATCGCTCTATTCGCTGCAGCACTTCCGGGAATACCTCGAGCGCGACGCATGCTCGATCGTGCAGGTCGACTGCGCGCGGATCGGCGGCGTGACGCCGTGGCTCAAGGTCGCGCACCTCGCCGAGTCGTTCGGCGTCGCCGTGTGCCCGCATTTCCTGATGGAGCTGCACGTGTCGCTCGCGGCCGCCGTCCCGAACGGCGCGTGGGTCGAGTACATCCCGCAGCTCGACGACGTCACGTCGTCGCGCATGACGCTGCGCGACGGCTGCGCGGTGCCGCCGGGCGAGCCCGGGCTCGGCATCGAATGGGATTTCGCCGCGATCGAGCGCCGCGCCATCGCACGTGCGACGATCGCCGCCTAAGGACACACCATGCTCACGCGAGCCTCGCTCACGATCCGTCTCCACCCCGACGACGACGTCGTCATCGCCCGCACGCAACTCGTCGGCGGCACCCGCCTGATCGACGAAGACGTCGCTGTCGTGGGGCTCGTGCCCCCGGCGCACAAGGTCGCGACGCGCGCGATCCGCAAGGGCGAACCGGTGAAGCGCTACAACCAGATCATCGGGTTCGCGTCGCGCGACATCGCGCCCGGCGAGCACGTGCACCTGCACAATCTCGCGATGGGCGCGTTCGACCGCGACTACGCGTTCGGCGCGGACGCGAGGCCGACGCAGTACGTCGACCGTCCGGCGACGTTCCAGGGGATCGTCCGGCGCGACGGGCACAACGCGGGGAAGGTCGCGACGCGCAATTACCTCGGCGTGCTGTCGACGGTCAACTGCTCGGCGACGGTCGCGCGCGCGATCGCCGACCAGGTGACGCGCGGCGCGCTCGCCCGGTACCCGAACGTCGACGGCGTCGTCGCGCTGACGCACGGCTCGGGCTGCGGCATGGACACGCACGGCGAGGGCATGAAGCTCCTGCGCCGGACGCTCGCGGGCTACGCGCGCCATCCGAACTTCGCGGGCGTGCTGATCGTCGGGCTGGGATGCGAGGCGAACCAGATCAGCTCGCTGCTGGGCGCCGAGCAGCTCGACGAGGGCCCGCTGCTGCGCACGTTCAGCATCCAGGACACCGGCGGCACCGCGAAGACGGTCGCGCGCGGCGTCGCGATGATCGAGGAGATGCTGCCGGACGCCAACGACGTCGCGCGGGAGCCGGTCGCCGCGTCGGCCATCGTCGTCGGGCTCCAGTGCGGCGGATCCGACGGCTACTCGGGCATCACGGCCAATCCGGCGCTCGGCGCGGCGGTCGACGTCCTGGTGCGCCACGGCGGCACCGCGATCCTGTCGGAAACGCCCGAGATCTACGGCGCCGAGCACCTGCTGACGAGGCGCGCCGTGTCGCACGCGGTCGGCGAGAAGCTGATCGCCCGCATCAAGTGGTGGGAGGCGTACACGGCGCGCGAGCAGGGCGAGATGAACAACAACCCGTCGCCGGGCAACAAGGCGGGCGGGCTCACGACGATCCTCGAGAAGAGCCTCGGCGCGGTGGCGAAGGGCGGCACGACGAACCTCGTCGACGTCTACGAGTACGCCGAGCCCGTGACCGCGAAGGGTTTCGTCTACATGGACACGCCCGGCTACGACCCGGTCTCGGCCACCGGGCAGGTGGCCGGCGGCGCGAACCTGATCTGCTTCACGACGGGTCGCGGCTCCGCCTACGGATGCGCGCCGTCGCCGTCGCTCAAGCTGTCGACCAACACGCCGCTGTGGGTCAAGCAGGAGGAGGACATCGACCTCAACGCGGGCGAGATCGCCGACGGCGAGACGTCGGTCGAGGCGACCGGCCAGCGCCTGTTCGAGCTGATGCTCGCGACCTGCTCGGGCGAGCGCACGAAGAGCGAGCGCCACGGCTACGGCCAGAACGAGTTCGTGCCCTGGTACGTCGGTGCGGTGATGTAGGCGCCGGCCGGCGAGCGCTGCCGTTCCCGGACCCGCGGCGCGATGCCCGCGGGCCCGACCCACCCCTCCCTCCCTTCCCCGGAACGACGACGATGAGCCGCAAGTCCCCCAAGCAATCGAAGCAGCCCAGGAAGCTGCGCTCCGAATCCTGGTTCGGCCGCGGCGACCGCGACGCGCTGGTCCACCGCTCGTGGATGAAGAACCAGGGCTTCCCGCACGATCTCTTCATCGGCAAGCCGGTGATCGGCATCTGCAACACCTGGTCGGAGGTGACGCCCTGCAACGCGCACTTCCGCGAGCTCGCCGAGCACATCAAGGCTGGCGTGCTGGAGGCCGGCGGCTTCCCGCTCGAGTTCCCGGTGATGAGCACCGGCGAGCCGGTGATGCGGCCCACCGCCATGCTCTATCGCAACCAGGTCGCGATGGACGTCGAGGAATCGATCCGCGCCAACCCGTTCGACGGCGTCGTGCTGATGATGGGCTGCGACAAGACGACGCCCGCGCTCCTGATGGGCGCCGCGTCGGTCGACCTGCCGACGATCGGGATCTCGGGCGGCCCGATGCTGAACGGCAAGTTCCGCGGCCAGGACATCGGCTCCGGCACGATGGTCTGGCAGGTGACCGAGAAGCTCAAGACCGGCGAGTTCACCGAGGAGGACATGATCGAGGTCGAGAGCTGCCAGTCGCGCTCGGCGGGCCACTGCATGACGATGGGGACCGCGTCGACGATGGCGTCGATGGTCGAGTCGCTCGGCATGGGATTGCCGACCAATGCCGCGATCCCGGCCGTCGATTCGCGCCGCAAGGTGCTGTGCCGGCTGGTCGGCCGGCGCATCGTCGAGATGGTGCGCGAGGACCTCCGGATGTCGAGGATCCTGACCAAGGAAGCGCTCGAGAACGCGATCATGGTCAACGGCGCGATCGGCGGGTCGACCAACGCGGTCGTCCACCTGCTCGCGATCGCGGGGCGGCTGGGCGTCAAGCTCACGCTCGACGACTGGGACCGGCTTGGCCGCGATATGCCGTGTCTCGTCAACCTGATGCCGTCGGGGAAGTACCTGATGGAGGATTTCTACTACGCGGGCGGGCTGCCGGTCGTCATCCGCGAGCTCGGCAAGTTCATCCACAGGAAGGCGCTGACGGTCAACGGCAGGTCGCTGTGGGAGAACTGCAAGGACGCGGTCAACTACAACCCGAAGGTGATCACGCCGATCGCGAAGCCGTTCAAGCCGCAGGGCGGCATCGCGGTGCTGCGCGGCAACCTCGCGCCCGACGGCGCGGTGCTGAAGCCCTCGGCCGCGACGCCGAAGCTGATGAAGCACAAGGGCCGCGCCGTCGTGTTCACCGACATCGACGACCTGCACAAGCGCATCGACGACCCGACATTGGACGTGAAGGCCGACGACATCCTGGTGCTGCAGAACTGCGGGCCGAAGGGCTACCCGGGGTTTCCCGAGGTCGGCAACTTCGCGCTGCCGGCGAAGCTGCTGAAGAAGGGCGTCACCGACATGGTGCGCATCTCGGACGCGCGCATGTCGGGCACCGCGTACGGCACCGTCGTGCTGCACACGTCGCCCGAGGCCGCGGTCGGCGGGCCGCTCGCGCTCGTGAAGACCGGCGACACGATCGAGCTCGACGTGGCGAAGCGCAAGCTCGTGCTGCACGTCTCCGACGAGGAGCTCGCCGCGCGGCGCGCGAAGTGGAAGGCGCCGAAGCCGCACACGGATCGCGGCTGGGTCAAGCTCTACTGCGACACCGTGCAGCAGGCGGACAAGGGCGTCGACCTCGACTTCCTCGTCGGCAGCTCGGGCGCGGGCGTCGGGCGGCCGAGCCATTAGGCGGGGGGCACCCCGCCTTCGCCGAAGGACGTCAGCACGAAAGGCTTGGGCCGCCCGACGTTCGTGCGACCCAGCCAGGCGATCCGGGCGTCGTGCGGGGACTCGCGTGTCTGATCGACCTCGCGGCTGCCCGGCGGCCGGGTCAGTCCACCTTCGCGCCCGACCGCTTGACGATGTCGGCCCACTTGTCGCGCTCGCGCGCGAGGAAGGCCGTGAACTGCGCGGGGCCGAGCACGCGCGCCCCGGCGCTCTGTTGCGCGAACCGGTCGCGCACCTCGGGCAGCTCCATGACCGCCGCGAGGTCCGACGCGACGCGCTGGACGATGTCGGGCGGCGTGCCCGCGGGTGCGAGGACCCCGAAGAACGACAGCACCTCGAAGTCCGGGTAGCCGCTCTCCGAAAGCGTCGGGACGTCCGGCATCGCTGCGAGTCGCTGCAGCGACGTCGTCCCGAGCACGCGAAGCTTTCCCGACTGCACGTGTGCGTTCACCTCGATCGGCGTCGCGAACATCATCGGCACCTGTCCCGACACGAGGTCGACGATCGCCGGGCCGCCGCCCTTGTACGGAACGTGCACGATGTCGATGCCCGCGCGGAGCTTGAAGAGCTCGCCCGACAGGTGCGGGACGGTGCCGTTGCCCGCCGAGGCGAACGCGATCGTGCCCGGCTTCGCCTTCGCGAGCGCGACGAGCTCGGCGGTCGACTTCGCCGGGAAGGCGGCGTTGACGACGAGGATGAAAGGCGACGTGGCGAGCAGCGAGACCGGCGCGAAGTCCTTCTGCGGGTCGTAGGGCAGCGTCGGGTAGACGACCTGCGAGATCACGAACGGCGTCGGCGCGAACAGGAACGTGTAGCCGTCGGGCCTCGCCTTCGCGACCTCGGCGTTGCCGACCGTGGTGCCCGCGCCGGGCTTGTTCTCGACGACGACGCTCTGCCCGAGCCGGTCGGCGAGCTTCTGCGCGACGATGCGCGCGATGATGTCGGTCGCGCCGCCCGGCGCGAACGGCACGACCATGCGCACGGTTCGGGTCGGGTACGGTTGCGCGGACGCGCCGGACGAGACGAGAAGGGCGAGTGCGGCGAGCGCGGCGGCAGCGAAGCGTTGTGCGGTACGGGCGAACATGGCACCTCCCCTGTGGCGGCTTCGCGACATCGGCGGCCGGTGGGGGACCGGGCACCGGCGCGGGAGCGTTTCGCTGACGACAGCGATCTTCCCATAGTCGCGTCCCGGGAGCCAAAATGGGCGTCTGCCGCGACCGATGACATGGCCAACGCCCCCGATTACCTGAACCCCGCCGTCCCCCGCGGCCTGAAGCGCGTCGTGCTGCCGGTCGTCGACGCGACCGACGAGAACCTCGCGGGCTACGGCAGGCTCGTCGACGACCCCGCGTCGGTCGCGGTCGAGATCACGCGCTGGCCCGCGCAGGGCTCCCGGCCGGTCGACGAGGACTCGGGCGACGAGGGCGGCACGACCGAGGGCACGTTCCGCTGCGACTGGCGCGGCGACGTGCTCTACGGCCGCAACGAGGCGGTCGGCGGCCACTACATCCTCGCCTATGCGGGCGAGCCGGCCGATGCGCGCGAGGACCACGACCGCGCCCCGTCGCGCATGCTGCTGTGGCACGCGAACTACCATCCGGACGGCGGACAGCTCTTCTTCCCGCTCGACGCGCGGCCGTTCGTCGTGCCGCTCGCACGGCCCGGCGACGACGTGACGCCGGAGGACTTCGTCGCGTTCCGCTTCGACGGGAAGCGCGGTCTCTACATCCACGCGAACGTCTGGCACGAGGGCGTGTTCGCCGTGGCGGGGACGCAGCGGTTCTTCGACAAGCAGGGCGCGGTGCACGCGCGCGTGTCGGTCGACTTCCCGCGCGAGTTCGGTTGCCTGCTCGAGGTGCCACTCGCATGAGCGCCCGCCACCCACGCCGATCGGCAATCTCGCTCGCCGCGCTCGCGCTCGCAGCCGCCGCGCTCGCAGCCGCGGCCGCAGCCGGCGCGCAGTTGCCGGGGTTCCCGGGCAGCAAGCCCGCACCCGTCGCGACGACTCCGGCGCCTGCTCCCGTCCCCGAGACGGTGGCGGAGGCCCGCGCGCGCATCGAGAAGCTCGCGGAAGTCGCGCGAGCGGAGCGTGACAGGACGCCACCCGCGCCCCCCGACGGCATTGCGCCGTCGGAGCAGGACGCGCTACGAGGCGGTCGCGACGCTCGCCTACGCCTACGACGGCCAGCTCCGTGCGTACGCGGAAGCCGAGCGTCTGCGTGCGGCGCGAGCCGCGGCCGAGGCGGCCGACCGCGAGTGGGGCGGGTTCGCCGAGCCGGCCCCCTACCCGATCGCGCGAGTGGACGCGCTGCTCGACACCGCCGACGCGACGCGTTCCCGTGTCGCGGCCATCGAGGCGGCGGCGGCGCACCTCGACGCCGAGGCGGAACGACTGCAGGGTGCCGCCCGGCGCGCCGAGGAGGACCTGCGTCGCGCGAAGGAGGCGGTCGAGTCCGCGTCGGGGGCCGGGCCGCGCGCAGTCGCCGTGTGGCGCGCCGACGCGGCGGAGTGGCAGGCGCGCAGCGTCGGCGCCCGGGCGACACTCGCGCGGATCGCGGCCGAGGCCAAGCGCGAAGAGGCGAGCGCGCGGCGCGCGGAACTGAAGCTCGCCGAGCGCCAGGCCGCGCTGGCGGCGCGCTCGGTGCGCTTCGACGAGAACGACCTCGCGGCGGCGCGCAAGCACCTGGACGAAACGCTCGAGGGGCTGCGGCGCGAGCGCTCTGCGCTCCAGCGGGAGGCGGCGGCGCGGACGCGCGAACGCGATGCCGCGACGCGCGCAGCCGCGGCCGCCGAGGCAGGAACGTCGTTGGGCGACGCGGCGCAGGCAAGGCTGCGCGCCGCGCAGGCCTGGGTCGATGCGCTGGCGGTCCAAGGGGGAGCGATCACCGGCGTCTCGACGCTGGCGGGAGTCGCCTCGCAGATGTGGACACACCGTTACGCGCTTCACCACGCGGCGGACGAGGACGCGCGGCGCGCCGCGCTCGCGCGAATGCGCGAAGGCGCGGTGCAGCTCGCGAGCTGGCGAGCCTACATCGACGACGCGGTCGGCGGGGCGCGCTCGCGGTTCCGCTCGGCCGAGGCGGCAGGGGAGGAGCCGGGCCTCCCGGACGCGCTGGCGCGCTACCGCGCCGACGCGGCGAAGGCGGCGGAGCGCGAGCTGGCCGCCGGCGTGCGGATCCAGTCCCGCCACGCCGAGGCGATTCGCGTTCTCTCGCGCTGGATCGGCGACGCCGAGCGGGCGGGGGCGGCGCGCGACTGGCGCGCGCGCGCGGCCGGCGCGTGGCTCGACCTGCGCGACGGTGTCCGCGCGTTCTGGAACTTCGAGATCTTCGCAGTCGAGGACACGTCTGTCGTCGACGGCCGCACCGTGACGATCGAGCGCGGCGTCACCATCGGCAAGAGCGTCGGAGCCGTGCTGCTCTTCGTGCTCGGCTACTGGATCGCCGTGCGGCTCGTGCGCTTCGTCGAGCGGCGCGCCGTTGCGGCCGGCACCGACGCCGCACGCGCGCGAACGATCCGGCGCTGGGTGCTCGCGCTCGTCGCCGTCGGGCTCCTGCTCGTCACGCTCAACGTCGTGCGGATCCCGATCACGGTGTTCGCGTTCCTGGGCGGCGCGCTGGCGATCGGCGTGGGCTTCGGCACCCAGACGATCATCCGAAATTTCATCAGCGGCATGATCGTGCTGATGGAGCGGCGCGTGCAGATCGGCGACCTGATCGAGCTCGACGGGATCACCGGGACCGTCACCAGCGTCGACCTCCGGTCGACGACGGTGAGCGGCGCCGACGGCCTCGAGACGATCGTGCCCAACTCGATGCTGCTCGAGCAGAAGGTCACGAACTGGACGCTGTCGAACCGGTGCGTGCGCCGCAGCGTGTCGGTCGGGGTCGCCTACGGGACGCCGATGCGCAAGGCGGCCGAGCTGATCGAGGAGACGGCGAGGCGCCACGGCAACGTGATGAAGGACCCGCCGCCGTTCGTGATCTTCGAGAGCTTCGGCGACAGCGCGCAGGTGCTCACGCTTTACTTCTGGGTCGAGCTCGCGCCGGCGGTCGCCGCGATGCGCGTGGCGAGCGACCTTCGCTTCATGCTCGAAAAGCAGCTCGCCGAGGCGGGCATCGTCATCCCGTTCCCGCAGCGGGAGCTGCGCCTGGGCACGACGGGCCCGGTTCGCGTCGAGGTGGCGACCGCCCCGCCCCCCGCAGCCTCCGCGCCATGACCGACGACGTCGCCGGCCCCGGCAACGGGCCGCTGCCCATCCGCGAAGTGCCGCTGACCGCGCCGCTGCGCTGGCTCGCGCTCGGCTGGCACGACTTCACCCGCGCGTTCGGGCCGAGCCTCTTCCACGGCTTCGTCGTGATGGTGGCGGGGATGGCGATCGCGACGCTCGCGCTGCGCTTCTGGCCGATCCTGCCCGGCGCGTTCTCGGGCTTCGTGCTGATCGCGCCGATCCTCGCCACCGGCCTCTACGAGCTGTCGCGCCGCCTCGAGCGCGGCGAGCGGCCGAACCTCGCGCAGGCGATGGACGCCTGGGTCCGCGGCACGCGCCCGCTCGTGTGGCTGGGCGTCGGGCTCGCGCTCGCGGCGACCGCGTGGGTGCTCTTCTCGTCGGTGCTGGTCGCGCTGTTCGTCCGCGAGCCGATCGTCGGCCTCGACGGCTTCCTGCGGCACGTCGTGCTGTCGCAGGGGTCGAACCTCTTCTGGGTCTGGATGCTCGCGGGCGGCATCGGCGCCGCGTTCACGTTCGCCGCGACCGTCGTCTCGGTACCGCTCCTGCTCGACCGCAGGATCGACCTCGGATCCGCGCTCGTGACGAGCGTGCGTGCCGTCGGCGCGAATCCGCTTCCGATGGCGCTGTGGGCGGCGATCATCATGGTGTTCACGGCGCTGTCGATGGCGACCGCGATGGTCGGCTTCGCGTTCGCGATTCCCGTGATCGGGCACGCGAGCTGGCACGCGTACCGGGAGACCGTCGACGCGTCGGGCGTGCCGGCGCGCATCGAGTAGGTTCGCGCGATGTTCGGCTTCTCCGAGGAGCAGATCACCGAGTTCGGGATGACGTTCGGCATCGGGGCGTTCATGCTCTACATGCTGTTCATCATCTTCGACCTCGCGCGGAAGTCGAAGGCCGGCAAGCTCGGCACGTTCGTGCTCTTCTTCGTGCTCGCGTTCGGCATGATCGGCTTCGTCGCCAAGTCGATCATCGCCAGGATTCTCGGCCTCCAGTAGCACCCTGCGGACGTCCGCGATGGCGCGACCCGCGCGCCGCCCGCCCGCGCCTCGCGTTCTCAGGCGGCCGGTCCTCGCGGTGCGTCACCCGGCTCGCGGGTGTGCGGCGCGAGATCGTCGATCGACCGCTGCGGATCGGCGCAGGCGGACCGGAGCAGGTGCTGGTACTCGTCGAGAAACGCCGCCGCGGCCTGCGTCGTCAGCGCGGCGGTTCGGTGGACCAGCTCGAGCTTGAGGCGTCCCTCGTCCCTCACGAACAGCGTCAGCGTGTACGTCGAGGTGCACGCATCGACGTCGATCGCCTCGACGACGAGATCGCCCCAGCGCGCCGGGATGCGTTGCCGGTCGCCCGTGTAGTTGATCACGATGTCGAAGAGCGGCAGATCGGGAGGGCCGTTTCCGGGATCGAGTTCCTCGACGAGGCGCCTGAAAGGGACGTCCTGATGCTCGACCGCCTCGGTGACCGTAGCGTGCATCCGGCGCACCAGCTCCACGAACGAAGGCCGGCCGGCGAGATCGCCGCGAATGACGACCATGTCGGCGAACAGGCCGACCACGGACCGTGTCTCGGGAGACTCGCGGCCCGCGAACGGGGTCCCGACCACCAGGTCCTCTCGTCCGCTCCTCAGGCGCAGCAGGACCAGGAAGGCGGTGAGGAACACCGCGAACGGCGTGACGTACGCGCGGCGGCTCACGCTCGCCACCGCGTCGGCGAGCGAACCATCGAGATAGTCGATGCGGCGGGCGCCGTCGAGGTCGGCGGCCGGGGCGACGCCGTCCGGCCGGCGGGGGTCGCCACTCGGTGTAGTCCGCGTACTGGATCGGAGGCGCCGGAACGGGGATCGCATCTCCCGCCCGCGTGCCATAGGCGGCCGCGAGCTCCCGGAACAGGATGCCGAGCGACCATCCGTCGCAGACGATGTTGTGCACCGCGAACAGCAGCACGTGCTCGTCGTCGCCGAGTCGGATGAGCCGGGCGCGCAGCAGCGGTGCATGAGCGAGGTCGAACGGCCGTCGTGCTTCCGCGAGCGCGAGCCGGCGGACCGCCGCGTCGTGCTCGTCGGGGCCGAGCCCCGCGAGATCGGTCGTCGGCAGCTCGAGGACGGCGGTCCGCTGCACGACCTGGGTTTCGCCGTGCGCGGGGAAGGCGGTGCGCAGGCTCTCGTGCCTGCGCACGAGCGCATTCAGGCTCCGCGCGAGCCGCGCGACGTCGAGGGGACCGCGCAGGCGCAGCACGCGCTGGACGTTGCAATGACCGCTCCCGGAGGCGAGGCGTTGCGCGAGCCAGATCCGCTTTTGCATCGGCGACATCGCGAACGCCTGCGCATCGCCTTCGCGGACGACGGGGACTGGCCGCGCTGCGGAACGGGCAACGGTCGACTGCCCTCCGCCATCGGAATGGCCGGGCAGGGCCGTCGTCGCGCTGCCGGGCTCAGGCGTCATGGGTCCGGACGCGGACGTTGAGGCAGGCCGCGACTCCCGACGCGGCCGCCTGCTCCAGCGCGGAAACCAGGTCGTCGGGATCCTCGACGCGCGCGCCGTGCCCGCCGAACGCACGCACGATCTCCTCGTAGCGAATGCCCGGCTGGAAGATCGTGACCCGGTCGGCGTTGCCGGGATAGAACTTCCGCTCGCTGCGTCCGCCGCCGTTGCCGTCGTTGTTGGACACGACCACGAGGATCGGTACGCGCAGTCGTACCGCGGTCTCCATCTCCATGGCGTTCAGTCCGAACGCGAAGTCTCCGGTCACGACCACGACGGTCCGGTCCGGATGAGCGAGCTTCGCGCCGATGCCGAAGGGCACGCCCACGCCCATGCAGCCGTTCTTGCCCGGCGTCAGCCGCGAGACCGGGACCTGGGACGGCATCCGCTGCTGCGCCGTCTCGAGAATCCGGTTGCCGTCGATGACGAAGATCGCGTCGCGCGGCAGGAAACGCCGGACTTCCGCGATCAGACGATGCTCGCTCATCGGCACGCGAGCGTCGCTTTCGAGATCCTCGCCCGACCGTGCGCGTTCGGCGCGCGCGGCGGCGAGCTCGGCGCGCCAGTGATCGGACGGTGTCGCCGGTGCCGAGCCGGGGCCCAGCGCCCGAAGGAGGCCGGACAGGATCGCGCCGGGGTCGCCGTCGATAACGGTCGTCGGGGGAATCAGTCCGCCGGGACCGCGCTCGTCGACGCCCAGGACGATCAGCGTCGCGTCCTTGCGGATCTCGGCGCCGAAGCGGAAGGTCCAGTCCAGCGTCGCACCGGCGACGAGAACGACGTCGGCCGTGGACAGCATCCGCGCCCGGATCGTGCTGAAGCACATGCGATGGTCGTCAGGGAGATAGCCCTGCGCGGCAGGGGACGCGGCGAACGGGAGGTCGAGCCGATCCACGAGTTGCGAAAGCGCGCCGAACGGCGCGGACCAACGCAGCGCTCCTCCGGCGAGCAGCGCCGGGCGCCGCGCCTGCGTCAGCAGCGTGGCCGCGCGCGTAATTGCCGCATGGTCGACTTCCGGCGCGGCGGGAGAAGCCGGGGGTGCCGGGGCGCCCGGGGTCGCCCGTCCGTTGAGCGCGTCCTCGGAAACGTCGAGGTAGACGGGGCCCGGGCGGCTGCCGGTCGCGATCCGGCAAGCGCGATCGAGCGCCGGCACGATCTCCTCCGGCCGGTCGAGGCGCGCTGCGAAGCGCGTGATCGACCCGACGATCGGGACCGCGTCGAGATCCTGGAACGCGCCCCTGCCGCGCATGTCGATCGGGCGACACCCGCCGATGACCAGGAGCGGCCAGTCGTTGTCGTGCGCGACGAGCAGGCCCGTCACCGAATTCGCGATCGCCGGACCGGCGGACAGGATGACGGCCGCCGAGAGCCGTCCGGTCATGTAGTTGTACGACGCCGCCATCATCGCGGCCGCCTGCTGGTTGTGGACGCCGACGACGCGGATGCCGTGCCGCAGGCAGGCCGCGAGCGTCTCGTGGATCGGCGTTCCGCCGATCGCGAAGACGTGCGTGATCCCGTGGGCCTCGAGACCCGCGGCGATCAGCTGGTGCCCGTCGGGTGCTTCGGACCGGGTCGCCGTCGTCGACGCGCGAGTCGTGTCCATCGGGCAGCTACGCGAGCGGGGAGATGTCCGTCCTACCCGGCGGCGCGGCGGGGGCGTTCGCCGGCTCGCGGCGCGAGCGGATCTCGTCCGCGAGTTCGGCCACGGTGGGATAGCGGAACACGGCCGCTCCGCCCAGGTCGACGCCGAAGATCGCCCGAAGGCGCATCGCCACGTCCGCGCCCCGCAGCGAGTCGCCGCCCAGCGCGAAGAAGTTGTCGTCGACGCCCACCTCGTCGCGGTCGAGGACGTCGCGGAAGATGTCCGCGATGACGATCTCGAGCGGATCGCGGGGGGCGAACCGTTTCGCCGCGAGCTTGTCCGCGAGCGTCACCGACAGTCCGACGCGCGCGAGCTTGCCTGTCGGCCCCATCGGGATCGCATCGACGAGCACGATCCGGCTCGGCACCTTGAAGTCGGCGAGCCGCTCGAAGAGCCAGTCGCGCAACTGCCGCTCGGTGGCCGCGGCGCCGGGATGCAGTACGACCGCCGCGGCCACGTCCTCGCCGAGCGCCTCGTGGGGGACCGCGAACGCGATCGCCCGCGCCACGACCGGATGCGCCGCGAGCGCATCGTCTATTTCGCGCGGCGAGATCTTCTCGCCGCCGCGGTTGATGATTTCCTTGAGGCGGCCGGTCAGGGTGAGGTAGCCGTCCTCATCGAGGTAGCCTTCGTCGCCGGTACGGAACCAGCCTTCGGCGACGCGCTCGGAAAGGGAGGTCGCGGCGTTCGCGTAGCCGGCCATCAGGGACGGACCGCGGATCACCACCTCGCCGCGCTGCCCGGGCGCGAGGGGCAGCCCGGCGTCGTCCACGATCGCCACTTCCGCTCCCGCGGCCCGGCCCACGGAGCCCGGCTTGCGCTCGCCCGGCGGGAGCGGGTTGCTCGCGACCTGGTGCGCGGCTTCGGTCATCCCGTACGCCTCGATCACGGGCGCGCGGAACAGCGCTTCGAGTCCGGTCCTGACCGTTTCCGGCAGCGGCGCCGACGAGGAGCGGACGAAGCGGAGCCGGCTGCGGGCCGCGATCTCCCCGGCCTCGGACGCGTGGTCGAGGATCGCCTGATGCATCGTCGGGACCGCCGTGTACCAGGTCGGCCCGAACGCGTCCAGGCATGCGAAGAACGAGGCGGCCGAGAAGTCGGGCGCGCAGACGACGCTCGCGCCTGCAGCGAGCGGCGCGAGGAGGCTCGCGACGAGTCCGTGAATGTGAAACAGCGGCATGACGCCGAGGCATCGATCGTCCGCGTCGAGCGCGAGCGTGCGCGCGACGGCGAGCGCGGACGCCGTCAGGTTCCGGTGCATGAGCGGGACGAGCTTCGGACGCGACGTGGTTCCCGACGTGTGCAGCAGGAGGGCGATGTCGTCGGCCCGCGCGGGACGCCCGTGACCGGCATGCCGGGTCGGGCCCTGCAGCGTGAAGAGGCCGGCCCCGTGATCGGGCTCGACCGCGAGCTCGATGACGTCCAACCCTCGATCGCGCGCCACCGAACGCGCGGGGGAGTCGACGCCTGCCTCGACGATCACCGCCCGGGCCGCGAGATCCGACAGCGAGAACTCGAGCTCGTCGGCTCGCAAACGCGGGTTGAGCGGCGCGCACGCGGCCGCGCAGGCCACCGCGAGGAATGCCGAGGCCATCGCAGGACCGTTCCGCATCACCAGCGCGACCCGATCGTTGCGGGCGATGCCCATGGCGCCCAGCTGGCGGCCCGCGGCCTCGACGTGCGATACGAGGGCACGGAAGTCGATCGCGTCGCGAGCCGGTGCCGCGAGGGCGATCCGGTCAGGCGAGAGGGTCGCTGCGCGTTCGAGCAGCGCGGGAATCGTATCGACGGCGTGCGGAGTTGAAGGCGGACTCATGGGGCCGTCGCGGCGGGAGGCAGGCGGATCGCGAGACGCGGCAATTGTATGCGAAGGCATCGCTGAGCGAGCCGCGGAACGCCTGACCGGACGGATGTCGTCCTGCGGCAATCCGACGCTAGAATGATCGGCAGCCAGCCGGTTCCGGGAAGGGGAGTCATGCCCACCGTCCGCTATCTCGTCCACGACGTCGACGCGGTGCTTCCGTTCTACGAGGCGCTCGGATTCCGCCAGGTCGACCGCTGGGGACCGCCATTCGCGATCCTCGAGCGGCAGGGCCTCGCGCTCTGGCTCTCGGGGCCGGGCACGTCGGCCGCGCGCCCGATGACCGACGGCGCGACGCCCGTGCCCGGCGGCTGGAACCGGATCGTGATCGAGGTCGACGACCTCGACGCGACGATCGGGCGCCTGCGGGCGACCGGCGCGCGCTTCCGCAACGAGCCGGTCGACGGTCCCGGCGGCCGGCAGGTGCTGGCCGAGGACCCGTCCGGCAATCCGGTCGAACTGTTCGAAGCGACGACGGGATGACTCCGGCCGCAAGACCCGCTGCGCGAGCTGCCCCCCGAGGGGGCTGACGATGGCGGCGCCGCAGGAACTCGCCGACCTGGTCGCCCGCGTCGCGCTGGGGGACCGGCAGGCATTCCGCCGTCTCTACGAAGCGACGGCCCCGTCTCTGCTGGGCGTCGCGCTCCGACTGTTGAGGGACCGGGGGCGCGGCGAGGACGTGATCCAGGAGGCGTTCGTCAGCGTCTGGCACCGGGCCGGCGGCTTCCGGGCCTCGGCGAGCGCACCGATGACCTGGCTCACCGCCATCGTGCGCAACCGGGCGCTCGACACGTTGCGCAGCGGCGCGCGTCACGATGCCGACCTGCTCGTCGACGACGACGACGAGGACGAGGACGCGACGATGGAGATCGAGGACGACCGTCCCGAACCGCTCGGCCTGCTGACCCAGGCGGCGGACGCGCTCGCCGTCCGGGCGTGCCTCGAGACCATCGACGGATCGCAGCGCCAGTGCCTCGCGCTCGCCTACTACCACGGCCTCACGCACGCGGAGATGGCGGCGCACCTGGGCTCGCCGATCGGCAGCGTCAAGATGTGGCTGCGGCGCGGCCTCGAGAAGCTCCGGCGCTGCCTGGAGCGCGCCAAGTGATCTACGACCGGCCCGAGCTCCTCGACCGCCTCGCGGCCGAATACGTGTTCGGCACGATGATCGGGCCGGTGCGCCGGCGCTTCGAGCGGTTGCGCCTGACGCTTCCCTCCGCGGAGGCGGCCACGGTCGCCTGGGAAGCGCGAACGGCGGGGCTCGCCCGCGCGGTGCCGCCCGTCGTGCCTTCGCCCGGCCTGTGGAACGCGATCGACTGGAGCACCGGCGGCGCGGGCGCGCAGACGATCGCGAAGCCCGGCGGCTGGTGGAGCTGGTTCGCACCGGTCGCCGCGCTCGCGTTCGGCGTCGTCGCGACACTCGGGATCGTGCGCATGCTTCCCTCCGCGGCCGTCCCGGTCGACGAGATCGTGCAGGCGCGCGGCACGCTGCCGGCGAGCTACGTCGGCATCCTCACCGACGCGTCCGGGGCGGCCGTCGCGATCGCGAGCTCGACGCGGCACGGCCGCACGATGTCGCTCAAGGTGCTGAGGCCGATCGAGGCCCCGCCCGGCAAGGTGCTGCAGCTGTGGGCGCTCCCGAAGGACGGCGAGCCGTTCCCGCTCGGCGTCGTGCCGCGCGAGGGCAAGGGCGCCTTCGAGATGGCGGACACCTCCGAGCGGCTGCTCGCGAGCGTGCCGCGCCTCGCGATGTCGATCGAGGATGCGCCGGTCCGCCCCGGTGCGACGCCCGACGGCTTCATCCTCACGGGCCACTGCGTGAAGCTCTGGTAACCGCGCTCGGACCCGCGCGAATATTCGCGTTCCGCAGGTGCCTCCGTTCGCGCGATCGACCCGTATCTGCGGAGAGGAGGCCGACGCCGGCCTGTCCGACCCTCGACCGCAGCGGAGTCCGCGATGAAGCATCCCGGCCTCGCCGCGCCTCGCGTGTAGGCGACTCCCCGATTGCGCGGCTCGGCTTGCGGCGCGATCGTCGTCCCCGTCACCCGTACGAACAGCACGAAGGAACCGCACCATGAGACACGATGCACGAGGAATCCCGGTGTCGTCCGGATCCGCCGGGGCGATCGCCCGCTACGAGACGGCGATCGGCCAGCTCCAGTCCTACGTCGGCGATCCGATCGCCACGATCGACGGCGCGCTCGCCGAGTCGCCCGATTTCGTCGCCGGCCACCTGATGAAGGCGCTGACGCTCGCGACGCTGGCCGAACGGCAGTACGCGCCGGCGATCGCGCAGTCGATCGCGGCAGCGCGCGACCACGGCGCGCGAGCGAACGCCCGCGAGCTCGGGCTGCTGCAGGCGGCAGCGCAGGTCGCCGACGGCGACTGGCATGCCGCCTGCCGCTCGCTCGACGCGGTGCTCACCGACTTTCCCCGCGACGCGCTCGCGCTGCAGGTCGCGCACCTGATGGACTTCTACCGCGGGGACGCGCTCAACCTGCGCAACCGTGTCGCGCGCGTGCTGCCGCACTGGAGCCGCGAGGTTCCCGGCTACTCGTACGTGCTGGGCATGCACGCGTTCGGCCTCGAGGAGATGAACCAGTATCCCGAGGCCGAGGAGACCGCGCGCGCCGCGCTCGCGATCGAGCCGAAGGACGGCTGGGCGGTGCACGCGGCGACGCACGTGATGGAGATGCAGGGGCGCATCGGCGAGGGCATCGAGTGGCTCGTGTCGCGCGAGCGCGACTGGGCGCCGGACAACGGATTCGCGTTCCACAACTTCTGGCACCTGGCGCTCTTCCATCTGGACGGCGCCGACCACGCGAAGGCGCTCGAGCTCTACGATCGCGCCGTCCACCCGGGGCCGGCGCAGATGCTCCTCACGCTCGTCGACGCGACGGCGCTCCTGTGGCGGCTCGTGCTCGACGGCGCGGACGTGG
Organism: Betaproteobacteria bacterium; assembly: GCA_016704895.1. Lineage (GTDB taxonomy): Bacteria > Pseudomonadota > Gammaproteobacteria > Burkholderiales > Casimicrobiaceae > VBCG01. Next base: position 40,171 of record JADIZG010000016.1, read on the forward strand.
GCCCCCGCTTCGCCGAGGTCGCGGACGAATGGGAATCGAAGCTCGACGGCGAAGGCGGAAACTACGCGTTCAACGACCTGCACGCGGCGCTCGCGTTCGCGGCGACCGGTCGCGACGCGGCGATGGCGCGGCTGCTGCAGCACGTTGCGCGCGCCGCCGAGAGCGCGGGCACGAACGGCGCGATGGAGCGCGAGGTCGGCATGCCGCTGATCCGGGCGATCGCCGCCTACGGCCGCGGCCGGTTCGACGAGGCCGCGGACCTGATCGCGCCGGTGCGCGACATCGCCCATCGGTTCGGCGGCAGCCACGCCCAGCGCGACATCCTGTCGCTCACGCTGATCGACGCCGCGCGGCGCGCCGGGCGCGCGTCGCTCGCGAGGCACGTGCTGGCCGAGCGCCTCGTCGCGAAGCCGGGCGGTGCGTGGGGGCGCAGGATCCTCGCGCGCATCGATGCGACGTCACCGGCGACGCACTGACGCGCAAGGCGTCCTCCGGACCCTCGTCGGCTCCGCGCCGCGGTGCTCGGGGCCGGGTCGTGCGCCTGGCGGGCAGGCGTTCGTGCAACGGATCGTCGAACGGATCGCCGCGCGCGCCCGATGCCTCGGCGGAGCCGCCGGCGGCTACGACTCGCGCGCGATCTGTCGCCGCAATGCCCGGAACCGCTCCTGCGGATCCTTGCCGAAGACGGGATCGGGAATCGACGCGACGCTCGCGCGCACCGCGTCCCAGTCCGCCGGCGTCAGGTGCTTGCCGGCGCGCGCGAGCACCTCGCTCTCCTCCCGCGCGAGGTGGCTCTCGTAGTAGACGAGGAAGGTCGCGGCGGCGGCCTCGATCTTCTCGCGCGGCACGACCTCGCCGCCGACGGCAGCCTCGATCCGCGACAGGAGCTCGATGCCAGCCGTCTCGATCACGCGGTGCTCCTGCTCGAGCCGCCCGAGCACGACCTTCATGTCGGGGCAGTGCCGTGCGAGCCGCGCGAACGCGACGTCCTCGCGCGGATGGTGAACGCGGTCCGCGTACTCGTGCAGGTAGCTGAGGATGTCCACCATCAGCTCGTAGTTGGGATCCTCGCCCGCGTGGATGACGTCGATCTCCCTGCGCAGCAGGCGCAGGAGCTGGGCGAAGTAGGCGTGCTCGGTATGCCAGGCGGCGACGGGGTCGGTCACGGCGATGCTCCGGGAAGCGTCGGTGCGCGACGCGAGCCCCAAGTGGAAAACGATCCCGCGCTCGCGGGCTTGACGGCGATCAAGGGTCGGGGCGATTCCGGCGACGTCGGCCTGAAGGCCGACCCACATGGGGCCTCGCGCGTCGGTGGTGGTCCGCGGGAGTCGTCGGCCTGAAGGCCGACCCACAGGCGGCTCGCGCGTCGGTGGTGGTCCGTGTGGGTCGGGCTTCAGCCCGACGCCTTGCGCAGCATCCCTGCGTAGATCCCCGGCGTCGACCCGGGAATCGCGACCGCCCCGAACGCCTTCTCGTAGAACGCGGCCGGGCCGACGCCGCCGACGATCGCGTACGCGTAGCCCTGCGCTCTCAGCGCGTGCATCGCGGCGAGCGCGAGCGCGTAGCCGATCCTCTGGCCCCGGGCGGAGTCGAGCACACCGGTCGGACCGAAGAAATCCGGCGCGATCGCGTCGTGACACGCGAAGCCGACCAGCGCGTCGCCGCGCGCCGCGACGAAGCACGCGACCGGCATCCGCGCGAACGCGACGTCGACCTCGGCCTCCCACGCCGGCCAGTGCGCTCGCACGAACGCCAGCACGAGCGGCTTCTCCGGCGCGAGCGCGCGGCGCACGATCACGCCGCGCGCGTAGGCGTCCTCGATCGCCGGGTCGAGCGGCGGGAGCTGCCACAGCTTCACGAGCATGTCGCTCATCGCGTGTCTCTCCGTCGCGGCGTGACCGTCGCCCCTCAGTCGCCCGTCGCCGGTTCGCGCGAGCGCCCGGCGCCGAGCGCCTCGTCGCTCACGTAGGGGTTGGTGCGCCGCTCGTCGCCGAAGGTCGACATCGGCCCGTGGCCGGGCACGAACCGGACGTCGTCGCCGAGCGGCCACAGCTCCTGCGTGATCGATCGGAGCAGCGTGTCGAAGTCGCCGCGCGGGAAATCGGTGCGGCCGATCGACCCGGCGAACAGCACGTCGCCGACGAACGCGATGCCGCGCTCGCGCGACGCGAACACGACGTGGCCGGGCGTGTGGCCGGGGCAGTGCAGCACGTCGAGCGCGATCTCGCCGACCGTCGCGACGTCGCCGTCCACGAGCCAGCGGTCCGGCGTGAACGAGCGCGCACCCGGAACGCCGAAGCTCGCACCCTGCCGGTCGAGGCCGTCGATCCAGAATGCGTCCTCGCGGTGGGGGCCCTCGATCGGCACGTTCGCGCGTTCGGCGACCTCGGCGGCGCCGCCGCAGTGGTCGACGTGTCCGTGCGTGACCAGCACCTTCTCGAGCGTCGCGCCGGTCTTCGCGACGGCGGCGAGCAGGCGGTCGACCTCGCCGCCGGGATCGACGAGCGCGGCGCGGTTCGTGCGCGTGCAGACGACGAGCGAGCAGTTCTGCTGGTAGGGCGTGACGGGGAGGATCGCGAGCTTCATGCGCCGAATCTATCAGAGATGCGTCGGCCGCTCAGAACTTGCCGTACGTGTTGTACGCGTCGACCGGGTCCATCCCGCCGACGAGCGCCTTGCGCATGTCGCTCTCGGTCGACACGACCTCCTCGGTGCGGAGCACGACCTCCTCGGCGATCGCCTTCGGGACGATCACGACGCCGTCCCGGTCGGCGAGCAGCCAGTCGCCGGTCGAGATCGTCACGCCGCCGATGTCGATCGGCGCACCGTAGGCGTCGGGGATCCAGCGCGCGACGATGTCGGACGGCGTCAGGAACGAGCACCAGACCGGGAAGCGCTGCTCGAGCACGAGCGCGGTGTCGCGCGATCCGCCGTCGACGACGTAGCCCAGCACGCCGCGCGCCGCGAGCGTCTGCGCCGAGAGCTCGCCCATCATCGCGACCTCGTGGTTGTTCGGCTGGCACACGACGACGTGGCCGCGCGGCGCCTTCGAGAGCAGCGTGCACCAGCCCAGCAGCGTCTCGTGGCGCGACTTCGTGCGGTCGACGTGCCCGGAGACCGTCCACACGGGACCGGCGAGCTTCTGCGTCGGGTCGAGCGGCTTGATCGCATGCGGCAGCGCGACGCGCTCGTGGCCCATCATCCGGAGCACGTCGTGCACCGCGCCCGTGTAGCACGCGCCCAGGCGTTCGGTCAGGTTCGGCATCGTCACCCCCGCGGTCTCGACCAGGCGCCGATGATAGCGCCCGCGATCCCGAGGCCGACGACCGGGTAGCCGGTGTTGATGAGCCACAGCGACACGCTGCGCGACTCGAACCCGTAGTTGAGCGCGAGCTGCGCGCCGACGATGCCCACCGCCAGGACGACGCCCAGCTTCGCGCCGCCCGCCCACCCCGTGGCGCCGGTGCGCGCGATCAGCCATCCCAGCGTCGCGCACGCGACGAGCACCGACGCGAATCCGACGACGTACGGTCGCGCGCCCGGGTTCTCCGCCTCGAGCTCGGCCAGCGTCTTGCCGATGCCCGCGAGCCAGGCGACCGAGAACTGCCCGTACCAGATCGCGCCGATGAAGAAATACACGACGGCCGCGACGACGATCGCGAGGATGCGGATGCCGCTCATGGCTGCCTCCCGTGCAGGTGCCGTGCCCCCGGAACGCGCCGGGTCGCGTCGCGACGCGTCAGAACAACGACGCCTGGCGCCCGTCGTCGCGAGCGGGCGGCCGGAACCGACTGCGATCGAGCGGCGTACGGCCGCGGCCGGCATTAAGGCCCAGCCGCCGGCACGCGACCTCGAAGCGCCGGGCGATCAGGTCGGCGAACACGCCGGTGCCGCGCATCCGCGTTCCGAAGCCAGAATCGTAATCCCGTCCGCCGCGCAGGTCGTTCACGATGCTCATCACGTGCGCGGCACGGTCGGGGTAGTGCGTCGCCAGCCAGTCGCGGAACAGCGGCGCGACCTCGCGCGGCAGCCGCAGCATGATCCACCCGGCCTGCGTGGCGCCGGCGGCGGCGGCCGACTCGAGGATCGCCTCGAGGTCGCGGTCGTTGAGCTGGGGAATCACCGGCGCGACCATCACGCCGGTCGGCACGCCGGCGCCCGCCAGCGCGCGCAGGGCGTTGACGCGCCTTGCGGGTGCGCTCGCCCGCGGCTCGAGCTTTCGCGCGAGGTCCGCGTCGAGCGTCGTGATCGACAGGTAGACGCGCGCGAGCCCCGCCGCCGCCATCGGCGCGATCAGGTCGAGGTCGCGCTCGACCAGCGCGTTCTTGGTGACGATCGAGAACGGATGCCGCGTCTCGGCGAGCACCTCGAGGATCGATCGCGTCACCTTCCATTCGCGCTCGATCGGCTGGTACGGGTCGGTGTTGGTGCCCAGCGCGATCGGGTCGCACACGTAGCCGGGCTTCGCGAGCTCCGCGCGCAGGAGCTTCGCCGCGTCGGGCTTCGCGAAGAGCTTCGTCTCGAAGTCGAGCCCCGGCGACAGGTCGAGGTAGGCGTGGGACGGGCGGGCGTAGCAGTAGATGCAGCCGTGCTCGCATCCCTGGTACGGATTGATCGACTGCGTGAACGGGATGTCGGGCGAGTCGTTGCGCGCGATGATCGTGCGCGCGAGTTGCACGGTCACCGTCGTGCGGACCTGCCTCGAGGGCTCGGTCCCGGGCTCGGGCGGCGGGGGCGCCCAACCGTCGTCGACCGCCTCCCGCGTGTCGCGCCGAAAGCGGTTGGCCGGGTCCAGCGTCGCCCCCCGCCCGTGCCGGGCGATGCCGGCCGGGCCGGGATCGGCGGGGTTTCTCGCCATCGAACGATTGTACGCTATCGCCGAAAGCATCGCCGGTATTGGGTTCCATGATCGACATGCCGGAGAAGGCGTCGGGCTGAAGCCCGACCCCCCGCGCTCCCCTGTGGGCCGGCCTTCAGGCCGAGGCTGTCGTTCTGGGGGGTCGGCCTTCAGGCCGACGCCTTTCCTTGCATGCAGCGCAACCCGTCGGGCTGAAGCCCGGCGGCCTGGGCTGCGCCTGTCCCGGGTGCAGCGCAACCCGTCGGGCTGAAGCCCGACCCACGCCCCCCGGCGATTGTCGTTGGTGCGCGCATCCACCCGACGGAGTTCGAGCGCCTTCGGATAAGATGACGCGCGCCCCGCGCAGCGACCGACATGACGATCAAGCCCAAGACCCACGGATTCGACACGCTTTCGCTCCATGCCGGCGCGCGCCCCGACCCGGCGACCGGCGCCCGCGCGACACCGATCTACCAGTCGGCGTCGTTCGTGTTCCCGGACAGCGACCACGCTGCGGCGCTCTTCAACATGGAGCGCGCGGGCCACGTCTACTCGCGCCTGTCGAACCCGACCAACGCGGTGCTCGAGGAGCGCATCGCCGCGCTCGAGGGCGGCGTCGGCGCGATCGCGACCGCGAGCGGGCAGGCGGCGCTGCACCTCGCGATCGTCACGCTGATGGGCGCGGGCGCGCACATCGTCGCGTCGCGCGCGCTCTACGGCGGCTCGCACAACCTGCTCGACTACACGCTGCCGCGCTTCGGCATCACGACGACGTTCGTCGACCCGCGCGACCTCGACGCCTGGCGCGCGGCGATCCGGCCCGAGACGCGCCTGCTGTTCGGCGAGACGCTCGGCAACCCGGGGCTCGACGTGCTCGACATCCCGCGCGTCGCCGCGCTCGCGCACGACCACGGATTGCCGCTGCTGGTCGACTCGACGTTCACGACGCCCTGGCTCATGCGCCCGTTCGAGCACGGCGCCGACATCGTGTTCCACTCGGCGACCAAGTTCCTGTCCGGGCACGGCGTCGTGATCGGCGGGCTGGTCGTCGACGGCGGCACTTTCGATTGGGAGGGCAATCGGTGCGCGGCAAGTTCCCGACGCTCACCGAGCCCTACGCCGGCTTCCACGACATGACGTTCTCGGAGGAGTCGACGACCGCCGCGTTCCTGCTGCGCGCGCGTCGCGAGGGCCTGCGCGACTTCGGCGCCTGCATGGCGCCGATGACGGCGTGGCAGGTGCTGCAGGGCATCGAGACGCTGCCGGTGCGCATGGAGAAGCACGTCGCGAACGCGCGTCGCGTCGTCGCGTTCCTGCGCGAGCATCCGATGGTCGCGTCCGTGAGCTATCCGGAGCTGCCCGACCACCCCGACCACGCGCTCGCGCAGCGGCTCCTGCCGCGCGGCTGCGGCGCGGTGTTCCCGGTGAACCTCAGGGCGACGCGCGAGCAGGGCCGGCGGTTCATCGAGACGCTCAAGCTGTTCTCGCACCTCGCGAACGTCGGCGACGCGAAGTCGCTCGTCATCCATCCGGCGTCGACGACGCACTTCCGGATGTCGTCGCAGGACCTCGAGCGCGCGGGCATCACCGAGGGAACGATCCGGCTGTCGATCGGCCTCGAGGATCCCGAGGACCTGATCGAGGACCTGTCGCGGGCGCTCCACGCGGCGGGGAAGGCCTGATGCGGCTCGACGTCGGCGGCAGCGAGGTTTATGCGTACACCGGCACGCGCCCGGTCGATCCGGCGAAGCCCGCGGTCGTGTTCGTGCACGGCGCCGCGAACGACCATTCGGTGTGGCTGCTGCAGTCGCGCTATTTCGCGCACCACGGGAAGGGCGTCCTCGCGGTCGACCTGCCGGGCCACGGCCGCAGCGTCGGCCCCGTGCTCGGCTCGGTGGACGCGATCGCGGATTGGCTGCCGCGGGTGCTCGACGCGGCCGGCCTTGCGCAGGCGGCGCTCGTCGGCCATTCGCTGGGCGCGCTCGCCGTGCTCGCGTGCGCGGCACGGCATCCGGCGAGGGTCGCGAAAGTCGCGCTGCTGGGCCCTGCCGTGCCGATGGAGGTGAGCGAGGCGCTGCTCGACGCCGCGAAGGCGAACGACCACGTGGCCTACGAGCTCATCAACGGCTGGTCGACCTCCGCCGGCAAGCAGCTGGGCGGCAACACGGTGCCGGGGATGTGGCTGCTCGGCAGCGCGATCAGGCTGATGGAGCGCACGGCGCCGGGCGTGCTGCACACCGATCTCGTCGCGTGCAACGCGTGGACCGGCGGGCTCGAGGCGGCGGCCGCCGTCCGGTGCCCGTCGCTCGTCGTGATCGGCGCGCGCGACATCATGGCGCCGCCGCGCGCGGCGAAGGGCCTGGTCGAGGCGCTCGCCGGCGCGCGCGTCGTGACGCTGCCCGACACCGGGCACGCGATGATGGCCGAGCAGCCGGACGCCGTGCTGGACGCGCTGCGCGGATTCCTCTAGCGATCGCGTGCCCGGCCACCCACGAGTCCGGCGATGAGCGGGCACGACGCGAAGGCGTCGCCGATGCCCGCGGTGCGCACCGTGTCCGCCGGTGCGCCGCTCACCTGGCTCGCGCGCGGCTTCGCCGATTTCCGCGCCCATCCGCTGCCGAGCATTTTCTACGGCGCGTGCTTCGCGCTGATGGGCTGGCTCATCGCCGTCGTGTTCGAGCACGCCGCCGCGTACGTCTCGTCGCTCGTCACCGGCTTCTTCCTGGTCGGGCCGTTCCTCGCCACGGGCCTCTACGCGCTGTCGCGGCGGCGCGAGCGCGGCGAGCCGGCGTGGCTCGCGCCGACGCTCGACGCCTGGCGCCCGAACGTCGGCGCGATCGGCGTGTTCGGCCTCGTGCTCGCCGTGATCCTGCTCGTCTGGGCGCGGGCGTCGCTCGTCGTGTTCGCGCTCTTCTACACGAGCGAGATGCCGAGCGTGCACGGGTTCCTGGGCCAGATCGTGAGCCCGGACAACCTCGAGTTCCTCGTCGCCTACGCGTGCGTCGGCGGCTTCTTCGCGATCCTCGTGTTCGCGATCAGCGTCGTGTCGGTGCCGATGATGCTCGACCGCGGGACCGACGGCGTGGTCGCGGTGCTGACGAGCGCGCGGGCGTTCGGCGCGAACCTCCCGGCGATGGCCGTGTGGGGCGCGGCGATCGTCGTCGTGATCGCGGCGGGCTTCGCGCTGCTGTTCGTCGGGCTCGTCGTCGCGGCGCCGGTGATCGGCCACGCGACGTGGCACGCCTACCGGGCGCTGGTGGAGCCTGCCGCGGGCTGACGCCCGTGCGCCACGACGGAGGCGCGCGACGCGCGTTCCGGGGAATCCATCAGTCTTTCCACTTGATCGAGCAGCCGATCGACGCGTACTGCTCCGCGGGCGCCGTCTCGCCTCGCGCGACGGCCCGCATCGCCTCGACGAGGTCGCGGCGGTTGCCTTCGCGCGGGGTGCGACCGGCGTCGTCGAGCCTTCCCCGGTAGACGAGCCTGAGGTCGCGGTCGTAGCCGAAGAAGTCGGGCGTGCAGACGGCGCCGTAGGCGCGCGCGACGTCCTGCGTCTCGTCGAAGAGGTACGGGAACCCGAAGCCGTGCCGCTCGGCGACCGCCTTCATGTTGTCGAACGAGTCCTCGGGGTAGAGCGCGGGGTCGTTGCTCATGATCGCGACGGCGCCGACGCCGAGCGACGCGAGCTCCCGCATGTCGCGCGGGATCTTGTCGATCACCGCCTTCACGTACGGGCAGTGATTGCAGATGAACATCACGACGAGCCCGTTCGCGCCGCGTACCGACGCCAGCGTGTGACGCCTGCCGTCGACGCCCGGCAGGTCGAACGGCGGTGCTGACGAGCCCAGCTTCCCTGCGGGTGTGTGGAGACTGACCATCGCGGGTGCTCCCGGCGAGACGGTACGGTGCCATTCGGCGTGGCAGAATCCTAGCACTCCGGAGCCCGTTCACGCATCGTGCCCGTCGCCTTCCACTCCGATCCGGCCGCCTTCGCCTGCGCGGCGCACGGCGTCGCCTCGCGCTCGCCGTGCTCCGAGGCGCTCGTGGCGATCTGGTGCGCGAACCTGCGGCGGCACCCGCCCGCGCCTGGCGTGGACGTGCTGCTGGCGACGGCCGAGGCGAACGGCGCACGGGCGCTCGCCATGCGGCTCGGTCGCAACCAGGTGCTGCTCGAGCACAGCGACCCGGCCGCCGCGCGCGAGATCGCCTGCGCGCTCGCGGACGGCGGGCACGACATCCCGGGCGTCGACGGCGGCGAGGCCGCGTGCGAGGCGTTCGCCGACGCATGGCGCGAGCGCACCGGGCGCGTGGCGGTCGAGCGCGTGCGACTGCGGCACCACATGCTCGAATCCGTGGAGCCGGTCGCCGCCCCATCCGGCGCGATGCGCACGGCGGACGAAGGCGACCTCGACTGGCTCGTCGTGGCGCACGACGCGTTCACCGACGAGGCGAAGGTGCCGCGTGCGCCGCAGGGAACCGACCGCATGGTGCGCGACCGGCTGGGCGAGCGGCGCTACCGCGTGTGGGAGGATCCGGCGATCGTGTCGTTCCTCGGCACGGTCTTGGTCGACGGTGCCCACGCGCGCATCGGGCCGGTCTACACGCCCCCGCCGGCGCGGGGGCGCGGCTACGCGACGGCGCTCGTCGCCGCCGCGTCGCGGGAGCTCCTCGATCGCGGCGCGCGGCGCGTGTTCCTCACGACCGACGTCGCGAATCCGGTGTCGAACGCGATCTACGCGCGCATCGGCTACCGGCCGGTCGACGACACGGCCGGTTACGATTTCGTCGATCCATGACGCCGCGGCTCTTCGTCGACGCGGGCGAGGTCGTCCTTGCGCAGGGGGCCTCGGCCGAGCTGCCCGAGGCCGCCGCGCACCACGCGCTGCGCGTGCTGCGGCTGCGCGACGGCGACGCGGTGACGCTGTTCGACGGCACGGGAGGCGAATGGCGCGCGACGATCGCCGCCGCGGGGCGACGCGGCGCGACCGTGGCGATCGGCGCGCACGTTCCGGTCGAGCGCGAATCGCCGCTCGCCGCCACGCTCGTGGTCTCGACGCTCGCGACCGACGCGATGGACTACGCGGTGCGCAAGGCGGTCGAGCTCGGCGCCGCGTCGATCCTGCCGGTCGTCGCCGCGCGGTCGCAGGGGGGATCGCGCGGCGACCGGCGCGTCGAGCACTGGAGGAGGATCGCCGTCGCGGCCTGCGAGCAATGCGGTCGCAATCGCGTGCCGCCGGTCGAGTTGCCGCAATCGCTCGGGGCATGGCTCGCAACGCGCGATGCGAGCAAGCCGGGCGTCGTGCTCGCGCCGGGCGGGGAGGCGACGCTCGCGGCCGTCGGTGCGGTCGACGCGATCGACGTGCTCGTAGGCCCCGAGGGCGGCTTCGACGAAGCGGAGATCGCCGCGGCGCAGAAGGCGGGATTGCGGGCAGTGTCGATGGGCCCGCGCGTGATGAAGGCGGAGACCGCGTGCGTCGCGGCGCTCGCGGCGCTGCAGGCGCTGCGCGGCGATCTGCGCTGATCAGAAGCGTGAACCCGTCGGCCTGAAGGCCGACCCACAGGATGGCGCGAGGTTGTGGGTCGGGCTTCAGCCCGACGGTTTGCGGATCCGGGATGCTTGTCGGCCTGAAGGCCGACCCACAGGATGGCGCGAGGTTGTGGGTCGGGCTTCAGCCCGACGGTTTGCGCGCCGCGACAGTCAGGCCTGCGCCTGCGCGACCAGCGGACGCGCGGGCTTGCCGGCGAGCACGAGCGCAACGGCGCCGAGCTCGTCCCACGGGTCCTGCGAACCGAGCCCCTTCGAGAGCGCGTCGAGGCGCGCGAGCTCGGCCACGAGCGACGGCGCGAGGTCCTTCGGGATGCGCTGCGCGGCGCGCTCCATCGCCATCGCGCGACGGCCCCATACGCGCGCCTGGCGCACGGCGTTGCCCGCCGGCACGCCCTGCGCCACGAGACCCTGCACGAGCGCGAGCGCGTGCACGTCCTCGGAAAGCTGCCACACCGGCAGCACCGGCGACTCGCCCTCGCCGCGCAGCACGTCGAGGATGCGCAGCGCGCGCCTCGCGTCGCCGCCGAGCCACGCTTCGGAGAGCGCCGCCACGTCGTAGCGCGCGACGTCCGCGACCGCGTCGACGACCGCGTCGTGGTCGAGCTGGCCTGCCGGGAGCAGCAGCGCGAGCTTCTCGATCTCCTGCTTCGCGGCGAGCAGGTTGCCTTCGCTCGCCTCGGCGAGGAACGCGAGCGTGTCGGGCGACGCCTTCTGTCCCTGCCTCGCGAGCCGCTGCGAGATCCAGCGCGGCAGCTCCTCGCGCGCGACCGGCCAGACGGCGACCTCGACCCCCGCCTGCGCGAGCGCCGTGAACCACGCCGACGACTGCGCGGCCTTCTCGAGCTTCGGCAGCGTCACCAGCGTCACGTTGTCGGGATTCGGGTTCGACGCGTAGGCCTCCAGCGCCTTCGCGCCCTCGACGCCGGGCTTGCCGGTCGGGATGCGCAGGTCGACCAGCCGGCGCGTCCCGAACAGCCCGAGGTTCGCGTTGTTCGCGAGGAACGCGTCCCAGCGGAACTGGGGTTCGACGACGAATACCTCCCGCTCCTCGCAGCCCGCGCGTCGCGCCGCCGCGCGAATCGCGTCGCCGGCCTCGAGCGCGAGCAGCGGCTCGTCGCCGTGGATCACGTAGAGCGGCGCGAGCTTGCGTTCGAGGTGCGACGCCAGCGCCTCGAGCTTGAGCTGCGTCACGGCTTCCGCGCCGCCTGCAGCCGGCGCACCATCTGCGCGACCGCGTCGGTTTGCATCTCGACGAGCAGGCGCTGCTCCTGGATCTCGCGCGCGAGGCGCTCGGTGTCGTCGAACGTGTAGGCGCGCAGCACGACGATCTCGTCGAGCGGCAGCCACACCTCGCCGCCGGCGCCGCGCAGCGAGAAGGCGACGCGCTTGGTGAGCACGAACTCCCGCGCCCGTCCGCCCGGCGACAGCGAGAGCACCGACTTGTCGTCGGAGAGGTTCGAGACGTCGAGCACGACCTGCGCGTTCTGGGGCGAGTCCAGCACCCTGGCGCTGCCGCCGCTGGCGAGCGCACGCCTGAGCTCGACCGTGAACGGCAGCGCGGGCGGAGCGCCGACGTAGATCGAATCGAACGCGTAGCTCGCGGTGCCGCGGAGCTGGAAGCCGCAGGACGCGAGCGACGCGACCAGCGCGAAGGCGGCGAGGATCGTGGTGCGGCGCTTGGCGTGCACGGTCACAATCACACTACGACGTTCACGAGTCGTCCGGGCACGACGATCACCTTCTTCACCGGCGCGCCCCCCGCGTGCTTCGCGACCTCGTCGGACGCGCGCGCGGCCGCCTCGATCGCGGCGCGATCGGCGGTCGCGGGGACGACGATCCTGCCGCGCAGCTTGCCGTTCACCTGCAGCACCAGCTCGATCGCATCCTGCGCGAGCGCGCGCTCGTCGACCTCGGGCCAGGGCGCGTCGAGCAGGTCGCCCATCTCGTCCGCGTAGCCCAGGTCGCGCCACAGCGCCCACGTGGTGTGCGGGACGACCGGATAGAGCACGCGCAGCAGGATCGAGAGGCCCTCGCGGATGACCGGCTCGGCGCCGGGCGCGTCGACGGACAGCCCGTCCAGCGCGTTCAGCATCTTGTAGCCGGCCGACACGACCGTGTTGTACTGGACGCGCTCGTAGTCGTAGTTCGCCTGCCGGAGCGCGAGATGGACCTCGCGGCGCGCGGCCTTCGCGGCTTCGCCCGCGTCGGTGCCCGCGGGAACGCGCTCGCAGCCGCGCACGACGACGAGCTTGCCCTGCGCGTAGGCCCACAGGCGCTTGAGGAACCGGTAGCTCCCCTCGACGCCCGCGTCGGACCACTCGAGCGTCGCCTCGGGCGGCGACGCGAACATCACGAAGTGCCGCGCCGTGTCCGCGCCGAAGCGCTCGATGATGTCCTCGGGGTCGACGCCGTTCTTCTCGGACTTCGACATCTTCGACACGCCGCCGTACTCGACGCTCGTGCCGTCGGCGAGCTTCCCGCCCGCGATGCGCCCGTCGTCGCCGACGACCGGCGTCACGTCCGTCGGCGGGTGATAGTCGATGCCGCCCCGGTCGTTCCGCGAGAACCAGCTGTGGTTGAGCACCATCCCCTGCGTCAGCAGGCGCGTGAACGGCTCGTCGAACTTCACGAGCCCCATGTCGCGCATCACCTTGGTCCAGAACCGCGCGTAGAGCAGGTGCAGGATCGCGTGCTCGATGCCGCCGATGTACTGGTCCATCGGCATCCAGTAGTCGTTGCGCGCGTCGACCATCGTGGTCGCGTCCGGGCACGCGTAGCGCATGTAGTACCAGGACGAATCGACGAACGTGTCCATCGTGTCGGTCTCGCGCCGCGCGGGCCTGCCGCACGACGGGCAGTCGACCGCGAGGAAATCCTCGCGCTTCGCGAGCGGATTGCCGCTGCCGTCGGGGATGCAGTCCTCGGGCAGCACCACCGGCAGGTCGCGCTCGGGCACCGGCACGGAACCGCACGCGTCGCAGTGGATCATCGGGATCGGCGTGCCCCAGTAGCGCTGGCGCGAGATGCCCCAGTCGCGCAGGCGCCACGTCACCTGCTTCTCGCCGAGCCCCTTCGCCGCGAGGTCGGCCGCGATCGCGTCGACGGCGGGCGCGTAGGCGAGGCCGTCGTACCTGCCCGAGTGCACGCAGCGTCCGCGCGCCTTGTCCTCGTACCACGGCTGCCAGCGCGTGTCGTCGAACGTCTCGCCGTCGACCGCGACCACCTGCTGGATGTGCAGCCCGTACTTGCGCGCGAACGCGAAGTCGCGCTCGTCGTGCGCCGGGACGCCCATCACCGCACCGTCGCCGTAGGCCATCAGCACGTAGTTGCCGACCCACACCTCGACCTGCGCGCCGGTCAGCGGGTGCGTGACGTAGAGCCCCGTCCGCACGCCTTCCTTCTCCATCGTGGCGACGTCGGCCTCCATCACCGAGCCGTGCCGCGCCTTCTCGACGAACTCGTGCACGTGCGTCGAGCGCACGGCGGCGACCGCGGCGAGCGGATGCTCGGGCGCGACCGCGACGAAGGTCACGCCCATGATCGTGTCGGCGCGCGTCGTGAACACGACCCACGCGGGCGCTTCTTGGGGGCGTCGGCGGGACGAGCCGCTCGCCCGCTGGGGGGTCGCGGACTTCGTGCTAAAGGGAACGCGAAGCGCACCCCCTGGCTCTTCCCGATCCAGTTGGCCTGCATCGTCTTCACGCGCTCGGGCCAGCCGTCCATGCGGTCGAGCGAGGCGAGCAGCTCCTCCGCGTAGTCGGTGATCTTCAGGTAGTAGCCCGGGATCTCGCGCTTCTCGACGACGGCGCCGGTGCGCCAGCCGCGCCCGTCGATGACCTGCTCGTTCGCGAGCACGGTCTGGTCGACCGGATCCCAGTTCACGACCTGCGTCTTGCGGTACGCGACGCCGCGCTCGAGCATCTTCAGGAACAGCCACTGGTTCCACTTGTAGTACGCGGGATCGCAGGCGGCGATCTCGCGCGACCAGTCGATCGCGAGCCCCATCGCCTGCATCTGCTTCTTCATGTAGGCGATGTTCTCGTACGTCCACGCCGCCGGCGGCTTGCCGCTCTTCATCGCGGCGTTCTCGGCCGGCAGCCCGAACGCGTCCCAGCCCATCGGCATCAGCACGTTGTACCCGCGCATGCGCAGGTGCCGCGCCATCACGTCGTTGATCGTGTAGTTGCGCACGTGCCCCATGTGCAGCCGCCCGGACGGGTAGGGCAGCATCGACACGCAGTAGAACTTGCCCTTCGCGTGGCGCGCGTCGTCCTCGCGGGCGCGGTAGGCGTCCTGCGCGTCCCACGCGGCGTGCGCGTCGGACTCGATCGATCTCGGGTCGAAGGTCTGCGGTTCGGTGGACATGGCGGTCGGGGGGCGGTGTCGCGGCGCGTCGGCGGCACCGGAAAGGGGGATTCTAAAGGACGGCGCCTTCCGGGGATCAGCCGGGCACGCCGGCGACGAGCACCCAGGCGCCGATCGCGGCGAAGATCGCGGCCGCGACGATCCGGATCGCCTTGAACGGGATGCGGTCCGCGGCGAGCTTGCCCGCGAACACGACCGGCACGTTCGCGATCAGCATGCCGAGCGTCGTGCCGACCACCACGGCGGCGAGCGCGTCGAACTTCGCCGCGAGCATCACGGTCGCGATCTGCGTCTTGTCGCCCATCTCGGCCAGGAAGAACGCGACGACGGTGACGCCGAACACGCCCCACCGGCCCGCCTCGGGAGCGCGCTCGTCGTCGAGCGTGTCGGGCTTGAGCGCCCACAGCGCGACGGCGAAGAAGGACGCCGCGAGGAGCCACCGCAGCAGGTCGGCGGGCACCACGCCGCGCACCCAGTTGCCGAGCCAGCCGGCGAGCGCGTGGTTCGCGAGCGTCGCGACGAGGATGCCCGCGACGATCGGCCACGGCCGCCGGAACCGCGCGGCGAGCACGAGGGACAGGAGCTGGGTCTTGTCGCCGATCTCGCCGATCGCGACGACACCCGCGGAGACGAGGAGGGCTTCCATGGGGGGGGTGGTACCAGGCACGTGCCTGGCGCAGGCCGGGGGTCTGATCGGGGGTCTGATCGGTGCCGGGCACGTGCCTGGCACCCGGGGCGACTCGACGCGAACCGGCTCGCCTGACCGCCGCACGCCCCCCGAAAGGACCGCGGATTCTACCAAACGGTCCGACCCGCCCGGTGGGGGAATCCGGGGCGCCCTCCGCCAGGTGGCACAATCAAGGAATGCGGGAACCCGGGAAGCGGTTTTCCGCTCTATCCGAGTGCCCGCCCGGGTTTCCCCCGGATCGACCCCCGACCGCGATGCCTTCGACCTTCCGCCCCCCGACGCCCGGGCCCCGAGCCTGGTGGGCGGCGCTCGCGCTCGCCGCGACCGTGCTCGCGCCGGTCGCCTCGGCGGCGCCGGTCAGCACGCCCAACGTCGAGGCGGAGCTCGTCCCGGCGACGACGGCCGCCGTGCCGGGGCAGCCGGTCACGGTCGCCCTGCGGCTCAAGCACCGCGAGGGCTGGCACACCTACTGGCAGAACCCGGGCGACTCGGGGCTGCCGACGACGATCGAATGGAAGCTCCCGCCGGGCGTGAAGGCGGGGCCGATCGACTGGCCCGCCCCGCACGCGCTGCCTGTCGGGCCGCTCGTCAACTACGGCTTCGAGGGCGAGATCCTGCTGCCCTCGACGCTCACGGTCGCCTCCGACGCGAAGCCGGGCAGCGAGCTCGCGATCGCCGCGCGGGCGGACTGGCTCGTCTGCAAGGAGACCTGCATCCCCGAGGGGGTCGACCTCACGCTCGCGCTGCCGGTCGCGGCGAGCGCGTCAGCCCATCCGCGGTGGGGGGCGCCGATCGCCGCGACGGTCGCGGCGCTGCCCAGGCCGCTCGCCGGATGGGGCGTCGCGGCGCAGGGCGAGGGCCAGCGCGTGCGCGTCGCGCTCACGCCGCCCGCGGGCGCGGCCGATCCGGGCAAGCTCCACTTCTTCCCGTTCAAGGAAGGGCAGGTCGAGGCGTCCGCGCCGCAGGCGCTCGCGCGCGACGGCGCGGGCTACGTGCTCACGCTGCCGGTCGCCTACCAGCTCGCGCCGGGCTTCGCGCGCGTCGCGGGCGTCCTGTCCGCGTCGAACGGCATCGGCGGCGCGATGGCGGCGACGATCGACGTGCCGCTCGCGGGCAGCGTCGTCGCGGGGCCGAAGCCGGTCGACGCCGCGGCGCCTGCGCTCGCGATCCCGCCCGCGGCGGTTCCCGCGGCCGCGACGATGTCGCTGCTGTTCGCCGTGATCGCCGCGTTCCTGGGCGGCATGATCCTCAACCTGATGCCCTGCGTGCTGCCGGTGCTGTCGATCAAGGTGCTGGGCTTCGCCGAGCACCACGACTCGCGCGCGACGATGCGCCGCGAGGGCCTCGCGTACGGCGCGGGCGTGCTCGTCACGTTCGTCGCGCTCGCCGGCGTGATGCTCGCGCTGCGCGCGGCGGGCGAGCAGCTCGGATGGGGCTTCCAGCTCCAGTCGCCGGTGGTCGTCGCGGCGCTCGCCGTGCTGTTCTTCGTGCTCGCGCTGAACCTCTCCGGCGTGTTCGAGTTCGGCCAGTTCGCGCCCTCGTCGGTGCTGAGCTGGGCGTCGAAGAACCGCACGCTCGACGCGTTCGGCACCGGCGTGCTCGCCGTCGTCATCGCGTCGCCGTGCACCGCGCCGTTCATGGGCGCGGCGCTGGGCTTCGCGCTCTCGCAGCCCGCGATCGAGACGATCGCGGTGTTCGTCGCGCTGGGCGCCGGCATGGCGCTGCCGTACGTGCTGCTGGCGTGGTTCCCGGCGTGGCGGCGCGCGCTGCCGAAGCCGGGCGCGTGGATGCTGCGCTTCAAGCAGCTGCTCGCGTTCCCGCTCTACGCGACGGTCGCGTGGCTCGCGTGGGTGCTCGGCTCGCAGCTCGACGTCGACGCGGTGCTGCGCCTCGCGATCGTGCTCATTGCCGTGGCGTTCGCGCTGTGGGCGTGGCACGTGTCGCGCATGGGATCGACGCGCGTCTGGAAGCTCGTGTCGCTCGCGGCGCTGGCCGGCGCGGTCGTCGTGGCGCTCCCGCTTGCGGCGCCGGCCCCTGCGGAATCCGCGACTGCGACGTCGCCGGCACCGGGGTCTGTCGCGTGGCAGGGGTATTCGCCGGCGCGGCTCGCCGAGCTCGCGGCCGCGGGGCCGGTGTTCGTCGACTTCACCGCCGCCTGGTGCGTCACCTGCCAGGTCAACAAGCGGCTCGTGCTCTCGGACCGGGCGCTGCTGGACGCGTTCGCCGACCGCAAGGTCGCGCTCGTCCGGGCCGACTGGACGCGCCGCGACGCCGACATCACCCGCGCGCTCGCCGCGCTGGGCCGCAGCGGCGTGCCCGTCTACGTGCTGTACCGTCCGGGCCGGGAACCATTGCTGCTGCCCGAGGTTCTTACCACCCGCATCGTGACCGACGCGCTGGCGACCCTCGACGGTCCCGCGCTCGCCCAGACGGAGGCCGCCCGATGAACCAGGACACCACCCGACGAACTGCCCAGCGCGTCGCCGCCGCCGCGCTCGCGTCGGCGTTCACCGCCATCGCGTC
>JADIZG010000017.1 GCA_016704895.1 Betaproteobacteria bacterium
GCGAGCGGCCGATCGAGGCGCTCACGCGTCCCGAGCTCGCGCGTCACCTCGCGACGCTGCACGGCCGCGGGCTCTCGGGAAGGTCGCTCGCGCGCATGCTCTCGGCGTGGCGCTCGCTCTACCGCTACCTGCTCGACCGCGAGCGGGGCCTGAAGGACGACCCGACCGCCGGGCTGAAGCCGCCGAAGTCCGCGCGTCGGCTGCCTTCCGCGCTGTCGCCCGACGAGGCGGCGAAGCTCGTCGAGATCGCCTCGGACGACCCGCTCGCGACGCGGGACCGCGCGATCCTCGAGCTCGCCTACTCGTCGGGGCTCCGGCTGTCGGAGCTCGCGGGTCTCGACGTCGGGCGCGTCGACTTCGCGACCGGCGAGGCGCGCGTGTTCGGCAAGGGCGCGAAGGAGCGCATCGTGCCGGTGGGGCGCGCGGCGCTGGAGGCGATCCGCGCGTGGCTCGCGGCGCGCGCGGCGATCGCGCGGCCCGGCGAGAACGCGATGTTCGTCGGCCGCACGGGCAACCGCCTCACGCCAAGGTCGATCGAGCAGCGGTTCGCCTCGTGGGCGGTGAAGCAGGGGCTCGACCGCCACGTGCACCCGCACATGCTGCGGCACTCGTTCGCGTCGCACGTGCTGCAGTCGTCCGGCGACCTGCGCGCGGTGCAGGAGATGCTCGGCCACGCGTCGATCGCGAGCACGCAGGTCTACACGCACCTCGACTTCCAGGCGCTCGCGAAGGTGTACGACGCCGCGCATCCTCGGGCCAGGAAACGAACCGCCGACCGCGGAAAGTGACGCGCCGGCGTCCGGCGATCAGGCGTAGTACAGGATCAGGTAGAACGTCAGCAGGATCGCCACCCACAGCACCATCGTGCCGGTGCCGTACGCACGCGCGAGCTTCCCGCGGTCGCCCAGCGCCCTCGACAGCACGCCCATCCCGGCGCCCAGCGTGGAGAGGCCCGCCCGGCGGACCGCACGGTCGACCGCTCCGATGCCCGCGCGCAGCGCGTCGGCGAGCCACGGGCCCGCCTTGCGGTAGAACCAGTCCGTGTCGAGCGTGATCGTCAGCGTCCGCTTGAGCAAAGGCAGCATGACGAAGAACGCGAGCCCCGAGAACAGCAGGAGCTGCAGCATCTCGACGACGTGGGCGCCCGTGTAGGGGACGTAGTCGACCGGGTAGGGCAGCAGCCGGTACAGCGGCGCGTAGTACACGCCCAGGCCGATGCAGAGCGCCGCGAACAGGACCATCGCGAGCCGCTGGCTCCACGGCGGGTCGGGCGGGCGCAGCCCGGAGTCCTTCTGGAAGAACACGAACCACGGGAACTTGATGCCCGCGTGCAGGAACACGCCCGCCGAGGCCGCGGCCAGGAGCAGCCAGACGACGCCCATGTGCCCGTCGAGCGCCGCCTGCCCGACCATCGACTTGCTCACGAATCCCGAGGTGAGCGGGAACGACGAGATCGACAGCGCGCCGATCGTGCCGCAGACCATCGTGAGCGGCATCGTCCGGAACAGGCCGCCCAGGTCGGTGCACTTGCGCCGCCCGGTCTCGTAGAGGACCGCGCCGGCCGACATCAGGAGCAGCGCCTTGTAGAGGATGTGCGTGAACGCGTGCGCGGCCGCGCCGTTGAGCGACATCTCGGTCCCGATGCCGATGCCGACGATCATGAAGCCCACCTGGTTCACGATGCTGTAGGCGAGGATGCGGCGCATGTCGTTCTCGAGCAGCGCGTACACGATGCCGTAGAAGATCATGAACAGCCCGACGAAGACGAGCAGCTCGGTGCCGGGGAACGCGCGCAGCAGCACGTAGACCGCGGTCTTGGTCGTGAACGCGGACAGGAACACGGTGCCGCTCCACGACGCTTCCGGGTAGGCGTCGGGCAGCCACGCGGACAGCGGCGGCGCGCCGGCGTTGACCAGGAAGCCCGCGAGGATGAGCCAGTGCGCCGGCGAGTCGAGCGCGATGCGCACGAAGGCGGTGGAGCCCGTGCCGGCGACGTGTCCCGCGATGCCGGCCATCAGGACCACGCCGCCCAGCAGGTGGACCATCAGGTAGCGCATGCTCGCCCGGTAGGCGGACGCGGTCCCCGCGCTCCAGATCACGAGCGTCGAGCCCAGCGCCATCAGCTCCCAGAACACGAACACGGTGATGAGGTCGCCGGCCAGCGTCACGCCGATGGCCGAGCCCGCGTACACGAAGGCGGCGGGAACCTCGACGCGGCTTTCCTGCTTCAGCGCGAACAGGCCGCCGCCGAACGCCATGATCGCGAAGACCAGCGCGAACAGGCGCGACAGCGCGTCGACCGTGTAGGGGACGACCGGGTAGCCCAGGATCGTGCCGCGCCAGGCCACGCCGTCGGGCGCGGCGAGCACCAGCGCCACCGCGGCGGCGGGCGCGAGCAGCGTCAGCGCGGTCCGGGCGCGCCCCGACAGCAACGTCAGCGCGAGGCCCGCGGCGACGAGGACCAGCCCGGGATGCAGGAGCTCAGCCATCGCGGCGCTCGTCGTAGTAGGTGTCCTGGCGCTTGAGGAACACGCCGAGCCCCTTGGCGAACAGGATCAGCACGGCGCACGCGGCGAACCCGAACCAGGCGCCGAACCCGAACATGCCCGCGATTCCCTCGTGGCCTCCTCGACGAACGCGCCGGCCACCACCATCAGGGCGAGCACGACGACGAACAGCGTCCACAGCAGGCGGATCGTCCGCGGGCGTACGAGCCAGTGCATCCGTTCGTTCATCGGCTAGCCTCCGACGAGCTGCCGCGCGAGCGACAGCGGCAGGTCGGCGAAGAAGAACATCAGCACCGTCGCGGTGGCCGTCGCGACCATCGCGACGACCATCGGCAGCGGCGCCTCGCCGTGCGCGTGTCCGTGGCCGTCGGCCGAGGGCCGGAAGAACGCGCGGAACACGATCGGCAGCAGGTAACCCGCGCTCAGGAGCGTGCTCGCGGCGATCGTGGCGATCGCCACCCAATGCCCGGCCTCGTAGGCGCCCGACAGGATGAACCACTTGCTCGCGAAACCGGCGGTCGGGGGCAACCCGATCATCGACACGGCGCCGACGGCGAACGCCCCCATCGTCCAGGGCATGCGGCGGCCGATGCCGTCGAGCTGGCTCACCTCGGTCTTGTGCGCGGCCGTGTAGATCGCGCCGGCCGCGAAGAACAGCGTGATCTTGCCGAACGCGTGGGCGGCGATGTGCATCGCTGCACCCATGACCGAGAGCGGCGTCAGCAGCGCGGCGGCCAGGATCACGTAGGAGAGCTGGCTCACCGTCGAGTACGCGAGCCTGCGCTTCAGGTTGTCCGAGCGCAGCGCGACGATCGACGCGGCGACGATCGTGAACGCGGCGACGGTCGGCAGCCAGTCGACGCTGGAGAGGCCGCGGATCGAGTCGATGCCGAACACGTAGACGATCACCTTGACCACGGTGAACACGCCCGCCTTGACCACCGCCACCGCGTGCAGCAGCGCGCTCACCGGCGTGGGCGCGACCATCGCCGCGGGCAGCCAGCGGTGGAACGGCATCAGCGCGGCCTTGCCGATGCCGAACATGTACAGCGCGAGCAGTCCGCCGATCGCCGCGTTGCCGAGCCGTCCCGAGAGGATGCCGCCCGGCACGAAGTCGAGCGTCCCCGCCGCGTGCCAGGTGATCGCGAGCGCGAACAGGAAGAACATGATCGAGGTCGAGAGCAGGACGCCGAGGTAGACGCGTCCGCCCCGCTTCGCGTCCTCGGTGCCGTGGTGCGTGACCAGCGGATAGGTGACGAGCGTGAGCATCTCGTAGAACAGGAACAGCGTGAGCCCGTTCGCGGCGAACGCCACGCCCATCGTCGCGGCGATCGCGCCGGCGAAGCAGACGTAGAAGCGCGTCTGGTGCTTCTCGGCGTTGCCGCGCATGTAGCCGATCGAGTAGAGCGAGTTCACGATCCACAGCCCGGACGCGACCAGCGCGAACAGGAGCCCGAGCGGCTCGACCGTGAACGCGATCGGCATCCCGGGCAGCATCTCGACGAGCGTGACCGACGGGCGCTCGCCGGAGCGCACCGGCGCGACGAGCGAGACCACCGTCGCCAGCAACGCGACGCCGGTGGCCAGCGTCGCGGCCTCGCGCGCGTTCGGCGACCGGTTCGCGAGCGCGATCATGGCCGCGCCCAGCAGCGGCAGCGCGAGGGCCCCCAGGATCGCGAGCTCGGCGGTCACCTGGGACCCGCGAGCAGCGCCTCGGCGGCGCCGGACGCGGCGCCGAGGGTGAGCGAAGGCACGAGGCCGAAATACACGGACGCGGCGAGCAGGATGCCGGCCGGCACGAGCAGGGCGGCCGGCCCTTCCTTGAGCCGCGACGTTTCGTCGGAGGGCGCGCGGAAGTAGGCGACCTCGACGAAGCGCCAGACGTAGGCGACCGCGATCATCGAGCTCGCGACGACGACGAAGGCGATCCCCCAGGCGCCGGCCTCGATCGCTGCCAGCACGAGATACCATTTCGAGACGAAGCCCGCGGTGCCCGGCACGCCGATCAGGCCCAGCCCGCCGACGACGATTCCCGCGCAGGTGATCGGCATCGACCGGGCGAGGCCGGCCATGCGGTCGAGGCGCGTGCTGCCGAGGCGGAACACGATCGTGCCGGCGAGCATGAACAGCGCGCCCTTGGTCACGCCGTGATTGAACAGGTGCACGATGCCGCCGGTGAGACCGGTCGCGCTCGCGAAGCTGACCCCGAGCGTGATGTATCCGATCTGCGCGACGCTCGAGTAGGCGAGCAGCCGCTTGAGGTCGGACTGGAAGAACGCCGCGATCGACGCGACGATCATCGCGACGATCGACAGCGCCAGCAGCACGTCGCCCATCGGCATCGCGGTGAAGACGGTCGTCGTGCCGAACACGGAGAAATAGAAGCGCAGCAGCACGTAGACCGACACCTTGGTCGCGGTCGCCGCGAGCAGCGCCGACACGGCCGACGGCGCGTGGGCGTAGGCGCCGGGCAGCCACATGTGCAGCGGGAACAGCGCGGCCTTGAGCGAGATGCCGACCGTCAGGAACGCGAGCGCCGCCAGCACCGGGCGGGACTGGCGGACGTCGCCCAGGCGCGTCGCGATGTCCGCGAGATTGAGCGTCCCGGTCATCAGGTAGAGCAGGCCGACGCCGATCACGATGAACGTCGCGCCGATCGTCCCGAGGATCAGGTACTGGTAGGCGGCGAGCAGCGCGCGACGGTCGCGGTCGAGCGCGATCAGCACGTAGCTCGCGAGCGACGAGATCTCGAGGAACACGAACAGGTTGAACGCGTCGCCGGTCACCGTGATGCCGCCCAGGCCGGCGAGCGCGAGGCAGTAGAGCGCGTAGAACAGGTAGTGGTTCTCGCGCGGGACCTCGACCCGCACGCTCGCCCACGCGTAGGGCGCGACGACCGCCGCCACGAACCCGAGCAGGACGAGCATGAACGCGTTGGCCGCGTCGATCCGGTACTCGATGCCCCAGGGCGCGGGCCAGCTGCCGATCGCGTAGCTGATGACGCCCGCGCGCTGGACCTCCATCAGGATCGCGATCGACGCGCCGAGGAAGAAGACGCTCGCCGCGACCGCGATCGCCCAGCCTGCCCGGCTGCCGCGCACGAGCACGATCAGCGGCGCGCACACGAGCGGCACGACGACCTGCAGGACCGGCAGGTGCGCGCTGTCGATCACGTCGCTTCGTCGCGGAGGGCGGCCTCTTCGGCGCGCAGGATCTCGTCCTCCTCGACGCTGCCGTAGGACTCGCGGATGCGCACGACGAGCGCGAGGCCGAGCGCGAGCGTCGCGATGCCGACGACGATCGCCGTGAGGATCAGCACGTGCGGCAGCGGGTTCGAGTAGACCGTGATGCCGGTGCCGACGATCGGCGCCGTGCCGCCGATGAGCTTGCCGGGCGCGATGTAGAGCAGGTACACCGAGGTCTGGAAGATCGACAGGCCGATCAGCTTCTTCACGAGGTTGCCGCGGGCGATGACGATGAAGAGCCCCGCGACGAGCAGGAAGATCGTGACCCAGTAGCTGAAGTGGCCGAGCGCGCTCACGCGTCGTCCTCGCGGCGGCGTCGGCCGGCGAACATGTAGAAGATCTTCAGCATGACGCTGGACACGGTCAGGCAGACGCCGACCTCGACCCAGAAGATGCCCCGGTGCTGGCCGTGCGCGGGATCCCGGTCGAGCACGAAGTAATCGAGGTAGTTGCCGCCCAGCAGCAGGCCGATGAAGCCGACGCCGGCGTAGACGAGCACGCCGGCCGCGATGCCCGTCTCGACGAGGCGGTCGGGCACGAGGCGCCGCGTGGTCGGCAACCCGAAGATCAGCGCGAAGAAGACGAATGCGGCGGCGAGGATGACGCCCGCCTGGAACCCGCCGCCCGGACCGAAGTCCCCGTGGAACTGGACGTAGAGCGCGAACAGCAGCATGAACGGGACGACGATCTTCGCGGCGACCCGCAGGACCAGGTAGTTTCTCATCGGCGGTCCCGGTCCTTGCGCTTGCGCTGGCGTAGCAGCGCGATGACGCCGATGCCGGCGGTGAACACGACCGTCGTCTCGCCGAGCGTGTCGTAGCCGCGGTAGCTCGCGAGGACCGCGGTGACCACGTTGGGCACCCCGGTTTCCTTCAGCGACTCGTTGATGTAGCGCGGCGCGACGTGCTTGTGGATCGGGGCCTCCGGGTCCGAGAACGCCGGCAGGCCGAGCGTCCCGTAGACCAGCACGCCCCCCACCGCGATCGAGACCGCGAGGGGGAGCCACGGCCGGCCGAGCGGCTTCGCCTCGTCGCCGCGGACGAGGTGCAGTGCGCCCAGCAGCAGCACCGTCGAGATGCCCGCGCCGACCGAGGCCTCGGTCATCGCGACGTCGACGGCATCCAGCGCGACCAGCGCGGTCGCCATCAGGAAGCTGTAGATGCCGCCCAGCACGACGACCGC
The DNA here is from genome assembly GCA_016704895.1 of Betaproteobacteria bacterium. Classification (GTDB taxonomy): domain Bacteria; phylum Pseudomonadota; class Gammaproteobacteria; order Burkholderiales; family Casimicrobiaceae; genus VBCG01. The sequence goes on from JADIZG010000017.1 coordinate 6,935, forward strand.
GAACAGGTTTCGCTGGATCACGATGGCGGCGGCGATCACCGCCATCATCGCGAGCAGGACGTTGACGATCAGCGCTTCGATGACGCGCCCTCCCGTGGGCCGAGTAGCGGCTCGATGCCGCGAGCCATGCCGGCCTTCGCGAGCGCGTTCGTGGCCGCGGGGCTGGTGAACAGGATCAGCATGCCGATGATGGCGAGCTTGACCGCGACGAGCGTGAACCCCGCCTGCAGCATCAGGCCCAGCAGGATCAGCCCGGCGCCGAGCGTCTCGGTGACGCTCGCGGCGTGCATGCGCGTGTAGAAGTCCGGCATGCGCAGCAACCCGATGCCGCCGACCACGCAGAAGAAGCCGCCCCCGGCGAGCGAGATCCAGCTCGCGATGTCCAGCACGACGGTCAACGGGTGTCCTCCCCCAGGCTTGCCGCTGACGCGCCCTAGGAGGGGCGAGGCCTGGGACGCCCTGCGGCGCTCAACGGGGTCCTCCCGGGTTGCCGCGGGGGGCGGCTCGGCCTCGCCGGGGTCGCCCAGGTCGCCGTAGCGGAAGAACTTGAGGACCGCGATCGTGCCGACGAGGTTGAGGAGCCCGTAGACGATGGCCAGGTCGAGGAACTCGGGCCGGCCGTTCAGGAACCCGATGACCGCGAGGAGCAGGACGGCCATCGTGCCCGTCGTGTTGCCCGCCTGCGCCCGGTCGAAGACCGTCGGGCCGAGGATCGCCCGGATGATGGCGAGCGCCAGCGTGACCAGGATCGCGAGCGTCGCCGCGGCGAACATCACGCCCCGCGCTCGAAGCGGGCGACGCGGGCGTCCATGTCCCCGCCCGTGACGCCTTCCGCGCCGGCGGTCGTCAGCGCGTGGACCAGGAACTCGTCGCGACTTGCCTCGATCGTGATCGTGCCCGGCGTGAGCGTGATCGAGTTCGCGTGCGTGACCAGGCCGACCTCGGTGTGCTGCGAGGGCCGGAAACGGACGAGCGTCGGCTGGATCGGCAGCCGCGGCGACAGGATGACCTTCGTGACGTCCCAGGCCGACTTCACGATCTCCTTGGCGAGCCACGGCCAGTAGAGCGTCGCGCGCGGCGCGAGGTGGATGGGATGGCCCTCGGGATCCACGAGCCCCATCCGCCGGACGATCCACACGACGGCGATCGACGACGCGAGTCCCGCGGCGAGGAGGAACGGCGTGAAGAAGCCGGAGAGCACGACCCAGTAGACGAACATCACGACGACGGAACTGACGGTGCGAAGCAAGGGAAGCCTTCCCGGACCGGTGTCGCGGCGCGTCGCGACGGAACCGCCGCGGGCGAATCGCTGGATGACGACGGGCGTAGTCTAATGGGTGTCCCCGCAGGGGGACAACCGAGCCGGACCGCGTCGCGGGGCGCGAGGCGCCGAGCGACGCCCGCGTCCCCCGGTTCAATCGACGACCTGGACGACGCCCGGCAACCAGGGCAGGTCCGTCGCTCCGGGATCGACACCGGCCTGCCTGAGCAGCGTCGTCACCTGCCCGCGGTGGTGGGTGGCGTGGTTGAACAGGTGCGTCGCGGCGACCCACGCGGGAAGGCGTCGCAGCTTCCCGTCGGAGGCGGCGCGGTATTCGAGCGTCGAGGAGAGCAATTCGGGCGCGAGCACGCCCGTCCACGAAAGGATGTCGCGGTCGGCGTTCTCGCGCTCGCGTGCGAGATCCGGCCAGTGCGGATGCTCGTCGGCACCGAACGCGGCGATCCGATGAGGCGTGCCGATGAAGCGCCCGAGCCACGTGCGGTCGCCCCACAGGATGTGCGCGAGCGTCCGGTGGATCGAGCCGAAGAACGCGCCGCGGTCGCGCTTGCGTTCGTCGTCGGGAATCGTCGACGCGGCCACGTAGAGCCGCTCGTTCATCCAGCGGTTGTAGCGCGCGAGGAGCCGGCAGTACTCGACGTCGACCATCGTCACGCGGTCGCGGCGGCGACCGGTGCGGCGGACCCGACGTCGCGCTCCGCGAGCTGCTCGACCTCGATCGCCGCGGCGACCTGCGCGAGGCGCGCGACGACGCCGTACGCGTAGAACCGGTTCGGCGGGCACCCCGCGGGCGCGCCGAGGTCGGGGATGCACGGCGACTCGAACGCGAGCGGCACGAACTCGGCGCCGGGCGCGTTCAGGTTCTCGTCGCGGCCGCGCGACGCGTGCACGCGGTAGAAGCCGCCGACGACGTAGCGGTCGATCATGTAGACGACCGGCTCGGCGATCGCGTCGTTGATCGCCTCGTAGGTCGGCACGCCCTCCTGGATGATCACCGACGTGACCTCGAGGCCTTCCTTGACGACCGCCATCTTGTTGCGCTGCTTGCGGTTCAGGCCCTGCACCTCGGACGCGTCGCGCACCGTCATGATGCCCATGCCGTAGGTGCCCGCGTCGGCCTTGACGATCACGAACGGCTTCTCGTCGAGGCCGTATTCGTCGTACTTGGCACGGATGCGCCCGAGCAGCCAGTCGACGTTCGACGCGAGGCACTCCTCGCCCGCGCGCTCCTGGAAGTCGATCTGGCCGCAGACGCCGAAGTAAGGATCGATCAGCCACGGATCGATGCCGACGAGCGCGCCGAACTCGTCGGCGACCGCGTGGTAGGCCTCGAAGTGGTGCGACTTCAGCCGGTTGTACCAGCCGGCCGCGAGCGGCGGCGCGATCGGCTGCTCGATCCCCTGCAGGATCGCGGGCGGCCCGGCGGACAGGTCGTTGTTGAGCAGCACCATGCACGGGTCGAAGCCGGCGAGGCCGACACGGTTGCCGGTGCGCACGATCGGCTCGAGCGTGAGCGACGACCCGTCGGGCAGGTCGATCTTCGTGGGCGCGGTGATGTCCGGAATCAGCGTGCCGATGCGCACCGAGAGGCCCGCCTGCTTCAGGATGCCTTCGAGGGTCGCGACGTTGCGCAGGTAGAACGTGTTGCGCGTGTGGTTCTCGGGCACGAGCAGCACGCCGCGCGCGTCGGGACACACGCGCTCGACCGCGGCCTGGACCGCCTGCACGCACAGCGGCAGGAACGCGGGATTCAGGTTGTTGAATCCGCCCGGGAACAGGTTCGTGTCGACCGGCGCGAGCTTGAAGCCCGCGTTGCGCAGGTCGACCGACGCGTAGAACGGGATCGCGTGCTCGTGCCACTTCGACCGCAGCCAGCGCTCGATGTCGGGCATGCGGTCGAGGAACGTCCGCTCGAGGGCCATCAGCGGGCCGGCGAGCGCGGTGGTGAGGTGCGGGACCATGCGGTGGGCCTTTGACGCGGGGATTCTGATCATAACGCAACCCGGCCCGTCCCCCGGCCGGCCCTCTCGCCGCGCCTGCCGCTACGGCGGCTTTCCCGACCGGATCACGGCATCAGCGCCGCCTCGCAGCTAGGCTTGACACCTTTGGCCAGGTGGCTGAAGTCTCCGATCGCGTCTCCGACCTCGACGCTCTGTCCCGGAAGCAGCACGGCCTCCAGGACGAACTCGCCGCCGTCCAACTTGCGCTACCGGACCATCGGATCCTGCGTCCGGCGGGCAACGGCAGACGGCCGCCGAGACTGTTGGTGACGGTGTAGGTGCGTAATTTGCCGCCTCCGCCAAGTGGAGTCTTTACGACCTTCACCCATGCGACGCACTCGAGCGGCGTCCCTGCGGTGATGGCAGATGCGCCGGGTGCGCGGGGCGCGACGGGCTTGGCCGCGGTCGGCGCGACGCTGCGGCGGGGTCGGGCACTCTCACGCAGACGGTGCCGACGATGACGCCGGTTTGTCGGCCGCCAGCGCGGGAACGGCGGCCATCAGGATGCAGGCGATCAGCGTGCAACGAATCCTCGGCATGATCAACCTCCTGTGGAGCAGGGTCGGACTCGACTTTCCCCTCGACCGCCGCCTCGCGCGGAGCAGCCGCCCCAAGTCGAGCCTGGGCGGATTCAATCCGATGAATCAGCAGTTGCCCTGAGCGCAACGAGCGGGGTAATCCTGACCTGGGCGTTTCGCGTGGGCGCTCATCGAGCCCGAGCGCGATTACGGCTTGCCGCGAACGTCGACCTGAAAGGAAAAACTGCCGTTCAGCGACGGGGCCCCCTTCTGCATGGGGTTTCGTCCGTACAGTTCGACCACGAACGTATCTGAACCGACGTATCCGGGGTCCGGAAGATACTTCGCCGTGCTGCCGCCGGCCTCGACCTTGCCGTGCTTTGGCGAGTCAAGCACCTTCCACCCGTCGGGGTCGAATGAGCCCTGGAACTTGAACGAGAACACGCATGGATTCCCATTGTTCAGCACACTCATTTTCGCTGGCGCGACGCCGCCTCTGACGAAATTTTCACGAGTGATCTCGCAGTCAGGACTTTGGGCCATAGCGGTGCCGGCGCAAACGGCCAACACTACGGCGACCATCCCAATCGGGCAGATCGATTTCCAGTCCTCTCCCTCTCCATTTGATGGTAGGTGGCGGAGACCGCACGAGCCGATCTTCGCGTCGCCGGACCGAAACATCCGCGTATTCGGCGGGGCCCAACGTGAATCGGCCCGAGTCCCCATGCCTCTGGTCACGGCGCCGCAAGAAATGTGGTCAGCACCGACGTTGCCGTCGACTCACCGTTGCTGGCGGGATTCGCAACGGAATGTATTCTGGTCGTGAGCACCTGCTTTGCGAGCCACTTGATCTCCGGGCAATACCAACGAGTCCAGATCTGGTATTGGGTGTAGTACCTGGACCCGTAGGAGGATTCAGCCTCGACCCGATAGCATTGAAAGGTTCCTGCCGGAACCGTTAGCGATTCATAGGCGCCACCTTGGCGTGACCAAGCTCGACAACGCCCGGGTGCTCGAAATTGATCGAAAACGTCCACTCGTCACCCACGCGCAGCGGATATCTCACCAGCAAACGTGCCGCGTCGTCGCGACCGCCGCGAAGTGGGTTCAGGGCTGAGTCGCAGAAAACTTCTCGGTTGTTTATCTTGGTCGCGATACGTTCGGGCGACTCGATCGCCTCGACCCTGAGCCTCCACTTGTCGAATTTGTCGTCTTTCGTATCCGTCCGATGAAAAAACCACGAATCGCCGGGCCGGAACTCCGGCTTGTCGGCGATCGGTTGGGCATTGCCGTCATTCGGCGCGCCGGACAGCAGGATCGTGGTCCACGCGACTGCCAGGGTTCGGTTCATCGTCGTCACTGGAAGTGATGCATCGACGGGTTTGCGTCGCCCTGATCCCGCGTTCACGGCTGCTGCGCGAGCGCCGGATCCGCGTAGAGGCACGGCCCGACGATCGCGCGGGTCTCGTCGCTGCCCGCGTCGAGCACCGACACCGTCGCGCCTGGATGCCCCGGCGTATGGCGGACGCACGACGACTCGATGCGCGTGTCGCGTTGGGCACCCTGCCTCCCGGATGCATGAAGTCGAGGAAGACCGCCTGGTGCGGGTCCAGGCCGAGAACGTCGGCTCGCCAGCACATTGCCTTGCCCGTCGAGCACGTCGGCGACGATGGCTTCCGATCTTTCGGGTAGTGCTCAGGATCGCGGGGATACCCGCCGGATTGTTGGGGAAAAACTCGGGATCGTCCGGGAAATGGGCCGGATCGTAGCCATGCCTGACCATCGACACCCGCAGCGCCTGACCGCGCACGAAGCCGATGGTGCCAGGCAGCGGGACGTCGGCGGGGATCGGGTCGTTGGCCTGGCCGCTGCCCAGCGCCGGGTCTTGAAAGTGCTCAGGATTACTGGGGTACAGCGTCAGCCCACTGCCGTCGTCGACGATCTGCAGCGAGCCGCCGACGGTGGATCCCGGCGAGTAACGGACGCGCGCGAACAGCTCGATCCGCGTGTCGCCCGGTTTCCCCTTCTTCTCCGGATGCACGAAATCGAGGAACCGCGCTTCGTTCGGCCCGAGTTGCGAGAATTCCGCGCTGGCCAGCACCTGCCCGTCGGCGCCGAAGATCTCCGCGACGATCAGGTCGGGACTGATAATGCCGCCGGGATCGCCGTGGTCGTGGTTGACCACCGCGAGGCGGGCGAACTGGCCACGCAGCAGGCCGACGGTGCCCGGCAGCGGCGGCAGCCGTTCCTGATCGGACGAGGGAGGCGGGTCGACCGGGTCCTGCGCTCGGGCGCCGTGCGTCACGCCCCCCAGGCCGAGCATTCCGAGTCCCTGCAGCACGCGTCGACGCGAGACGGTGGGGGTCATGGGAATCCCTCCTCGAACGATGACCCTACTCCCATCATGGGCGATGTCAATGCTTTCTCCGACTACCGCCGGGCGTCGAGCGTGCATCGCTCGACCTTGCGCTCCCGCCGCATCGCTTCGCAGCGGTCGAAGCCCGCGCGCGTTGCGCAGGTGAAGCGCCCTTCGCCTGGCGCCGCGGTGCACGACAACGCCGCGAGTTCGCGTGCCGCACCGCCAGCGGCCGCGGCGGGGACGACGCTCGAGGATCCGCCAGCCAACGTCGCCTGCGCACGCTGCCCGCCGGCCGCTCCAGACGGCGCGGCGTGGGTGGAGGGGGTCGAGAGCGCACCCCGCTGCGGTGTCGTCGCCGGCGGGGCGACCGAGCCCGCTGAGGGCTGCATCGCGGGCGCCACGCGCATGGCCGTCCCGCCAACGGTCGGCGTCCCCGCGCCCGCGCTCGCGCCGGCCTTGGCCCCGGCGCTCGACGCGTCGTATGCGCCCGCGCCGGTCTTGGCCCCCGCGCTCGACGCGTCGTTCGCGCCCCCGCCGGCAGGCGACTTCTGCCCCAGCTTGCTGGTCTCCTTCAACGCCGCCGCGGCGCCTTCCAGCGGAGGCTTCGAAAACTGGGCGGCCTCCGCCATCGTCGTCCTGCCCTTGAGAATCGGCTGATGCTGCTTGAGCGGCGGTCCCGAGAACTCGTCGAGCTTGGTCGAATTGTTGTGCGAGACGACGACGCACGCCGCCGCGCCGATCAGCGGGTCGCCGCCGCACTTGAACACGCTCTCCACGTCGCCGGAATGCTTGCCGAGCGAGCCTTCCACCCGAAGGCGCCCCCGAGGGTTCCGGTCGTCGCGTTCCACGCTGCGACGCCGTCGACGATCAGCGTCCGCTGCTGGACTGGTTCATGCCGCCAAAGGCAACGACCTGGCAGCTGCCGGCGAACTTGTAGTCGTGCAGCGTCAGCGCGGGAACGCCCTTCGCCGCTGCGAGCTTCAGGCCCGCGCAGTTCAACAGCGCGGCATGCGCCGGCATCGCGAGGCCGGCCGCGCCCAGGCAGGCTGCCGCAAGCAGCACGCGGACCGCAGGAAACTCGTTCATGGCAGCCTCCTTTCACCGTCGCACAACGCACCCCACTGCCCGAGGCTGCGCGCCGATCCCCGACGGGCGGCCGCAGCGCTCGCCGTGCCGTTCATCGCCGCTCGACCAGCGTGCATCGCTCGACCTTGCGCTCGCGCCGCAGCGCTTCGCAGCGGTCGAAGCCCGCTCGCGTCGCGCAGGTGAAGCGCCCTTCGCCTGGCGCCGCGGTGCACGACAACGCCGCGAGTTCGCGTGCAGGCGTAATCGCCCTGGCGACGAGCGCCGTGTTGGTCCTCGGTGCGGGCGCCGCGGCGGCCGGCGCGGGCGGGGTCACCGCAACGGCCTGACGACTGGTCGAACCCCAGTTCGGCGTTGCCGCCGGCACCGGGGTGCGCGCGACGGTCGGCGCGGACTGCACGGACGGGGACGGTTGCGGCTGCGGTCCCGGCAGCGAGCGAACCGCACTCACGGGCGCCTGGGCCGCCGGCAGCGCGGACCTCGGCCGGCCGAACTCGCCGCCCGCCGCCGCCTGCGGACCGGCCTGCGCGGGCATCGCCGCCCTGCCCGTCGTCGTGAACGCCGTCGACGGCTCGATCGCCGGGTCGGGCTCGCCGGGCCGGACGAGCTTCAGTCGTCCGGCCGGCACCGGCGGCGTCACGTCAGGCCGCGGGTGGACCGCCGTTGGCGGCGCCGCGGCCAACTCGCCCGGATGCAGCGCGACACCCTGGTTCGCGTTATCGGCCATCAGGAAGTTCTCGAGGCGCGTCGGCACCGCCGCCGTTGGGATCGGACGGACAGTAGTCGACGCCGAGGTTCGGCATCAGGCCGAGTTGCGTCTTCAGCGCCTGCTTGCCGGCACAGCGGATCGCCACCGGGTCGGGCGAGCCTGGCTGGCAGGCTGCGCCGGAATCCATCGCGGCCGACACCATCAGCGTCGGCGGCGTGCCCGCCTTCACGTTGAGCTGACCGGCGATCTGCAGCGCGTCGAGCTTGGCGCTCTCGAACGACGGATCGGACAACGGCGTGCAGGCGATGGCGAGCGTGCCGAACCAGGGGGCGCCCTTCTGCGCCTGCATGCCTGCCACCAGGCTCTTGCACCGGTCCACCTTCCAGGGGCGGGTGCACTGCACGGTCGAGGCGGTCTGCGCCGGCTTGCAGCGCTTTCCCAGTTGCTGCGCGATCTGCGGCGCGAGTGCCGCGTTGGCCTTGGCGGCGTCGACCACGCACTGGCTCGCGTGCGTCGGCAGCGCCGCGAGACAGCTCGCCCTCGCGTCGTAGTTGACGCAGTACAAGTTGCTGCTGCTCGTCGCCGTGCACCCCTGCTTGGCGAGCAGCGCGAGCTGCATCTCGAGCATCTGCTTCTGGCCGACCGGCCAGGAGCAGGTCCTGGCCCTGCAGCGTGATCCCAACGTCGGGCGCGGCTGGGTGGAGGCAGGCCGTCGCCTCCAGCAGCGGGAATTTCCATCAGGTGGCAGGCGTTGCCTCCCAGTTGGCCGGGGACTTGCCCCGAACTCCTGTAGAAAAGATAGTGGTACAGCAGGTTCGTCCGCAGGTTCAGCTCGAAGTAGGCGGCCGCCGCACCGTCGAGTTGCGCTGCCACCGGATTCACCGTGTCGAGAAAGACCTTGCGCATCGCGTCGCAGGGCTTGGCGCTGCCGAAGTACTCGTTGCACGACGAGTGCTTGTCGTTGACGAAAGCCGTCAGCGCCGCGTCGCCCTTCACGTACTTGAGCCACGCGCCCAGGTGCGTGGTGTTGGCCCAGTAGGCCTTGAAGTACGCCTTCGGCGTCTGCTTCGCGTGGTAGGAGCCGAGCACTTTGTCGCCCGCGTCGAAGACGTATCCCGCGGCGTCGACCGCAAGGCCGGCCAGCTCGGCCAATCCTTCCGCCAGCTCCTTGCCGGCCGCGAGGATCTCGCCGAGCGCGCCGCAGGCGATCTCGCGCATCGCCGCCGGTATGACGTCGACTCGCAGGCCAGACCGGGACCGAGGATCGACACGAGTCCAGCACGTCGGGCGGAGAGTCCGATACCGCCGCGACCACGCCGCTCAGGACCGGCTTGGCCAGCTTGGCCAGTTCGGAGGAAATGCTCGAGCAGAGGACGGCCTTGACGGGCCCGGGCGGCATCGCCGCCGTGCAGGCGAGTTGGACGACCAGCTCGCTCCCTCCGATCTCGATCACCTTGCCCCACTGCTTCTTCGACGCAGCGATGCCCACGGTGACCACCGTCTGCGCGGTGGAGTGGGACGCGAGGTAGCCGTCGGCCTTCGCCTTGGCGAGTGCGCCGCCGCACACCTGCAGCGTCTTGTCGTTGAGCGCGCCCTGGCCGATCGCGCACTTGAGCAGCTGCTTCGCGTTGAAGAGGTCCGGGTCGACCGACTGCAGCACCAGGTCGAGGATGGTGTCCATCACGTCCGCGCGCGCGGCTGGCGCCGCGAGCATCAATGCGCACAGGCCGGCGGTGATCGCCGCGAGCCGCGAGCCCTGGAATACGTGGCGCCAGCCGTTCATGACTACCGCGCTGCTCGAGGTCCTGCGAACGGCCGGATGATAGACGATCGCGTGACGATCGTGGGTGGACCGGGCCGCCGGGATAGCCGAGCCGTGATGGACCGTGGCGGAACGACGGGGGCCATGGGAATCCCTCTTCGACCGAAAGACCCTACCCCGTTCATGGGCGAAGTCAATGCTGCGCCGCGCGGCTCGGGGACGCCCCAAAAAAAACGGGACGCCGGAGAGGCGTCCCGCAAGGCCACTGAGGAGAAACGATCGAGGAGGAGACCCCGACTTGCTGCTTACCCGCGGACGGGCACGGGCCCGCCCGCGGACAACCTTCCCGGCGACGCCTACATCCGGTAGGCCGACTCGCCGTGCGAGCTGATGTCGAGGCCCTCGCGCTCCTCTTCCTCGGAGACGCGCAACCCGACGACCATGTCGACGACCTTGTACGAGAGGTAGGCGACCACGCCCGACCAGATCACGGTCACGCCCACCGCCTTCGCCTGGATCCACACCTGGCCCGCGATCGAGTAGTCCGCCGCCTTGACGATCTCGCCGGTCACCCAGTTCGACACGTAGCCGGGGCCGCCGAGCGACGGGTCGTTGAACACGCCGGTGAGCAGCGCGCCCAGGATGCCGCCCAGCGCGTGCACGCCGAACACGTCGAGCGAGTCGTCGACGCGCAGCATGCGCTTGAGCCCGCTGACGCCCCAGAAGCAGACGAGTCCCGCCGCGATGCCGATCGCGAACGCGCCCGGGATGCCGACGTTGCCGGCGGCCGGGGTGATCGCGACCAGGCCCGCCACGGCGCCCGAGGCCGCGCCGAGCATCGACGGCTTGCCCTTCAGCATCCACTCGGCGAGGATCCACGACATCACGGCGCAGGCGGTGGCGAGGAACGTGTTCACGAACGCGAGCACCGCCGAGTTGCCTGCTTCCAGCGCGGAACCCGCGTTGAACCCGAACCAGCCGGTCCACAGCAGCGCCGCGCCGATCATCGTGAGCGGCAGGTTGTTCGGCGGCATCGCTTCGCGGCCGTAGCCGATGCGCTTGCCGAGCACGTAGGCGCCGACGAGGCCCGCGATGCCGGCGTTGATGTGCACGACCGTGCCGCCCGCGAAGTCCAGCGCGCCCCACTGCCAGATCATGCCGGCCTTGGCGGTGAGCTCGTCGATCAGCTTCGGATCCGTGTAGGCGTCCGGGCCCATCCAGAACCACACCATGTGCGCGATCGGCGTGTAGGCGAACGTGAACCAGAGGATCGAGAACAGCAGCAGCGCCGAGAACTTGATGCGCTCGGCGAACGCGCCGACGATCAGGCACACGGTGATCGCCGCGAACGTCGCCTGGAACGCCACGAACAGCAGCTCGGGGATCGGCGTGTTCTTCGAGAACGTCGCCGCCATCGCGAACGCGCCCGTCGACGAGTCGAACGTTCCCTTGAGGAACAGCCGGTCGAAGCCGCCGATGTAGGCGTTGCCCTCGGTGAACGCGAGGCTGTAGCCGTAGACGCACCACAGCACCGTGATCATCGAGAACACGACGAACACCTGCATCAGCACCGACAGGATGTTCTTCGACCGCACCATGCCGCCGTAGAACAGCGCGAGCGCCGGGATGCTCATCATGATGACGAGCAGCGTCGACGTCAGCATCCACGCGACGTCGCCCTTGTTGGGCGTCGGCGCCGGGGCGGCGGTGGCGGCGGGGGTCGCCGCAGGGGCTGCCGCCGGGGCGGCGGCTGGCGCGTCGGCGGGAGCCGTGGCCGCAGGGGTCGCCGCGGCTGCGGGCGCCTTGTCCTGCGCGAGCGCCGCGGGGACCGCGAACGCGACCGCGCCGACGAGCGCGATCAGTGCGAATAGCTTCTTCATGATGGCTCCCTTACAGCGCTTCCGCGCCGGTTTCGCCGGTGCGGATGCGCACGACCTCGAGCAGGTCGAAGACGAAGATCTTCCCGTCGCCGATCTTCCCGGTGTTGGCGGCCTTCTCGACCGCCTCGATGACGCGCTCGAGGAGCTCGTCGCGGATCGCCGCTTCGATCTTGACCTTCGGCAGGAAGTCGACGACGTACTCGGCGCCGCGGTAGAGCTCCGTGTGTCCCTTCTGGCGGCCGAATCCCTTGACTTCGGTGACGGTGATTCCCTGCACGCCGATCGCCGACAGGGCCTCGCGGACCTCGTCGAGCTTGAACGGCTTGATGATGGCGGTGACGAGCTTCATCGCTGCTTCCTTTCGTGTCCGGCGCGGCCGGGCGTCAGAACGTCTTCTTGACGTAGACGACGCCGCGGTCCTTCGACGTGTCGTAGCCGGTGAGGTCGGTGTAGAAGCGCGACTTCGCGTTGTTGCCCGAGTAGTACGCGCCGATCTCGAGGCCCTTCACGACGCCGTCGGGCACCGTGTAGGACGCGCCGACCTTCCAGTCCTGGTAGGAGACTTCGCCGCCGGTCGTGAGGTCGCCGTCGGAGCCGTCGTTGTCGACCTCCAGGAAGCCGTAGTGGCCGATCAGCGCGAAGCCGGTCTCGCCGACCGGATACGTGGCCGACAGGTCGACGTACCAGGTGCCGTCGGTCTTCTGGCCGGTCGGGCGCGCGCCGAAGTAGTCGTCGAGGTTGTACGAGAACTTCACGCTCGCCCACTTCCAGCCCAGCCCCGCATACAGCTCCCAGGTGTCCGCGCTGACGACGCCGGGATTCTTCGAGCCCGGGTAGTAGTAGTAGATCGTGCCGAGGTCGTAGAAGAAGTCGCTGCTGCCGACGTTGGCCTTGTAGCCGCCGTAGAAGTCCCACTCGAGGCTCGAGCGGTTGTACGCGCCGAAGTCCTCGAGCCAGCTCACGTTCGAGCCCCAGGTGCCGAGGTAGAAGCCGCTCGAGTGCGCGTAGTCGAAGCCGCCCTGCAGCGTCGGCTTGCCCGCGGTCTGCGAGATTCCGCGGAAGATGTATTCGCTGCCGAGCGACACGTTCGCCGTGACGGTGTGCGGCGATGCGGGAGCCTGGGCGAACGCCGCGGACGACGCGAGCGCTGCAGAGGCGAGGGCGAGGCCAAAACGGGCGGTGGTCTTCATGGGAATCCTCGAAGGGTGGATGAGGTAAGACGTCCGGACCCTCTTCAGCATTTCGTGTGCCACCGCAGCAAACGATTATAAAACAACTAGTTAGACTATTCGCGGCGACAGTGTCCCCCGCATGGCCTCCTCTGGCGCACCAAACGGTGCGGTCGGACTCCGCCGCACCACCGCGGCGCGGCGCGCGAGCGCGGCCCCTTTCCAGGGATCGTTCGTTCAGCCGCGACCGTCGCGTCGGGTGCATTTGCTAGACTGGACCGGATCGAGCGAAGCAATCCCCACGAGGACCGGCAGATGATCAGCAGCGCGACCCTGGACGACCTGGCGCGGCGCATCGGGCGCGCGATCGAGGCCTCGCCCGCGAAGGACATCGAGAAGAACGTGAAGGCGCTGCTGCAGGGCGGCCTCGCGAAGCTCGACGTCGTGCCCCGTGCCGAGTTCGACGTGCAGGCGAAGGTGCTCGCGCGCACGCGCGAGAAGCTCGACGCGCTCGAGCGGAGGGTGGCTGAACTCGAGGCGCGGCAGGCCGGCGGCTAGCGCCCAAGTGCGGGTTGGCCGCCGACCGGTCGTCGGCGCGCGAACGCCTCCGACCATCGGCACATGCGCGTCGTGGCCGACGCGTGCGGCAGCGGGCGGCTCAGGAACTCAATTCGGCGAGCACATCACCACGCCTTCGTTCACGTATCCCTCGCCGACCATCTGCGACACGATCGCGGGGCTCGTCGTGTAGCGGTGGTTGCTTCCCCACGCGGCTGCGTTGGCCTGGCCGTTCCAGAGCCGGTACACCGGGGCCGTCCCGCCGGCGCACGTTCCCTGCGCCGGCACCGCGACGTGGAACGCGCTCGGCGACTCGTGCACGTACCCCGCGTACCACGCATGGCTGGGATGCGCCGGATTCGTCGAGGCATCGAGGATGGCCGCGCACTCCGGCGCGGACGCCGAGAAGAAATGCGAATCGCCGAGCCCCGGCGGAATGTAGAAGCGACAGACGGGTTGCGAACCGGCCGGCTGGCCGACATGGGCTCTCCACGTGAAGCCGGTGGTCGCCCAGCCCTTGATCACGGCCCCGGATACCAGTGCCGCGATCTCGACCGGATCGATGCTGATGAAGAAATGGTGCAGACCGGCATGATAGAACTCGACGACCGGCACCGTCGCGGCCCCCGCGCCCGCGTCGTTCGTTGCGGCGCAGACGGCGTAGCCGTTGAATCCGGTGCCCGTATTGGTGGCGTCCACGTCCCTGATCGCGGCTGTGGTCCAGGCCGGCCCGATCGGATAGTTGCCGGGGTTGCGCTGGTACAGCGCCAGTGCGGTATCGTCACCGAACAGCGGTTCCAGGCCCACGAGCCATTGACCGGGCAGGCGCGAACCGCCCGCCAGCGCGCCCGTCCCCGCGGGACAGCTCGCTGATTCGCGGAACACGACATAGTTCGACGAGGTGGCGTCGAACGACGTGGCGACGCGCGCGTCGGTGCCCTGCGCGCAGATCGAGCCCACCTTGAACACGGGTCCCGGCGGAGGCGGCACGACGAAGATGAGCGGCGCGCCGTACACGCCCGCGCGCCAGCCGACCGACGGCGGCCAGGTCTGGTCGGAGCCGTCGGATTGCGGATGGCTCGCGCTGATCCGGTACTTCTCCGACGTCAGCGTGTCCGCGCGCTCCACGTCGATGCCTCCGCCGAGCGCGCGGTAGTTCGCGGGGCACTCAGCCGTTGCGGAGACGTCCGAGAAGTAGCCCGCCTGTCCGCTCTCGACGACGGTCACCACTGGTCCCGACAGCTGTGCGCAGCTCACGGCGAGCGCGATCGTCGACGGCCCTTCGAGCATGTCGATGCTCGCATACCAGCCGTCGGGGGCGCCGGCCTGCACGCCGTCGGCCAGCTGGAACAGCGCCAGGTTGCCGAAGGTCGGCGCGAGCGTCGTGACCGTCCACGCGCTCCCCGACGAGATGCCGCCCGAGAGCGCGACGTAACCGGCCGGGCAACGCGCCGCGATGTCGGCGTAGCCGTTGGTCGTGACGGTGCGTTTCGCGACGACGACCAGCGCATCGCCGACCTGCGCCGAGGCGGCCTGCGAGGCGAGGCCGACTGTCGCCAGTGCCAATGCCGCAACCCATCTCCTGCATGCGCTCGTCGTCACCGGGTTGCTCCGTCGAAGGGACTCGGGCACCGATTCTACGTCGGGAACCGTGGCGAGCCAACAAGACATTCGCGCTTCAGCGACGAATGAACATCGGCCGCACGGTCGAGCGCTCGCAGGATGGCGTCGGCAATGCGCACCGCCGCGGGCCTGCGCGCAGGCGCGCGCGCGCGCTCTAGAGCCAGTACTCGGGGTAGCGCCGGAACCGCGGGATGTTGTTCACGACGAGCGCCACCGCGAGCAGCACGAGCGGCGCCAGCGTGCAGGGCACGAGCACGTACAGGAAGCCCAGCGCGTGGACGTCGGGCGATCCGATCACCGCGATCAGCGCGGTCGCGCCGCCGGGCGGGTGCAGCGTGCGCGTGGCGTGCATCAGCGCGATCGCCGTGGCGACCGCCACGGATGCGGCGAGCCACGGCCACGGGTGCAGCAGCTTCCAGCACGCGACGCCGACGATCGCGGACAGCAGGTGTCCCGCGACGAGGTTGCGCGGCTGCGCCAGCGGGCTGCGCGGCGCGCCGTAGACCAGCACGGCGGACGCGCCGATCGAGCCGACCATCAGCGTGAGGTCGACCGTCAGGAACGCGGAACGCCGCGGGGCGATGCCGAGGAACGCGCCATCCACCAGGGGGGGGCCAACCCATCACCGCGCCCGTCACCCAGGAACCCGGCCCTCCCCGAAACCCGCCCCCCCCCCCCATCCTCACCGCACGACCCTGCAGGTAGCAGGCTGCATGGCATCGAGGATGTCCGGACGGGCGGTCGGAGCGGGTCTCAGGCGCGCGCGGTCTGCCGGTTTCGCTCACGACAATAGCTGCGCGCCGCGCGCGCGCAAGACGCGCCGCCCCCCCCCGGCGCATCGTCCGGATGGCCGAACGCGGCGTGGCGAGGTCCCCGGCACAGTGGCGAAGCGGATCTTCGCAGGTCTCGCCGGGGAAGGCAGCCCACCATGTCGGTCGCCGTCGTACGCAGCCGCGCGCTCGCGGGTCTCGCGGCGCCGCCGGTCAGCGTCGAGGTGTACCTCGGCGGCGGGCTGCCGGCGGTCAACATCGTCGGGCTGCCCGATACCGAGGTCCGCGAGGCGCGCGACCGCGTGCGCGCCGCGCTGCAGAACGCGAACTTCGACTTCCCGGCGCGCAAGGTCACCGTCAACCTCGCGCCTGCCGACCTTGCCGAAGGAGAGCGGCCGCTTCGACCTGCCGATCGCGCTGGGCATCCTCGCGGCGAGCGGACAGATTCCCTCGGCGGCGCTCGATCGCCACGAGTTCGCGGGCGAGCTCGCGCTGACCGGCGAGCTCCGCGCGGTGCGCGGTGCGCTCGCGATGGTGCTCTCGGCGCGCCACGACGGGCGCGCGTTCGTGCTGCCGCGCGCGAGCGCGGCCGAGGCGGCGCTCGTTCCCGACGCGTCGGTGCATCCCGCGCGCACGCTGCTCGAGGTCTGTGCGCACCTGACCGGCGACGCGCCGCTGCCGCGGCTCGCGCCGATGGCGGTCGACGCGGGCCAGGCGAGCGCGCCGGATCTCGCCGAGGTCCGCGGCCAGCATCAGGCGAAGCGCGCGTTGGAGATCGCCGCGGCCGGCGGCCATTCGCTGCTGCTGTGCGGGCCGCCGGGCGCGGGCAAGTCGATGCTCGCGCAGCGCCTGCCCTCGCTCCTGCCGCCGCTGGACGAGGACGAGGCGCTGGAGGTCGCGGCGATCGCGTCGCTCGCGGGCCGCTTCGATCCGGCGCGCTGGCGCGTGCGTCCCTATCGCGCGCCGCATCACACGGCGAGCGCGGTCGCGATCGTCGGCGGCGGGAGCCACCCGCGCCCCGGCGAGATCTCGCTCGCGCACCGGGGCGTGCTGTTCCTCGACGAGCTGCCCGAGTGGGAGCGCCGCGTGCTCGAGGTGCTGCGCGAGCCGATCGAGTCGGGCGTCGTGCAGATCTCGCGCGCGGCGCGGCAGAGCGTGTTCCCGGCGCAGTTCCAGCTCGTCGCCGCGATGAATCCCTGTCCCTGCGGATGGCTCGGCCACGCGAGCGGGCGATGCCGCTGCTCGCCCGATCGCGTGCTGGCCTACCGCAGCCGCATCTCGGGGCCGCTCCTCGACCGCATCGACCTCGCGATCGACGTGCCCGCGCTGCCGCCCGACGAGATTGCCATCGGGGGCGATGCGCCGGACGCGGAGCCGTCGTCGCGCGTCCGCGAGCGCGTCGCGGCGGCACGTGCCCGACAGCTCGCGCGGCAGGGCGTGTGCAACGCCGGACTCACGGTAGCGGACCTTCAGCGCCACGGCGTGCCGGACGAGCAGGCGCGCGCGCTCGCGACACGCGCGATGTCGCGCTTCGGGCTCTCGGCGCGCGCCTACCACCGCATCCTGAAGGTCGCGCGGACGATCGCCGATCTCGCATCGGCCGACACGGTCGGGTCGGCGCACGTCGCCGAGGCGATCGGCTATCGGCGTTTCGACTCGGCGGAGTTCGCGCGGGACGCGTCGCCGGCCATGCCCGCCAGGCACGGCCCGCCGTGAGGCCTGGCTGCGTCAGGCGGGATGATCCGACGAACGAAGCGAGGCCTCCGCGTCGCGCTGCGTCACCGAGTCCAGCGCTGCGGCAACGCGCGATCCGAGCACGCCGGCACGCCACGATTCGATGAGGTTGAGGTGATGGCCCGGGATGTCGACGACCGTAACGCCGCGCATCGCGTAGCGCCCCCAGCCGAGTTGCGGGTCGGCGATGGAAGGAGGGTCGACGGCACGGAAGACGGTGATCGCGCCGTCGAAAGGCGTGAGGTCGTGGTGGCCCAGCGCGCCCTGAAGCCCGGGCACGTACCGCAGCATCACGCCGCGCCGCAGCGACGCGCGTCCCGGCACGACCGCACGCGCGACGGTGCGCAGGCGCATCGAGACGCGGACGCGCGCGCGGGCACCCAGGTGCGCGCGCGGCAGGCGCCAGAACGGAATCGTCAGGTCCAGGTAGCCGCCGTTCGCGTTCTGCGCCGCCGTGTCGATCACGCCGAGGAACGTGACCTCGGCGCGGCGGCCCGCGAGCGCGCGGGCGATCTCGACCGCGACCATGCCGCCGATCGAGTAGCCGATCAGCAGATAGGGTCCTTCCGGCTGCGCGGCGAGCATCGCGTCGACACAGTGCTTCGCCGTCTCGACGATCGATACGCGCTGCTCGAGGCGTATCAGCGAAAGGCCCGCGACCGGCCGGCGCGGGTCGAGATGTCGCAGCAGCGGCGCGTACCAGATCGGGTCGCCGACCATCCCCGGAACGCACCACAGGCGGGGCAAGTCCCCGCCGGCCCGGAGCGTCACTGCCTCGACCGGAACACCGTCGCTTGCGTCGATCGCCCGCGCGAGCGCTTCGACGGTCGGCGACGCGACGAGCGTCGCCGCGGGCAGCGCCTTGCCCTCCGTCCTGGCGATGCGGGCGAGCAGTTCGACGGCGAGGAGCGAATCGCCGCCGAGCGCGAAGAAGTCGTCGTTCGCGCCGGCGTGCGGCGAACGAAGCACGTCCCGGAAGTGCGCGAGGATCCGGCGTTTCCTGTCGTTCGCCGGCGATGTCTCGCTGTGCGCGCCGGCGTCGGGCGGCACGAGCCGCGCGAGGGCGAAACGGTCGACCTTCCCGGTCGCGGTCGTCGGAAGCTCGTCGAGGAACACGAACGTCGACGGCAGCATGTAGGGCGGGAGGCGGTCGGCGAGCCTTCGGCGCAACGCGGGTCCATCGGCATCGGCAGGCGATGCCGCGGTCACGTAGGCGACGATCCGGTCGGCCTCCGCGCGCCGTCCGGGGACCGGCGCGAGCGCGGCGGCCCGCGCGACGCCTCTCGTGGCCGCCAGCGCGGCCTCGACCTCGGCCAGGTCGACCGAGTGGCCGCGGATCTTGACGCGGCTGCCGGTGCGGCCGAGGAAATGCAGCCGACCCTCGGCGTCGATGCGGCCCCGGTCGCCGCTCACGTAGCAGCGCCGCCCGGGATGCCGCGGATCGGGGGGAAGGAACTGCGCGTCCAGATCGGGGCGCTTCCAGTAGCCGGGACTCACGTGCGCGCTGCACACGACGATCGCACCTGCTTCGTCGACGGCGGCGTCGCTGCCGTCGTCGCGCCGGATCCGCACGTCGACGCCCGGCGTGGGGCGACCGAGCGGCAGGATGGCGTCCCTCGGCGGCGGGTCGCCGTGCGAGACGACGTGCTGGGCGATGCAGTCGGCCTCGGACGCGCCGAGCTGGTTGACCAGGATCGCGTCGTCACGCGTGTGCGCCGCGAAGAGCGCGGCGTCGCTCGTGTACGTGGCCTCCGCGCCGATGTCGATCACGCGCACGTGCCGGAGCTTCGCGCCCGGCGGCAGCGTCGCGCACAGTCCGCGGAAGACGGTCGGAAACGCGTGGATCGCGGTGATCCGCTCGCGATCCAGCCATTGCGCGAGTCCGTCGATGCCGTCGCGGCGCAGGTCGTACGCGCACACGGTGGCGCCGTTCAGCAGTCCTCCGTAGACGTGCATGTTGGCCGCCGCGAAGCTCATCGTCCAGAGGAGCGACAGCCGGTCGTCCTCGCCGAGCGAGAGTCGGCGCACGAAGGCGTCGGCGAAGAACATGACGCCGCGCTGGGTCTGCGTCACGCCCTTGGGCGAACCGGTGGACCCCGACGTGTAGAGGACGTACGCGAGCGCGTCCGGCGCGACCTCGGGCAACGCGAACGCCGGATCGGGCCGTTCGTCGCCGTCGATCTCGACGACCGCGCAGGTCGCGCCCGCGAGCGAACGGGCTCGCGCCGCGAGTGTCCGATCCGTCAGGAGGATGGCCGGGGCGCCATCGCGCAGGACGAAGCCCAGGCGCTCGTCGGGATCGCCGCCATCGAGCGGCACGTAGGCCCGGCCGCAACGCAGCGACGCGACCATCGCCTGGACGGTCGTCGTCTTGCGCGAGAACAGCAACGCCGCGAAGCCGGGACGGCCGGCCGCCGCCGCCTCGCTGCGCGCGGCGATCGCGCGCGACGTCGACTCGAGCGTCGCGTAGTCGATCGCGCGGCCGTCCTCGACGAGCGCCGTCTTGTGCGGCAACCGCCGCGCGACGTCCTCGAACCGCGCCCCGAAGGCGCGCGCCTGTGATTCCTCCGCCATGGCCCCCCCGCCTTGGCCCCTCCCCGCGAGAATCATAGCGCTCGTCGCGTTCCCGTGCCGGGTCGCCGCTCCGGCAGGTGCGCCGGTTCGGGTCGTACGCGCTTCGCACGATGGTAGGCTCACCGTCCATGCGCACGCCCCTCGTCCCCGGTGGGTTTCCCGCGCGCGTGCCCGGCCGATGAACGCGGAGGCGGGGTCGCTCGCGGGCCTGTTCGCGTCGAGCTTCCTGTCGGCGACGCTGCTGCCCGGTAATTCCGAGATCGTGCTCGCGGCGGTCGTGGCCAACCTGCCGCACCTGTTCTGGACGGCGGTCGCCGTCGCGACGCTCGGCAACACCGTCGGCGGCATGACGTCGTACGCGCTGGGCCGGCTGATTCCCGCGGAAGGCGGACGAAAGCTCGCGCCGCGGGCGGTCGCGCTCGCGCAGCGGTACGGCATTCCGATGCTGCTGCTGTCCTGGGTGCCGGTCATCGGCGACGCGCTGTGCGTCGCGTCGGGATGGCTGCGCCAGGACTGGCGACTCGCGACGCTCGCGATCGCGGCGGGCAAGCTCGCGCGCTACGTCGTCGTCGCGGAGGGCGTGCGGCGGGTCGTGGGCTGATGGATCGCCGGCGCCGGCGCATCGCCCTCGGACGACGTGCAGCGCCGTCGCCGGACGCGCTCGGCCGGAGCGGCCGCGACGCGGTGACGATGGACACGGCCCGAGGCATTGTCTATCGTGCCTCGTCCGCCTCGCTGCGCGCCGTGCGCCGCCGACCTGGCGATGCGCGTGACGTCGACGACACCGCGTCCGACTGACACGCTTCCGGTGGCAGGTGCGGGGCATCGACCTTCCGGCAACGCGGGAGTCCGGCGATCCCGGTCGCGTGACGCGGGGTCGAAGGCTTGCTTCGGCCGTTCGCGCTACATGGGATCGTTCGCCGCATGAATCTCCAGGGACAGGGCAGCAACGGCGCCGCGAGAACGGCGCCGCCGTCGTTCGCCCAGCAGCGCCTGTGGCTGCTCGACCGGCTGTATTCCGATGAGGCGATCTACAACGAGCCGCAGGCCTTTCGTCTCCGCGGGCCGCTCGACTGCGACGCGCTGAGGCGGGCAGTGAACGAGGTCGTTCGGCGCCACGAGGCGCTGCGCACGCGCTTCGCCGTCGATGACGCGCGGTTGGTGCAGGTGATCGCGCCGGCGCTCGACGTCCCTCTCGACGTCGAGGACCTGCGCGCGCTGGCGGAGACGGAGCGCGACGCGGAGGCCAGGCGGATCGCGCAGGCCGAACGCCGCGCACGCTTCGATCTCGCGCGGGGACCGCTGCTGCGAGTACGCCTGCTGTGCCTGCGCGAAGGCGAGCACTGGCTGCTGCTGACCATGCACCACATCGCCACCGACGGGTGGTCGGTGGGCGTGCTGTGGCGCGAGCTCGCGGTGCTCTACGCCGCATTCCATGCCGGGCAGCCGTCGCCGCTGCCCGCGCTGGCCGCGCAGTACGCCGACTACGCGGTGCGCCAGCGCGAGGGGTTGAAGGGGGAAGCGCTGGAGAGGGCGCTCGCCTACTGGAAGAGGACGCTGGCAGGAATGCACGCGCTGGAGCTCCCGACCGACCGGCCGCGGCCGGCGACGGCGAGCCATCGCGGCGACGTCGTGGGGTTCGAGATCGACGCCGATCTCACGCGCAGGTTGAAGGAGCTCGCCCGGCGCGAGCGGGCGACGCTGTTCATGACGCTGCTCGCGGCCTTTCAGGTCCTGCTGCATCGCTACTCGGGCCAGGAGGACGTCGCCGTCGGCGTGCCGGTCGCCGGACGCAGCGCGCCCGAGGTCGAGCCGCTGATCGGGTTCTTCGTCAACATGCTGGTGATGCGCGGCGACCTGAGCGGGCAGCCCGGCTTCGACGCTTTGCTCGGCCGCGTTCGGCAGCAGGCGCTCGATGCGTACGAGCACCAGGAGCTGCCGTTCGAGCGGATCGTGATGGAGCTCGCGCCCGCCCGGGCGACGACGCGCAATCCGCTGTTCCAGGTGTCGTTCGCCCTGCACAACGCGGGGCAGGTGACGTTCCGCCTGCCGGGACTCGCCGTCGAGGAGATCGACGACCTCGGCGGCGACGACGTCAAGTTCGACCTGTCGCTCACGCTGACGGAAGCGTCGGCGTCCTGCGCGGCACCTTCCACTTCGCGACGGCGTTGTTCGATGCGGCCACGATCGGGCGCATGGCGGTCCAGCTCCGGACGCTGCTCTCGTCGATCGCGGCGGATCCGCGGCAGCGCATCGGGCGCCTGGCGCTGCAGAGTGCAGAGGAGCGCGAGCGGCGCCTGGCCGAGGGAATGCGCGCCCCGTCGCCCTATCCCGAGTCGACGCGGCTCGAGCGGCTGTTCGAGGCGCAGGCGGCCCTGCGGCCCGATGCGACAGCGGTGATCGGCGCGAGCGAATCGCTCACCTACCGCGATCTGGACCTGCGGGCCAACCGGCTCGCTCGCGAGCTCGACGCCTCCGGGTCCGGCGCGCCGCGCCGCGTGGGCATCTGTCTCGAGCGCGGACCGGACCTCGTCGTCGCGCTGCTCGCGACCCTCAAGGCCGGCGCGGCCTACGTGCCGCTCGACCCGGACCTTCCCGCCGAGCGCCTCTCCGCGATGCTCGCGGATGCGTCGGTCGCGCTGGTGCTCACCGACGAGCGCCTGTCGGCACGCCTGCCGGCCGGCGCCCATCGCGTCGTGTGCATCGACCGGGACGCGCTGCGGATCGCGCAGCGTCCCGGCGGCGCCGTCGGCGCGGGCGACGATGCCGACGACCTCGCCTGCGTGATGTACACGTCGGCTCGTCCGGCCGGCCGAAGGGCGTGCTGATCGCGCACCGCGCGGTGTCCCGTCTCGTGTGCGGCAGCGACTACGTGAGGCTCGGTGCGGACGACGTGGTGGCGCACCTCTCGAATCCGGCGTTCGACGCGACGACGTTCGAGGTCTGGGGCGCACTGCTCAACGGTGCGGCCCTCGTCCCGATCGACAAGGCCACGGTGCTCGCGCCGCGAGCGCTCGCGACGGCGTTGCGCGCGAACGGCGTCACGACGCTGTTTCTCACGACCGCGTTGTTCAACGCGGTGGCGCGAGAGGTCCCCGACGCGTTCTCGGGCTGCCGCCAGGTCCTGTTCGGCGGCGAGGCGGTCGAGCCGCGCTGGGTCCGCGACGTGCTGAACGCGGGACCGCCGGGCCGGCTCCTGCACGTCTACGGCCCGACCGAGGCGACGACGTTCGCGACCTGGCATCAAGTGCGCGCCGAGGACGCCGACCGGTCCACGATCCCGATCGGCCGGCCGATCGCCAACACCGAGGTGCTCATCCTCGACGCCGAGCGCGAGCCGGTTCCCGTCGGCGTTCCGGGCGAGATACACATCGGCGGACCCGGGCTGGCGCGCGGGTATCTCGGTCTGCCCGAACTCACCGCCGAGCGATTCGTGCCGCATCCGTTCGACGTCGATCCCGCCGCCCGTCTCTACCGGACCGGCGATCGCGCGCGCCACCGGGCCGACGGCGCCATCGAGTTCCTCGGTCGCGTCGATCGCCAGGTGAAGATCCGCGGGCATCGCATCGAGCTCGCCGAGATCGAAGCTGCGCTCGCGCGGCTACCCTACGTGCGCGAGGCGGTGGTGCTGGTGCGGGGCGCGACCAGCGACACGCGCCGGATCGTGGCGTGGGTCGTCCCGACCGACGCCGACGGGCCGCCCCCCGCGAACCTGCGCAAGGACCTGCGCCGGAGCCTTCCCGACTACATGCTGCCGGCGGCGACGGTGTGGTTGCCGGCGCTTCCGCTCAACGCGAACGGGAAGGTCGACCCTCTCGCGTTGCCGGAGCCCGGTGACACCGCCCGGCCTGCCGCGGGCGTCGCGGTCCCGCCGCGCGACATGTTCGAGGGCGTGCTGGTCCGCATCTGGGAGGACCTGCTCGGGATCACGGGCATCGGCGTGTTCGACCACTTCTTCGAGATCGGGGGCCATTCGCTGCTCGCCGCGCGCCTCGTCGACACGATCGAGCGCGAGACCGGGCTCGCGGTGCCGCTCACCGCGCTTTTCGCCGACGACACGATCGACGGACTGGCGAGGGCGCTGCGCGACGGGGCGCCCGACGCGAACGCACCGATCGTCGCGATCAACGCGCAAGGCACGCGGCCGCCGTTCGTGTTCCTGCACGGGGACTTCCAGGCGGGCGGCTTCTACAGCCGCGCGCTGGCCCGCGCGCTCGGACCCGATCAGCCGACGCTGATCGTGCATCCGCACGGCCTCGTCGGCGACGCGATCCCCGAATCGATCGAGGCGATGGCCGCCGACCGCCTGCGTGCGCTGCAGGCCATCCGCCCGGTCGGGCCGTACGTGATCGGCGGGCACTGCAACGGCGCGCTGGTGGCGTTCGAGATGGCGCGCCAGCTCATCTCGCGCGGCGAGTCGGTCCCCGCGGTCGTGCTGATCGAGGCGCGCGCCGGCGCCCGGCGCCCGCTCGCGCGACGCCGGCGGTGCGTACGTCAAGTTCGACGCCGCGGGCCGCCCCGAGGCGCTCGTGCCACGCGACCGGGTCTCGGAAGCGGAGCTCCGCTATGCGCGCGCGATCGACCGTTACGAGGGCGGGCACTTCGACGGCCACCTGGTGATCGTCCAGGCGCAGGAATTGCACGATCCCGCTCCGGACGCCGGCTGGTCGCGCTTCGCGCGGTCCTGGGAAGGCCACATCGTGCCCGGCGGGCACGTGACGCTCATCACGCGACACCTCGCCGATCTGACGCGCACGGTCCGCGACGCCGTCACGCGCGCGCGGGTCTCCGTCCGACGGATCCGGCGCAGAGGCGGGGAAACGCCGACGAGCCAGCCGCGAACGCGCAGGCAGCGCAACGGGCAGGCCGCGGCGGCTGAGGCGTCGCGGGTCTCGGCGCGGGCGTTCGTCCTGCTCCCGTATCATTCACTGTCGAACGAGTCTCCGCGGTACAACCGGCATCCGGCCCCGCCCTCCGAAGTCGACTCCGCCGGAAACCCCTGGTTGCCCATGCCCAAGTCACGAATCGCCCCCTCTCCCTCGTTGCCGATCGCGGTCATCGGCATGGCGCTGCGCGTCCCCGGGGCGTCCTCCACGCAGCGGTTCTGGCGGAACCTCGTCGAAGGCCGCGACTGCCTCACCCGTCCCACTGCCGACGCGCTTCGCCAGGCGGGAATCGGACAGGAGAGGCTTTCCCATCCGGACTTCGTCCGGGCCTTGCCGATCCTCGACGACGTCGAGCATTTCGACGCCGACTTCTTCGACATGTCGGCATTGGAGGCCGAGGTCACCGACCCCGCGCAGCGCCTGTTCCTCGAGTGCGCCTGGGAAAGTCTCGAGAGCGCCGGCGTGGTGCCCGGGCGGTCGGGGCCCGTCACCGGCGTGTTCGGCGGCTACGAGGGAAACTACCGGGAGAAGGTGCTCTCCGGCGTCATCGACCTGCGCCGCGACCCCGGATTGAACCTTCCGGTGCGCATCGGCAACGCGGTGGATTTCCTCACCACGCGGGTGTCCCACAAGCTCGATCTGACCGGACCCAGCTTCGGGGTGATGGCGGCCTGCGCGACCTCGCTGATGGCCGTCGACCTCGCGGTCCAGAGCCTGCGGCGCGGCGAATGCGAGGTTGCGCTGGCCGGGGGGGTCACGGTCAGCCTGCCCCGGCTCGACGGCTACGTCGCCGGAGTCGAGGGCATGCTCTCGGCATCGGGGCGCCTCCGGCCCTTCGACGCCGCGGCCGACGGCACGATCTTCGGGAGCGGCGTGGGCGTGGTCACGCTGCGTCCGCTCGCCGATGCGCTGGCGGCAGGCAATCCGATCCACGGCGTGATCCTGGGGGTGGGCGCGAGCAACGACGGGAACCCGCCGGGCAAGGAGAGCTTCGTCGCGCCGAGCCCGAGGGTCAGATCGCTGCGATCGAGGCTGCGCTTCGCGATGCGGCGATCGCGCCGGAGACCCTCGGTTACGTGGAAGCCCACGGCACCGGCACGCGGCTCGGGGATCCCGTCGAGATCGCGGCGCTGACCGACGTCTTTCGCCGGCACACGGACCGGACCGGCTATTGCTCGCTGGGATCGGTCAAGGCCAACGTCGGGCATCTGCGCTGCGGCGCGGGCGTCGCCAGCCTGATCAAGGCGTGCCTCGTCCTGTCCCACCGCACGCTGCCGCCGCTCGCGAACTTCGAGCGCGCCAATCCCAGGATCGACTTCGAGCGCAGCCCCTTCCACGTTCACACCGACGCGCGTCCGTGGCAGGCGGGAACGACCCCGCGGCGCGCGGCGGTGTCCTCGTTCGGCTTCGGAGGGTCCAACGTCCACGTCGTTCTGGAGGAACACCTGCCGGTGCCGTCCCGGCCCTCCGCGCGGCGTACCCACCTGCTCGTTGTGTCGGCTCGCACGGAGGCGGCGCTGGCGCGCAGGGTCGCGGAGCTTGGCGCGCACCTCGAAGAGCACCCGGCGCTTCCCGCTGCGGATGTCGCCCACACGCTGCAACGGGGACGGCGCGCGTTCCGCACCGCGCCTGCTTCCTCGCCGACGGCGAGCGGATCCCGCCCCGGACGCTGGACGTCCGCCGTCCGCTGGCGTCCGGCGTCGCGCCCGCGCGCGCGGCGTCGCCGGTCTTCGTCTTCCCGGGCCAGGGGGCACAGCGGGTTGGCGCAGGGCGCGAGCTCTACGCGCGCGAGGCGCTGTTCCGGGATCTGGTCGACGAGTGTGCGGAAGCGCTCGCGCCCGAACTGGGCGTCGACGTTCGCGCGCTGCTGGGATACGTCGCGGGACGCGACGACGCGGACGCCGCCGAGATCCTGAGGCGCACCGCCAACGCCCAGCCCTCGCTGTTCGTGGTCGGGTACGCGACCGCGCGCCTCTTCATGTCCTGGGGCTTGAGGCCCGCGGCGATGCTGGGGCACTCGCTGGGCGAGCTCGTCGCTGCCTGTCTCGCCGACGTCTTCTCGCTCGCCGACGGCTTGAAGCTGGTGGCCGCCCGTGCCCGCCTGATGCAGGAGTGCGAGGCGGGATCCATGGCTGCGGTCCTCCTGCCGGAAGGCGCCCTCGCGTCCCGGCTTCCGCCATCCCTCGAGATCGCCGCCGTCAACGCTCCATCGATCTCGGTAGTGTCGGGTCCCGTCGAGGCCGTCGCGCGGTTCTGCGAGTCGCTGGAACGGGAGGGTGTCGGGACGCAGCGCATCGCGACGTCGCACGCGTTCCACTCGCGGATGATGGAACCCGCGCTGCCCGGGTTCGCGCGCGTGCTCGCCGGCGTCGCGCTCCACGCCCCCCGGATCCCGGTGATCTCGAACGCCACCGGCGTTCCCCTTCGTCCCGACCAGGCGACGGATCCGCGCTACTGGGTCGACCACGTCCGGCACCCGGTCCGCTTCTCGGCCGGCGTCGAGCATCTCCTTTCGCTCGACAACCCGGCCTTCGTCGACATGGGACCCGGTTCGACGTTGAGCGACCTGATCCGCCGTCACGATCCGGCGGCCCGCGTCTTTCCTGTCCTCGCGCCTTCGGCGTCCGGCAACGACGAGGCAACGATCGCCCGCGCCGCGCTCGGCGGCCTCTGGTGCGCGGGAGTGGAGGTCGACTGGGGCGCGGCCGAGGCCGGCGAACGGCGCCAGTTGCTGTCGCTGCCGACCTATCCGTTCCAGCGCACGCGCCATTGGCGCGACGACGAATCGGGCCCGCCTGCCGATCCCCGGAAGATGCTGTACGAGCGGGGCTTCCGCGAATCGCCCCTCGCGGCCGACGCGACGCTCGACGTCGCGCGCCCGTGGGTGATCCTCGGCGCGGACCGGGGGCTGGCTGGCGCGCTACGCGAACGGCTCGAAGCCGCGGGAGCGCGCGTCACGACGCTCGTCCCCGGCGACGCGTTCGCGTGCGCGGGCGAGAACCGGTTCGACGTCCGGCCGGATTCGCGGGAGGACCTGGGCGCGGCCCTCGCGGCCAGCGTTGCGACCGGAGGCGGGCGCGCCATTCGCGTGCTCCACCTGGGATCGGTGACAGGGTCGTCGGGTCCGCACAACAGCGCGCAGGCCTTCGAGGATGCGGCCCGGACCGGGTTTTTCTCCCTCGTGGCGCTGACCCAGGCCGCCTACGATCGGAATCTCGACGACGGACTCGAGGTCACGGTGGTCGCCGACGGATTGGCGCAGCTGGAAGGCGAGACGAACGTGCGCTTCGCCGAAAAGGCAGCGGTGCTGGGCGCCTGCCGCGACATCCCGCTGGAGTTGCCGGGCGTACGCGTGCGGGTCGTCGACGTTCCATGCTTCGACGCGGCTGGGGTCCCCGCCTGGTTGCCCGACGCCCTGCTCCGCGAGGCGGGCGCGGACGATGCGCCTGCCCTGGCTTGCCTCCGGCCCGCAGCCCGGTACGTCGAGCAGCTCTATGCGCTGCCGGCGATTCCGGAGTCGAGCCCCAGATTGCGCGAGGGCGGCGTGGTGATGATCACCGGCGGGACCGGCGGCCTGGGACTGCTGTTCGCGGGGGCGCTCTTCGACCTGTGTCGTGCGCGTCTCGCGCTCACCGCGCGATGGACGCCTCCACCGGAGGAAACGTGGCCCGAGCGGGCGCGGCAGGACGACAGGATCGGCCGGTCCCTTGCCGGCGTACTCGACCTCAAGGCCCGCGGAGCGGAAGTCCTGATCGTGACGGCCGACGTGTCCGATCGCGACCAGGTGGCGCGTGCACTCGACGCGACCCGAGCCCGCTACGGCGGCCTCCACGGCGTCGTCCACGCGGCAGGGGCGCTGCAGCCGACCCCCGTGATCGACAAGACGCGGGAGGGCGCTGCGCGCGTGTTCGGCCCCAAGGTCCACGGCGCGTTCCACCTCGACGAGCTGCTCGCCGACGAGCCCCTCGACGTGTTCCTGCACGTCTCGTCGCAGGCGTCCCAGTTCCCCGGTCCCGGGCAGGTCGACTACGCGGCCGCCAACGCGGTGCTCGACGTCCTCGCGCAGAATCGCGCCGTGCGTCACGGCGGCCTCTCGTGCGCCACGGGGTGGGGCGCGTGGCAGGAAGCGGGCCTCGCGGCGGATCGCGTTCGGCAGACGCTGCAAGCCGACGCCGCACGCGCGGTTGCACGCGGCAAGCGCCCGCCGGACGAGGACTCGACGCCCATCGATCATCCGATCTTCCGGTCCCGGGCGCGCGCTCCGGGCGGCGACCTCGTGTACCGGGGTGTGCTCCGTTCGGGTTTCTGGCTGGTGGACGACCATCTGCTCGACGGCAGGCCGCTCCTCAGCGGCACGACGACGCTGCAACTTGCCCGGACCGCGTTCCTCGACCACTCGACCGACGTCGGCGCGGTCGAGCTCTCCCGCGTTGCGTTCCTGCGCCCGCTCTTCGTGGCGGAGGGCGGGATGGAGATCGAGCTTCGCTTCAGTCGCTCCCGCGACGACGAGGCCTTCACGCTGCGCTCGCGCGCCGCGACCTCGCAGGGCGAGTGGCAGGTCAATTCGACTGGGTACGTTCGCAGGACTGCGGCGTCCCCCCGGCCGGTCCCGCGCGTTCCGCCGGTTCACCGATGGCAGGAGGCCGCCACTCGCAGGGTCTTTGGCGGCGCCCGCCTGACCGGCGGCCCTCGGTGGCAATGGCCGCGCCTCGAGCTCGAGCACGAGGGTCGCGTCTGGGATCGGATGACGCTTCCGACGGCGTTCGCCGCCGACGTCGTGGCGTTCGATCTGCACCCGGCGCTCCTGGACGTTGCCACGATGGGCGCCGCGCGAACGCTGCGGACCGAGTCGGTGCCCCACACCTACGATTGCATCCGCATCTTCGCGGGGCTCATCCCGGACGTGCTCGCGCTTGCCGTCGAGCGCGATGCGGGGACGTCCACCGCCACGGACATCACGATCACCGACCTCGACGGCAGGACGCTGCTCGAGATCGAGGGGTACGTGATGCGTCCGATCGAGGGCTCGAGCCTCGCGCAGGAGCCGGGAGCGCGCAGTCCCGGCGACGCGCCCTCCGACCCCGGCTCCGGTCCGCGCAGGGTGGTCGTCGGCGAGGTCGGCAGCCTGGATTCGCTGCGCGTCGAAGCGTTCGCGCCGCGGAACCCGGGGCATGGCGAGGTTCGGATCGACGTCCACGCCACCGGACTCAACTTCCGCGACGTCCTCTCGGCGCTCGGCCAGATGCCGGGCGTCGGGTCCGGCCCTCCGGTGCCCGGCGGCGAGTGCAGCGGCATCGTCCGCGCCGTGGGACCCGGGGTGCGCCACCTCGCGCCCGGAGACGCAGTCGTGGCCATCGCCCGCGGATGCCTGGGCACCGACGTCACCACTGCGGCCCACGCCGTGGCGCGCATGCCCGGGAACCTCGACTTCAACCGCGCCGCCGGACTGCCCATCGTCTTCCTCACCGCGCAGTACGCACTCGAGACGCTCGCGCACGTCGCGCGCGGGGAACGGGTCCTGATCCACGCGGCGGCCGGCGGCGTGGGCCTGGCGGCCATCCAGATCGCCAAGTTCCTCGGCGCAGAGATCTACGCCACTGCCGGTCACCCGGAAAAGCGCGAATACCTGCACTCGCTCGGCATCGAGCACGTCTTCGACTCGCGTTCGCTCAGCTTCGTCGACGGCATCCGCGACGCCACTGCCGGGCAGGGCGTCGACGTCGTGCTCAACTCGCTCGCCGGCGAGTTCATCCCCGCGAGCCTGGGGCTGCTGCGGCCGCAGGGGCGCTTCATCGAGATCGGCAAGCGCGACCTGCTGGCTGACACGCCGCTGCACCTCGCGCCGTTCCTGCGCAACCTCACGTTCTCGGCGTTCGACCTGGGCCAGATCGTCGATGCGCAGCATCCGATGCTGCCGGCCATGTTCGACGCGCTGCTCGATCGCTTCGCGCGCGGGGAGCTTCGCGCACTGCCTACCGGCGTGGTGCCGTTCGCGCGTGCCGACGAGGGCTTCCGTCGCATGGCGCGCGCGCAGCACATCGGCAAGATCGTGTTCGAGGTGCGGGCGGACACGAGCGAGCGCGGCGCCGTCGCCCGCGCGTTCGAGGAGACCTACGGGACGGGCGTTTCCGTCGAATGGGGGCTCGACGTGTTCCGCCGCATCCTCACGTGGAGCGAGGCGCCGGCCTACCTGCTGGCGATGGGCTCGGCCGTCGAGGGTGTGGGCACCTACGCGACGCGGCCCCGGAACGTGGCCGGCGGGGGGCGGGGCCGGGATTCCCTGCAGACCGCGTACCGGGCGCCGGAAACGGCCGTCGAGAAGGCGCTCGCGCTGTTGTGGGAGAAGACGCTGGGCATCCAGCCGATCGGCATCGACGACGACTTCATCGAGCTCGGCGGGGACTCGATCGAGGCGATCCAGGTCCAGCACGCCATCCACCGCGATTTCGACCTGCGCGTCAAGAACACGGAGTTCCTGGCCGAGCCCACGATCGCGGCGCTCGCGGCGCTGATCGCTGCTCGTGCCGAGGGCGACGCTGCGACGAGGCCTGCATGAGCCTGGCGATGCAGAGGCGATCGCGAAAACGCTGCGCATGCCTGCCGCCACGGCCGGCAGGCCAGGGCGGAGGGCGATGAAGGCGCCTGACGACGCCTGCGCCACGCTTCTGCACGCTCGTCGCAGCCGGGACGGGTGCGCCCCTCTACCTCGTGCCGTCGGTCGGCTCCACGCCACTGTCGCTGATGCGGCTGGCGAGGGCGATCGATCCCCGGCGCCCGGTCCGTTCGTTCGCCTACGCCGGCCTCGAGGACGACGCGGCGCCCCACCGCACGCTTGAGTCCATGGCGGCAGCCTGCGTCGAGGAACTGCTCGCGGCGTCGCCGGAGGGTCCGTACCTGCTCGGCGGGCATTGCCTCGGCGGAACGGTCGCGCTCGAGATCGCGCTGCAACTGGAGGCGCGAGGTCGCAACGTGGCGCGACTCGTGGTCCTCGATTCCATCGCGCCGTTGATCGAGGGCACGCATCGGGCGTCCGTCGGCCCGGACGCCTTCGGGTCGCGAGCCGCAGCCGCCGAGAGCAGCTTTCGCCGGGCGATCGAGGAGATCGTCAGCCGCACGATCGGCGCCTATCCGGTCATCGGCCCCGATGCGTTCCGCCGGTTGGGCGCCCTGCTCAAGCTGCACATCGAGGCGGGCGTCGCCTATCGCGCCCGCCCGCTCCGTGCGCGAACCTGCGTGCTGCGCACCGCGGGGTGTGGCGACGCCGTGCTGGACGGGTGGTCGAGCGTCGCGCCGGGTCGTCCCGGGCGACACGTTCTCGATGCTGCGCTTGCCGCACGTCGAGACCGTCGGGCGCATCCTGGGTCGGCTGCTCGTGGATGCCGTGCAATGACGTCACCAGCGACGCCCGTTCCCGGAGAGCCTCCGAACGCGCCAGGCGACGCGACCGACGGCCGCGACACGTCGTCCCCGCCTCCGCCGGCGCCGCGGGCGCTCCCCACCGCGTACGTCGCGCCGCGCAACGAGCTCGAGGCGCAACTGGCGCAGCTTTGGGAGAGCGTGCTGGCGGTCGTGCCGATCGGGATGGACGACGACTTCTTCGACCTGGGCGGCGAGTCGCTCCACGCGTTCGCGTTGATCTCGCGCGTGCAGCGCGACCACGGCGTGACGCTGTCGCCCAGGGACCTGTTCGCGTGCTCCAGCGTGGGGGCGATGGCGGTCGTGGTCGGCGAGCGCCGGCAGCGCGCAGACCCCGCGGCGCGGCGGCGCGCGGCGCGCCGGCCGCAGGTCGCGCCGCGCGCCGCGCGAAGCCTCACGCGCGTCAAGGACTTGCCGCGGCATGCGTGCGGCCCCTCTGTTGCGCTGCGGTATGATCGGTGCCGTCATGAATGCCGTGGCCGAACCGGTCGTTTCCGTCGGTGCCGATGCAGGCGTCGACGCGCCGCGCCTGCGCGAGATCCCGTACAACTACACGTCGTTCTCGGACCGCGAGATCGTCATCCGGCTGCTGGGCGCGGACGAATGGACGCTGCTCGACGAGCTGCGCGGCGAGCGGCGCACCGGGCGCTCGGCGCGGATGCTCTTCGAGGTGCTGGGCGACATCTGGGTCGTCGAGCGCAATCCGTACCTGCAGGACGACCTCACCGACAACCCGAAGCGACAGGCGCTGATCGTCGAGGCGCTGCGCCACCGGATCGCCGAGATCGAGAAGCGGCGGCAGGCGCAGTCGGGCGCCGACCCCGACCGCGACGCGAAGGTCGCGCGCCTGGTCGCGTCGGCATCGCGCGCGATCGACCGCTTCGAGGCGTCGTTCCCCGAAACGGCCGCCCTGCGCAAGCGCACGCGACGCGTGCTCGGCCGCCACACGCACCGCGACAACATCGCGTTCGACGGGCTCGCGCGCGTCTCGCACGTGACCGACGCGACCGACTGGCGCGTCGAGTACCCGTTCGTCGTGCTCTACCCCGACACCGAGGACGAGGTGCGGGGGCTGGTGGAAGGCTGCATCGAGCTCGGGCTGACGATCGTGCCGCGCGGCGGCGGCACCGGTTACACCGGCGGCGCCTGCCCGCTCACGCCGCGCGCGGCCGTGATCAACACCGAGAAGCTCGAGCGGCTCTCGGGAGTCGAGCGCATCGCGATTCCCGGACGCGCGGAACCGGTGACGACGATCGACGCGGGCGCGGGCGTGGTCACCCGGCGCGTGATGGAAGCGGCGGAACGCGAGGGCCTCGTGTTCGCGGTGGATCCGACGTCGGCGGACGCGTCGTGCATCGGCGGCAACGTCGCGATGAACGCGGGCGGCAAGAAGGCGGTGCTGTGGGGCACGGCGGTCGACAACCTGCTGTCGTGGCGGATGGTGACGCCCGACGCCGAGTGGATCGAGGTCGAGCGGCAGGACCACAACCTCGGCAAGATCCACGATGCGCCGGTCGCGACGTTCGCGGTGCGCCGGCTCGCGCGCGACGGCACGTCGGTGATCTCGACCGAGACGATTCGCGTGCCGGGCGCGCGCTTCCGCAAGGAAGGGCTCGGCAAGGACGTGACCGACAAGTTCCTCGAGGGGCTGCCGGGCGTCCAGAAGGAAGGCTGCGACGGGATCATCACGAGCGCGCGCTTCGTGCTGCACCGGATGCCGCCCGCGGTCCGCACCGTGTGCCTGGAGTTCTTCGGCCAGGTGCGCGACAGCGTGCCGTCGATCGTCGAGATCAAGCGCTACCTCGACCAGGGCCCGGCGGCGCGATCCTCGCGGGCCTCGAGCACCTCGACGAGCGCTACGTGAAGGCGGTCGGCTACGCGACCAAGGCGAAGCGCCACGGCCGGCCGAAGATGGTGCTGATCGGCGACATCGTCGGCGAGTCCGACGACGCGGTCGCCCGCGCCGCGAGCGAGGTCGTGCGCATGGCGGCCGCCCGGGGCGCCGAGGGCTTCGTCGCGGTGTCGGCCGAGAGCCGCAGGAAATTCTGGCTCGACCGCGCGCGCACGGCCGCGATCGCGAAGCACACGAACGCGTTCAAGATCAACGAGGACGTCGTCATCCCGCTCGAGCGGCTCGGCGACTATTCCGACGGCGTCGAGCGCATCAACATCGAGCTGTCGATCGGCAACAAGCTGAAGCTCGCCGACGCGCTCGCGGCGCTGTTCGCGCGCCCCGATGCGCTGCACCTGTGGGGTCCGGACGACGAAGTGCGTCCGCCGCAGGAGCAGGTCGACGAGCGCTTCGAGGAGGCGCGCGGGATCGTCGCCGCGGTGCGCTCGCGCTGGCAGGACCTGCTCGACCGGATCGACGAGACGTTCCCGGCCCTGCAGAGCCACGCGAGCGTCGTGTCGTGGAAGGCCGAGCTGCGCGCGCCGCTCGAGGACCTGTTCGACGGCCGGGCGTTCGCGCCCGTGCTCGCGGCGATCGGCGAGACGCACGCGCGCGTGCTGCGGAGCCGCGTCTTCGTCGCGCTGCACATGCACGCGGGCGACGGCAACGTGCACACGAACCTGCCGGTCAACTCGGACGACTACGGGATGCTGCGAGAGGCGACCGCGGCGGTCTCGCGCATCATGGCGCTCGCGAGGAGCCTCGACGGCGTCGTGTCGGGCGAGCACGGCATCGGCATCACCAAGCTCGAGTACCTGACCGACGCGGAGCTCGCGCCGTTCGCCGACTACAAGCGGCGCGTCGACCCGCACGGGCGCTTCAACGCCGGCAAGCTGCTGCGCGATCCCGCGTGTCCGGCCGACCTCACGAACGCGTACACGCCGTCGTTCTCGCTGATCGGCGCCGAGAGCCTGATCCTCGAGGCGTCCGAGATCGGGAGGATCGCCGACTCGGTCAAGGACTGCCTGCGCTGCGGCAAGTGCAAGCCGGTGTGCTCGACGCACGTGCCGCGCGCGAACCTGCTCTACAGCCCGCGCAACAAGATCCTGGCGACGTCGCTGCTGATCGAGGCGTTCCTCTACGAGGAGCAGACGCGGCGCGGCGTCTCGCTGCGCCATTTCGACGAGTTCTCGGACGTGGCCGACCACTGCACCGTGTGCCACAAGTGCGAGGCGCCCTGCCCGGTCGACATCGACTTCGGCGACGTGTCGATCGCGATGCGCAACCTGCTGCGGCGCGAGGGCAAGCGCAAGTTCAGCCCCGGCACCGCGGCGGCGATGGCGTTCCTGACCGTGACCGACCCGTCGACGATCAAGGCGATGCGCGCCGGCATGATCGGGCTCGGCTACCGGGCGCAGCGCCTCGGCTACCGGATCGCGAAGCGCCTGGGGCTCGCGGGCATCCAGGCGAAGCGCCCGCCGGCGACCGTCGGCAAGCCGTCGCTCAAGGCGCAGGTGATCCACTTCGTCAACAAGCCGATGCCGGGCGGCCTGCCCAAGCGCACGTCGCGCGCGCTGCTCGACATCGAGGACGACGCGATCGTGCCGATCATCCGCGACCCGGCGAAGGTCACCGACGATGCCGACGCGGTGTTCTACTTCCCGGGCTGCGGCTCGGAGCGGCTGTTCTCGCAGGTCGGGCTCGCGACGCAGGCGATGCTCTACCACCTGGGCGTGCAGACCGTGCTTCCGCCGGGCTACCTGTGCTGCGGCTATCCGCAGAGCGCCTCGGGCGACCACGGCAAGGGGCAGGCGATCACGACGGCGAACCGCGTGCTGTTCCACCGCGTCGCCAACACGCTGAACTACCTCGACATCAAGACCGTGCTCGTTTCCTGCGGCACGTGCATGGACCAGCTGCTCAAGTACGAGTTCGGCCGGATCTTCCCGGGATGCCGGCTGCTCGACATCCACGAGTACCTGATGGAGAAGGGCGTGAAGCTCGACGGCGTCGCCGGCGCGCGCTACATGTACCACGACCCCTGCCACGCGCCGATGAAGACCTACGCGCCGGCCAGGGTCGTCGGGACGCTGATGGGCACGCAGGTGCCGCTCAACGAGCGTTGCTGCGGCGAGTCGGGGACGCTCGCGGTGTCGCGGCCCGACGTGTCGACGCAGGTGCGCTTCCGCAAGGAAGAGGAGATGCGCCGCGGCGCGGACGCGCTGCGTGCCGACGGCCACGGCGGCCCGGTGAAGATCCTCACGTCCTGTCCGTCGTGCCTGCAGGGCCTCGGGCGCTTCTCCGACGACGCGGGTACCGAGGCCGACTACGTGGTCGTCGAGATCGCGCGCCACCTGCTCGGCGAGCGCTGGCTCGAGGACTACGTCGCGAAGGCGAACGCGGGCGGAATCGAGCGGGTGCTGGTCTGAACGCCGCGGCGGGGCTCAGCGCATCGAGCTCGACGCCGGCCTGACTGCCGACGCGAAGTGCGGAACCGTCGCGATCACGCGCGGCTGCATCTCGCGGGCCCAGAGCGTCCCGGCCTCGGGAGGGGCATCGGCGATGATCCACGGCAGCCCGACGCCGAAGGCCAGCGACGCCAGCGCGATGGCGGCGAGTATCCCGAGCGCGCGACGGATCGGATGCGTCGACGGGGTGTTGTGGGTCGAGGTTGCGTTCATGGTGTCTTTGCCTGTCGTCTTCGATGGCGGGGGCCCGTCCGGGGTTCGGTGCGGTGCGCCGTGGATCGATGGCTCCACGTTGCGCCGGGACATGGCTCCGCCGCGACGTAACAACCCGCTGCTGCAGTGCAGAAAATTCGCGCAACCGCTCCCGGGAACGTGCCCTCCGGACGGCGTCAGGCGCCCGCCCGGCGGCCAACGAACGAATATGCCGTTGTGCTATAAACGCCCGATGAACGCCCTTGCGCGAGAGCCTGCCCGTCTCGTCCGCAGCCCGGCCGGAGACAGGAGCGGAGCGTTGCCATGAATTCCGAAGCCGGCGCCCCCGCGGTCCCGCTGGCGGCGCCCGCGCCTCAGGTCGGCGCGGTGCCCGCACGCGCAGCCGGGGAGCAAGTCTCGCTGGCATTCGCGGACGCCGACGGGGCCGCCCGGTGGGCGGACGCGCTTCCGTTCGCGACGGTCGGGCAGGCCTACGAGGGCCTCGTCGGCCAGATCCGGGCAGTGACCGCGGCACCTTTCTCCGCGCGCGAGCGTGCGACGATCGCCGAGGTGCTGCGCGATCCCGCCGGCCACCTGCACACCGAGCTCGCGCGACGCTACGCCGGCAAGCCGCAGCCCGCCATCGGGCGCGAGCGCGAGGCGGCGGACCAGGCGATCACGCTCTGGCAGTCGATGTGGGAGCTCTATTCGAGCTGCCTCAAGCCGCTTCTCGAGGGTGACAGCGAGCTCGCCGGCGTCAAGGCGAAGCTCCTGCAGCGCGGTCTCCACGTCGGCAAGCAGCTCGTGCTGGTCCACGGGCTTGCGCGCCGCGTGCTGCCCCCGTCGCTGTGGCAGGAGCTGCATGCCTACTACCGGCTGGCCGAGATGCTGGACTGCGCGGTGACTGCCGTGTCGGACGACGCGACGCCCAACGCCGTCGGGATCTCCTGCTACTCGACCTACAGCCATGCGCTCCTGCTCGCGCTGGCCGACCCCTATGCGATGTCGGTGCGGCAGATCGAGCTCGCCGACCGGTGGCTCGCGCAGTGGGCGCGCAAGGTGTTCCCGTACGCGCAGCAGCGCGAGACCGAGGGCCCGGTGATCGTCGTCGACTTGGACGGCGCGTCGCCGGGCGTGCTCCTCGCGAGCGCGCCGCCGTCCGCGACTCCGTCGATGCGCTTCGGCTACCCCGGCAAGCTCGCCACCAGTGTGCGCGGGCGCCTCAAGCGCCTCGCCGGAGGCGCGACGCCCGCGGAGCTCGCGCTGGGGAGCGACCCGTCGGTCGAGCAGTGCGTCGCGCTGCTGTCCCACCTGGACGCCCACTGGTACCAGGCGCAGCGCCGCGACGATTCGACGCGCGCCGCGATCGACGCTTGCGGAGGCGGCGTGCCGGGCGCGTACTTCCGCGTCGCGGGACGGACCTTCGACCGGCAGGATCCGCTCGGCAGGCTCTCGTACGCGAACTCGCAGCACCTCGCGACGCTGGGCGCGCTCACCGACTACGACCGCCACAAGGAAGACGCCGAGCGGCGCCTGCCGTGGGAGCGGCTCGAGGGCCGCTACAGCTGGCGCGAGGCGCACGTCACGCGCGCCGCGCCGACGCAGCACCGCTGGTTCCTCGAGCAGCTCGTCGTCGTCCGGGACGAGGAGCGCACGCGGCTGGGCGTGGTGTCGCGCATCTCGCTCGGCCCCGACGGCGAGCTCGACGTCACGATGAAGCTCTGGCCGGGGTCGCCGAAGACGCGCGCGATGCGCCCGTTCATGACGGCGCATTCCGAGGATCCGCCGGTACCCTCGATCCTGCTCGCCGAGACCCAGGAAGAGCCTGCCTCGCTGATCGTGCCGCCGCGCACGTTCTCGCCGGGGCGCACGCTGCGCTCGATGGACGCCGGCCCCGAGCGCACCTACAAGCTCACGCGCCTCCTCCAGCGCGGCGCGGATTTCGAGCGCGTCGCGTTCGACGAGTCGTAGGTAGGGGTCGGTAGGGGTCAGAGCCGTCGGTAGGGGTCAGAGCCGTAACATTCGCCGGCACGATCGGCGGTCTGCGGTACCGGCGCACGCGAATGTTACGGCTCTGACCCCTACCGACAGACCCCTACCGACATGAACCGGCTCGCCGCCGCGACGAGCCCCTACCTGCGCCAGCACGCCGGGAACCCGGTCGACTGGCACGAGTGGGGCGACGAGGCGCTCGCGCTCGCACGCACGCTCGACCGCCCGATCCTGCTCTCGGTCGGGTATGCGGCCTGCCACTGGTGCCACGTGATGGCGCACGAGTCGTTCGAGGACGACGAGGTGGCGGCGCCTGATGAACGCCGGCTTCGTCAACATCAAGGTCGATCGCGAGGAGCGCCCGGACCTCGATCGCATCTACCAGACCGCGCATGCGCTGCTGACGCGCCGCTCGGGCGGCTGGCCGCTCACGATGTTCCTGACGCCCGGCGGCGCGCCGTACTTCGGCGGCACCTATTTCCCGAAGCACGGGCGCCACGGACTGCCCGGTTTCCTGGAGCTCCTGCCGCGCGTCGCCGCCGCCTACCGCCAGCAAGGTCCCGCGATCGCCGAGCAGAGCGGGCAACTCGCCGACGCGATGCGCACGCTCGAGCCGGACGACGGTGGCGCGCTGCCGCGCGGCGCGGAAGCGGCGGCGCTCGCGGGCCTCAAGCGCACGTTCGACCCGCGGTGGGGCGGCTTCGGCGCCGCGCCCAAGTTCCCGCACCCGTTCGAGCTCGACTTCTGCCTGCGCGCGCACGCGCGCACGGGCGACCCCGAGGCGCTCGCGATCGTCACGACGACGCTCGACCGCATGGCGGAAGGCGGCATCCACGATCACCTGCGCGGCGGCTTCTGCCGCTACAGCGTCGACGCGGAATGGACGATCCCGCACTTCGAGAAGATGCTCTGCGACAACGGGCCGCTGCTGGCGCTGTACGCCGACGCCGCGCTCGTCACCGGCGAGGGCCGCTACCGCGACGTCGCGCGCGGCATCGTCGAGTGGATGGCGAGCGAGATGCGCGCGGACGACGGCGCGCTCTACTCGAGCCTCGACGCCGACAGCGAGGGCGAGGAAGGCAAGTTCTACGTCTGGACCGCCGACGAGGTGCGTGCCGCGCTCGCGCCCGACGAGTGGGCGGTGGCGCAGCTTCACTTCGGCCTCGACGGCCCGCCGAACGTCGAGGGACATGCGTGGCACCTGCGCGTCGCGCGATCGCTCGACGCCGTCGCGCGCGAGCTCGGCATCGATCGGTCCGCGGCGGCGTCGACGCTGCTCGGCGCCAGGCGCCGGCTGCTCGACGTCCGGTCGCGGCGTGTGAGGCCGGGTCTCGACGACAAGGTGCTGACGAGCTGGAACGCGCTCGCGATCGCGGGGCTCCTGCGGGCGGGACGCGCGCTCGGCGAGCAGGACTGGATCGGCATGGCGGAAGCGGCGCTCGACGCGCTGAGGCGCACCGTGTGGCGCGACGGGCGCCTCTACGCGACGCGCCGCGGAGGCGAGCCGGCGCTTCCAGGCTACCTGGACGATTACGCATTCCTGCTAGCGGCGCTCGTCGAGGCGATGCAGACGCGCATGCGTCCCGAGGATTACGCGTGGGCGATCGAGCTCGCCGACGCGCTCGTCGACCGATTCGAGGACCGCGAGCGCGGCGGCTTCTGGTTCACCGCGCACGATCACGAGCGCCTGTTCCACCGCACGATGCCGGGCCACGACGACGCGACGCCGTCGGGCAACGGCGTCGCGGCACGCGCGCTCGTCGCGCTCGGGCACCTGTCGGGCGAGCCGCGCTACGTCGAGGCCGCCGAGCGCGCCGTGCGGCGGTTCGGACCGTCGATCGGCGAGTCGCC
Source organism: Betaproteobacteria bacterium (assembly GCA_016704895.1). GTDB lineage: Bacteria > Pseudomonadota > Gammaproteobacteria > Burkholderiales > Casimicrobiaceae > VBCG01. The sequence continues at coordinate 47,649 of JADIZG010000017.1, forward strand.
CGGCGGGTATTCGACGCTCCTCGAGGCCGCGCACGACCTCGAGCATCCGCCGGCCGTCGTGATCGTCGCCGGGCCGGCCGGCGCGGACGATGCCGGGAACGGGGAGGCGGCCCGCTGGACGTCGGCACTCCAGCGGTCATACCGCCCGTGGGTGCAGGTCTACCGGCGACCGCGTCACGACGCGCCCGGCCCGCTGGTCAAGGGGGCCCCGCCGGCGGTCGGGGCGCGGGCGTGGGTCTGTCGGCGCATGACCTGTCTGCCGGCGGTGGACGACCTCGCCGCCCTCGAAGCCGCCCTCTCCCGAGTCGAGCCCGGTTGATGCGGGTCAACGCGCGGGGCGGCCGGTCCGTTAGAGACTTCGACACCCGGCGACCCGCGGATGGCGGGGGCAGCGAGCTTCCAGTAACATAGGCCGGTTTCAACCCCTGCTTTGGAGAATTGATCCATGAAGGTTTCGATGTTGGTCCTCGCCGGCGCCGCGATGCTCGCGGCCGGTGCCGCCCAAGCAAGCGACGACGACGCCAAGAAGCTCCTCCAGAAATCCGGTTGTACGGCATGCCATTCGGAGGACAAGAAGCTCGTCGGCCCGGCCTACAAGGACGTGGCGGCCAAGTACAAGGGCGACGCCGCCGCGGCCGGCAAGCTCGCCGAGAAGGTCAAGAAGGGCGGATCGGGCGTCTGGGGCCCGGTGCCGATGCCGCCGAACGCGAACGTCAAGGACGACGACATCAAGACGATGGTCGCCTACGTCCTCGCGCTCAAGAAGTAAGCGTCAGTAAGCACTAGCTTCACCGACAGAGCCGGCCTCGGGCCGGCTTTGTCGTTTCTGGGGTGCCGCGATGGCCCTTGCGGCCCGATGCCGCCCGCCAGGCGTCCGGTCCCGGACGCCGGGGTGCCCGCGCACGCCTCCCCATCGCGCTTCCTGGAGGCGAGAACCTGGCAGGCCGGTCGCGGCACCCCCCCCCCCCCGGCCCGGGCCCTCTCCCTCTCCCGCTTGCGGGAGAGGGTCGGGGTGAGGGTGCCGGCTTCGCCGCAGAAACCTCTGCTGAGTTTCATCGCTAATCAGGTCGCGCTTTGACCCATCCGGCGAGGCGCGGTACATTCGCCCCGCTCCCCGCAGGAGAGCGCGCCGGCCGGACACAGGCAGCGGCGCCGCCGAAGGCGTAATCCCCGAAGATCGCTCAGGCAAAAGGACTGCGGGCAGGACGAGCCATCTGGAGAGCGGTCGCGCGGGCGAGCCGGAGTCGGCAGCCGCGACGGCCCACCGAAGGGGCACCCGGCGCGGGACGTCCGCCGCCGGCAATCTCTCAGGTAAAAGGACAGACGGGGCGGAACGGCGTGGCGCCGTGCCGCCCACGCATCGCTGTCCCGCGCCGGAGGTCGTCGTGCCGAAAACCACCCCCCTGAACGCGGTCCACCGCGCCGCCGGCGCGCGCATGGTCGACTTCGGCGGCTGGGACATGCCGCTGCACTACGGCTCGCAGATCGACGAGCACCACGCGGTGCGTCGCGACGCGGGCATGTTCGACGTCTCGCACATGCGCGTCGTCGACGTGGAAGGGATGTGACCCCCCCGGAGCTCGCGATGCGAGCCGCCCCCCAGGGGGCCCCGCGTGCTCGGGGCGGCCCATGGGGGGGAGCCCAGGGCCCGCGTGCTCGGGGCGGCCCATCGCACGCGGATGTCCGAGCCTTCCTGCGCGGCGCGCTCGCGAACAACGTCGACAAGCTCACGGTGCCCGGCAAGGCGCTCTACACGTGCATGCTCGACGAGAGCGGCGGCGTGCGCGACGACCTGATCGTCTATTTCCTGCGCGAGGACTTCTTCCGGCTCGTCGTCAACGCGGCGACGGCGGACGCGGACGTCGCCTGGCTGTCCGCGCTGCGCGACGCGCGCAGTCCCGGGATGTCGATCCGGCCGCGGACCGACTTCGCGATGATCGCCGTGCAGGGGCCGAACGCGCGCGCGAAGGCCTGGCAGGCGCTGCCCGGCAGCGAGGCCGCGACCTCCGCGCTCAAGCCGTTCTCGGCCGCGATGTGGGACGACTGCTTCATCGCGCGCACCGGCTACACGGGCGAGGACGGATTCGAGATCGTGATGCCCGCGGCGCGCGCCGCGGAGGTCTGGGCCGCGCTCGTCGCGGCGGGCGTGAAGCCCTGCGGACTGGGCGCGCGCGACACGCTGCGCCTCGAGGCCGGGATGAACCTGTACGGCCAGGACATGGACGCGCGCACCTCGCCGCTCGAGTCCGCGCTCGCGTGGACCGTCGACCTCGAGAGCCCGCGCGACTTCGTCGGCAAGGCCGCGCTCGTCGCCAACCCGCCGGTGCGCCAGCTCGTCGGCCTCCTGCTCCTCGACGGCGGCGGCGTGCTGCGCGCGCATCAGGCGGTGCGCACCGCGCAGGGCGCGGGCGAGATCACCAGCGGCACGTTCAGCCCGACGATGTCGCGCTCGATCGCGCTCGCGCGCGTGCCTGCAGGCGTCGCGACCGGCGACGTCGTCGAGGTCGAGGTGCGCGACAAGCGCCTGCGCGCGCGCGTCGTGAAGCCGCCGTTCGTGCGCAACGGCGCGGTCAAGGTGAGCGTCGAGTGACCGAGCCGACGATCCGGCCGCTGGTCGCGGGCGACCTCGTCGCCTACCGCAGCCTCCGGCTGCGCGGCCTCGCCGAGCACCCGGAAGCCTTCACGTCGAGCGCTTCCGAGGAGGCCGCCCGACCGGCGGACGCGCTCGCGAAGCGCCTCGCCGCGGATCCCTCGCGGCCCCACGACGCGGTGTTCGGCGCCTTCGACGGAGCCACGCTCGTCGGCCTGTGCGGCGTCGACGTCGACATGCGCGAGAAGGTGCGCCACAAGGGCCACGTGTTCGGCCTGTACGTGCCCGCCGAGCAGGCGGGCAGGCGCGTCGGCGGCGCGCTGATGGACCGCGTGATCGGGCACGCGCGCGCCGCCGGCCTGCGGCAGCTCGTGCTCACCGTCACCGCCGACAACGCGCCGGCGCGCCGCGTGTACGAGCGCGCCGGCTTCGGCGTCTGCGGCCGTGAGCCGCAGGCGGTGCGCATCGGCGACCGCGCGTACGACAAGCTCGCGATGATCCTGTTCCTGCCCGCGGCGCGCGCGCCGCGCGGCTGATTCCCACCCACGTCCGGAGACGCGATGAACATTCCCGCCCACCTGCGCTACACCTCGAGTCACGAATGGCTGCGCCGCGAGTCCGACGGCACGGTCACCGTCGGCATCACCGACCACGCGCAAGGCGCGCTCGGCGACCTCGTCTTCGTCGAACTGCCCGCGGTCGGCCGCAAGGTCGCCGCCGGCGAGGCCTGCGCGGTCGTCGAGTCGGTGAAGGCCGCCTCCGACGTGTACGCGCCGCTCGCCGGCGAGGTCGTCGCCGCGAACGAGGCGGTGCCCGCTGCGCCCGAGGCCGTGAACCAGGACGCGTACGCCGCGTGGCTGTTCCGCATCAGGCCGACGGATCCGGCCGCGATGGACGCGATGCTCGACGCCCGCGGCTATCAGGCGGTGATCGGCGACTGACGCCGCGCCCGCGCCCCTCTTCCAGGACGACCCGCCCCATGCCCGACGCTCCCCGCGCCGCCCGGCGCCCCACGCTCGCCGCCCTCGAGCGGCGCGACGAATTCGCCTCGCGCCACATCGGCCCGGACGACGAGGACCAGCGCGCGATGCTCGACACGCTGGGCTTCGCCTCGCGCGGCGCGATGATCGACGCGATCGTGCCCGCCGCGATCCGCAACCGCGCGCCGCTCGCGCTCCCGGGACCCGTGCCCGAGCACGAGGCGCTCGCCCGGCTCCGCGCGATCGCCTCGAAGAACCGCGTGATGACGTCGTTCATCGGCCAGGGCTACTACGGCACGGTCACGCCGGGCGTCATCCTGCGCAACGTGCTCGAGAACCCCGCCTGGTACACCGCCTACACGCCCTACCAGCCGGAGATCTCGCAGGGGCGGCTCGAGGCGCTCGTCAACTACCAGACGATGGTGTGCGACCTCACGGCCATGGCGATCACCAACGCGTCGATGCTCGACGAGGCGACGGCCGCGGCGGAGGCGATGGCACTCGCGCTGCGCGTGACGAAGTCGCCGAGCCGCGCCATCTTCGTCGCCGACGACGTGTTCGCGCAGACGACCGACGTCGTGCGCACGCGCGCGGAGCCGATGGGCGTGAGCGTCGCGACCGGTCCGGCGTCGGGCGCGGCCGACGCCGACGCGTTCGCGGTGCTCCTGCAGTACCCGGGCGCGGACGGCGAGGTGCGCGACCTCGAGGCGATCGCCGCGTCGGTCCACGCGCGCGGCGGCTTCGTGATCGTCGCGTCGGACCTGCTCGCGCTCACGCTGCTCAGGCCGCCGGGCGAGTGGGGCGCGGACGCGGTCGTGGGCTCCGCGCAGCGCTTCGGCGTGCCGATGGGCTACGGCGGCCCGCACGCCGGCTTCCTCGCGACGCGCGACGAGTTCAAGCGCTCGATGCCGGGGCGGCTCGTCGGCGTCACCGTCGACGCGCACGGCGACCACGCGTACCGCCTGGCGCTGCAGACGCGCGAGCAGCACATCCGGCGCGAGAAGGCGACGTCGAACATCTGCACGGCGCAGGTCCTCCTCGCGGTCGTCGCGAGCATGTACGCGGTCTACCACGGCCCCGAGGGGCTCGCACGGATCGCGCGGCGCGTGCACCGGCTCACCGCGATCCTGAAGGCGGGCCTCGAGCGGCTCGGCCACGCGGTGCGCACGCGCGCGTGCTTCGACACGATCGTCGTCGAGACCGGCGCGAGGACGCGCGCGGTGCACGACGCCGCGCTCGCCCGCGGCATCAACCTGCGCGCGATCGACGGCGCCTGCGTCGGCGTGTCGCTCGACGAGACGACGACGGCCGCGGACGTCGAGCGGCTGTTCGCGGTCTTCTCCGGCGACGACGCGCCGATGCGCGTCGCGCACCTCGACGCCGGCGTCGACGACGCGCTGCCTGCCGCGCTCGTCCGAACGAGCGCGTACCTCACGCACCCGGTGTTCGCGCGCCATCGCTCGGAGACGGGGATGCTCCGCTACCTGCGCAGCCTCGCGGACCGCGACCTCGCGCTCGACCGCGCGATGATCCCGCTGGGCTCGTGCACGATGAAGCTCAACGCCACGTCCGAGATGATCCCGATCACGTGGCGCGAGTTCGCGCACCTGCACCCGTACGCGCCGGCCGACCAGGCCGCGGGCTACGTCGAGATGATCGGCGATCTCGAGCGGATGCTCGCCGCGTCGACCGGCTACGACGCGGTGTCGTTGCAGCCGAACGCGGGCTCGCAGGGCGAGTACGCGGGCCTGCTGATGATCCGCGCGTGGCACGCCTCGCGCGGACAGTCGGAGCGCAGCGTCTGCCTGATCCCGGCCTCCGCGCACGGCACGAACCCGGCCTCGGCGCAGATGGCCGGCATGCGGGTGGTCGTCGTCGCGTGCGACGATGCGGGAAACGTCGACCTGGCCGACCTCGAGACGAAGGCGCGCGGGCACGCGCACGAGCTCGCGGCGATCATGGTGACCTACCCGTCGACGCACGGCGTGTTCGAGGCGGGCATCACGCGCGTGTGCGAGATCGTGCACGCGCACGGCGGGCAGGTCTACGTCGACGGCGCGAACCTGAACGCGCTGGTCGGGCTCGCCGGGCCCGGTGCGTTCGGCGCCGACGTCTCGCACCTCAACCTGCACAAGACGTTCTGCATCCCGCACGGCGGCGGCGGGCCCGGCGTCGGGCCGGTCGCGTGCAGGGCGCACCTCGCGCCGTTCCTGCCCGGGCATCGCGCGATGCCCGCGAACGCGCCGGGCGCCGGCGCCCCCGGGCGGGCGATCGGCGCGGTGGCGGCCGCGCCCTTCGGCTCCGCGTCGATCCTGCCGATCCCGTGGATGTACGTGACGATGATGGGCGGCGCCGGGCTCACGGCCGCGACCGAGAGCGCGATCCTCGCGGCGAACTACGTCGCGAAGCGGCTCGCACCGCACTATCCGGTGCTCTACAGCGGTCCCGGCGGACTCGTCGCGCACGAGTGCATCCTCGACCTGCGGCCGCTGAAGGCGGCGTCGGGCGTCGAGGTCGAGGACGTCGCGAAGCGATTGATCGACTACGGCTTCCACGCGCCGACGATGAGCTTCCCGGTCGCGGGCACGCTGATGATCGAGCCCACCGAGAGCGAGTCGAAGGCCGAGCTCGACCGGTTCGTCGACGCGATGATCGCGATCCGCGGCGAGATCCGCGAGATCGAGGCGGGCCGGATGGACCGTGCCGACAATCCGCTCAAGCACGCGCCGCACACGGCGGCGGCCGTCGCTGCCGACGACTGGGCGCATGCGTACCCGCGCAGGCTCGCGGGCTGGCCGTCGGTCGCGCAGGAGGCGTCGAAGTACTGGCCGCCCGTCGGGCGCGTCGACAACGTTTACGGCGACCGCCACCTGTTCTGCAGTTGCATCCCGGTGTCAGACACGGTGTCAGACACCGAACCGGCCTGACGATGCGCGTCCTCGTCCTGGGCGGCGGCGTCGTCGGCGTCACCGCCGCGTGGTATCTCGCCGCCGACGGCCACGAGGTCACGCTCGTCGACCGCCAGCCCGGCGCGGCGCTGGAGACCTCGTACGCGAACGGCGGGCAGATCTCGGCGTCGTACGCGGAGCCCTGGGCGAATCCCGAGGCGCCGCTCAAGGTGCTGAAGTGGCTGGGCAAGGAGGACGCGCCGCTGCTCTTCCGGCTGCGCGCGGACTGGCGGCAATGGCGCTGGGGGCTGCAGTTCCTCGTCGAGTGCCTGCCGTCGCGCACGCGCCACAACACGATCCAGTGCCTGAACCTCGCGCTCTACTCGCGCGACTGCCTGAAGGCGCTGCGCGCGGCGACCGGCATCGCGTACGACCACCTCGAGCGCGGCATCCTGCAGTTCTACACCGACGCGAACGAGTACGAGCACGGCGTCGCGGCCGCGGCGCTGATGCGCGAGTACGGCTGCGACCGCGTCGTCCGCTCGGCGGACGAGTGCGTCGCGATCGAGCCGGCGCTCGCCGCGTGCCGCGACCGGATCGCCGGCGGCATCTACACGGCGAGCGACGAGACGGGCGACGCGCACGCGTTCACCGTCGAGCTCGCGAAGCTCGCCGCGACGCGCGGTGCGGCGTTCCGATGGGGCGCGACCGTCGAGGCGATCGAGACGGCGGGCGACACGGTCTCCGGCGTGCGCGTGCGGGACGCCGGCGGACGGGCCGAGACGCTGTCGGCCGACGCGGTGGTCGTCGCGCTCGGAAGCTACAGCCCGTTCCTGCTCGATCCGATCGGCGTGCCCTGCGGCGTGTATCCGGCCAAGGGCTACTCGATCACGCTCGACGTCGGCGACCATCGCGGCGCGCCGACGGTCTCGCTCACCGACCTCGCGTGGAAGATCGTGCTGACGAGGCTGGGCAACCGCCTGCGCGTCGCGGGCACGGCCGAGCTCGACGGCTGGAACCTGGCGATGAACGATCTGCGCTGCCGGTCGCTCGTCCGGCGCACGTTCGACCTGTTCCCGGACGCCGCGGAGCGCGACAGCGCGGTGTTCTGGACGGGCCTGAGGCCCGCGACGCCGTCGAACGTGCCGCTGATCGGGCGGACGCGCTACCGCAACCTCTGGCTCGACACCGGGCACGGCACGCTCGGCTGGACGATGGCCTGCGGCTCCGGGCGCGCGCTCGCCGACCTCGTCGCCGGGCGGCGGCCGGACGTCGACTTCGCGTTTCTCGGCGAGCGCCGAACAGTGTAAGGTTCGCCTCGCCATGCCCGCCCTAGCCACGCTCAATCGCTTCCAGGCCGCCGGCATCCACCTCGCGATCTCGGTCCTGGTCGCTGCGGTGGTGCTCGCGGCGCTCCTGCTCGTCTGGTACCCGCAGCCGTACTTCCGGCTGGCCGGCGGGGCCGGGCTCATGATGATCCTGATCGGCGTCGACGTCGTGATGGGGCCGCTCCTGACGCTCGTGGTGTTCAATCCGGCGAAGAAGAGCCTGCGGCTCGATCTCGCGGTGATCGTGGCGCTGCAGGTCGCGGCGCTGATCTACGGCATCACGGTGATCGCGCAGGCGCGTCCCGTCTTCGTCGTGTTCGCGGGGGAGCGCTTCACCGTCGTCCCGGCCAACGCGATCGACCCCGAGTCGCTCGCGTCCGCGAAGCCCCCGTTCGACACGCTGCCGATCAACGGCCCCCGGATCGTGGGCGCGCGCCTCCCGGACGACCCGGCGGGTCGCGAGCGGGCGATGCTGCTCGCCGCGGCCGGGATCGACCTGCCGATGCTGCCGCGCTACTACGTGCCGTTCGCCGAGATCGTCGGCCAGCTCAAGGCGAAGGCGCGGCCGATCGAGGAGCTCGAGCGGCTCAATCCGCAGGCGCCCGGCACGGTCGCCGCGGCGATCGCGCGATCCGGACGCACGCGCGAATCGCTCGCGTGGGTGCCGGTCGTCGGACGCCTGGAAATCGGTTCCGCGATCGTCGACACCGCGCGCGGCGAGGTCGTGGCCGTCCTCCCGATCAGCCCGTTCTGACGCGGCGGCCTTCGGGTTCCGCTCGACGTCGCCGCTCCGTGGCCCCCGGGAGAGCGCGTCGCGGGCGGCGCTATAATTTCGCTCCCCTCCGACCGCGCCTCCCGAATGCTCCGTTTCCTCGCGGCGCTCGCGTTTTCCGCCTGCGCGCTCGCATCGACGTCCGCCCCGGCGCAGGCGCCCGCGCCGCCCGCGATCGCCGCCGCCGCATGGACGCTCGTCGACGTGACGAGCGGGCAGACGATCGCGTCGCACCAGGCCGACGAGCGGCGCGATCCCGCCTCGATCACGAAGCTGATGACCGCGTACGTCGTCTTCGGGGCGCTGCGGCAGAAGTCGATCGTCCCGTCGCAGATGGTGAGCGTTTCCGAGCGTGCGTGGCGCGCCGAGGGATCGCGCATGTTCATCGAGCCGCGCAAGTCGGTGTCGGTCGACGAGCTGTTGCACGGCATGATCGTGCAGTCGGGCAACGACGCCTCGATCGCGCTCGCCGAACTGGTCGCGGGGTCGGAGCCCGCGTTCGTCGAGCGCATGAACCAGGAGGCGAAGCGCCTCGGGATGGCGAGCACGCAGTTCGTGAACGCGACCGGGCTCGCCGATCCGCAGCACTGGTCGACCGCGGGCGACGTCGCGACGCTCGCGCAGGCCGTGATCCGCGACTACCCCGAGTACTATCCGCTCTACTCGCTGCGCGAGTACCGCTACAACAAGATCACGCAGCCCAACCGGAACCGCCTCCTGTGGTCCGATCCGTACGTCGACGGCATGAAGACCGGGCACACCGAGGCCGCGGGCTGGTGCCTCGTCGCCTCGGCGAAGCGCGGCGAGCGGCGCCTGCTGTCGGTGGTGCTGGGCGCGCTGTCCGACGCGGCCCGCGCGGCGGAGAGCCAGAAGCTGCTGAACTTCGGCTTCCAGGCGTTCGACACCGTGCAGCTCTACCAGTCGGGCAAGCCCGTGTCCGCGCTCAGGGTGTGGAAGGGGGCGGAGCGGGAGGTCAACGCCGGATTCCTCGCCGACCGCTACATCACGCTTCCGCGCGGCCGCGCGGGCGACCTCAAGCTGACGCTGGAGGCGCTCGAGCCGCTCGTGGCCCCGGTCTCGCGGGGGCAGCGCGTCGGCGTCGTCCGCGTCGCGCTCGATGGCCGGGCGATGGCCGAGTTTCCGCTGATCGCGCTCGACGAGGTCGGCCCGGCGAACGTCTTCGTCCGCGCGTGGGACAGCGTGCGCCTTTGGTTCAAGTGAGGTCGAATGAGCAGCGTCGGCCGCGAGGAAAGCAGGGTCAGAAAAAGCAGGGTCAGACTCGACTTTGCCCGAACGCATGGCGGCAGTGTTCGGGCAAAGTCGAGTCTGACCCTGCTTTTTCTGACGCTGCCGTTTTCCCGGATGCGTGGAGGAGGGATCGATGAGCGACGCTGAGCAGATCGTCTACCTGAACGGCGCGTTCCTGCCGATGGGCGAGGCGAAGGTCCCGGTCCTCGACCGCGGCTTCATCTACGGCGACGGCGTGTACGAGGTGATCCCCGTCTACCATCGGGCGCCCTTCCGGATGTCGCACCACCTGAAGCGGCTGCAGTACAGCCTCGACGGCATCAGGCTCGCCAATCCGATGGACGACGACGCGTGGGACGCGCTCGTCCGCGAGCTCGTCGCCCGCCAGCCCTTCGACGACCAGGCCGTGTACCTGCAGGTCACGCGCGGCGTCGCGAAGCGCGACCACGCGTTCCCCAAGGGCGCGCGGCCGACCGTGTTCATGATGAGCAATCCGCTGCCGCTGCCGTCGCGCGAGCAGGTCGAGCGGGGCGTCGCGGTCGTCACCGCCGACGACAACCGGTGGCACCGCTGCGACCTCAAGACGACGTCGCTCCTCGGCAACGTGCTGATGCGCCAGCGTGCCGCCGACCTGGACGCGGTGGAGACGGTGATGTTCCGCGACGGCTGGCTCACCGAGGCGTCGGCGTCGAACGTGCTGATCGTGCGCGGCGGGACGATCGTCGCGCCGCCCAAGGACCACCAGATCCTCCCCGGCATCACCTACGATGCGACGATCGAGTTCGCGCGCGAGGCCGGCATGCCGATGGAGATCCGCCCGGTGCGGCGCGAGGAGGCGCTCTCGGCCGACGAGATGTGGCTGTCGTCGTCGACCAAGGAGGTGCTCGCGATCACGACGCTCGACGGCAGGCCCTTCGGCAGCGGCGTGCCCGGCCCGGTGTTCCGCCGCATGTACGCGGCGTTCCAGGCGCACAAGCCGGCCGCGTCGCGGCGGGCGTGAAGACGGGGTCACGGGAAACGGGGTCAGACCCTGCTTTCGATCGGCCCGTGGGCTATCGACCGTCGGCCAGGGGCGAAAGCAGGATCTGACCCCGTTTCGGGATCCGGGGCTCAGATCGGCGCCGTCGTCGCGTAGCGGTGCTCGTGGAACACGAGGCCGCGGCCTTCGCCGCGCGCGCAGTCCTGCACGTCGCCGATGAACACGACGTGGTCGCCGGCGCGGTGGCGCGCATGGTGCGAGCACTCGATCCACGCGACGCACCCGTCGATCAGCGGGGTGCCTGCCCAGCCGAGCCGATACGAAACGCCTTCGAAGCGGTCGGCGTGCGGCCGCGAGAACCGGCGAGCGAGGTCGACCTGGTCCGCAGCCAGCACGTTGACGCTGTAGCGCTCGGACCCCTCGAACGCCGGGAGCGATGCCGACCGGCGCGACAGGCTCCACAGGACGAGAGGCGGGTCGAGCGACACCGAGTTGAACGAGTTCGCGGTGAAGCCGACGTAGCGCCCGTCGGGGTGACGCGCGCAGATCACGGTGACGCCGGTCGCGAACTGCGCGAGCGCGTCGCGGAACTGGTGCTCGGAGAACGCGCGCGCGGGGGCGGCGGAAGGGGCGCGGGTCAAGGTCGCGGGGGGCGGGCGGGCGCGCGGGGGCGCGAGCGTCCCCGGATGGTACCGGCAAATCGGGAAACTCCCCCTCGCGCCGGCGCTTTGCTACACTTTTCGGGCGTCAAGCCGATCCGCCTCCGTTCCCATCCGACGATGGCCGAACCGCTGCAGAAGCTCATCGCGAGCCGCTACGCGGGCCGCAATGTCCCGGTGGCGCTCGTGTTGCCCGACGGCGGGCGCGTCGCGCTCTCGGAGTCGCCCGAGGTGGAGATCGTCGCCCGCACCTGGTCCGGCCTGAAGGCATTGGCCTCGCCGGCGATGGGGGCTCTCGCGCGGGCCTACGTCAGGAACGACATCGACTTCTCCGGCAGCGCGCGTCGCATGCTGGACGTCGCCGAATCGCTCGTCGGCGACATCGCGCACGGCAAGGATCCGCTGACCGCCCGGCTGCGCCTGTGGAAGCACCAGCATCGCGCGAACCGCGCGAACATCCAGCACCACTACGACGTCAGCAACGCGTTCTTCCGGCTGTGGCTCGACGAGCGCATGGTCTACTCGTGCGCGTACTTCGAGCACGACGGCGACACGCTGGGGCGCGCGCAGCTCGCGAAGCTCGACCACGTCTGCCGCAAGCTCCGCCTCCAGCCCGGCGAGCGCTTCCTCGACATCGGTTGCGGCTGGGGCGCGCTCGTCCTGCACGCCGCGGAAACCTACGGCGTGCGCGCGACCGGCATCACGCTGTCGCGCAACCAGTACGAGCACGTCAAGGCCGAGGTCGCCGCGCGCGGCCTCGCATCGCGCGTCGACGTGCGCCTGCAGGACTACCTCGACCTGCCGGAGGGCGAGCTCTACGACAAGGTCGCGAGCATCGGCATGTTCGAGCACGTCGGCGTCGCACGCTTCCCGAAGTACTTCGGCAAGATCTGGCGTGTCCTCGCGCCCGGCGGCTTCGTGCTGAACCACGGCATCACGCACAACCCGCTCGGGGCGCAGAGCCTCGGCAGCGGCATCGGCGATTTCGTCGAGGAGTACGTGTTCCCGGGCGGCGAGCTCACGCACGTGCACCGCGTGATCGAGGGGATGGCGGCGGCGGGGCTCGAGGTCGTCGACGCCGAGGCGCTGCGCGAGCACTACGCGCGGACGCTGTGGAAGTGGACCGAGGGCATCGAGGCCAACGCCGAGCCCGCGCGCCGCGAGGCGGGCGAGGAGCGTTACCGGGTCTGGCGCGTCTACCTCGCCGGGTCCGCGCACGCGTTCGACCGCGGCTGGCTCTCGCTGTGGCAGATTCTCGCCGGGAAGCCGCTGCCGGACGGCAAGCTTCCGCATCCGCTCACGCGGCGTTACATGTATCCGTAGTCGTCCTGGGGGTCGGGCTGTGGGGGGGGGGTCGGCCTTCAGGCCGACGGGGTTTCGGGATCGGAGGGAGGGGCCGGGCTGAAGCCCGACCCACAAACTCGCGCGCGGCATCCTGTGGGTCGGCCTTCAGGCCGACGGGGTTTGCGGGATCGGAGGGGAAGGCGTCGGGCTGAAGCCCGACCCACGAACTCGCGCGGGGGCCGGGGGGGGGGGGGGGGGGGGGGGGGGGGGGGGGGGGGGGGGGGGGGGGGGGGGGGGGGGGGGGGGGGGGGGGAGAGGGGGGGGGGGGGGGGGGGGGGGGGGGGGGGGGGGGGGGGGGGGGGGGGGGGGGGGGGGGGGGGGGGGGGGGGGGGGGGGGGGGGGGGGGGGTGTGGTCGGCCTTCAGGCCGACGGGGTTTGCGGGATCGGAGGGGAAGGCGTCGGGCTGAAGCCCGACCCACAACGGCGAGCCACCCTTGCGGGTCTCCGGTGAAGGCGCAACATATCGCCCGATGAAGGCCACCGACACTTCCGCCTCCGCCCTCGAATTTCCGACCGCCTTCCCGATCAAGGTGATGGGGCGGCGCAGGGACGACTTCGCCCAGGCGATCGTCGAGGTCGTCCTGCGCCATGCGCCGGACTTCGATGCCGGCACGCTCGAGATGCGCGCGTCACGCGAAGGCAACTATCTTTCGGTCACCGCGACCATCACGGCGACCTCGCGCGAGCAGCTCGACGCCCTCTATCGCGAGCTCACGTCGCACCCGCTCGTCGCGATGGTGCTGTAGCGGCGCCGGGTCCGTACGGGCCGCAGGGTCCTGCGGCCGATGGAGGGGGCGGTGTGTCCCACGCCGCCAGCCGGGGCCTTGCGGCCGATGTCGGGGATCGGCGGGCCCGCGCCCTTGCCGAAACGACGTTTCCATGGCAACATTATATGAGACTTTATATCTGCAGAAAGGCGAATTCGTGAGGGTGTCCCGGCACGGAGAGGCGCGGACGGCGGCCCCCGAAGCCCCCGCGCCGTCGCGCGTCCTGGGCAAGGCGGTCGTGCGGGCTGCGGATCTCCTCGGCCTGACGCAGAAGGAGTTGTCGCGCATCCTCGGCGTATCGGAAGCGACGGCGTCCCGGCTGCGGTCGGACAAGTACCGGCTCTCGCCTGATCGCGCGAAGGAATGGGAGCTCGCGCGCCTGTTCGTGCGCCTGTTCCGTTCGCTCGACGCGCTGTGGGGGCACGACGACGTCGCCCGCACGTGGCTCGCGAGCCCGAATCTCGCGCTCGGCACGCGCCCGCGCGACCTGTTGGCGTCGGTCGAGGGTCTGGTCCGTGTCGTCGCGTACCTGGACGCCGCAAGAGGCCGCGTCTAGCGCCGTCCGCCACGCGGGCGACGCGTGGCGCGCGGTCGAGGCGCAGCACATCGTGTCGACCAACGTGCTCGTCGACAACGCCGACGAGCAGCGCGTGCTCGAGGACCTGCTCGACGAGGGCAAGCCCCCGGTGCCGCCGAACGCCCGCCGGCTCGACTTCCTGCTGTTCACGCCGTTCAGGTATCCGCCGCCTCCCGGCGGATCGCGGTTCCGCGGCGACGTGGATCCCGGCGTGTTCTACTGCGCGGACGAGGTCCGTACCGCCTGCGCCGAGCTGGGGTACTGGCGCTGGCGCCATCTGCTGGATACGCCCGCGCTTTCCCGGATGCCGCCCGCCAGCCAGACCGTGTTCCGCGTGCGCCTGGACGCGCCCGCGATCGATCTCCGCGCGCCGCCGTTGAACGTCGATCGCCGGGCGTGGACGCATCCGCACGACTACCGCGACTGCCAGGCGATGGCGCGGGTCGCCCGGGCGGCCGGCGTGCGTGCGATCCGCTACGAGTCGGTGCGCGATCCGGTGCACGCAGGATGCTGCGCCGTGCTCGATCCGGACGCCTTCGCGAAACGTTCGCCGCTCGACCAGCAGACGTGGATGCTGTCGGTCTTCCGCGAGCGCGTCGTGTGGCAGCGGTCGCATGTCCTCGGCGACGAGATGTTCGAGTTCCCGGCCGCCGGCTGGTCCGCGCCGCCCGTCGTGCCCGGGCCGAAACGGACCGCGTCCGCGGCCCGCGGAGAGGCTGCGCGGGGACGCCGCCCATGACCTCGCTCATGGCTGCCGAGGCCGGCTGGATCGCCAGTGTCCCCGCACGACGCGACGAAGCGACCGGCTTCGTGCTGCGCACGCTCGGGCGCACCGACTACGAGCGTTGCTGGCGCGCGATGCAGGCGTGGACCGACGCGCGCGACGACGACACGCCCGACGAGCTGTGGATCACCGAGCACCCGCCGATCTACACGCTGGGCCTCGCCGGACGGCGCGAGCACGTGCTGCGCGAGAACGCGATCCCCGCGCTCAAGGTCGACCGCGGCGGACAGGTGACCTACCACGGGCCCGGTCAGCTCGTCGTCTACGTGCTGGTCGACCTGAAGCGCCGCAGGCTCGGCGTGCGCGAGCTGGTCCGGCGCCTCGAGGCCGCGGTAGTAGAATGGCTCGGTTCGTCGGGGATATCCGCCTTCGGGAAGCCGTCGGCGCCCGGCGTGTACGTCTCGCGCGACGGCGTCGAGGCGAAGATCGCGGCGCTGGGCCTCAAGGTGCGCAACGGCTGCACCTACCACGGCATCGCGGTCAACGTCGCGATGGATCTCTCGCCGTTCGCGGACATCGACCCGTGCGGCTATCCGGGCCTCGCCGTCACGCAGTTGCGCGACCTCGGCGTGGCGACGACCGTCGAGCGGGCCGGCGAGACGCTCGCGCCGATCCTCGCTGCCTCGATCTGCCGACGCCACCCATGAGCCTCGATTCCCCGCCGCCCCCCGACAACCGCGCGGGCGTCAAGCAGAAGGGCGCGTCGAAGACCGCCCGCATCCCGATCAAGGTCGTCGCCGCCGAGCCGCTGAAGAAGCCGGACTGGATCCGCGTGCGCGCCGCGTCCTCGCCGCGCTTCGCCGAGATCAAGCGGATCCTGCGCGAGCACAAGCTGCACACGGTGTGCGAGGAAGCCTCGTGCCCGAACATCGGCGAGTGCTTCGGCAAGGGCACCGCGACGTTCATGATCATGGGCGACGTCTGCACGCGCCGCTGCCCGTTCTGCGACGTCGGGCACGGGCGCCCGCTGCCGCTCGACGCCGACGAGCCCGCGAATCTCGCGACGACGATCGCGGCGATGGGGCTCTCGTATGTCGTGATCACGAGCGTCGACCGCGACGACCTGCGCGACGGCGGCGCGCAGCACTTCGTCGACTGCATCCGCGCGGTGCGCGAGCGCTCGCCCGCGACGCAGATCGAGGTGCTGGTGCCGGACTTCCGCGGCCGGATGGACCGCGCGCTCGCGATCCTCGAGGCCGCGCCGCCCGACGTGATGAACCACAACCTCGAGACCGTGCCGCGCCTCTACAAGCAGGCGCGGCCCGGGTCCGACTACGCGCACTCGCTCGCGCTGCTGCGCGAGTTCAAGGCGCGCGTGCCCGGCGTGCCGACCAAGTCCGGGCTGATGGTCGGCCTGGGCGAGACCGACGAGGAGATCCTCGCGGTGATGCGCGACATGCGCGCGCACGACATCGACATGCTGACGATCGGCCAGTACCTGCAGCCGACCGGCGGCCACCTGCCGGTCCAGCGGTACGTGCACCCGGACGCTTTCGCCGAGCTCGAGCGCGCGGCCTACGCGATGGGATTCAGGCACGCGGCTGTCGGCGCGCTCGTGCGATCCTCCTACCACGCCGACCGCCAGGCCGAAGACGTCCTCCACCGGGGCCAAATTCAGCTCTGATCCCGGTTTGCCGCATGCCTCGGCCGGCGACGATCCCCGCGGTGCACGAGCGAGGGCAGTGTGACGCTCGCGTGACGCCCGCGGCTCTAGCGTGGAGTCTCCCGGGCAGGTCAGGACCGACGGGGTCCGCCGCTTCCGGGCCCGCTGCTTCCCGACCGTGACGATGCCTGCCCGACGACCCTCCCCGGCGCCCGCCGCGCGGCTTTGGTTGAGCCGCGGAGGCCGATTCGAGGTCCCGGGCGGGACGACCGGCGACCTCGAGCCCAAGGACGCGCTGCTGCTCGCCTACCTCGCGATCGAGGGCCCGACGCCGCGCTCGCGCCTTGCGGCGCTCCTGTGGCCCGACGTCGACGACGAGCGCGCTCGCGGCAACCTGCGGCAGCGGCTGCTGCGGCTCAACCGCGCGGCCGGCGTCGAGCTCGTCACCGGCCATCCGCTCGCGCGCCTCGCCGACGGCGTCGAGCACGATCTCGCCGCCGCGCACGAGCTGCTGCTGGCGATCGAGCCTGACGAGGCCGCCGGCCTGGCGGAATGGCTCGAAACGCAGCGCGAGCGTCGTCGGAGCGAGAGGGTCGGCACGCTGACGGTTCAGGCCGCGCAGGCCGAGGCGCGCGGCGACCTGCCGTCGGCGCTCGAACGGGCCCGCGAAGCGGCCAGCCTCGAGACTTTGAGCGAAGAGGCGCACCGGCGCGTGATGCGATTGCATTACCTGGCCGGCGACACCGCGGCGGCGCTGGCCGCGTACGACCGCTGCGTGCTGCGGCTGCGCAGCGAGCTCGGCGTCGCGCCGAGTGCCGAAACCAGGCATCTCAAGAGCCAGATCGAAGCGGCCAAGCCGTCCGTGCCGGCCACGGCACCGGGGCGGGCCATTCCGGTCACCGTGCTGAGGCCCCCGCGGCTCATCGGCCGCGACGCCGAATGGTCGGCGATGGAGGTCGCGTGGACGGCGGGCGATGCGGTGTTCGTGGTTGGCGAGGCCGGCATGGGCAAGACCCGGCTCGTGACCGACTTCGCGAAGGCGCATGCCGGCGTCGTCACGGTGGCGGCGCGTCCCGGGGACGATCGCGTCGTCTACACCGTGGTCACGCGTCTGCTGCGCCAGATCCCGCGTGGCGTGCTCGCGGGCCTGGAACCGTCCGTGCGCAAGGAACTGGCGCGCTTGCTGCCTGAATTCGGCGAGGCGGCGCCGATCGCATCCGAGGCCGAGCGTTCGCGTTTCTTCAACGCCATCGTCGCCGTGCTGCGCGCCGCGCGCGGGCACGTCGAGGGCGTGGTGGTCGACGACCTGCACTTCGCGGACGAGGCCAGCGTCGAGTTGATCCAGTACGTTGCCGGCGACACGCCGGTGCGCTGGATCTACGCAGGGCGGCCTGCGGAGTTCGGCGCCGCGGGGCGCGCACTGCTCGAGGGACTGCGAACCAGCGACCACGCCGCCGTGCTGGCGCTCGCGCCGCTGACGCAGGCGCAGCTCGAGGAATTCGTCGCCTCGCTGTGCCTGCCCGGCATCGACCCGGCGGCGAAGGCGGCCGTCCTGCTGCGGCAGACCGGCGGCAACCCGCTGTTCGTCCTCGAGGTGATCAAGGGCTGGTTGACGCAGGACGCGACGGCCGCAGGCTCGCTCCTGCCCGCAGTGTCGAGCGTGGGCACGCTGATCGCCCGGCGCATCGGACACCTGTCGCAGGACGCCGTCCGGCTCGCGCGCTGCGCGGCCGTGGCCGGGCAGGATTTCTCCGCCGAGGTCGCCTCGCACGTGCTCGGCGTGCGCCCGCTCGATCTCGCGGACGCGTGGGCGGAGCTCGAGGTCGCGCAGGTCTTCCGCGACGGCGCATTCACGCACGATCTCATCCACGAAGCGGCGCTGGCCTCGGTCCCGCCGCCGATCGCGCGCGAATTGCATCGCCAGGTCGCCCGGTACCTGGAGGAACGCGGCGTCGAGCCGGCGCGCGTCGCCGGGCACTGGCTGGCCGCGGAGCAATGGGACCGGGCCGGTCGCGCGCTGATGGATGCCGCCGTTCGCTCGATGGCTTCCTGTCGCTGGCGCGAAGCGGCCCACCAACTCGACCAGGCCGCAGGCTGCTTCGCGCGCGTCGACGACAGCGGGGCGCGCTTCGAGGCGCTGTACGCGCGCACGAAAGCGCTCGTCTACTGCAACCTGGGCGACGAGACGCTGGCGTGCGCCCGCGCGGCGAACGAGGCTGCCACGACCGACGCACAGCGCCTGCGCGGTGCGTTCGCGCTGCTGGAAGTCCTGGCGCAACGCGGCGACTTCGGGGAAGTCCTCGCCATCGGCGAGCCGGCGATCGCACTGGCCCGGGCGAGCGGCGACCGTGAAGCCGAGATGAGGCTGGCGATCCGCATCTCGGGGTCGCTGAGCAACATCCAGAGGACGAAGGAGGCGCTCGCGCTGCTGGAGCCGCTGAAGGCGTGGGTCGACGCGAGTGCGGCGGCGGGCGACCGCGCCGAGTACTACATGGCGCTGGCGTTCGCGCTGGACTTCGACGGCCGGCTGGTCGACGCGACGCGCTCGCTCGAGGCGTGTTGCCAGGTCGCGCGCGCCGCCGGCCTCGATGTCGCGCTCGCCGAGGCGCTGTCCAACCTCGCCACCGCGAACGCGAAGCTCGGCCGCATCCGGCGCGCCGTCGAGCTCAGCGAGCAGGCGGTCGCGATGATGCGCGGCGACGAGGGCATGAGCGGGCGGCCGTTGCAGTCGCAATCATTGCTCGCCCACCGGCTGCGAGACCTCGGGCGCTATGCCGAAGCGCTGCCGTTGTTCGAAGAAGCGCTCGCGCACTTCCGGGCGGCGGGCTCGCGCCACTGGATGTCCGCCGCGGGCCATCGGCTGGCGCTGACGTGGCTGCAGCTCGGGCAGTTCGCCCGGGCGCAGCGGATCCTGGCCGACGATCCCGGCGACCCCGCGCCGCGCCTGCAGGCGATGTGGGAGGTGAGCCTCGCGGAGCTCGCGCGCCTGGCCGTCCCGCAGCGGCGTCGCGACGCGCTCGTGCACATCGGCAACGCGATGGATCGTTTGCGTCAGTGGCCGGAAGACGGCGCGTATCGCATCGCCACGCTCTTCGCGACAGCGATCCTGGACCCCGAGGAGGCCGAGCCCCTCGCGACCGACCTGGCGGCCTGGGCCAGTGCGCGCGAGCGTTTCGGACTGGCGCTCGGCGCCCACGTGCGCGCCGCGGCCTGCGCGCTGGCGCAGGGCGCGAGCCGGCGCGCGTTGCCGCACGTCGAGGCGGCGCTGCGGCTCGCTCCCGACTACGAGACCGACAGCATGTACCGCGGCGAACTGTGGCTGGTCGCGGCACGCGTGTCGAAGCGGTGAAGGAACGGACGCTTGCCGCGCGCATGGCCGTCCAGGGGTGCGCGTGGGCGCGCGACATCGCCGATCGCCACGTGCCCGCAGCCTTCCGCGACAGCTTCCTCAACCGCAACGCGACGAATCGCGAGCTGTTCGCGCTCGCGCGGCGACTCGGCTAGTTCCCGCGCATTTCAGCTCGGCAGGCAGGATGCATCGAGCCTTTGTGGGTCGGGCTTCAGCCCGACGCCTTCTGCCTCGCTGCGGCGAGCCCCGTCGGCCTGAAGGCCGACCCACAGGGGCCGCGCGCGAGGTTGTGGGTCGGGCTTCAGCCCGACGTCTTTCGTGCCAATTGCCACAACCCCCGTCGGCCTGAAGGCCAAGCCACAGTAGTTGCCCAATGTCGTGGGTCGGGCTTCAGCCCGACAGGCAGGATGCATCGAGCCTTTGTGGGTCGGGCTTCAGCCCGACGCCTTCTGCCTCGATGCGGCGAACCCCGTCGGCCTGAAGGCCGACCCACAGTGGTTGCCCAATGTCGTGGGTCGGGCTTCAGCCCGACAGGCAGGATGCAGCGAGCCGTCGCAATCACCCACGGCTCTTCCTCACCAGGAACACGCGCGTCACCGGCAGGGCGGGCAGGTAGCTCGCGTTCCCGCCCTGCAGCGCGACGATCAAGCACGCGCCGCCGACCTTGGTGAGCGTCACGACGTTCCCGCTCACCTTGCAGACGAACGACGTCATGCTCTTGAACGCCACCGGCAGGCCGGAGCTCGCGGTGGCGTTCACGGTGAACGGCGGATCGACCGTGGTGCGCTCCGGAAGCGGCGCGAACGAGATCGACTGCGTCGACTTGCCGCCGGGCGTCCTGACCGACAGCGTCAGCGCACCCGTCGCCGCCGCGTACTCCGCATTGCCGGCGTAGCGCGCGGTGATCGCGTGATCGCCGATCGCCATCGGGTGCCCGCTGCACTGGGCCACGCCTGCGGACAGCACGGCGGTGCAAAGCGTGCGCTGCCCTTCCGAGAACGTGACGGTGCCCTCGGGTGTCCCGCCGGGGCTCGTCACGGTCGCCGCGTACGCGATCCACTGGCCCGCGCGCGCCGGGTTGGGCGTGGCGGAGACCGTCATCGCCGACGGCCACGTCGCGTCGACCACGATCGGCGTCTGCGTGCCGGTGAAGCGGCCTGACGCCGCGAACGTCACCTCGGTCGGGAAGCCGCGCGGATCCTCCGGATCGACGTACGCGGACGTCTCGATGCCGGTGACGCGGAACGCGGCGACCCCCGACGGCGAGTTGTGCGCACGCAGGTCGTGCACGTCGCCGCCCGCGACCACCATGCTGATGCCGCCGGCGCTCACCGTGTACTGGTTGTCGCCGAAGCCGATCGGCAGGCGCACCGCCACGAACAGCGGATCGCCGGCACCGACCGCGTAGTCGTAGCCGACCGCGACCGCCGGATCGATGAACACCGGCTGGCCGCCGACGACCGCGACGTCGAACTGGAATCCGCCCTCGACGGTCGTGCCGACCGGCAACTGGCCGGGCGTCGCGATGAAGCCGTGGCGCTTGCCCGACGAGTCGACCCAGTAGCCCGCGACCTGGCCCGCGTTGTTGATCGCCAGCGCGACCGTTTCCACGGCGCCGGGCACGACGAGCGTCTCGTAGCCGTTCGTCGCGTTGCCGACGAAACCCTGCGCCACGCCGCCCGCGATCACATACCCGGCGATCACGCCTGCGTCGTTGATGCCCCGCGCGTAGGTCGGCAGCCCGCTCACCTGGAACGGGGTGACCGTCCCGTTCGCCTCGCGCAGGAAGCCCTGCGCCGTCGTGCCGTCGTCGACGCTGCCGACGACCTGCCCGGCCGCGTTGATCGCCTGCGCGATCTTTCGCCACCCCGGCGCCGCGATCGCGATGTCGGTGTACGTCGTCGTCGCCGGGTCGTAGATGAACGCGACCGACGTCGATGCGCCCGGATCGAACGCGTAGCCGACGAGCGTGCCCGCGGCATTGACGCCGCGCACCTCGGTGACCGGCCAGCCGGGACGCGCCAGGAGCGAGTACGTGCTCCCCGCCAGCGTGAAGCCGCTGCCGGCCGTGGGCGAGGCGGCCGAATCGGACGCTCCGCCGACGATGGTCCCGTCGCCTGCGATGCCCCAGGTCGAGACCTCGGCGAACCCGCTTCCTCCGGGCAGCGGCGCGAACGCGCCGGAGGCGTAGGTGAACGGTGTCGGGATGCCGCCGAGCGTCGCGAGACCGGTGAGCCTGCCGTTGTCGGTGAGCGCGCGCACCTCGGTGTCGCTCGCCGCCGGGTAATCGACGTCCGCGATAGCGTACGCCGCGGGAGGCCCTGCCGTGGTGACGCTCTGCGCGAGCGTCGCGGTCCCCGGCAGGTACTTCGCGTCGCCGGAGTAGTCGGCGGCGATCGCGTGCGTGCCGCTGCCTAGCGTCGACGTCGTGCAGGACGCCGAACCGCCGGCGTCGAGCGCGACGTTGCTGCAAAGCGGAGCGCCACCGTCGGAGAACGTCACCGTGCCGGCGGGCGTGCCTGCCGTCCCGCTCGCGACGAGCGTGAACGTGACCGACTGCCCGGGAGTGGACGGATTGACGCTCGACGAGAGCGCGAGCGTCGCGTTCGTCCTGCCGACCGTGAACGACTGGATGGCCTGCGGCGCCGGCGCGTAGGTCGCGTTGCCCGCCTGGTCGGCGGTGAGCGTGCACATCCCCGCGCCGACGAGCGTGACCATGCTGCCGCTCAATGTGCAGGCGAGGGGTGTCGACGACGCGAAGACCACGGGATTGCCCGACGCGCCGCCGGTGGCGCTCAAGGCGACCGGCGGGTTGCCGAGCGTCTGGTTCGCGATCGCGTCGAACGTGATGTTCTGGACGAGGGCCGTCGCGGTGTGCGCGAACGGGCTGGCGGTCGACGGCAGGAAGTTGCCGTCCCCGCCGTAGCTCGCGACGATATCGACGGTGCCCGTAGCGGTCGGTGTCAGCGCGCACGACGTCGCGGGCAGCGTGATCGTGCACCCGTCGCTGCCGCGAGCGACTGCGACCGCGCCACTCGGCGGGACCACGCCGGAGGCCGGAGCGCGACCGTCACGTGACCGGCAAGCGCAGGCGAGGAAGCGAGCGTCCCGGTATGCCAGCGTGGTCACCGCCGCCGACGGTGAAGGTCCGGTCCACCTGCAGCGCCGCCGCGTAAGTCGCGTTGCCCGGCTGGTTCCCCGTGATCGTGCATGTTCCCGCGCCGACGAGGGCGACCGTGTTGCCGCTCACCGTGCAGACGGCGGGCGTCGCGCTCGCGAACGAGACCGTGAGGCCGGAGCTCGCCGTGGCGGAGACCAGGAACGGTGCGTTGCCGAGCGCAAGGTCGGGAATCGGGGGGAACGTGATCGCCTGCGGCAGCGCCGTCGTCGTGTGGCTGACCGGCGCGGCCGACTGCGGCGCGAAGTTCGCGTCTCCGCCGTACTGCGCGGCGATGGCGGCTGTGCCCGCGACGCTCGGCGAGAACGAGCACGACGTCGCGGGCAGCGTGATCGTGCAGCCGTCGACGCCGCGCGAGACCGCGACCGTGCCTGTCGGGGTGCCGGTGCCCGGCGCGACGACGAGCGCGACGCTCACCATGACCGGCGAGAGGACGGCCGACGGATCGGGCGTGTGCGCGGTGATCGTCAACGTCACGGTCGCCCTGGTGACCTCGTACGACAGCGTGCCGCTGCTCGCGGCGTTTCCGGTGTCACCGCCATAAGTCGCCTTGAGCGTGTTCGTGCCGATGGGCAGCGCGCTGGTAACGCACTGCGCCTGGCCGCCGGTCAGCGCGACGGACTCGCATCCTGCGATGTAGAAGTCGTTCGCGGAGAACTCGACGAAGCCCGTTGGCGCGTTGCCGTTGAACACGGTCGCCGTCAGCGTCACCGGCTGTCCGTAGGAGCTCGCGCCCGGCGACGCCGAGAGCGTGGTGGTGGTCACACCGGCGTTCGGTGCGAGAAGCACGGTCGCGGGTTCGCCATGCAGGCCCGTCCGGCCGTCGCCGAGTTGGCCGTTGCCCGAATAGCCCCAGCACTTCACCCGGTTACCGAACGCACCGGCCGTGATCGCGCAGGTGTACGCCCGTCCTGCGGAAAGCGACGACGTCGGCCAGCGGGACCCGTTGAGGCCGACGACGTCGACGGGGTACTCCGGGAAACTGGCAGTCCCGCCATTGCCGAGTTGGCCGTACAGGTTGTCTCCCCAGCACTTCGCCGTGTTGCCCGTCACGATCGCGCATGTGTGACCGGTGCCCGCCGAAATCTGGAGAACGCCCTGGAGCGGGATGCCGGGCGAGGTGTTGATCGAAACCGGCACTTTCGAGGTGGAGACGGTGCCGTCGCCGTTGCCGAGCCGGATCCCGCCCCAGCATTTCGCGCTGCCGTCGCCGAGGCGTGCGCACGTGTGGTCGTAGCCCGCGGTCATCTGCGTGGCAGTGCTCATCCCCGAGACGTCCAGCGGGCTAGGGTTGACATCGGACTGGCCGCCGTTGCCGAGCTGGCCGTAGAAGTTGTTGCCCCAGCACTTGATGCTTCCACCGATGCGCGCGCAGGTGTGCACGGCCCCCGCCGCGATCTCTTCGACGCCGGCAAGGCCGGGAACCTCCACCGGCGAGTCGCGGTTGAGCGTGTCGCCGAGCCCGAGCTGCCCGCGTGCGTTCCACCCCCAGCATCGCACGGTCCCGTTGCCCATCAGCGCGCAGGAGTGACCGATCCCGACGACGACCTGGATTGCATCGGCGAGATCCGGGACCTGGACGGGCTTCGTCGGGTCGATGAGGCCCGGGATGTCGTAGCTCGGCGGGTGGCCGAGCTGGCCCCATAGGTTGCTGCCCCAGCATCGAACGCCGCCGCCGCTCTGGAGCGCGCAAGTGTGCACCTCGCCTGCGGCGATCTGCGTCGCGCTGAAGTCGTAGACGCGCACCGGGACGTTGGACGATATCCTGGTGGCGTTGCCCAGCTGCCCGTAGTCGTTGGCGCCCCAGCACCGGGCGGACTTGACACTCCCGGCGTCGGCGGCGCACGTGTGCGCTGCGCCCGCCGCGATCTCGCCCGCGTTCGTGATGTCGACGACGTCGACCGGCGACGCCGCGCTTTCGGTGTAGCCGTTGCCGAGCTGACCGACATCGTTGCCGCCCCAGCACTGGACGCCGTCGCCGACCAGCGCGCAATGCGTGTTCGGGCTCCAGTCGTGGGGATCGATCACGCCGCCGACCGCGAGGCTGATCGCGCCGCTCAGTCCGGCGACTGTCGTCGGTACCTGCGCCCCCGAGGCGTTCGTGTTCGACCCGCCCCAGCACGCGACGGTGCTGGTGGCGCCACTGCCGATGACGGCGCAACTGTCGCTGCCGCCGGCGCCGACCGCGGTCGCGCCGAACACCGGCACGGCCGTCGGGCCGACCACTTCGGCACCGTTCGACAGATAGTAGGGAAGCGCGCCAGCCTGCCCGTAGTAGTTCCAGCCCCAGCAAGCGACCCCGCCGGATGCGAGCAGCGCGCAGGTGTGGTTTTCGCCCGCGGCGATCGCCAGGGCCGTCTGGCCGAGAGTGACGTCGACCGGTGCGGCCGACGATCCGAGTGTGCCGCTGTCGCCGAGTTGCCCAAACCAGTCGTTGCCCCAGCACTTGACCCCGCCCGCCACGATCGCGCAGGTGTGCGACCCGCCCGCGGCGATCGCGGTCGCGTCGGAAATGCCGACGACCTGGACCGGTAGATACTCCGAGCTCGAGGTTGCACCGTTGCCCAGCTGCCCGTATTCGTTGCTGCCCCAGCAGCGGATCGCACCGGTTTCCGTTCCGGTGTCGACGATCGCGCACGCATGGACCGCACCGGCCGCGACCTTGAGCGCCGTCGTGCCGTCGAGGCCCGACACGTCGTACATCCCGCGGACCTCGCCGAAACTGCCCGAGCCGTGATTCCACTGGGGCTCCAACCCCCAGCACTTGACGCCACCGGTGTCGGTGACGGCGCAGCCGTAATTTTGGCCGGCGGCGACGTCGACGGCGTTCGCGACCCCCTGCACGTCGACCGCGTAGCTCGACGCGATCGTGCTGCCGTCGCCGAGCTTGCCGTAGTTGTTGTTGCCCCAGCACTTGATGCCGCCTGTCGAGAGCAGCGCGCAGGCGTGGCGATCGCCCGCGGCGATTCCGGTCGCGCCCGTGAGCGGCGTCGCGCCTTGCGCTTGCGCCCCTGCCGATGCGAGGAGGCCGGCGGTGTCCATGCACCGAGCGCCGCGAACCGCCGCGCGCCCTTCGATCTGGCCAAGGGAGGCGCCGCGCTCGCCTCCAGCGCGAAAGTCGCGATGGCGCCGAGGACCGCCGACGCGGCAACGAGCCATGCGCGTCGCGCGGCCTTCGCGGTCGCCACGGTCGGCCTGCCCGGAAGGTGCGCCATTGCGTTCGCGTTGTTCATTTGGTGACTCCCCGTCGTTCGCCCATTCGTGAGGGACGCAGTGCCGCTGCGGCACCGGTTGCGAACGACGGTAGCGAGGCGGGCGTCACGCGGGCGTTACGCAATGGGGCGCTGCCATCGCAATCTCGCGCACCCGCCGCCGGAATCGTCTGAGCAAGTGCCCACTTGCGTCGTTGCCGCCGCCGCTTGATGCCGGGTTCCTTCTTGAACGCGATTATCCGGACGCCGCACCGTTTCCGGCCCGCCACGCCGTTCGTCGATCGACCTCGCCGATCGCTTGTCAGTCGGACGTCGACTTGACGTTGTCATAAAAAGGGTGGGAATATTTCGCACGCGCGGCCTGTTCTCCGCGCATGGACTTGGCAACTGCCGTGAGCGCACGGGCGCTCGCCCGCCGGGTCGACTCCGGGAGATGATCATGCGCACGACCCTGAAGCACGCTGTCCTCGCGTTCGCCGCGCTGGCGGCGTTCACGCTCGCGACGTTC
Organism: Betaproteobacteria bacterium; assembly: GCA_016704895.1. GTDB lineage: Bacteria > Pseudomonadota > Gammaproteobacteria > Burkholderiales > Casimicrobiaceae > VBCG01. The sequence continues at coordinate 74,415 of JADIZG010000017.1, forward strand.
GCCGCCGCCAAGGACGGCGTCGTCGAAGTCAAGGGCACGGTGACGTCGATGCCCGCCAGCGGCTTCGTCGGCGACTGGACGATCGGCGGCAAGGCCGTGCAGAGCACGGCCGACACGATCATCGACCAGGAGGACGGGCCGCTCGTCGTCGGTGCGACGGTCGAAGCGAAGGGAACGCCGGGCGAAGGCGGCGTGCTCGTCGCCACGAAGATCGAGGTCGAGTCTGCCTCGGGAACCCCGCCGCCTCCGCCCCCGCCGGGTGCCGCGACGACCCGGTTCGAGGGAATCGTGGAAGCGATGCCGGTCGGCGGCTTCGTCGGCGACTGGGTGATCGGCGGCAAGGCGGTGCGGAGCAGCGCCGCGACGAAGATCGAGCAGGAGGAAGGTCCGCTCGTGGTCGGCGCGAACGTCGAGGTGAAGGGCACCCTCGGCGACGGCGGCGTGATCCTCGCGACGAAGATCGAGGTCGAGGAGGCTGGTGACGACGACGACGGCGGCATGGACGACGGCGAGATCAAGGGCGCGATCGAGGCGCTGCCCGTCGACACGTTCATCGGCACCTGGACGGTCGCCGGCCAGCAGGTGATCGTCCTGACCACGACGCGACTCGACCAGGAGGACGGCGGCTTCGTCGTCGGAGCGATCGTCGAGGTCCACGGCACGCCGGGCCCCGACGGCCTCGTCGCCAGCAAGATCGAGACGAAGAGCTCGGTCGCGCCGCCGGAACCGGAGGACGACCTGCTGAAGATCGAAGGCCTGATCGAGATGCTGCCGGCCGACGGCCTCGTCGGGCTCTGGAAGGTGGCGGGCGTCGACGTCCAGGTCACCGCGACGACGAAGCTCGAGGAGGAGGACGGGCCGTTCGCCGTCGGCGTGCCGGTCGAGGTCAAGGGCTTCCCCCTCGTCGGCGGCGGCATCGAGGCGACGAAGATCGAGACCGAATCGGGCAACGGCGCCCCCGTGCCGGCGCTCATGTTCTTCGGCACGGTCGAGGCGATGCCGGTCGACGGCATGGTCGGCGTGTGGACGATCGGCGGCCGGACCGTGAACGTCACCGACGCGACCGAGCTGGAGGACGAAGTCGGCCCGCTCGAGGTGGGTGCGAACGTGCGGGTCAAGGGATGGGCGCAGGCGGACGGCGCGGTCGAGGCGCGGGAAATCAAGACCGTGCCGAACGTGCCGACGGCTTTCGGCGACTCGGGTCCGCTCGCCGTGGAATTCTTCAACGCGAGCCTCGGTCACTTCTTCGTCACCGCATCGAAGTCGGAGATCGCGGCGCTCGACGCGGGCGCGTTCAACGGCGCGTGGGTGCGCACCGGCGCGGCGATCAAGGTCGGCGGGCCGACGGCCGTGTGCCGGTTCTACGGCATGCCGCCGAAGGGCCCGGATTCGCACTTCTTCACGGTGAACGCCGCCGAGTGCCAGCAGGTGATGAGCCGGTACCAGGCGTGGACGTTCGAGAACCACGCGTTCGCGATGACGCCGCCGGTCGACGGCGCGTGCCCGAGCGGCCTCGTGCCGGTGCACCGGTTCTACAACAATCCGGCGTCCGGCACGTCGATGAACCACCGCTACGTGATCGACGCCGCGGTGATGCAGCAGATGATCGCGGACGGATGGATCGAGGGGGCGCGGGCCGGCGGGGGGGGGGGCCCGAAGGCGTCATCGAGCCTGGGTCGGGCTCGCGCACCCCGCCAGCCGAAACCGTCGGCCTGAAGGCCCACGTCGGGCTGCCGTGGGTCGGGCTTCAGCCCGATGGCAGGCGGATCGCTGTGGGTCGGGCTTCAGCCCGACGCCTTCTGCCTCGATGCGGCGAACCCTGTCGGCCTGAAGGCCGACCCAAGGGCGGGGCGCGCCTGCCACGACCTTCCCTTCGATCTGACCACCCAGGCGCCCTTGAGGTTCTTCAGCGTCTTGTTCGCGCGCGCGACGCCTTGCGCGATCGCGTCCTCGAAACCCTTCTTGCTGATGCTCGAAATCTCGGTGATGCGGGCAACGGCAGGCCTGCCTCGATCGCGGCGGCCGCGGAGGGCCGCCCGGCGTCCAGTCACTCGGCCGCGTCCGAGGCCGGGCGCGGCGCTTTCTGGAGGACCGCGCTCAGCGCGCCGCGGCGTGCGGCCCGCGGGCCACAACAGCCACATGCGGCCGTCCTGGCGCATCCTCCCGGCCTCGCGCCCGGGCTCGTCGCCGAAGCCCCAGAAGAAGTCGGCGCGCACCGACCCGCGGATCGCTCCGCCGGTGTCCTGCGCCATCACGAGCCGCTCGAGCTTCGTGTCGGAGAGCGGCCACGTGGTCGCGAGGAAGACCGGCGCGCCGAGCGGGATCGCGCGGGCGTCGACGGCGATCGCCCGCTCTGCGAGCAGCGGCACGCCGAGCGATCCGTAGGGGCCGTCGATCGTCGCGTCGATCGTGCCGCGCTCGGGCGGCGGCACCTCGCGGAAGAACACGTAGCTCGGATTCTCGTCGAGCAGCGCCTCGAGCTTGTCCGGGTTGCGCCGCGCCCACGCGCGGATCGACTGCATCGACGCGGTGTCGCGCGTGAGCTCGCCGCGCTCGATCAGCACGCGTCCGATCGAGCGGAACGGGTGGCCGTTCTGGTCGGCATAGCCGACGCGCATCACGCTTCCGTCCGGCAATTCGACGCGGCCCGATCCCTGGATCTGCAGGAACGCGGCGTCGAGCGGGTCGGCCACGTACGCGAGCACCTTGTGCTCGAGCGGGACTGCGCCGCGCTCGATCTCGGCGCGCGTCCAGTAGGGCACGACGCGCTTGCCTTCGACACGCGCGCGGACGCGGCGGTCCTTGAGCTCCGGGTGGAGCGATGCGAGGTCGACGGTCAGCAGGTCGTCGGGAGGCGCATAGAGCGGCACGGTGAACGTGCGCGTCCTCGTGCGGCTGCCGAGCAGCAGCGGCTCGTAATACCCGGTCACGAGGCCCGTGGTGCGGCCGTCCGGGAACGCGACCGACCAGGGCGTAAAATGCTGCTCGAAGTAGCGGCGCACGGCGCCGCGGTCGCGCGGATCGACGGCCGCCGCGGCGTCGCACGGCGTCTGCCAGGCTTCGCGCGTCGTGGCGCGCGCGGCGAGGGCCCGGCAGGACACGAGCCAGGCGGGCCAGGCCTCCTCGACGCGGTCGTCGCCCCAGCCGGGCAACGCGCTCCAGGGCTCGACGGCGAAGCGGGGCGGCAGCGAGGCCGAATCGGCCACAGGCGGCTTCGGGGCGACCGGGGCCACGGGGGCGGGAGGCGCGACGCTCGCGCATCCGCCCGCGAGCAGCAGGAAGCAAAGCAGGGGCAGCGTCGAGCGTCGCAGGAGCGTGCCGTGCGCACCTAAGCCCGATCGACGACGAAGCGCGACCTGGATCCCGGACATCGTCATGGAATGGATCTTCCTCGAATCGCTCGTTGCGCTCGCGATCGCCGTCGCGATCGTGGGGTGGACCATCGCGCCGCTGCGCAAGCGCCGGAAGCGGGAGCGCTCGCGCTCGGCGCGCGCTGACAAGCCCTAGTGAAGCGTGCGCGGCACCGAGAGCGTGAACGACGGGATCGGAACGTCGAACTCCCGTCCGTCCGCCGAGACCATCTGGTAGCTGCCGCGCATCGTGCCGACCGGCGTGTTGAGGCTCGCGCCGGACGTGTATTCGAAGCTCTCGCCCGGCGCGAGCAGCGGCTGCTGCCCGACGACGCCGGGTCCGCGCACTTCCTGCACGCGATGCTCGCCGTCGGTGATGACCCAGTGGCGCGACACGAGCTTGGCCGCCACGGTCCCGGTGTTGGTGATGCGGATCGTGTAGGCGAACACGAACTGCTCGCGCGACGGGTCGGACTGGTCGGCGACGTAGGTCGAGACCGGCTCGACCTGGATTTCGTATCGGTGATCTTCCGTCATCGTGGATGGGGCCGCGCGACCGACCGGTGCGGCGTACGCGCTCGTGCGCCGGGTCGGAAGTTCCGGGGATAATGACGCTGGACCTTCCTTTCTCCAGGACGAATTATAGCCATGGCCCCGACCTGCCGGATCGCCCCCTCTCTGCTGTCCGCCGACTTCGCCCGCCTGGGCGAGGAAGTGCGCGCGGTCGTCGCCGCCGGCGCCGACCTGGTGCACTTCGACGTGATGGACAACCACTACGTGCCGAACCTCACGATCGGCCCGCTCGTGTGCGAGGCGATCCGGCCGCATTCCTCGGTGCCGATCGACGTCCACCTGATGGTCGAGCCGGTCGATCGCATCGTGCCCGACTTCGCGAAGGCGGGCGCGACGTACATCAGCTTCCATCCCGAGGCGTCGCGTCACGTCGACCGCACGATCGGGCTCATCCGCGAGTCCGGGTGCCGGCCGGGCCTCGTGTTCAACCCGTCGACGCCGCTCGAGTGGCTCGACTGGACGATCGACAAGCTCGACCTCGTGCTGCTGATGAGCGTCAACCCGGGTTTCGGCGGGCAGGCGTTCCTGCCGCACACGCTGGCCAAGCTCGCGGATGCGCGCAGGCGCGTCGACGCGGCGCGCGAGCGCACCGGTCGCGAGATCCTGCTCGAGGTCGACGGCGGCGTGAAGGTCGACAACATCGGCGCGATCGCGAAGGCAGGGGCCGACACGTTCGTCGCCGGCAGCGCGGTCTTCGGCGCGAAGGACTACCGCGCGACGATCGCCGCGATGCGCGCGGCGGTCGCCGCGGCGTGAGCCGCACACCCTCACCCCGGCCCTCTCCCGCCTTGCGGGAGAGGGAGCCCGCGCTGACATTGACTCCCTCTCCCCGCCCGGGGAGAGGGCGGGGAGAGGGGGCCGGGGGGGGAGGGCGATGAACCGCTTCGACGTCGACGCCGTCGCGTTCGACTTCGACGGCACGCTCGTCGACACGGTCGGCGACCTCGCGCACGCGATGAACGCGACGCTCGCGGAGGACGGCTGCGCTCCGCTGGTACAGGAGACGATTCGCGACCTCGTCGGCAGGGGCATTCCCCACCTGGCGCGGCGCGCCTACGCGCTCTCCCGCGGCGACGCGCCCGGCGACGCGGAGCTCGAGGCGATCGTCGCGCGCTACTTCGCGCACTATGCCGCGACGCTGGGCGAGCGCTCGACGCCCTACCCCGGCGTCGTCGAGGGCCTCGGAAGGCTGCGCGCGGCCGGGTTTCCGCTCGCGGTGGTCACGAACAAGGCGTCGCGATTCGTCCGGCCGCACCTCGACCGCACGGCATTCGCCGACTGGTTCGACGCGATCGTCGGCGGCGACGACGCCGGGGCGAAGAAGCCCGACGCGGCGCCGCTCGCGCTCGCCGCCGCGCGGCTGGGCGTGGACGTGCGGCGCGTGCTGATGGTGGGCGACTCGGGCAACGACGTCGCCTGCGCGCGCGCGGCGGGCGCGCCGGTCGTCGTCGTGCCCTACGGGTACCGCGAGGGGCGTGCGGTGCAGGACCTGGCCGCGGATGCTATAGTCGATTCCCTCGACGAACTGCCCGAGCGCGTGGCGGTCCGCCGAACCCCGGATTCCCGATGAACCTCGACGCTTTCGACCCCTCCGGCTGCCGCGCAAGCGCGTGGCGCCTCCGTGCGGTCGCGTGGCGCTGCTGGCGCCGCTCCTAGACCGTCGCCCGCGCCCGGCGTCCGCGCTACCGAAGGACGCCATCGAAAGCAGCATCGTCGCATCCCCGGGGGTCGCACCCATGCTCACCGAAGCCGAATTCCGCACGCTCGCCGAGCGAGGCTACAACCGCATCCCGCTGGTCGAGGCATCGTTCGCCGACCTCGACACGCCGCTGTCGCTCTACCTCAAGCTCGCCGGCACGCGCGACACCTTCCTGCTGGAGTCGGTCGTCGGCGGCGAGCGCTTCGGCCGCTACTCGTTCATCGGGCTGCCCGCGCGCACGCGCATCGCCGCGCGCGGCCGCGCGATCGAGGTCAGCGAGGGCGGACGGATCGTCGAGCGGCACGAAGGCGATCCGATCGAGTTCGTGCGCGGCTACATGAAGCGCTTCCGCGCGGCGCCGCTGCCCGACCTGCCGCGGTTCTGCGGCGGCCTCGCGGGCATGTTCGGCTACGACATGGTCAGGCACATCGAGCCGAGGCTCGCGGGCACGGCGAAGCCCCCCACGCCGGGGCTCGCGGACGTGCCGGACATGCTGCTCGTGCTCACCGAGGAGCTCGCGGTCGTCGACAACCTCGCCGGCCGGATCTCGCTCATCGTCTACGCGGATCCGAACGAGCGGGGAGCCTACGCGCGCGGCGTCGAGCGCCTCGCCGAGCTCAAGCGCAAGCTTCGCGTGCCGGTGTCGATCCCCTACCAGACGGCGGGCGCGAAGACGCAGGGCGCGAGCGAATTCGGCGAATCGGCGTTCAAGGATGCGGTCGGGCGCGCCAGGGAGTACATCGCGGCGGGCGACATCATGCAGGTCGTGATCTCGCAGCGCATGTCGCGGCCGTTCGCCGCGCCCGCGATCTCGCTCTACCGGGCGCTGCGCTCGATCAACCCGTCGCCGTACATGTTCCACTACGATTTCGGCGACTTCCAGGTCGTCGGCGCGTCGCCCGAGATCCTCGTGCGCAAGGAGGGTCGCGACATCACGCTGCGTCCGATCGCGGGCACGCGGCCGCGCGGGCGCACGCGCGAGGCCGACGAGGCGCTCGCCGCCGAGCTCCTCGCCGATCCCAAGGAGATCGCCGAGCACGTGATGCTCGTCGACCTGGGCCGCAACGACGTCGGCCGGGTCGCGGCGATCGGCTCGGTGCGCGTGACCGAGCGCATGGTCGTCGAGCGGTACTCGCACGTGATGCACATCGTCAGCAACGTCGAGGGGACGCTCAAGCCCGGGCTCGACAGCCTCGACGTGCTGCGCGCCGCGTTTCCCGCGGGCACGGTCTCGGGCGCGCCGAAGGTGCGCGCGATGGAGATCATCGACGAGCTCGAGCCCACGCGCCGGGGCGTCTACGCGGGCGCGGTCGGCTACCTCTCGTTCCACGACGACATGGACACGGCCATCGCGCTGCGCACCGCCGTGGTGAAGGGCGGCACGCTCTACGTCCAGGCCGGCGGCGGCATCGTGCACGACTCGACGCCCGACGGCGAATGGCAGGAGACGCTCAACAAGGCGCGCGCGCTCATGCGCGCCGCGGACCTGGTCGAGGCGGGCCTCGACGCCGGCCCCTGAACGGCCGTCCCCCGCCGCTATGGCATCATCCGTCTCCGCCCCCCGCAAGCCCCGAACGCCATGATCTCCCGACGTCGCCTGCTCCTCTCCGCCGCCGCCGCGCCGCTCGTGCTCGCCGGGTGCAAGGTCCGCACGATCAACTACTTCCCGGTGAACCCGGCGACGGTCCGGTTCGTGAACGTGATGTATCCCGCCGTGGGGCTCGACGGCGTCCACCTGGACACTGTCGTCTGGACCGACCTTGGATTCGAGGGCGCCGCCGACTACGTCGAGTTCGACAACAACCTGACCACGTTCGGCATCCGCGTGACCGGGACCGCGACGGACCTCGGCACGGCGGAGGAGACGCTCACCGGCGAGCAGCCGTACTCGCTCATCGCATGGGGCAGACTCGGCGCCCCGGGCGTGCTGCTCGCCCCGGACGCCCGGTCCGGGGGAACCGGGAACGCGCTGGTCCGGGTGATCAACGTCGGGCTCGGCGCCCCGGCGGTCGACGTCTACGTCACGGCACCCGACCAGAATCTCGACGACGTCGGCCCGAACTTCGGCGGCGTGGGCTCGGGGCAGACGACGATCGGCCTGCGGCTCTCGCCCGGCACCTACCGGGTCCGCGGCGCGATCAGCGGGTCGAAGGTCGTGATCTACGATTCCGGCACGGTCGAGCTGGTGGAGAACACGTCGACCAACCTGCTGTACTACACGCTCCGGAGCGCGAACCTCCTGCAGTGCATGCTCCTCCCGGTAAGCGGGTCGGGAGCAGGCGCCGTCATCGCGAAGAACGTGGTGTCGGCAGTGAAGGTGGTGAACGCCGCGCTCAACGCCGGCACGATCGACGGTTTCCTCGACGGGGCGCAGTTCGTCGACGACGTCGCCTATGCGGTGGCGACCGCCTACCAGTTCCAGACCTCCGGCGCGCACACGCTCACGTTCGAGGCGACGAGCACCGCCGGCGCGGCGATCGCGTCGCTGCAGCAGACGCTCGAGTCGACCAGCGACATCTCGGTGCTGGTCGTCGGATTCCCGGGCGCGGTGCAGGCGATCGCGTTCGCCGACGACAACCTCGTCCCGCTCGTCGGGGCATGCCGGGTGCGCTTTATCAACGCGAGCTCCGACAACGCAGCGTACGACGTCTACGTCGGCGACACGAAGCAGGTGTCGGCGCTCGCCGCGCGCAGCGCGTCCGATTACGTCACGCTCGTGCCCGCCACGTACACGTTCACGTTCCGGGACCCCGCCTCCGGCGCGACGGTGCTCGCGGTCGCCGACCAGGCCATCGGCGAGGGCCGGGTCGCTACGCTCTACCTGGCCGGCGCGGTGGGCCAGCTCTCGTCGATCGTCAGCACGGACCGCTGAGCGGCGGGCGCCCGCGCGCGCCATGCCGCCGGGCGACCGGAACGACCATGCTGCTGATGATCGACAACTACGACAGCTTCACCTGGAACCTCGTCCAGTACCTGGGCGAACTGGGTGCCGAGGTGCACGTCCACCGCAACGACGCGATCACGCTCGAGCAGGTCGAGGCGTGGCAGCCGGAGCGCATCGTCGTGTCGCCGGGGCCGTGCACGCCGAACGAGGCCGGGATCTCGGTGCCGATCATCCGGCGCTTCGCCGGCCGGGTGCCGATCCTCGGCGTGTGCCTGGGCCACCAGGCGATCGGCCAGGCGTTCGGCGGCAGGATCGTGCGCGCGCAGCACGTCATGCACGGGAAGGTCTCGCCGATCACGCACGACGAGCGGGGCGTGTTCGCCGGCCTGCCCTCGCCGTTCATCGCGACGCGTTACCACTCGCTCGCGATCGAGCCGTCGAGCCTCCCGCCGACGCTCGAGGTGAGCGCGCGCGCGGACGACGGCGAGATCATGGGCGTGCGGCACCGGACGTTCGCGGTCGAGGGCGTCCAGTTCCACCCCGAGGCGCTCCTCACCGAGCACGGCATGCGCCTGCTCGCCAACTTTCTGCGGATGAGCTGAGCGCCGGGCCCTTCCCCGTCGCCCGTCGCCCGAACCGGAGTCCACGATGACCATGTCGCTGCAGGACGCGCTCCAGCGCACGATCGAGCACCGCGAGATCTTCCACGACGAGATGCTGTCGCTCATGCGCAGGATCATGAGCGGCGAGGTGTCGCCGGTGATGATCGCCGCGCTCACCGTCGGCCTGCGCGTCAAGAAGGAGACGATCGGCGAGATCGCCGCGGCCGCGCAGGTGATGCGCGAGTTCGCGACGAAGGTCGAGGTGCCCGACGCCGAGCACCTGGTCGACATCGTCGGCACCGGCGGGGACGCGCAGCACACGTTCAACATCTCGACGGCGTCGATGTTCGTCGCGGCGGCCGGCGCGCGCGTCGCCAAGCACGGCGGCCGGTCGGTGTCGTCGAAGTCCGGCAGCGCCGACGTGCTCGAGGCGCTCGGCGCCAACATCATGCTGACGCCGGGCGCGGTCGCGCAGTGCATCGGCGAGACCGGCATGGGCTTCATGTTCGCCCCGTCGCACCACGCGGCGATGAAGCACGCGGCGCCGGTGCGCCGCGAGCTCGGCGTGCGCACGATCTTCAACATCCTCGGTCCGCTCACGAACCCGGCCGGCGCGCCCAACCAGCTGATCGGCGTGTTCCACCCGGACCTGGTCGGCATCCACGTGCGCGTGCTGCAGCGCCTGGGCGGCAAGCACGTGATGGTCGTCTACGGCAAGGACGGCCTCGACGAGGTCTCGCTCGGCGCGGCGACGATGGTGGGCGAGCTCAAGGACGGCGAGATCCGCGAGTACGAGATCCACCCCGAGGACTACGGGATGGCGATGAAGTCGCATCGCGGCCTCAAGGTCGCCGACGCGATGGAATCGCGCGAGATGGTGCTCGAGGCGCTCGGCGACGTCGACGGGACGCCGCGCGAGATCGTCGTGCTCAACGCCGCCACCGCGCTCTACGCGGCGGGCGTCGCCGAATCGATCGGCGAGGGGATCGAGCGCGCGCGCGCGGCGATCGCGTCGGGCGCGGCCCGCCGCAAGCTCGACGCCTTCGTCGCGACGACGCAGAAGCTCGGCACCAAGGCCTGACGCCGGAGGGGCGATGGACCCGAAGCGCACCGACATCCTCGCGCGCATCGTCGCGGACAAGGCCGAGGAGGTGATCGCGGCGCAGCTCGCGCGCCCCTACGACGAGGTCGCCGCCGCCGCACGCGCCGCCCCGCCGCCGCGCGACTTCGCCGGCGCGATCGAGTCGGCGATCGCGGCGGGCCGTCCCGCGGTGATCGCGGAGATCAAGCGCGCCTCGCCCAGCAAGGGCGTGCTGCGCGAGGCGTTCGACCCGCCGGCGATCGCCGCGTCGTACGAGCGCGCCGGCGCGACCTGCCTGTCGGTGCTCACCGACGCCAAGTACTTCCACGGCTCGAACGACTACCTCGTCGCGGCGCGCGCCGCGTGTTCGCTGCCGGTGCTGCGCAAGGAGTTCATCGTCGACGAGTACCAGGTCGCGGAGTCGCGCGCGCTCGGCGCCGACGCGATCCTGCTGATCGTCGGCGCGCTCGACGACGGGCAGCTCGCGCGCTTCGAGCAGCGCGCGCGCGAGTTCGGACTCGCGGTGCTCGTCGAGGTCCACGACGCCGGGGAGCTCGCCCGTGCGCTGACGCTCGCCACGCCGCTCATCGGCATCAACAACCGCAACCTCAAGACGTTCAACGTCTCGCTGTCGGCGACGCTCGACCTGCTGCCGAAGGTGCCGGCGGGACGGCGCGTCGTCACCGAGAGCGGCATCTCGCTGCCGAAGGACGTGGCGCTGATGCGCAGCCGCGGCGTGCAGGCGTTCCTCGTCGGCGAGGCGTTCATGCGCGTGCCCGATCCGGGCGCGGGGCTCAAGGCGCTCTTCGGCTGAACACCGGGGTCGGATTTCAATCTGGCCCCGGTTTGCGCAGCCGGCGACCCGGCCGTTGTAACATTCGGGCGCGCGCATCCGCACGCCCCGTCCGCGAGCGCGGGCGAGCACCCTCCCCCTCCTCTTCCCTGTTCCCGACCCGTGGCCGCGATCGTCGTCGAAGGCGCAAGCAAGCACTGGACGACCGCCGAAGGCCAGGTGCGGGCGGTCGACAGCATCTCGTTCTCGCTGGACGAGGGGACGCTGAACGTGCTCCTCGGGCCCTCCGGCTGCGGCAAGTCGACGACGCTGCGCCTGATCGCCGGGCTCGAGATCGCCGACGAGGGGACGATCCGCATCGCCGGCCGCGATGTCACGCGGCTGCCACCTTCGCAGCGCAACATCTCGATGGTGTTCCAGTCGTACGCGCTGTTCCCGCACCTCACGGTCGCCGAGAACATCCTGTTCGGCCTGCGCGTGCGCAAGGTCGCGCCCGACGAGTGCGACCGCCGGCTCGCCGAGACCGCGTCGCTGCTCGGCCTGTCGGCGCTCCTCGCGCGCAAGCCGGGGCAGCTCTCGGGCGGCCAGCAGCAGCGCGTGGCGCTCGGGCGCGCGATCATCGCGCGCGCGCCGGTGTGCCTGATGGACGAGCCGCTGTCGAACCTCGACGCGCAGCTGCGCGCCGAGATGCGCCAGGAGATCCGCGCGCTGCAGCAGAAGCTCGGCATCACGATGGTGTACGTCACGCACGACCAGGTCGAGGCGATGTCGATGGCCGACCGCGTGATCCTGCTCAACGGCGGGAAGATCGAGCAGAACGGCGCGCCGGTCGAGCTGTACGAGACGCCCGCCAACGCGTTCGTCGCGCGCTTCATCGGCACGCCGCCGATGAACCTGCTGCCGCTGGTGGCGGGCGCGTCGGGCGCCGTCATCGAGGGCATCGACGGGCAGGCGATGCTCCCGTCGACATGCGCGGGCGGCTCGCTGGGCGTGCGCCCCGAGCACATCCGGCTCGCGCACGGCCGCGGCGTCCCGGCGAGCGTCGAGAGCGTCGAGTACCTGGGCGGCGATTCGCTCGTCGCGTGTCGCGTCGGCCGCACGCCGGTCGCCGTGCGGATCGCCGGCAGCGTCGCGCTCGCGCGCGGCGACGCGACCGCGCTCGAGTGGTCGGCGGGCGCGCAGCACTACTTCGGTCCCGACGGCGTGCGCCATGCGCCTGTCGGGAGCATGCCGGGCGAGACGATGCTCGCCTGATCGCCACGGTCCACGCAGTCGATGACTTTCAAGAGGAGAAGATCACCATGATGCGTCGTTTCCGGCACTGGGCACTCGCCGTGCTCGCTGCGCTCGTCCCGTCGCTCGCGTACGCGCAGGTCGAGGTTCCGTTCTTCTTCCCGGTCGCCGTCGGCGGGCCGGTCACGAAGATCATCGACGGCATGGCCGCCGACTTCGAGAAGGAGAACCCCGGCATCAAGGTCAAGCCGATCTACACCGGCACCTACCAGGACTCGATCACCAAGGCGCTCACCGCGGTGAAGAGCGGCGAGCCGCCGGTCACGTCGATCCTGCTGTCGACCGACATGTACACGCTGATCGACGAGGACGCGGTCGTGCCTTTCGACGACCTGGTCAAGACCGACGACGACCGCGCGTGGCTGAAGAGCTTCTACCCGGCATTCATGGAGAACAGCCAGACGGGCGGCAAGACCTGGGGCATTCCGTTCCAGCGCTCGACGATCGTCCTCTACTACAACAAGGAGCTGTTCCGCGAGGCCGGGCTCGATCCGAACCGTCCGCCGCAGACCTGGAAGGAGCAGGTCGAGTACGCGCAGAAGCTCACGAAGCGCGACGCGTCCGGCAAGGTGACGCAGTGGGGCATGCAGATCCCGTCGTCGGGCTTCCCCTACTGGCTGTTCCAGGCGCTCGCGATCCAGGCCGGCACGAACCTGATGAACGCGACGGGCACGCAGACCTACTACGACCGTCCCGAGGTGATCGAGGGGCTGCAGTACTGGGTCGACCTGGTCAGGAAGCACAAGGTGCACCCCGAGGGGATCGTCGAGTGGGGCACGACGCCGAAGGACTTCTTCGAGAAGAAGGTCGCGATGATGTGGACGACGACCGGCAACCTCACCAACGTCAGGAACAACGCCAAGTTCGACTTCGGCGTCGCGATGCTGCCCGCAGGCAAGCAGCGCGGCAGCCCGACGGGCGGCGGCAACTTCTACCTGTTCAAGAAGTCGACGCCCGCGCAGCGCGAGGCCGCGTTCAAGTTCATCAAGTGGGCGACGACGCCGGCGCGCGCGGCGCAGTGGGGCATCGACACCGGCTACGTCGCGGTCCGCGCCGACGCGTGGGACACGCCGGCGATGAAGCAGTACGTCGCCGGGTTCCCGGCGGCCGCCGTCGCGCGCGACCAGCTGCCGTACGCGAAGGCCGAGCTGTCGACGCACGACAACCAGCGCGTCACGAAGGCGCTGAACGACGGCCTGCAGGCGGCGCTCACCGGCACCAAGACGCCGGAGGCCGCGATGAAGGATGCGCAACGCGAGGCCGAGCGGCTGCTGCGGTCGTTCCAGCGCTGATCCCGCGTTCCCCTCACCCCGGCCCTCTCCCCGCGATGCGGGGGAGGGAGGAGGAGAGGTTGGGGAGAGGAGGGGCGATGCGGGGGAGGAGGGCGAGTGCCCCTCTCCCGCTTGCGGAGAGGGCCGGGGTGAGGGGGTTCTCTCCGCGATGCGGGGAGCGGCAGGTGGGCTTGCGGGACAGGGCGATGGGCGAGGCGACGTCGCGGAAGCGATCGGGGCAACAGGGACCGGCGCACTCGGTCGTTCGGCCGAGCGCACGTCGAGTCGGCAGGGAAGATACTCCCTCTCCCCGCATCGCGGGGAGAGGGCAGGGGTGAGGGGCGTTGAATTCGCGAGGAATTTGCGGAGGACCTCCACGGACGCGGAACAGCGTCTTTGGCATCGGCTGCGCGGAGCGCAACTGCATGGGTGCAAATTCCGTCGGCAGCATCCGATCGGTCCGTGGTTCGCGGACTTCGCGTGCATCGAGCGGCGGCTCGTCGTCGAGCTCGACGGCGGACAGCACGTCGAGCGCGCTGCGTATGACTGCCGGCGCACGGAGTGGCTCCGGCTCGCGGGATGGCGCGTCGCCCGGTTCTGGGACAACGAGGTACTGAAGGAGATGGACGC
>JADIZG010000018.1 GCA_016704895.1 Betaproteobacteria bacterium
CGTGGGTCGGCCTTCAGGCCGACGGCACCGCGCCTATCCTTCGACGTCGTAGTACTGCCACCGGTGCTGCAGGAACGGATGGCGCTTGAACCCCTTCACGCGCGGCTGCACGAGCCAGCTCGAGATGAGCGAGGGCCCGACCTCCCACACACCGTACGCGCGCACCAGGTCGGTCATCTTCGCGTAGATCGCGTTGCGCTCGGCGCCGTCGGGCAGTCTGCGCGACGCCTCGTAGAGCCTGTCGTACTCGGGCAGGCGCAACCGCGCGTCGTTCATCATGCCGATCTGCTTCGAGTAGAGCAGCGCGTAGCTCGAGTCCGGGTCCGGGATCGAGTGGATCCAGCCCAGCGCCCACATCTGCAGCTTGCCTGCCTCGGCCATCTTGACGAGGTCCGGCCACTTCTGCTTGACGAACGTCATCCGGACGCCGATCGCGTCCATGCTCTTCTTCCACAGTTCGTCGGACGCGCGGTCGGTCGCGTTGGGCGTCGACGCCTTCTCGACGACGAGCGGCCTGCCGTCGGGCATCTCGCGGTAGCCGTCGCCGTCGCGGTCGCGGTAGCCGAAGCGGTCGAGGAGGGCGCGCGCGCCGGCCGGATCGTATTTCTGCAGCGGCGGGCGCTTCGGGTCGTGCCCTTCGGTCCACGGCGGCGAGATCTGCGAGCCCGGCACCGCCTGCCCGTTGCGCAGCACGCGGATCTCGGTGTCGCGGTCGTAGCCCATGATCATCGCGCGGCGCAGCGCGATCTTCTCCTGCGTGTAGCCGCCGACGATCGGGTCGTCGAGGTTGAAGTAGGTGAAGTTGAGTGCGGGCTCGAGCTGCCTGTGGAGCTCGATCCCGCGCGCCGCGTACGAGGGCTTGAGCCTGTCGCCGTCGAGCACGTTGGGCGCGAGGTCGCCCGGCAGGTCGACGAAGTCGATCTCGCCGCGCTCGAACGACAGCAGCCGCGGCTGTGCCTCCTCGATGATCGAGATCTCGACCCGCGCCACGAGCGGCAGCTTGCGTCCCGCGAGCCCTTTCGCGATCGGCGCGTCGGCCGGATCGGTCGCGGCAGGATAGCGCGCGTCGCGCCATGCCGGATTCGCCTCGAGCACGATCTTCTGCGAGCGACGCCAGTCCGCGAGCCGGTACGGGCCGGTGCCGACCGGATGCTCGGCGACCCGGCTCGACGCGTCCTTGTGCCGGTCGACGACCTCGCGCGCGACGGGCGCGAACGTCACCGTCGTGAGCCAGTGGCGGAACCCGAAGTAGGGCTGGTCGAACCGCACGCGGATCGTGTAGCGGTCCAGCGCCTTCAGGCCCTCGATCGGCGCGTCGTAGTCGAACGCGCCGCTCCTGCGCGCGGCCGCGATCGCCTGGTCGCCGCCGACGAGCCGGTTCTCGAGCACGTGCACCGAATACGCGCGCACCTTCGGGTCGAGCAGCCGCTTCCAGCTGTAGACGAAGTCCTCGGCCGTCAGCTCGCGCGGCTTGCCGCCGAACGCGGGGTCGTCCGCGAAGCGCAATCCCTTCCTCAGCCGGATCGTGTAGGTCGTGAGGTCGGCCGACACCTCGGGCAGCGCCTCGGCGGCCGCGGGCACGAGCTTCGCGGGCCGCGCGAAATAGTCGTACGTGTAGAGCGGCTCGAAGATCGCCTGCGCGATCGTCGCCGAGTAGTTGTCGGCGATCGCCTGCGGGTCGAAGCCGGATTCGGCGACCGGGAACGCGACGCGGATCGTCTTCTGCGCCTGCGCCGCCGCGACGACGGGTACGCAGGACAGCGCGCCTGCGACCGCGGCCAGCATGAAGATCGTTCGCCCGGCGCGGCCGGGATGCGATGGACGATCGGTCGGGAAGGCGGAGGACATGGCTGACTTATACTTGTGGCGGTCCGCCTTCGGCAACGTCCAGGCCCTCCGGTTCCCGACCATGCCGTCGATCGTCCTCTACCTCCTCTCCATCGTCGCCTGCGGCGGCCTCGGCGCGGTGCTCGGCTGGGCCGTTGCCGGGTCGATCGGTCTCACCGGCACGCCGATGGCGCTGGTCGCCGCGGTCATCGCGATGGTCGCCGCGACGCTGCTCTGGATCGCCGGTGCCGCTCTGCTCGGGAGGAAGCGATGACTGCAGGCTACGTCGACCGGTTGCTCGCCGCAGCCGACGGCGGCCCGCAGCTCGCCCCGATCACCGACACCGATCCGCACTTCGGCGTCGAGCGCGCGTACGAGACGCTCGCGGTGCTTCACGCACGCCGCGTGGCGCAGGGCTGGCGCCCGGTCGGCCGCAAGATCGGGTTCACCAACCGCACGATCTGGCCGCGCTACGGCGTCTACCGGCCGATGTGGTCGCACGTGTGGGACCGCACGGTCGCGCATGCCCCGGACGGCGTGGCGAGCGTCGACGTCGCGGGACTGCACGAGCCGCGCATCGAGCCCGAGGTCGTGTTCGGGCTCGGTTCGCCGCTGCCCGCGGAGGGCGGCTCACGCGACGTGCTGAACGCCGTTGCCTGGGTGGCGGCGGGCTTCGAGATCGTGCATTCGGTGTTCCCCGGATGGAAGTTCCGGGCGCCCGATTGCACCGCCGCCTTCGGCCTGCACGCGAGGCTCGTCGTCGGCCCGCGCTGGCCGATCGGCGAGGACGAGCGCGACGCGCTCGCCGCGCTGCTGCCGGCGTTCTCGCTGACGCTGCGCAGGAACGGCTCGGTCGTGGAGACCGGCGTCGGCGCGAACGTCCTCGGCAGTCCGGCCAACGCGCTCGTCCACCTGCGGGAGGTGCTGGCGTCGCAACCGCTCTTCCCGCCGCTTGCCGCCGGCGAGATCGTCACGACCGGCACGGTGACCGACGCGTGGCCGGTCGCGCAGGGCGAAGTCTGGACGAGCGACTACGGGACGCTGCCGGTGCGTGGGCTGACGCTGACGATCGCCGCGGCGTAGCAGGGCGGACCCTCCCCCGTGTCGGACGGGACGGCGCCGTTTTTACGGGACGGCGAGGGCGGGGGGCGGGGGGGGGGGGGGGGGGGGGGGGGGGGGGGGGGGGGGGGGGGGGATGGGCGGAGCGGGGCCGGGGCGGCGTCCGGTCCGCGCAACCGGGGTGACGGCCGGACAAGCCGCACCGGCCGCCCTCGAGAGCGCGTCGCCGCGACCGCTTGATTCCCCCGCCGGTCACCCCGATGTAGAGTCGGTCCTGTCCGAACCCCTTCCTGCTTCCATGTCCTCCCCAGCCATCGACGTAGACTCCCGCAACTTCGACGAGGTCGTGATCCGGGGATCGCGCGAGCGGCCCGTGCTGGTCGACTTCTGGGCGCCGTGGTGCGGCCCCTGCCGCACGCTCGGGCCGATCCTCGACAAGCTGGCGGCCGAGCTGGCCGGCCGGTTCACGCTCGTGAAGCTCAACACCGACGACGAGCAGGAGCTCGCGGCGCGCTACGGCATCCGCGGCATCCCGAACGTCAAGGCGTTCGTCGACGGTCGCGTGGCCGACGAGTTCACCGGCGTGCTGCCCGAAGCGGGCGTGCGTGCGTTCCTCGATCGCGTGATCCCGTCGCCCGCCGCGAAGGCGGTCGCCGAGGCGAAGGCGCGCCTGGCAGCGAAGGACGTCGTAGGGGCGCTCGCGAAGCTCGACGAGGCGCACGTCCTCGACCCCGACGGGGAGGACGCGCTGCTCACGCGCGCCGAGGCGCTCGTCGCGCTCGGCCGCGGCGCCGATGCGGGCCACGTGCTCGACACGCTCGAGGCGCCCGTGCGCGTGCGCACGAAGCCAGTGCGCGACGAGCGGAGGCTCGCGACGCTGCGGGCACGATCGAAGCTCGCGGCGGCGGCACCGTCGAACCTCGACGCGCTCGCGCTGCGAGCCGCCGCGACGCCGCCCGACCTGCCGGCGCGGCGCGAGTACGCGGGCGCGCTCGCCGCCCATGGCGAGCACGAGCACGCGCTCGAGCTGCTGCTCGCCGTCGTGGACGCGGACCGCGGAAGCGACGGCGACGCGGCGAAGAAGGCGATGCTGACGATCTTCGAGGCGCTCGGCTCCGACAGCGACCTCGCGCGCCGCTACCGGCGCTCGCTCGCGGCCATCGTCAATCGCTGAGCCCTTCCTCCGTCCGCCTGCGCGACGACCACGTAGCGCAGCGGACCGCCCGGCGCGATCGCATCGAACGGCCAGCACGTCACGAGCGTCAGCGTCGGCACGTCGGCATCGCGCGGGATCGCGAGCCGTGACGCGTCGGCGATGCGTGTCGTCACGATCCGGTAGGTGACGCGGACGCCGTCGGGCCGCTCGACGACGAGCGGATCGCCAACCGACGCGTGCGCGAGAAAGCGGAAGTGCGTGTCGCGATGCGCCGATACCACGGCGTTCCCGCGTTCGCCCGGACGCGCGGTGCCGTCCAGCAGCCCCGGTCCCCACGCGAGCGTCCGCCCGCTTGCGCCCGCCAGCACGAGCAATTCGGCGTGCTGCGCGGAGCGTAGAGCTTCGCGACCGGGTGCGTGTCGGCCCAGGGCCACGGGGCGGGCGCGACGCCGGTCGATTGCGCGCGCCTCCAGGCCACCTCGAGCATCGCCTGGCCCACGTGCGCCTTCGCGAGGATGGCGACCGCGGCGACGATGGTGGCGACCGCGGCGGCGGCCAGCAGCCAGGAAAGCGCGATGCGCGCTCGCGACTCGCCCCCGATCGGGGAAGACTCGGCTGGAAGGGCGTCCGACACGCTGGCCGGCGAGAGCCGACGCTGGTGTCCGACGCCGGGTCTCCGGCCGAAAGGTCCTCCCCGATCGGGGGCTGTGGGGTCAGATCCCATTTTCGAACGCTGCCGGTTCACGACTGCCATCGTCCTCGCCTCGAAAATGGGGTCTGCCCGAGCGCCGCCCGTCCACGACTGCCAACGTACTCGTTTCGATCATGGAGTCCGACTTCATTTCCCCCCACGCCCCTAGCAAACGCTCCGCGCGAGGTCCGCGCGCACGAAGAGCCGGTCGAGCGGATCCCGCAGGCGCGCGACGAAAGGATCAGACCCCGCATTCGACCTCCGCCCATTCGCCAAGGACGACGAGCTGAGCTCGACGCTGGGAACGCACCCCGTTCCCCGCCTCCGCCGCGGCCGCACGATCCAGGCGAGCGCTGCGAGCGCGACGCCGACGATCAGCAGCAACTGCGCGGGAGTCGCGGTCGGCGGCAGTCCGCCGACGAAGCCGGCCGGATCGAGCCCCGCGGGAAGCAATCCGGGAATCGCCGTGCGCAGCGGATCGGCGCCGGCCGGCGCCATCGGCGTCACGTCGACCGCGACGAGGCTCGTGTACCTGCTGACGAGGTGGTGCTCGAGCGCGGTCGCGACGATCAGCGGACGCACTTCGTCCTCGGGCGCGCCCTCGACGATCGCGTCCGACAGCGCCGAGATCCTCTCGCGCGCCCAGAGGACGCCGATGCCGTGCGCGGCGGGGCCCGCTCCCGTCGGGAGCAGCGTGCCCCAGGCCGATTTGCCGCGGCGCCCGACGATCGACAGCGTCGTGGGTGCGCCGGCGAACGACGCGGTGACGACGATCGGCTCACCCGAATACAGGTCCGGCAGTTGCTGCGGATACACCTCCGCGCCGACCGGCCAGGTGATCGAGAGATCGGTGAGGGCGGGCCGCTCCAGCTTTTCGAACAGCGCGGTCATCCGCTCGCGCACGTCGCGCACGTCGCCGATGAACGTCGAGGTGCCGCGGCCGAACTGCGCCGCCTTGCGGATGAACCACGCGTTCGGCGCGGGGCCGATCGCGATCGTGTAGAGGCGCCGGTCGCCGAGGTTCGCGCGGATGAGCTTCAGGAGCTCGTGCTCGTTGCCGACCGCGCCGTCGGTGAGGAAGAACACCTGGCGCGCATAGCCGGGCAACGATTCGGGGGCGAGCGCGGCGGTCAGCGCGGGCTTCATCTCGGTGCCGCCGTTGGCGCGCAGGCCCGCGACGAACCGCTGCGCCGCGGCGATCGTCGCCGGATCGGCCGGCATCGGCGCGGGGAACAGCGAGCGCGCGTGCGAGTTGAATTCGATCACGTTGAAGCGGTCGCCCGGCTTCAGGCGCGAGATCGCGAACGCCGTCGCCTCCTTCGCCTGGACGATCGACACGCCGCTCATCGATCCCGACGTGTCGACGATGAACGTCGCCTCGCGCGGCAGCACCGGGCCCGTCGCCTCGGCGGACGGCGGCAGCACCATCACGAGCGCGTGCGTGCGGCCGTTCGATTGCTCGGTGTAGACCACGGCGCCGGGCTCGGCGCCGACCGCGGGCGTCCAGGCGAGCTCGAGGTCGCGATCGGCCGGCACGACGGCGTCGGCGAGCTCGACGAGCGTGCGGCCGTCGGCCAGCCTTGCGACGTCGATCGCGTGCGACGTGCTCTCGACGGCGGCGAGCGGAAAGCCGGCGTCGATCGTGACGGCGAGCGTCACCGGCGCGACCTGCCCGTCGCCCGGAACCGCGAACGGCGCGCCGATGCGGCCGGCGTCGGGCACGGCGTCGGCCGGGAACGTGTCGATGCTGCCGGCCGTCTCCGGACGAGGCGACCGGCGCCCCCGGGACATAGCGCGGCGTGACCGCGAGCGGGAAGCGCAGCCGGAACGCGCCGCCGTCGTAGCGCAGCGTCTCCTGGAGTTCGATCGTGACGACGACCTCGCCGTTGGGCGGGAGCTGCGCGACGCCGGTCGTGAACAGGTTCGGCCGCTCCTGCTCGACCAGGCCCGCCTGTTTGCCTTCCGACTTCGCCTGTTCGTAGGCGTGCCTGGCGGCCGCGCGCTCGCGAACCTGTCCTTCGATCACGCGCCCGTTCGTCTCGACGCGCATGTGGTCGACCGCCGCCTTGTCCGGCAGCGGGAACAGGTAGACGCCCTCGCGCCAGACCGGCGTCGGGTTGACGAAGCGCTGCGTCACCGTCGTGCGTGCGACGATGCCCGCGACGTCGATCCTCACGTCGGTCGCGACGAGCGGCGCGGCGACCGCGGGCGCGTCGCCGGCGGCCGAGAGCCTGAGCGCGCCGCCGTGCGCATCGGGGGTGGCGATGCCCGCGGACCTCGCGGCCAGCGGCGCCGCCTCGGCTTGCGCGGCGACGATGAACACGGCGAGCGCGAGCACGAGGCTCACGAACACGCCTGCGGCGAGGCCTTCGAACGCGAGCCTTGCGAGGCCGCGCCAACCCTTCGGGGGCAGGAACGGAGCGGGGGAGTGGGTGGACGTCGTCATCGGGTCGCTCGGGGGATCCGCGTGCCGCTGGCGCTTCCGGGGAGGGAAAGCGCCGGTGCGTTCGCGGATCCCCGAGCCTCCTTCTTCTTCGTTGATGGCGGCGGTGATCTCTCCCGCTTGCGGCGCCCCGCCGGGCCGGCGACCGCACGATGGCCATTGGGCCTGCGGAAGCGGGAACGGCGCCGTGGGGAATCGGGCGATCCGGCGAGCAATTCTGGAAAACCCATGACACTCGCCGCGCTTCCCGCGGCGCGGGACGCGCGGGATCTCCGGTGCCAGGCTCGCGCCGCGCCGCTTTCGGCGCGTGCGGCCTGGCGCCAGGCTCCCGCGCGGTGCCGAAGCGCGCCGCGGCGCGCGGGTGCCGCATACGCGCTGCGGTATAGTCGTCGCCTCATGAGCCGCCGCATCGCCATCGTCGAGGACGAACCCGCGATCCGCGAGAACTACGCGGACGCGTTGCGCCGGCAGGGCTACGAGGTCGCGACGCACGCGACGCGCGACGCCGCGCTCGCGTCGTTCCGAACGCGCCTGCCCGACCTCGCGGTCGTCGACCTGGGGCTCGGCGACGATCCCGACGCGGGATTCACGCTGTGCCGCGAGCTGCGCGCGCTGTCGCCGACGGTTCCGATCCTGATCCTGTCGGCGCGCGATTCGGACGTCGACATCGTGTCGGGACTGCGTGTGGGTGCCGACGATTACCTGACGAAGGACGCGAGCCTGCCGCACCTCGCCGCGCGCATCGCGGCGCTGTTCCGGCGCGCCGACCTGTCGTCGTCGCCCGCCTCCGCCGAGGACGTCGTCGTGCGCGGTCCGCTGGCGCTCGACGTGAAGCGCATGACCGCGCGCTGGCGCGACCGTCCGGTGGACCTCACGCTGACCGAGTTCTGGATGGTCCACGCGCTCGCGCGCCATCCCGGGCACGTGAAGGACCGCGACGCGCTGATGCGCGAGGCGAACACGGTGGTCGACGACGGCACGATCACCTCGCACGTCAAGCGCATCCGCCGCAAGTTCCAGGCCGTCGACCCCGCGTTCGACTGTATCGCGACCGTCTACGGGATGGGGTATCGGTGGGTTTTGGGGCGGCTTGGGTCTTTGGGGTCAGAGCTCGTAACGGGGAATTCGCCCGGTACGCGGCAACGCACCTCGCCCCGAGGTCGCGCCGGCGCATGGGCGAATAGCTCGCTCTGACCCCAAAGAACGGGCATGTTACGGCTCTGACCCCAAAGAACGGCTCCGACCCCGATGACCCGCCTCGGCATCCGCGCCCAGCTGCTGCTGGTGCTGACCGTGTTCCTCGCGCTGCCCTGGCTCGGCGTCGAGTACGCGCGCGAGCTCGAGCGGCTCCTGCGCGACGCGCAGGACCGGACGCTCTCGGGCACGGCACAGGCGGTCGCGATCGCGCTCCACGACCGGCCGCGGCTGTTCGACGCGCCGGTGCGCCTCGTCGCGCCGAAGGGCGGCGCGCCGCAGGATCTCGTCGACGCCGCCGCGGCGCGCCCCGTGCTGTCGGCGGGAGCGGCCGCCGCGGCGCCCGAGCTCGAGCAGATCCTGCAGGGGCTCACGCGCACGACCGCGCGCATCCGCGTCGTCGATCGCGACCTCGGCGTGCTCGCGCACGCGGGGAGCCTCAGGCGCGCGGCCGATGACGCGCAGCCGTCGCGCTCGCTGCTCGACCCGGTCTACGCGCTTTTCCTCCCGCGGCCCAACGAGGATTTCGTCGACGACGAAGGCAGTGGCAGCGTGCCGGCGCGGCGCGAGATCCTCGCCGCGCTCGACGGCATTCCCGCGACCGACCGGCGCAAGACGCCCGACGCGCGCGCGGTCGTCGTGGCCGCCGCGCATCCGATCTGGGTCGGCGACCGCGTGCGCGGCGTCGTGCTCGTCGAGGAGACGACGAACGCGGTGCTCGCCGAGCGCAACCGCGCGTTCGAGCGGCTGTTCAACATCGTCGTCGCGATCCTCGTCGTCGGGTCGGCCGCGCTCACGCTCTACGCGACGTGGCTGTCGTCGCGCATCCGCCGGCTCGCGCGCGACGCGGAGGCCGCGATCGACCGCGACGGCCGCGTGCGCGGCCCGCTCCCCGGCAGCGGCGCGCGCGACGAGATCGGGGACCTCGCGCGGAGCTACTCGGGCGTCCTCGCGCGGCTCGCCGGCTACGCGACCTACCAGGAGCAGCTCGCCGCGCGCCTGTCGCACGAGCTGCGGACGCCGCTGGCCGTCGTGCGCAGCTCGCTCGACAACCTGAGCGCGTCGCCGCTGCCGCAGGAGTCGCGCACCTACATCGATCGCGCGCAGGACGGCCTCGACCGCCTCGCCGCGATCCTCGCGCGCATGTCCGAGGCCGCGCGCCTCGAGGAGGCGCTGGGCGATGCCGATCGCGTGAGCTTCGACCTTGCCGAGGTCGTCGCGGGCTGCGTCGAGGGCTACCGGGGCGCGTACCCGCAGCGCCCGTTCGCGTACTCGCCGCCGGCCGAGCCGCTGCCGGTGCGCGGCGCGCCCGAGATCGTCGCGCAGATGCTCGACAAGCTCGTCGAGAACGCCGTCGACTTCGCGACCGGCGGCGCCGTCGGCATCTCGCTCGCGCGCGAGGGCGACCGGGCACGGCTCGCCGTCACCAACGAGGGGCCGCCGCTTCCCGAGGGGGCGGGCGAGCGGCTGTTCGAGCCGATGATGTCGGTCAGGCCGCAGGACGGCCGCACGCCGCACCTGGGGCTGGGGCTCGCGATCGTCCGCATCGTCGCGACGCGGCACGGCGGCGAGGCGACCGCCGCCAACCGCGCCGACGGCAGGGGCGTCGTCGTCACGGTGCGGCTGCCGCTCGCGTCCGGCGCGGAGCTTTAGGCGACAATGGCGGCCGTCCCCCACCCGCGGTCCCGACCCCATGCCCGCTTTCGCCGCGCAGCATCCGGCCCTCGTCGCCGCCGTCCTGCTCACCGCCTCGAACCTCTTCATGACGTTCGCGTGGTACGGGCACCTCAAGCACCTGAACGACAGGCCGTGGTGGATCGCGGCCGTGCTGTCCTGGGGCATCGCGCTGTTCGAGTACCTGCTGCAGGTGCCGGCGAACCGCGTCGGGTTCACCGTGCTCTCGCTCGCGCAGCTCAAGATCATGCAGGAGGTGATCACGCTCTCGGTGTTCGTCCCCTTCGCGGTGCTCTACATGGGCGAGCCGATCAAGCTCGACTACCTGTGGGCGGGCCTGTGCCTCATGGGTGCGGTCTATTTCATCTTCCGCACCTGATGCCGCCGCCTGATCCTGTGCGGATGGCTTCGCGACGCGCTGCGCGCGGGGCTTGACGATGGTCGTGCCGTTCTCGCGCATCTACGCGGCGTTCGCGGCCGGGTACCTGATGTCGTACGTGTTCCGCACGGTCAACGCGATGATCTCGCCCGAGCTCACGCGCGAGCTCGCGCTGCAGCCGGGCGCCCTCGGCCTGCTGACCAGCACGTACTTCATGACGTTCGCGATCATGCAGATTCCGGCCGGCATGCTGCTCGACCGCTACGGACCGCGGCGGGTGGAGCCGGTACTGCTGGTGATCGCCGCGACCGGCGCGTTCGCGTTCGCTGCCGCCGACGGTCTGACCGGCCTCACGATCGCGCGCGCGCTGATCGGGCTCGGCGTCTCGGTGTGCCTGATGGCGCCCCTGAAGGGCATCGCCGTCTGGTATTCGCCGCAGCGGCAGGCATCGCTCTCCGGCTGGATCATGGTGGCGGGCGGCGTGGGGGCGCTCGCCGCGACGCTCCCGGTCGAGTTCGCGCTGCGCTTCATGGGCTGGCGGACGCTGTTCGTGGTGTTCGGCGTCGTCACGCTCGCGGTGGCGGCGGCGATCGCGTGGCGCGTGCCGGACCTGCCGCGCGTCGCGAACCCGCCGTCGTTCGCGAGCCAGTGGGAGGGCGTGCGGCGCGTGTTCTCGGAGCCGCGCTTCTGGTGGATCGTGCCGGTCGGCGCGGTCGGCATGGGCTCGTTCATGGCGATCCAGGGGCTCTGGTCGGTGCCGTGGATGATGGAGGTCGAGGGGCGCACGCGTGCCGAAGCGGCGGGCGTGCTGCTGGCGATGGGCGTGCTGACGCTCGCCGGCTACCTCGGGCTGGGGCTGTTCGCGACGCGCCTCTCGGCGCGCGGGTTCGGCCCGCGCCACATGTACCTCGCCGGCTGGGCACTCAACCTGGCCGCGCTGGCCGCGATCGTGCTGCGCGTCCCCGCCGCGCCGCTCTGGTGGTGCGTCTACGGCTTCGGCGCCGCGGCCAACATTCTCGCGTTCACGGTACTGAACGAGGGCTTCCCGTCGGCGCTCGCGGGCCGCTCGAACACCGCCGTCAATCTCACGATGTTCGCGGGCAGCTTCGCCGCGCAGTGGGGCATCGGCGTGCTCGCCGACGCGTTGCGCGCCGCGATGGCCCTGTCGACGGCCGACGGGCTTCGCGGCGCGTTCGTCATCGTGCTCGTGATGGTCGCCGTCGCCTTCGCCTGGTTCCTCGCCGGCTGGAGGCGCCACGCGGCGCCTCCCGCCGCCGCCCGCGCCTGACGCACGACCATGCGCATCCACATCCTCGGGATCTGCGGCACGTTCATGGGCGGCATCGCCGCGATCGCGCGCGCGGCCGGCCATCGCGTGAGCGGCTGCGACGCGAACGTCTACCCGCCGATGTCGACGCAGCTCGAGGCGCTCGGCATCGAGCTGACCGACGGCTACGACGCCGCTCAGCTCGACGGCGTGGCGCGCGATGCCGACGTGTTCGTGATCGGCAACGTCGTCTCGCGCGGCAATCCGCTGATCGAGGCGATCCTCGACCGTCGCCTGCGCTACGTGTCGGGGCCCGAGTGGCTGCGCGACCACGTGCTCGCGGGCCGGTTCGTGCTCGCGGTCGCAGGCACGCACGGCAAGACGACGACCGCGTCGATGCTCGCTTGGATCCTCGAGCACGCGGGACTCGAACCGGGCTTCCTGATCGGCGGCGTGCCGGCGAACTTCGGCGTGTCGGCGCGCCAGTCCGACAGCGCGTTCTTCGTCGTCGAGGCGGACGAGTACGACACCGCGTTCTTCGACAAGCGCTCCAAGTTCGTCCACTACCGGCCGACGACCGCGATCCTCAACAACCTCGAGTACGACCACGCGGACATCTTCCCCGACCTCGCGGCGATCGAGACGCAGTTCCACCATCTCGTCCGCACGGTGCCGCGGCTCGGCCGGCTGGTCGTGAACGGCGCCGACGCGGCGCTCGCGCGCGTGCTCGCGCGCGGCTGCTGGTCGGAGGTCGAGCGCTTCGGGCTCGCCGAGGTCGCGGGCACCGGACCGGGCTGGACGATCGGCGTCAACGGCGCGATAGAGCTCGGCGGCGCACCTCAGGGCACGTTGCGCTGGCCGGCCGACTCGCCGCAGCTCGGTGTCCACAACCGGCTGAACGCGCTCGCGGCGATCGCCGCCGCCCGGCACGCGGGCGTGCCGGCGGCGCACTCGCTCGCGGCGCTCGCCGAGTTCCGCGGCGTCGCGCGGCGCATGCAGGTGCGGGGCGCGCCGCCGGCATCACCGTCTACGACGACTTCGCGCACCACCCGACGGCGATCGCGACGACGATCGACGGGCTGAGGCGCGCCGTGGGCTCCGCGCGCATCCTCGCGGTGCTGGAGCCGCGCTCGAACACGATGAAGCTCGGCGCGATGAAGGACCGGCTCGCGGCGAGCCTCGAGGGCGCCGAGCGCAGCTACTGCTACGCGGCGAACCTGGGCTGGGACGCGGCCGGCGCGCTCGCGCCGCTCGGGCCGCGCGCGAGCGTGCACGAGGACCTCGACGACCTCGTCGCAGCGGTGGTCCGCGAGGCGCGCCCCGGCGACCACGTGCTCGTGATGAGCAACGGCGGGTTCGGCGGCGTGCACGGGAAGCTGCTCGGGGCGTTGCAGGCGCGGGAGGGCGGCCAGGGGCGAGGCGGGCCGACCCAGGTGGTGGGCGGCCTGGGGCGGGGGTGGCCCAGGCCGACGGGGCGAAAGGCGTCGGGCTGAAGCCGGACCCACGGCCGGCGATGCGCGCCTGTGGGTCGGCCTTCCCAACGACCAGTGCGGGTCGCCCGTTTGCGGGTCCAGGCCGACTGAAGCCCGACCCAGCTTGGCCCCGATGGCCCGCTGACAGCTACCTTGGGTCGGCCTTCCGCCCCGCCGCTGTCGGTCAAGGCGCAGGCGATGCTGCGTGCGGTCGCCGCGCTTCCCGCGCACGAGCGGCCCGCGTTGTTCGTCCCCGACCTCGGCGACCGGCCCGCCGCCGCGATCCGCAAGGTCGTCGACATCGTCGCGCGCGAGCGCAGGCCGGACGCGACGCTCGCCTTCGTCGGCAGCTCGCTCGGCGGCTACTACGCGACCCACCTCGCCGAGCGCTTCGGCGCGCGCGCGGTCATGATCAATCCCGCGATCCGCCCGTACGACGACCTCGCGCCGTACAAGGGCACGCAGACGAACATGTACAGCGGCGAAGCCTTCGAGGTGACCGACGCCCACTTCGACGAGCTGCGCGCGCTCGCCGTCCCGCGCATCACGCGCCCCGAGCGCTATTTCCTGCTCGTCCAGTCCGGCGACGAGGTGCTCGACTACCGCGAGGCCGTCGCGTACTTCGGGGGCGCCTGGCAGTTCGTGCAGGGCGGCGGCGACCACGCCTTCCAGGGCTTCGAGGAGCAGATCCCGGCGATCCTCCGTTTTGCAGCGCAGGGCGGGTAGCCGTTCCGGCCCGGCGGGCGAGCGACGCGGACTGCGAATCGGACGCATTCGGTGGCGGCCCTGCGGGTGCGCGCCCGGCCGCGCTGCGGTAGCATCCCGCCCGAGACACACTTGAAGGACACCCTGATGCCGATCCACGCGCCCGCGGTACGCCGCGCCCCCGCCCCCGCCCTTTCCGTCGCCGTCGTCTCGACGCTGCTCTTCGCGCTCGCCGCCGTTGCGCCGGCTCAGGCGCAGCAACGCACGTTCAAGATCGGCGGCCCCGACGAGCTCTGGGACACCACGATGAAGATGGAGATGCCCGGCATGCCGATGGCCATGCCGGCGCAGACGAGCCAGGTGTGCCTCAAGAAAGACCGCAAGGCCGAGGACACGATCCCGAAGCAGGACGACTGCCGGGTCACCGACATGAAGACCGTCGGCAACAAGGTGATCTACACGATGGATTGCGCCGGCAAGGATCCGATGATCATCCACGGCGAGATCACGTCGACTCCCACGTCCTACGACGGGAAGATGCGCATGAAGGGGAAGCGCAAGGGCGAGGACATGGAGATGACGCAGACGTTCTCGGGCAGGAAGGTCGGCGCGTGCACCGACCAGACCGAGCAGGTCGTCGCGAAGGCGAAATCCGACAGCGACGCAGCCGTCGCCAAGTCTTGCGCGGACGGTCTCGACAAGCTCTATGCGCCGATGTTCTTCGGCAAGGATGCGTATTGCGGCGGCCAGCAGAAGCAGTTCCGCGACAAGGTTCAGCAGTTGTCGACCACCATGCGCGAGCCTGCGGGCTTTCGCGAGGCGCAGAAGAAGTACGGCACCCAGATGCTCCAGGACGCGTTCCAGGCGAGCAACGTCAACTACCAGCTGACCGCGCAGACCGCTTGCGACAAGGCAGTCGGATCGAAGGACTACGCGTTTCTCGGCAGCGGCAACTGCGACGAGAACGTGAAGCGGCTCGGTCCCGTCCACTGCCAGGGTCGCGACTATTACCTCGTCGACCGCAGCCTGATCCCGCTGTGCAACCGCTACTCGTACCTGATCAAAGGCAGCGTCCCGGCCGGAGGCATGCCGACGGGTGCGACGGGTTCCGCGCAGCAGCAGGCCGCGCAGGAACCGCCGAAGCCCGACCCGATGAAGCAGGGCGTCGACGCGGTCCGCAAGCTGCTGCCCTTCTGACGGGTTCCCGATGATCCGCGGCGCGCTGCTCGTCGCGGCGGCGCTCGCGGTCGCCGGTGCGCCGGCACGCGCCGACGCGGCGGCGACCGACCCGTGGCCGGGCGTCGCCTCCGCCTACCTCGTCCGCATCGACGGCGAGGTGCGCTGGGCGGCGAACGATGCGGCGCGGCTGAAGCCCGCGAGCCTCACGAAGATGATGATGGCAGTCCTCGCCGTCGAGGCGCTCGCGCCCCCGTCGGAGGTCGTCGTCAGCAAGCGGGCGGCCACAGCCGACGGCGTGCGCCTGGGCCTGCGCGCGGGCATGCGTCTCCCGGTCGAGCATCTGCTCGCCGCGGCGCTGCTGAGGTCGGCCAACGACGCCTGCCTCGCGCTCGCCGAGCGCGTCGCGGGCAGCGAGGCCGCGTTCGTCGCGCGGATGAACGAGCGCGCGGCGGCGCTGGGCCTCGCCGACACGCATTTCGCGAATGCCTGCGGGTTCGACGCGCCGGACCACTACGCGTCGGCGCGCGATCTCGCGCGGCTCGCCGACGCGGCGCTCGACAAGCCGCGCATCGCCGCGATCGTCGCGCGCGAATCCGGCACGGCGAAGACCTCCGACGGCAGGCTGTTCCGGTTCGACAACACGAACGTCCTGATCGGCCGCGTCGATGGTGCGCGAGGCGTCAAGACCGGATGGACGCGCGCCGCGGGACGCTGCCTCGTCGCGATGGCCGAGCGCGCAGGCACGCGCGTGCTGGTCGTGATGCTCGGCGCGCCGGACCGCTGGTGGGACGCGGTCGCGATGATCGAGTCGGCGTTCGAGGACGCACGGGCGCGCGCGGCGCCGCCGGCGGCCGCTTTCCCGACGCGGCCGTGAGCGCGCCCGCGGTGCCGCCCCGGGGGGAGGTGGGCTTCACCGGAATGGCCTGGGGGGTCCTGCTCGCGACCCTCGCCGCCTACGCGGCCGCCCCCGGCACGGCCTTCCAGTACGACGACTTCCGCGTCGTCGTCGTCGACAACGACGTCCATTCGTGGGCGGGCTGGTGGGCCGCGATGCCGGGCATGCGTCCGCTCACGAAGGCGAGCTACGTCGCGAACTGGATCGTCTCGCCCGAGCCCGCCGGGTTCGCGATCGCGGGCGTCGCGATCCACGCCGCGTCGTCGCTCCTCGTGCTCGCGCTCGCGCGGCGCTGGCTCGCGGCGTTCGCGCCCGCGCTGCCGCGACCCGGATTCGCCGCGCTCGCGACCGCGCTGGTGTTCGCGCTGCATCCCGCCCAGACCGAGGCCGTGGCCTACATCGCCGGCCGGTCGACGGCGCTTTCGACGATGTTCACGCTCGCGGCGTTGCTGGCGTGGGAGCGCGCGCGCGACGGATCGCCCGCGGCCTGGCGCGCCGCGACGATGCTTCTGTTCGTCGCGGCGATGGGCGCGCGCGAGTCCGCGTGGACGCTGCCGTTCGCGCTCGTGCTCGTCGAGGTCGCACGCGGCGAGCGCATGCGCGAGGCGCTGAGGCGCACGCTGCCGTTCTGGGGGCTGGCGCTCGTGCTCGCGTCGCTCGTGCTCGCGATCGCGCCTTACCGGCAGTTGCTGGCGACGAGCCTCTCGATCCGTCCGCCGCTCGACAATCTTGTCGCGCAGGTCGACTCGGTCGTCTACCTCGTCACGCATCCGCTGCTGACGCTGCGCCTCAACTTCGATCCGGACCTCGTCGCGCGCGAGTCGATCGACGGCGCGTGGCTCGCGAAAGTCGCGACGCTCGCGGCGTTGCTGGCGTTCGGCGTCGTGCAGCTTCGCAAGCGGCCCTGGCTCGGCTTCGGCGTCCTCTGGTTTTTCCTCGCGCTCGCGCCGACCCACGGACCGCTCGCGCGATACGAGCTCGCGAACGACCGCCAGCTCTACCTGGCGATCGTCGGCCCCGCGCTGGTCGCGGGCGTGCTGCTCGCGTCGTGGTCGGCGCGCAGGGTCGCCAACGTCGCCCTCGCGGCACTCGCGGTCGTGCTCGGCGCCGCGACGTTCGTGCGCGTCACCGACTACGCGAGCGAGGTCCGGCTCTGGGAGGCGACGGTGCGCGCGTCGCCGGGCAACGCCCGCGCGTGGAACAACCTCGGTCACGCGTGGCAGGTCGCAGGCGACCGGGAGCAGGCGCGCGCCGCCTACGAGCGGGCGCTCGCGATCGATCCGCAGCACAGGAAGGCGCGCGGCAACCTGGACGCGCTGGGGTCGCGCTGAGCGAGTGCCCCTGTCGCTCTCGGGGCCGGGCCGGCGCCGGGATGGTGCGGTGCGTCTGGGGCCGAGTCCGACAGGTCGCCTGATCGGCAATACCGCCCGACCATCGGGAGCGGCAGGGGCCCCGGTGCTACCCGGCGAGCGGGAGTGGCCATGCTGCATCCCGTCTGCGAACTGCTACCGGCCGTCGCGCAATGTCGACATGTGGCTCACGAGAGCCACGAAAGCGGCATACCGGTCCGACGTGGATGGCCCTGTGTCGACAAATTCGTGCCGAACCGGACGGTGGCATGAACGATGCAGGCAATGGCTTTCACGATCGTCCTTCATTGGCTGGAGGTGGGGAATGCGCCATGGAACGTCGACCTGGGCCGCCGGCTTCGTTCTTGCCGTCGGCCTCCTTTTGCCGCTTAGCATTGCGGCGGCGCCGACGACGCTTCCGATCGATCAGATCGGAGACGTAGGACAGCAGAACGCCATCGCGATCGGCGGGGACGGATTCCCCGTCGTCTCGTATCTGCGAACCGACAACGGCTCGCTGAAGGTGACGAAGTGCGGATCTTCGGACTGTTCGACGGGCAACCAGACGTCGACGGTCGTCCCGAGCGGGATGGCGTCGAACGGGGGCATCGCGGTGCCGCCCGACGGCCGGCCGGTCCTCACCTACGTGCTCTCGGGAGCGGTCCGGCTCCTTCGGTGCGGTAACGCGGCTTGCAGCAGTGGGAACGGCAGTGTGTCGCTCGGCGCGGGCGATTCGCCCGCGCTCGCGATCCGGCCCGACGGTCTGCCGATAATCGTATCGAATGAGGACGGCGGAATTCGGGTTACCCGATGCCTGGACGCATCGTGCTCGACGTCCCAGCAGACGTCGATCGCGCAAGCGCAAACCGGACCGCTGGATGTAGCGATGGGGGCGGACGGGTACCCCGTCATTGCCAGTGTCATCGATGGCGTCGGCCTGCGCCTGGCCAAGTGCGCCAATGCAGACTGCACGGGTATTGTCCCGTTCCAGATGCTCGACGATTTCGGGCGCTTCTATTCGAAACCGGCGTTGGCCATCGCGGCGGATGGATACCCGGTCGTCGCCTATGTGGCTGCCGGTGGGACCTTCGACTCCTACAGGTACGTTCGTGTGGCCAAGTGCCGCGATGCGCAGTGCCTTTCAGGGGCCTCGATCAACGTCGTCGGCCAGGCGTATGAAAGCGACGTCGCCGTTGCGCTTGCGTCGGACGGATTGCCGCTGATTGCGTTCCAGAGCTCCACTCCCGGCGTCCCGCTTGGGATAACGGTCGCGAAATGCGGCTCGGCGACCTGTGCAAGCAGTTCCACGCTTACGGTGATCGATTCGAAGCCCGAGACAGGATCCTACTGCAGCATTGCCGTTGATCCCTCCGGCCGCCCGATCGCGTCATATTACGATTCCGGGAATCACGACGTCTTCGTTGCGCGCTGCGACAACGCGACCTGCCAAGGCGCCGCTCCGACACGCGCCCCCGGACAGTCCGGAGAGCCGCTTGCCTTCATCACCGCCTTGGAGAATGCCCAGGTCGCGGTCATCGATACCGTTTCCCGCGCGCTGGTTTCCCTGATCGACGTCGGCAACGGCCCCGAAGGCGTTGCATTCAGCGGGGACGGGCAAAAGGCCTACGTCACCAACGCCTCGTCGGGAAACGTCTCCTACATCGATGTGGCGACCCGGGAGGTCGAGCGCACCGTGGCGACCGGGGCGCCCGGTACGGTCCCGCGCGGTATTGCCGTTTCTCCCGACCATTCGAGGTTGTACGTCGCCAATTCCGGGACGAACGCCGTCGCCGTGATCGATCGCGTGGCCGGCACGGTGATTTCGGCCGTTCCGGTGGGCAACGGTCCCTTCGGGCTCGCGATCACGCCGAACGGCGCGACGGTCATCACGGCCAATACGACGGGCAACAGCGCATCGTTCATCAGCACCGCAACCAATACGCTGCTGGGAACGGTGCCCGTCGGAACGCAGCCCTATGGGATCGCGACTTCTCCGGACGGGTTGCTGGCGTACGTTGCGAATTTCGCCAGCAACTCGGTTTCGGTGATCGACGTCGCAGCGAGAACGGTGATCGACACCATCGAGGTGGGTCTGGGGCCGTTTGGGATCGCGGTCAAGTCCGACGGTGCGCGCCTCTACGTGTCGGACAACCAGAACCGCGTCTCGGTCGTCGACACCGTGACGCGTCAGTCGATCGGGTCGATCCCGGTCGGATCGCATCCGCAAGGCGTCGCCCTGACGCCGGACGACAAGTACCTCTTCGTCGCGAACCAGTTCTCCGACAGCGTGGACGTGATCGACACCGCGACCAACCTGGTCGTATTCACGCGCGCCGTGCCGAGCGACCCGGTTTCGCTCGGCGCGTTCATTTCGCCGCCGCTCGTCAGGGCCAGGCAGGCAGTCGAGTTCTACCACGCGTTCTTCGGTCACTATTTCGTGACGATCCAGGAGGACGAGATCGAGGCGCTGGACACCGGCGTATTCGTCGGTTGGGCGCGCACCGGGCAGACGTTCAACGTGTTCGACCTCGGTTCGGGGCACGCCGATGTCTGTCGCTTCTTCACGACGGCATTCGCGCCGAAGAGCTCGCACTTCTACACGCCGCTGGCGTTCGAGTGCGATCTGGTCAAGCAGAATCCGGACTGGATCTACGAGAAGATCGCGTTCCAGCTGCGCTTGCCCGAGGCCGGAGCCTGTCCGGGCGGCACGATCCCGCTCTACCGGCTCTACAACAACGGCCTCACCGGCGCGCCCAACCACCGGTACACGACGAGCACGGCGATCCGGACGCAGATGATCGCGCAGGGATACGTTCCCGAGGACGACAATACGGCCTGTGTTCCGCCGCAAGGCGGGGAGTGAGGCGGCGGAGCGATGTAGCGGGCCGTTTCTCCCGGCGGCGGCGCACGGCCGCCGCCCGCAGCGCCTGACCTATACTTGCCGCATGTCCGCGAGCCTCGCCGCCCAGCTCGTCGTCGCGATCAGCTCGCGCGCGCTGTTCGACTTCGAGGAGGAGAACCGCGTCTTCGAGACGACGGACGACCACGCGTACATGAAGCTGCAGCTCGACCGGCTGGCGCAGCTGGCGAAGCCGGGCGTCGCGTATCCGCTGGTCCGCAAGCTGCTCGGGTTCAACGCGGACGGCGTGAGGCGCATCGAGGTCGTGATCCTGTCGCGCAACGACCCGGTGTCGGGCCTGCGCGTGTTCCGGTCGGTGCGCGGCGCCGGGCTCGCGATCGAGCGAGGCGTGTTCACGCGGGGCCGATCGCCGTTCGGCTACCTGCGGCCGCTCAACGCCAACCTGTTCCTGTCGGCGAACGTCGACGACGTGAAGGCGGCGCTCGAGGCGGGATTCCCGGCGGCGCGCGTCTACACGCGCTCGGCGGCCCTCGACTCGCATCCCGACGAGGTGCGGATCGCGTTCGACGGCGACGCGGTGCTGTTCGCCGACGAGGCCGAGCGCGTCTACCAGTCGCAGGGCCTCGCCGCGTTCCAGTCGCACGAATCCGACCACGCGGCGAGGCCGCTGCCGCCGGGGCCGTTCAAGCCGCTGCTCGAGGCGCTGCACCGGCTGCAGGCCGCCGACGCGAGCGACGCCGTCACGATGCGGCTGCGCACCGCGCTGGTCACCGCGCGCAGCGCGCCGGCGCACGAGCGCGCGATCCGGACGCTGATGGACTGGAACATCTCGGTCGACGAGGCGATGTTCCTGGGCGGCCTCGACAAGGGCGCGTTCCTGCGCGAGTTCGAGCCCGACTTCTACTTCGACGACCAGACGCGCCACGTCGACTCGGCGTCGCGGCACGTGCCGTCCGGCCACGTGCCGCACGGCATCGCGAACGAATAGCGCCCCCTGGTGTCAGGCACGTGCCTGACACCGGGGGTCCGATCCGCCGCGCCTACCGACCCGCCGCGAGCAGCGCGAGGTAGACGAGGTAGCAGCCGACGAGCAGCGCGCCGTGCGTCCGTCCCGCCACCGGTCCGCGCACCGACAGCAGCACGAGGATCGAGACGACGCCGGCGCCGAGCGGTATCGCGACGTCGCGAAGATCGGTCGGGATCGGCGTGATCAGGGCGGCCACCGGGATGATCAGCCCGCCGTTGAACATGCAGCTGCCCAGCAGCGTTCCGGCGCCGACCTCGTCGTGGCCCTTCAGCCTCGAGACGATCATGGTGGCGAGCTCCGGTGTCGTCGTGCCGAGCGCGACCAGCGTCGCGCCGACGACGAACGGGTCCCAGCCGTGACGCTCGGCCAGCATCGAGGCGCCCGCGACGATCGCGTCGCCGGCCGCCCAGAGCATCGCAACGCCCGCCAGCGCGACCAGCACCCACCGCCACAGGCTGCCGCCCCGCCTTGGCCGAGGAGGGGCGTCGCCCGCGTGCGCCGCCATCTCGCGGACCGTGAACCAGAGCCAGACGACGAACACCGTCGCGAGCCCGAGCGCGGCGACGCGCGACAGCACGCCGGTCGCGGAGAACAACGCGGTCGCCGCCGGCAGTGCCAGGGCCGCGGGCAGGTCGCGGCGCAGGCTTGCCCGCGTGAGCTTCGTCGGCGCGATCAGCAGCACGAGGCCGAACACGAGTGCCAGGTTCACGACGTTCGCGCCGAGCGCGTTGCCCAGCGCGATCTGCGGGACGCCGGCGCGGGCCGAGTCGATCGCGACGACGAGCTCGGGGCTCGACGTGGCGAACGCGGCGACCGTGACGGCAATCAGCGCGGGCGGGATGCCGGAACGCTCCGCCAACCCGACCGTGCCGCGCACGAACAGCTCGCCGCCGGCCGCGGCGAGCGCCACGCCGATCAGGAACAGCTCGATCGGCCCGAGCGTCATGCGGGATGCGCGGGTGGCGGTTCGAGACCGGCGCGGCGGTCCGCCCGGCGGAACACGGCCTTGAGCAGCTCGCGCGCGATCACGATCGTCGAGGCGACCGCGACGGTGAGCGCCCAGTCGTCGGCGCCGAGCGCCGTCGTGCCGAACGCCCGCTGCAGCGCCGGCAGGTAGATCACCGCGATCTGCAGCACGACGGCGAACGCGATCGAGGCCCACAGCCAGCCATTGGAGAACAGGCTCGAGCGGATGCTCGCCTCGTCGGACCGGATGCACAGCACGTCGAAGAGCTGGAAGAGCACGAGCGCGTTGAACGCGAGCGTGCGCGCGTAGCGCGTGTCGCCGTCACCCTCGATCAGCCCGCCCGGCAGCCCGGCATCGAGCAGTGCGAGCGTGCCGGTCGCCATCACGACGGACGCGACGCCGATCCCGATCCACATGCGCTTCGAGATCACGCCCTCGCTCGCCACGCGCGGCGGTCGGCGCATCAGCGTGCGGTCGAGGGGGTCGACGCCGACGGCGAGCGCCGGGAACGAGTCGGTGACGAGGTTGATCCACAGCACCATCGTCGCGGTGAGCGGCAGGAGCAGCGTCTCGCCGGCGTCGGCGCCGATGCCCAGCGCCGCCGCCAGCACGACGCCGAGGAACAGCACGAGCACCTCGCCGAGGTTCGTCGACAGCAGGTAGCGCAGGAACTTGCGGATGTTCGCGTAGATCGAGCGCCCTTCCTCGATCGCGGCGACGATCGACGCGAAATTGTCGTCGGCGAGCACCATGTCGGCCGCGTCCTTCGAGACGTCGGTGCCGGTGATGCCCATCGCGATCCCGATGTCGGCGGCCCGCAGCGCGGGCGCGTCGTTGACGCCGTCGCCGGTCATCGCGACGATCGCGCCGCCTGCCTTGAGGGCGCGCACGAGCTTGAGCTTGTGCTCGGGCGACGTGCGCGCGAACACGTGCCGGCGCGCGGCGAGGTCGCGCAGCGCCGTGTCGTCCAGCAGGTCGAGGCCGGCGCCGGTCACGGCGTCGGTGTCGTTCGCGTCCGCGATGCCGAGCTCGCGCGCGATCGCGATCGCGGAACGCGGATGATCGCCGGTGATCATCAGCACGCGCACGCCCGCGGCGTGCGCGGCCGCGACCGCCTCGCGCGCCTCGTCGCGGGGCGGGTCGATCATGCCGACGACGCCCAGCCAGACGAACGCCTGCTCGTGGCCCGGGTGCAGCGCCTCGACGTCGTCGGGGTCCATTACGCGGCCGGCGAGCCCCAGCGTGCGCAGCGCCTCGCCGGCCAGCGCGTCGATGCCTGCCTGGATCGCCGCGCGGCGCGCCGGCGCGAGCTCGACGTCGGCGGCGCCGACGCGCTCGTGCGTGCAGCGCGCGAGCAGCAGGTCGGGCGCGCCCTTGCAGAAGAGCACGGCGCGTCGCGGCGCGTCGCGGTCCTCGTGCGCCGTGCTCATCAGCTTGCGCTCCGACGAGAACGGGATCTCGTTGAGACGCGGGAACCTGCGCGCGATCTCGGAGGCGAGCCCCGCCTTCTCGGCCAGCACCTTGAGCGCGCCCTCGGTCGGGTCGCCGACGATGCCCCAGCGGCCCTCGCGGCACGCCAGCGTCGCGTTGTTCGCGAGGGTGCCGGCCGCGATCGCGGCCTCGAGCTCCTCGGCCAGCGCGCCGCGGGGCATCGGGACGCCGTCCTGGTGCAGCTCGCCCTCCGGCGCATAGCCCGCCCCCGTGACGTCGACGCGCCCGCTCGCGGTGACGACCGCGCGCACGGTCATCTCGTTCTTCGTCAGCGTGCCGGTCTTGTCGGTGCAGATGACGCTGGTCGCGCCGAGCGTCTCGACGGCCGCGAGCTTGCGGACGATCACGTTGCGCTTCGCCATGCGCTGCATGCCGAGCGAGAGCACGATCGTCGTCACCGCGGAGAGGCCCTCGGGGACGGCCGACACCGCGAGCGCGACGGTGTAGAGCAGGATCGTCGTGAGCGCCGCGGTCGAGAAGTCGCGGTACATGCCGACGAGGGTCAGCGCGACGACGACCGCGATCGCGACGACGACGATCCCGAGCACGCGCCCGGTCCGGTCGAGCTCGCGCTGCAGCGGCGTCGCCTCCTGCGGGGCGGCCGCGATCATCGCCGCGATGCGCCCGATCTCCGAGCGCATCCCGGTCGCCGTGACGATCGCGAGCCCGTGGCCGTAACTCACGCTCGTCCCGGCGTGCA
This sequence comes from Betaproteobacteria bacterium, assembly GCA_016704895.1. Taxonomy (GTDB): domain Bacteria; phylum Pseudomonadota; class Gammaproteobacteria; order Burkholderiales; family Casimicrobiaceae; genus VBCG01. The sequence continues at coordinate 24,336 of JADIZG010000018.1, forward strand.
GCATGTTCGCGCGGTCGGCGAGCCCGGTGTCCGCCGGCAGCGGCGCCGGGTACTTGTCGACGGGCGCGCTCTCGCCGGTGAGCGCCGCCTCGGCCGCCTTCATCGAGACGGACTCGACGACGCGAGCGTCGGCGGGAACCGAGTCGCCTTCCTCGATCACCAGCACGTCGCCCGGCACCAGCGCGGTCGCGTCGAGCACGACGCGTTCGCCGTCGCGCACGACCAGCGCGGTCTCGGCGGTGAGCGCCTTCAGGCCGGCGACCGCCGCTTCGGCGCGCGCTTCCTGCACGAAGCCCAGGATCGCGTTGGCGACGACGATCGCGAGGATCGTCAGCGCCTCGTAAGGCGCGCCGCCTTCGTCTTCGAGCAGGTGCACGACGAACGAGACAGCGCCCGCGGCGACCAGCAGCAGCACGAGAGGGCTCTCGAACTGCGCGAGGAACCGTCGCCAGCGCGGAATCGGCGGGTGCGGGTCGAGCGCGTTCGCGCCGACGATCGCGAGGCGCCGGTCCGCTTCAGCCGCGGCGAGGCCGGTCGCCGGGTCGGTCCCGAGCGCCTGCGCGACGGCGTCGACGTCCAGCGCGTGGGGCGGGATCGTGGCGGGCTTCGGGGTGCCGTGGACCTCGGCGGACATCCTGCAAAGCTATCACGCACGCGCTCGGCGCCACTCATGCGTGACGTCGGAAGCGAGGTGTTCGGTTCAGCGCCCCTGTGCCGGGATGCACACGCGCCGCGAGCCGCCGTCCGGCAGCGGGACGTCGACGACCGCCGCGTCGACGCCGTAGACCTCCCGGAGCGTCGCCGGCGTGATCGCGTCGCGTGGCGGGGCATCGGCGACGAGCCGGCCGCCGTGCAGCAGGGCGACGCGGTCTGCGCACAGGAACGCCTGGTCGGGGTCGTGCGTCGCCATCATCACGCCGATGCCCGACGCCGCGAGCGCGCGGACCTCGGCGAGCACGCGCACCTGGTTGCCGAAGTCGAGGCTCGCGGTGGGCTCGTCCATGACGACGAGAGGCGCTTCCTGCGCCAGCGCGCGCGCGATCAGCGCGAGCTGCCGCTCGCCGCCCGAGATGCGCGTGTAGACGTGGTCGGCGAGGCCCGAGAGCCCGAGCCGCGCGAGGCACGCATCGGCGATTTCCGCGTCGTGCCTCGACGGCGCGGCGAACGGCGACAGGTGCGCGGTTCGACCCATCAGCACGACGTCGCGCACGGTGAACGGGAAGTAGCCGGCGTGCGCCTGGGGCACGTAGGAGACGCGCTTCGCGACCGCGGCGCGCGAGAGCGAGCCCAGCGGATCGCCGCCGACGCGCACCTCGCCGCCCTGGGCGGGCAGCAGGCCCAGCAGCGTGCGGAAGAGCGTCGACTTGCCGCCGCCGTTGGGGCCCAGCAGGCACACGATCTCGCCGGCGGCGAGCGCGATCGTCACGCCGCGGCCGACCGGATGGTCCGGATAGCCGAAGTCGAGCGACAGGCCTTCGAGGCGGATCATCGAGCGCGCCGATACCGGAAAAGGCGTCGGGCTGAAGGCCGACCCACAGGGCGCGCCCGCCCGACAGGATCGCCCTGTGGGTCGGCCTTCAGGCCGACAGCGCATCGGGCTCGCCCCTGTGGGTCGGCCTTCAGGCCGACGACTTCCAGCCCCTCACTGCCAGCTCCTGCGCGAGCGCACGAGCTGCCACAGGAACAGCGGCGTGCCGACGAACGCGGTCAGCACGCCCAGCGGAATCTCGATGCGCGCGGTCGTGCGCGCGAGCGTGTCGACCAGGAGCAGGAACGCCGCGCCGAGGATCGCCGACACCGGCATCAGCCGCGAGAAATCGGGCCCGACGGCGAGCCGCGCGAAGTGCGGGATCACGAGCCCGATCCAGCCGATGATGCCCGAGATCGACACGGCTGCCGCGGTCATCAGCGTTGCCGACGCGATCACGGCGAGCCGCACGCGCGTCGTCTCGACCCCCATCGCGCGCGCCTCCTCGTCGCCGAGCGACAGCAGGTTGACGCGCCAGCGCAGCAGCCAGAGCGGGACCAGTCCGATCGCGATCGCGGGCAGCGCGGACGCGAGATCGGCGGGCGCGGCCCCCGCGAGGCTCCCGAGCAGCCAGAACGTGATCGCCGGCAACTGGTTGTACGGATCGGCGAGCACCTTGAGCATCGCGACGGCGACGAGGCCGAACGCGAATGCGAGCCCCTGGATCGCGAGGATCGGCAAGGCGAGGAAGATGCCGAGCACCGCGCCGACCGCCGCGCCGCCGGAGACGCCGAGGATGTCGGGCGAGACGAGCGGATTGCGGAACAGGCTCTGGTACGCCGCGCCCGCGGCCGCGAGGGCTGCGCCGACGGCGAGCGCTGCGCCGATGCGGGGCCCTCGCACGCTCCAGACGATCGCCTCGACCGTCGGCGCGACTCCCGACGGCGTGCCCGAGACCTTCGACCACAGGATCGCGCCGAGGTCGCCGGGCGCGACCGGATAGCGGCCGACCGCGAACGCGAGAGCGACCGCGACCGCGAGCGCCGCGAGCGCGCCTGCCGCGACCCACGCGGTGCGTGCGGTCATGCGGGCGGCGCGCGCTCCGCGGTGGCGATCAGCGCGTCGAGCTGGGCGGCGCTCGGCGCCCGGTGGTAGAGCCGGGTGTAGAAGTCGCGCACGGCGGGCCGGAGGTCCTCGGGGAAGGCGTCAGGATAAAGGATACGGCCCGGCCAGCGCGTGCCGGCCGGCCGTTTCGCCGGCGCCGCGAACCCCGGGGCCGGCGATCCATGGACCCGGCGTTACGCCTTCCCGACCATGACGTCGGACGCCTTGATGATCGCGCTCGCGGTGTCGCCGACCGCGAGCCCGAGCTCGTCCACCGCCTCGTTCGTGATCGACGCGGTGACCACCGCGCCGCCGTGGATCTGGATGCGGACGTGCGACGTCGTCGCACCGCGCTTGACGTCGATCACCTTGCCTGCGAGCACGTTGCGGGCGGAAAGCTTCATGGCGAACTCCCTGGCGGCCTGACCGGCCGATCGCTCAATTATGCGCGTCCGCGAAGAACAGCTGCTCGCCGCCGACCTTGTAGCTCGCGATCGCGTCCTGGCCTTCCTTCGACACGATCCACTCGATGAACGCCGAGCCTTCGGAAACCTTGACGTGCGGATGGCGCGCCGGGTTGACGAGCATCACGCCGTACGGGTTGAACAGGCGCTTGTCGCCTTCGACGACGATGCCGAGCTCGCCGCGGTTCTTGAACGCGAGCCAGGTGCCGCGGTCCGCGAGGATGTAGGCGTTCATCGACGACGCGGTGTTGAGTGCCGGCCCCATGCCCGAGCCGGTCTCGCGGTACCACGAGCCCTTGCCCTGCAGCGGATCGGCGCCGGCGAGCTTGAAGTAGCGCAGTTCCGCCGCGTGCGTGCCGCTCTTGTCGCCGCGCGAGACGAACGGCGCCTTCGCCTCGGCGATGCGCTTCAGCGCAGCGGCGACGTCCTTCGTGCCCGCGACCTTCGCGGGATCGGCCTTCGGGCCGATCAGCACGAAGTCGTTGTACATGACGTCGCGGCGGCCGATGCCCCAGCCGTCGGCGACGAACTTGTCCTCGGCGACGCGGTCGTGCACGAACACGACGTCCGCATCGCCGCGTCGGCCGACGTCGAGCGCCTGGCCGGTGCCCAGCGCGACGACCTTGACCTGGATGCCGGTCTTCTTCGTGAACGTCGGCAGGATGTGGCCGAAGAGCCCCGACTGCTCGGTCGACGTCGTCGACGCGACGACGATGGACTTCGGCTGCGCAGCGGCGGGCAGCGAGGCCAGCGCCGCGAGCGCGGCGGCGAAAACGGTTCCGATCAGGCGGCGGCGGTGAGTCGCCATGGCAGTTCTCCTTCGAGATAGGCGGCGGCCTCGGCCGTCGCGGGGCGGTGAAAGAAATCGGCGGCCGCACTGCGTTCGCAGAGCCGGCCGCCGTGGAGAAACAGGATCTCGTCGGCGAGGCGGCGCGCCTGCCCGAGGTTGTGCGTCACCATCACGATCTTCGTTCCCGCGTCGTGGATCGCCTGGACGATCGCCTCGATGGCGCGCGCGGAACCCGGGTCGAGATTCGCGGTCGGCTCGTCGAGGAACAGCACCTCCGGGGCGAGCATCCACGCGCGGGCGAGCGCGAGGCGCTGCTGCTCGCCGCCGGAGAGCACGCGCGCCGGCTGGTGCGCGATGCCCGAGAGCCCGACGCGATCGAGTGCCGCCTCGGCGCGTCCGCCGCGCTCCGCGCGCGGCACGCCGGCGACCTCGAGGGCGAAGCGAAGGTTGCCCATCACGCTGCGGCGGAACATCACCGGCCGCTGGAACACCATCGCCTGCCGGCGCGGCGCTCCCGGCGCCTCCCGCGCGGACCATCGCACGCTGCCCGAGGTCGGCGAAATCAGCCCGTGCATCACGCGCAGCAGCACGCTCTTGCCGGCGCCGTTGGGGCCCAGGACGACGGTCCTCACGCCGCGCTCGAGCGTCAGGTTCACCCGGTCGAGGATCGTGCGCCCGCGTGCCGCGAACGACACGTCGTCGAGGACGAGGGGCAGCAGCGACGAGGGAGGGCGGCTAGCCATGGTGTCGCTGGGCGGCGTCCTTGATCGCCGTCGCGGCGATGTTGAGCGCGAACACGATCGCGAGCAGCACGATGCCGAGCCCCACGGCGAGCGGCAGGTCGCCCTTCGAGGTCTCGAGCGCGATCGCGGTCGTCATCACGCGAGTCACGCCGTCGATGTTGCCGCCGACGATCATCACGGCGCCGACCTCGGCGATCGCGCGCCCGAAGCCGGCGAGGACGATCGTGACGAGCGTGTAGCGGACGTCGACGAGCAGCGCGAACGCCGAGGTCCAGGTGCCGGCGCCCAGCGAGACGAGCTGCTCGCGCGATTCGCCCCACGCATCGGCGACGACCTGGCGCGTCAGCGCCGCGAGCAGCGGGAACACGAGCACCGCCTGCGCGATGACCATGGCCGACGGCGTGAACAGGATGCCGAAGGCGCCGAGCGGCCCCGATCGCGACAGCAGCAGGTAGATGGCGAGGCCGACGACGACGGCGGGCAGCCCGAGCAGCGCGTTCAGCGTCGTGACGACGCCGCGCTTGCCGGGAAACTCGGCGACGGCGACCGCGGCGCCGAGCGGCAGCGCGAACACCCCGGCCAGCGCGACCGACGAGACGCTCACGCGCAGCGACAGCAGCACGATCTCGCCCAGCTTGGGGTCGAGCGTGACCACCATCGCGATGGCCTCGGAGAAGGCGAGGGACAGCGTGTTCAAGGGTCGTTGTCCGGGCTTGCATTCGGCGCCGGGTGGCGGAAGGCCTCCGGACCGGGCGGCAAGCCCGCGTCATGCGCGGGGTTTCCCGCGCCGCGGCCCGGCGCCGGCGGCGACGGTTACTTCCGTTCCCGGTCGGGCTGGCGAGTGTAGGAGAGCGGCACGAATCCCGCGCTATATGCAAAAATATGCCTATATGCGACGACTGCACGCGACGATCGGCTGGCGGCTGTCCGGGCGCGCGGGCGAGGTGCTCGACCCGCGCGTCGTGGACCTGGTCGCGCTCGCCGCCCGGCATGGCTCGCTCGCCGCCGCAGCGCGCGCCGCGGGACTGCCCTACCGGACCGCGTGGGCGCTCGTCGCCGACGCGGAGCGGACGCTGGGGCAGCGGCTGCTGCTGCCCGAGCGCGGCGTTGGCGCCAAGCCCGCGGCGCTCGGACGGCGCATCCTGGAGGCCAGGGCCAAGGCGCAGCGCGTGATCGCCGCGCAGCGCGACGTCCTCGACGTGCCGCTCGGTCACGAGCACGCGCCGCACGATCGCGCGGGCCTGCGCATCGCGGCGAGCCACGACCTCGTGCTCGCGCAGTTGCGCGATGCCTGGGCGCGCCGGTACGGCATCGCGATCGCCTTCCACGGGAGCGCTGAGGCCATCGATCTCTTCCTGGCCGGGCGCGCGGACCTGGCCGGGTTCCACGTCGCGGCATTGGCGATGGGAAACCCGGGGTCGGACCCCGGGCAGGCAACACCGGGGTCGGACCCCCTGGATCCGCTGCTGGCCCGCCTCGACCCGGCGCGCGACGCGGTGCTGCCGTTCGTCGTGCGCACGCAGGGGCTGATCCTGCCCCGCGGCAATCCCGACGGCGTCCGGTCGCTCGCGGACATCGCGGCGAAGCGCCTGCGCTTCGTCAATCGCCAGCCAGGGTCGGGGACGCGCATCGCGCTCGAGAGGCTCGTCGCGCGCGAAGGCATCGATCCGGCGGCGATCGCCGGTTGGACGCACGAGGAGTTCACGCATGCGGCAGTCGCCGCGACGATCGCCGCCGGCGAGGCGGACGCGGGCTTCGGCATCGAGGCGGCGGCCGCGCAGCTCGGGCTCGCGTTCGTGCCGCTCGTCGACGAGCGCTATGCGTTCGCGTGCCGTCGCCGCGAGCTCGCCGATCCGCGCATCCGCGCGTTCCGGCGCCTCATCGCGTCGCCGGCGGTCGCGAAGGTCGTCGCGCCGCTGCCGGGCTACCGGCTCGCGTCCGGGGGGCGGCCTGGCCACCTGCGCGCCATCCGCCTGCGCCCGTAGAACGGATACTCCGGATCGTTGTAGCCCGGCGTCGACGGATGCCCGGGCGTGACGAGCGAGTCGACGAGCGCCTCGTCCTCGTCGGACCACTTCGCGTCGAGCGCGGTCGTGTAGTCCTTCCACTGCTCGAGCGTGCGCGGGCCGGCGATGATGCTGGTGACGATCGGATTCGCCCACAGCCACGCGAGCGCGAACTGCGTCGCCGTGCGCCCGGTCTTCTCCGCGTGCGCCTTCAGCGTCTGCGCGATCGCGAACGACTCCTCGCGGAACTCGGTCTGCATCATGCGCGTGTCCTTGCGCGCGCCGCGCGACCCTTCGGGCGCGGCCGCGCCGGGCTGGTACTTGCCCGTCAGCACGCCGCGCGCGACCGGCGAGTACGACGCGACGCCGATCCCGTAGTGGTCGCACGCCGGCAGGATCTCGACCTCGGGCATCCGGTTCAGCAGGTTGTAGTAGGGCTGGCACACGACCGGCTGCGGCACGCCCTCGCGCTCGCAGGTGCGCATCACCTCGGCGATGCGCCAGCCGCGGTAGTTCGACACGCCGAAATAGCGCACCTTGCCCGCGCGGATGAGGTCGCCGATCGCGCCGATCGTCTCGTCGAGCGGCGTGCGCGGGTCGTCGCGATGCAGGTAGTAGATGTCGATGTGGTCGGTGCCCAGCCGCCCGAGGCTTCCGTCGCAGGCGCGCAGGACCCACGAGCGCGAGAGGCCGCCGTTGTTGCGCTCGCCCTCCGCGATCCGGTTGCCGACCTTCGTCGCGAGCACCCAGCGGTCGCGCTCGGCGCGGATCGCCTGGCCGGTGATGCGCTCCGACGCGCCCGCCGCGTAGGCGTCGGCGGTGTCGATGAAGTTGACCCCAGCGTCGCGCGCGTGCGCGACGATCTCGCGCGAGCTCGCCTCGTCGGTGCGGTCGCCGAACATCATCGTGCCGAGCGTCAGCGTCGAGACCTCGAGGCCGCTGCGGCCCAGTCGGCGGTAGTTCATGCGATGCCTCCTGCCCTGTCGAAACGGCCGACTATGCCGCACGGGCGGGCCGATCGCAAACCGGCGGGGAGGGCGCGGGTGGGGGGCGGCTATAATCCGCGCACCTCGCACGCCCCGACGCGCGAGCCTCGACGGTCGAATCGGGCGCCCCGCCGGTTCCCGATCCCCGATTCCCGACACCCGATCCCCGCCATGAACGTGCTGTTCGAGGACGACGGCCAGCTCAAGGCCGGCACCGTGCTCGCCGACCAGGACACGTCGCTGCAGGTCGAGGTGTCGACCGGGCGGCGCATCAAGGTCAAGGCGGCGAACGTGCTGCTGCGCTTCGCGTCGCCCGGGCCCGGCGAGGCGCTCGCGCAGGCGGGCGCGATCGGCGCCGAGCTCGATCCGCAGTTCCTGTGGGACGTGTCGGGCGACGACGAGTTCACGTTCGACGGTCTCGCGCGCGAGTATTTCGGCGCGACCGCGACGGCGCCCGAGCAGGTGGCGGTCGTGCAGCTGCTGCACGCGTCGCCGATGTACTTCTACAAGCGCGGCAAGGGGCGCTACCGCAAGGCGCCGGCCGATGCGCTCGCGGCCGCGCTCGCCTCGGTCGAGCGCAAGAAGCGCGAGGCCGCGCAGATCGCGGCGTGGGCCGGCATGCTCGGGCGCCGCGAGTTGCCGGCCGAGCTCGCGGCGAAGCGCGCGATGCTGCTCTACCGTCCCGACAAGAACACGCTCGAATGGAAGGCGCTCGCCGCCGCGTGCGAGGCGGAGCGCATGCACCCGGTCGCGCTGCTCGCCGCGTGCGGCGCGATTCCCTCGACGCACGACTACCACTACGACGCGTTCCTCGCGCAGGCGTTCCCGCGCGGCGTCGCGTTCCCCGACCTCCCGCCGCTGCCGCCGCTGCCCGGGCTTCCGGTGGCGGAGGGCGTGCGCGCGTTCTCGATCGACGACGCGACGACGGTCGAGATCGACGACGCGTTCTCGGTGCGCGAGCTGCCCGGCGGGCGCACGTCGGTCGGCATCCACATCGCGGCACCCGCGGTCTCGATCCTGCACGGCGACGCGTACGATGCGGTCGCGCGCTCGCGGCTGTCGACCGTCTACATGCCGGGACGCAAGATCACGATGCTGCCCGACGACGTCGTGCGCGCGTTCTCGCTCGCCGCCGGCGAACCCCGTCCGGCGCTGTCGCTCTACGTCGAGCTCGACGAGCAGGGCGCGCCGGTGTCCCATCGGACCGCGGTCGAGCGCGTGACCGTCGCGGCGAACCTCGCGCTCGACAAGGTCGGCGAGGCGTTCGCGAACCCGCTGCCCTCTCCCGCCGATCCGCCGTGGACCGCCGAGATGCGCGTGCTGTGGAAGCTCGTGCAGCGTCTGTCGGACGCGCGCGGCAAGCCCGAGATCTCGCGCGTCGACTTCAGCTTCGACGTCGACTGGGACGCGACCTCCGTGGTGCCCGAGCCGGGCCGCGCCCGGATCGCGCCGCGGCCCCGCGGCTCGCCGCTCGACAAGCTCGTCTCGGAGCTGATGATCCACGTGAACGCGACCTGGGGGCAGCTGCTCGCGAAGGCGGGCGCGGCGGGCCTCTATCGCGTGCAGTCCGGCGGCAAGGTGAAGATGAGCACGCGTCCCGGCGAGCACCAGGGGCTCGGCCTCTCGCACTACCTGTGGTCGAGCTCGCCGCTGCGGCGCTACGCCGACCTCGTCAACCAGCGGCAGCTGCTCGCGGTCGTCGCGGGCGAGCGTCCCGCGTACGCCGCGAACGACGCCGAGCTCGTCGCCGCGATGGCGGACTTCGAGGCCACGTACTCGCAGTACGCCGAGTTCCAGGAGCGCATGGAGCACTACTGGTGCCTGCGCTGGCTCCTGCAGGAAGGCGTGACCGAGGCGGCGGGCACGGTCGACCGCGAGGGCGTCGTCCGGCTCGACGCGATTCCGCTGCGCGTTCGCCTCGCGGATCTCCCGCCGCTCGCCCAGGGGACGGCGGTGCGGGTGCAGGTGCTGCGCGTCGACCTGCTCGAGGCGACGTTGGAAGCGCGCTACGCCGGGCCGGTCGAACGGGCGATGGCGGGCACGGAAGCTGCTGCTTAGCGGGATCTTTCCCTACAATGGGTCCGTCCCGGTCCTGACCACGGCTCCCAGACTCGGTGTCCCGCAAGCCCACCCCGGCCAAGCCGCAAGCCGAACCCGACGCGACGCCGCGCGCGCCCGACGCGCAGCCTCGTCCGCGTCGGCGCACCCCGAAGCCGGCTGATGCCTCGACGCCGCCCGCGCCCGCCGCGCCGCGCGCGGCAGCCCCCGCGGCGCCTCGTGCCGCGGCGCGTCGCCCCCCGGCGGCCGCCGCCGCTCCCGCCGCCGTGCCGCCGGCCCCGCCGAGCGCCGTGCCGATCAGGGGCCGGGCTCCGGGCGCGACGAGCGCGAAGCCGCCGGCGACGGGCGTGCGCTCGGCCCGTGCCGTCGTGCGCCCGCTGACCGCCGTCGAGCCCGCGCCGGCCCCGAGCGCCGCTCCTGCCGCGCAGCCCCGTGCCCGGCTCCATCCGGCGGGGGCGCTGCCCCCCGCGCGCATCCCGCCCGAGGCGCTCGCCGCGCCGCGCGACCGACGGCTGATCGCGTGGGCCGCCGGGCTGTCGGTGGGCGTCCACCTCGTCGTTCTCGCGATCCACTTCGCGCCGGCGGACTTGAGCCGCATGTTCGATCGCGGCCCGCCGCTCGAGATCGCGCTGGTCAACGCGAAGACCAAGGACAAGCCGCAGAAGGCCGACATCCTCGCGCAGGCGAACCTCGACGGCGGCGGCAACACGGACGCCGACCGGCGCGCGAAGACGCCGCTGCCGGTGCTGCCGAAGGACACGCCGCGCGAGGACATCGCGCTCGCGAGCGAGCGCGTGCAGACGCTCGAGCGGCAGACGCAGGAGCTGCTCACGCAGCTCAAGTCGGTGCCTTCGCTGGCCGCGCAGCCGAAGCCGACCGAGAACGCCGAGCGCACCGACTCGCCCACCGCGAACGAGCTGATGCAGCGGACGATGGAGGCGATGCGGCTCGAGGCGCAGATCGCGAAGGACATGGACGCCTACCAGAAGCGTCCGAAGCGCCGCTTCCTCGGGGCGCGCGCCGAGGAGTACCGGTTCGCGCGCTACGTCGAGGACTGGCGGCTCAAGGTCGAGCGCATCGGCAACATGAACTACCCCGAGGCCGCGAGGCAGCAGAAGCTCTACGGCAGCCTCCTCATCACCGTGTCGATCCGCGCCGACGGCACGCTCGAGAACGTCGAGATCAACCGGTCGTCCGGGCACCGCGTGCTCGACGCGGCGGCCGTGAGGGTGGTCGAGATGTCGGCGCCGTACGCGGCGTTCCCGCCCGACATCCGCCGCGATACCGACATCCTGCACATCACGCGCACCTGGACGTTCACGAAGGCGGACGAGCTGGTCAGTCAGTAGTCAGGAGTCAGGGTGCAGGGGGGGGGAGTCAGTTGGCCGTTGGCGGTGGCGTCGGCGTTTTCGTTGGCAGTGCATCGAGCGCCGGAGCGGCCCTCGGCGCGACCCGATAGAATTCGTGCTCGTTTCGGCGTCGGGCCGACGGACCGCCGAAGCCGGGCAATCGTCGACCTTTGCAAAGATTCGTCACCCGCGCTCGACGCGCGGCTCCGGGAAGCGCCGACGCCACTGCCAACGGCCAACTGACTCCTGACGCCTGATGACCGACCGCTACGCCGTGATCGGCAACCCGATCGCGCACTCGAAGTCCCCGACCATCCAGGCCGCGTTCGCCGCGTCGACCGGGCAGGACATGAGTTACGAGCGGCTGCTCGCGCCGCTGGACGGGTTCCGCGCGACGGTCGAGCGCTTCGCGGCGGAGGGCGGGCTCGGCCTCAACGTGACGATCCCGTTCAAGCTCGAGGCGTTCGAGCTCGCGACCGAGACGACGCAGCGCGCGCGCCTCGCCGGCGCGGTCAACACGCTGAAGCGCATCGACGGGGGCTGGCTCGCCGACAACACCGACGGCGCCGGCCTCGTGCGCGACCTGATGCACAACCACGGCATCGTCGTTACCGGCCGGGCGGTCGCGATCCTCGGCGCCGGCGGCGCGGTGCGGGGGATCCTGAAGCCGCTGCTCGACGCCGGGGCTGTGTCGGTAGCGGTCAGCAACCGGACGATGGCGAAGGCCGAGGCGATCGCCGCCCACTTCTCGCGCTACGGCCGCGTCGAGGCGGTCGCGCCGGATGCGTTCGGCGAACGGCGGCACGGGATCGTGATCAACGCGACGAGCCTCGGCATGGGGGGTGCGGCGGTCGACGCGTTCCCGTTCCCCGGGACGATCTTCGCGCCCGGCGCGTTCGCCTACGACCTCATCTACTCCGACCGGCCGACGGCGTTCATGCGCTGGGCGCGCGAGCACGGCGCGGCCGGCGCCTCGGACGGCATGGGCATGCTGATCGAGCAGGCGGCCGAAAGCTTCGCGCTGTGGCGCGGCGTGCGCCCGGACACGAAGCCCGTGTTCGCGCTGCTGCGCCCGGGCGCCTGACGGAGCGACGCGATGGCGCGTGCCTCGGCGGGCCGCTGGGTGGCGCGCCTGCTCGTCGCGCTGCTCGCGCTGTTCGTGCTCGTGCAGGCGTGGTTCGCCGCGCAGGTCCTCTGGGTCCGCTGGCAGCCGCCGCGCGAGACCGCGTTCATGGCGCAGCGGCTCGCCGAGCTGCGCGAGAAGGATCCGAAGGCTACGATCAAGTTCCAGTGGGTGCCGTACGAGCGCATCTCGACGCACCTCAAGCGCGCGGTGATCGCCGCCGAGGACGCGAAGTTCCTCGAGCACGAGGGATTCGACTGGGAAGGCATCGCGAAGGCGCGAGAGAAGAACGAGCGCAGGGGCCGCGTCGTCGCGGGCGGGTCGACGATCACGCAGCAGCTCGCGAAGAACCTGTTCCTGTCGCCGTCGAAGTCCTACGTGCGCAAGGGCCAGGAAGCGATCATCGCGCTGATGCTGGAGGCGTTCCTGCCCAAGCGGCGCATCCTCGAGCTCTACCTGAACGTGATCGAGTGGGGCAACGGCGTGTTCGGCGCCGAGGCCGCGGCGAAGCGCTATTTCGGCGTCCAAGCCGCCCGGCTCTCGGCCGAGCAGGCCGCGCGGCTCGCCGCGATGATCCCGTCGCCGCGCCGCTTCGAGCGCAATCCCGGATCCGAGTACCTCGACGGCCGCGTCGCGACGATCCTCGCGCGCATGCCGGCGGCCGAGGTTCCGTGACTTGCGTATCGCGATCCCGTCGGACGCCATTCCTTTGTGGCAGGCCCCGGGGCGGGGGTGGCCTTCAGGCGCCTTCTTTGATGGGCAGCCCCGTCGGCGAGCCCGACCCACGCACGACGCGATTCCTGTGGGTCGGCCTTCAGGCCGACGCCTTTCCTTTCTCGCCTGGACGTCGCCCGGCCGCGTAGAATGCCCGCGCCCCTGCCGCAGCCGCCACGACGCTTGACCACCCCGCCCCCATGCCCGAGATCGTCGACAAGACCCCGGCCGAAGGCGGCGACGCGCGCGTGCGGGTCGAGGACGCGCTCGCCGAAGTCGCCGCGCTGATCCGGAAGAACCGGCTCGTCGAAGGGCTGGTCCACGAGCAGGCCGCGCACGCGGCCGACGCCCAGCGCGCGGGGCTCGTCGAGAGCCTCGTCACCAAGCAGAACCGCGCGTCGCTGACGCACAAGCTCGACCGGCTCCACCCGGCCGACATCGCCTACATCCTCGAGGCGCTGCCGCTCGACGAGCGGATCTACGTCTGGGACCTGATCAAGTCGGCGGAGCGCGACGGCGAGATCCTGGTCGAGGTGAGCGACGCGGTCCGCGAGTCGCTGATCTCGTCGATGGACACCGACGAGCTCGTCGCCGTCGCCGAGACGCTGGAGGCCGACGAGCTCGCGGCGATCGCCGAGGACCTCCCGCAGGAGGTCATGGACGACGTCTTCCGCGGCATGCCCCTCGACGAGCGGGAGCAGCTGCGGGCGGCGATGTCGTTCGAGGAGGACATGGTCGGCGCGCTGATGGACTTCGAGGACATCCAGGTGCGCCCGGACGTCACGCTCGAGGTCGTGCTGCGCTATCTGCGCCGCTTCGACGAGCTGCCCTCGCAGACCGATCAGGTGTTCGTCGTCGACCGCGACGAGAAGCTCCTCGGCGCATTGCCGATCGCGACGCTCATCGTCAACGATCCGGAGACGATGGTCGCCGACGTGATGCGGCCGCCGGCCGTGAAGCTGCAGCAGCACGAGAAGGCCGACGTCGCGGCGAGCGCGTTCGAGCGCTACGACCTCGTCTCGGCGCCGGTCGTGGACACGAACGACTGCCTCGTCGGTCGCGTGACCGTCGACGAGGTTCTCGACTTCGTCAGGCAGCGCGGCGAGGAAGGCGTGCTGGCGCAGGCCGGCCTGCGCGAGGAGGAGGACGTCTTCGCGTCGGTCTGGAAGTCGTTCCAGAACCGCTGGACCTGGCTCGCGGTCAACCTGTTGACCGCGTTCTTCGCATCGCGCGTCATCGGCGTGTTCGAGGGATCGATCGCGAAGCTCGTCGCGCTCGCGGCGCTGATGCCGATCGTCGCGGGCATCGGCGGCAACTCGGGCAACCAGACGACCACGATGATCGTGCGCGCGGTGGCGCTGGGGCAGCTGACGCGCGAGCACGCGAACAACCTGCTTCGCAAGGAGCTCCAGGTGGCGCTGCTGAACGGCGTCATCTGGGGCGGCGTGATGGGGCTGGTCGCGATGATGCTCTACAAGGACGTCATGCTCGGCGTCGTGATGATCATGGCGATGACGCTCAACCTGCTGCTCGCCGCGCTGATGGGCGTGCTGATCCCGATGACGATGATGCGCACCGGGCGCGATCCCGCGGTCGGCTCGTCGGTGCTGATCACCGCGGTGACCGACTCCGGCGGCTTCTTCATCTTCCTCGGCCTGGCGACGCTGCTCCTGCTCTGAATCCCGGGGCTCACCGTCCCGCGACGAACGCCACGATCGCGTCGACGACCCGCGCCTCGATCCCCGCGTAGCCGTGATGCCCGGCGGCCTCGCACGGGTCGCCCTCGTCGGTCCCGCCGTCGAACGCGAGGAACGCCTTGCGCGGCGACGATGTCAGCCGGGCCGCCAGCGCGGATGCCTGCGCGTACGGCGTCGCGCTGCAACCGTCGTCCCGGTGGTGCACGACCAGCGTCGGCACCGCGATCGCCTCGATCGGTATCGCCGACACCGGCCGGCCGCGCGGATCGACGAGGATCGTCGACGTCAGCACGAGGCCGTCCGCGCCGATCGACGCGAGCGCGAGCCAGGCGGCCGACTGCGTCCCGCGGCTCGTCCCGACGAGCCACACCGGCAGCGTCGTCTCGGCGCGCAGCCACTCGGCGACCGCCTTCACGTCCGCCGCGTGCTCCTTCGTCTGCCGGAACCGGCCGAGCCACGGCTCGGCCTGCCGGTCGGACGGCGCGTCGATCACCGCCACCGAGACGCCGCGCTCGGCGAAGAGCCCCCGCGTGCGGACGAGGAAGTTGCCGCGGCCCCATCCGAACTCCCCGTCCGGCCGGATGGCGAGGCCGCCGTGGCCGCCCGCGAAGAGGATCGCCGCCGCGACCGGCGCCTTCGCGGGCACATAGAGGAACCGCTGCGTGACGCCCGGACGGGTCGGCACGTCGACCACCCGCGGGGCCTGGGCGGACACCGCGGCCGCGGCAAGGGACGCCGCAAGGAGCACAATCGTGCTGCGGAGCCCGGCCGGGCCGACCCGGCGATGGAATAGATCCGGGCTTCGCGCTGTTTTCCCGCGTATGCCGTTCCACATGAGGGGGACTCGATGAAGAACCGTGCTTCCAGTATCGCACTCGCCGCCGCCTTCGCGGCGCTCCTCGCCGGTTGCGCGACGATGGCGCCGAGCCCCGCGAAGACCGTCGACGGCGCGCTCGTCAACGACGCGGGCATGACGCTCTACACGTTCGACCGCGACGTCGGCGGCAGCGGCAAGTCCGTCTGCAACGGGCCCTGCGCCGTGAACTGGCCGCCGCTCCGCGCGACGACGGACACGCCGCCGAACGCGGCCTGGCAGATCGTCACGCGCGACGACGGCAGCAAGCAGTGGGCGTACCAGGGCAAGCCGCTCTACACGTGGTCGAAGGACGCGAAGCCGGGCGACCGCACCGGCGACGGCGTCAACAACGCATGGAGGGTCGCGCGGCCCTGACGTCCCGCTCGAGCTCGTGGCGTCCCCACGCCACGAGCGGCGCGGGTCGATGTTCCCCCCGCTCCCCGGGCCCGCGCCTGCTTCTCCGTGGTCGACGCGCCGCTGCCGCAACCGGAGCTCCTCGCCGCCATCCCGCGGCTGCGGCGCTATGCGCGCGTGCTGACGGGGGACGCGGCCCGTGCGGACGACCTGGTCCAGGAGGCCCTCGCACGGGGTTGGGAGAAGCGCCGGCTCTGGCAGGCGGGAACGGATCTGCGCGCGTGGCTGTTCACGATCATGCACAACGTCTTCGTGAACCAGCGCGCGAGCGCAGTGCGCGAGGCGGCCAACGTGTCGCTCGACGCCGAGTCGGACGCGGGGCGCGGTGCGTGGCAGGTGCCGGTGCCGGCGGCGCAGTTCGCGCGCGTCGAGCTGATGGAACTCCTGCAGCAGGTGGGGCGTCTTCCGGCCGAGCAGCGCGAGACGCTGCTGCTCGCGGCCGTCGAGGAGATGAGGTACGAGGAGATCGCCGCGACGATGTCGGTGCCGGTCGGCACCGTGATGTCGCGGCTGTCGCGCGCGAGGGAGAAGCTGCGTCGCCTGTCCGACGAGCGTCCCGCGACGCTGAAGCGGGTGAAATGAACGGGCGTATCGACATGGCGACGACGATCGCCGCAGGAGGGGGGGGGGGGGGGGGGGGGCGGGGGGGGCGCGATGACCTCGGTGCCGATCAGCGACGACGACCTGATGGCCTATGCGGACGGCCAGCTCGCGCACGAGCGCCGCGAGGCCGTCGAGCAGGCGCTCGCGCGCGATCCCGCGCTCGGCGTCCGCGTGGCGTCGATCCGCGAGCAGAACGCCGCGCTGCGCGACGCGTTCGACCCGTGGCTTGCCGAGGCGATTCCGCCGCGGCTCATCGCGGCCGCCGAAGGCCGCGCCGGCGGCGGAAGGTTGCTGCGCACGTGGCCGGCGCTCGCCGCGGCGGCGACGCTCGTGCTCGGCATCGCGGTCGGCTGGTTCGGCCGCGACGCGATGCTCGAGCGCTCCGGCACGCCGACCACGTTCGCACGGCAGGCGGCGCTCACGCACGTGCTCTACGCCGCCGACCAGCGGCGCCCGGTCGAGGTGTGGGCGAACGAGGAGGCCGGCCTCGTGCGCTGGCTCACACGGCGCCTGTCGTACGACGCGCACGTTCCGGACCTGAATCCGCTCGGATTCGCGCTCGTCGGCGGGCGGCTCGTCGCCGGCAACGAGAAGCCCACGGCGCTCGTCATGTACGAGAACGCGGAGAAGCAGCGGCTCACGCTGCAGTGGCGCGTGACGAACGAGCAGGGCGGTGAGTCGGGCGAGACCTCGTTCCGCTACTCGCTCGAGAACGGCGTCGGCGTCTTCTACTGGATCGAGGACCAGTGCGCGTACGCGCTCTCCGGTCCGCTCGACCGCGCGCAGCTGCTCGCCGTCGCGCGCGTCGTCTACGGCCAGCTCGCGACGCCGAGCAAGCCCGCGCCGGCGGCGCCGCCGCCCGGCGGCAGCGTGCCGAAGACTGCGCCGGAGCAGCCTCGCGTGCAGGGTTAGGCCCGGGCGCGGGGGCCGGGCTGCGCCGTCCGGCGATGGCCTTCGCGACCGGTTCCCGCGCCGTCGGTCCCGGTCGCGTCCGTTCCGTGTCGCCTTCGCCCGGGATGCGCGACAATCCGTCGATCGCATCCTCCGGCCACCCATGGTCCAGGCTCCGCCGCTCGTCGTCTACGTCCACTTCATCGCGGCCCTCGCGGCAATGGCGATCGGCGCTGTCCAGCTGGCGCGTCCGAAGGGCACCGCCGGCCACCGCGTCATAGGCTGGACCTGGGCCGCGCTGATGATGGTCGTGGCGCTGAGCTCGCTGTGGATCCCCGCGTTCCTCGCGTTCACCTGGATCCACCTGTTCACGCTGTTCGTGATGGTCACGCTGCCGCTCGCGCTCTACCGCGCGCACCGCGGCGAGGTCGCGGGTCACGCGAAGGGCATGCGCGGGATCTACATCGGCGGCCTGATCGTCGCGGGCGTCTTCGCGTTCATGCCGGGGCGCGTGCTCGGCAACCTCCTGTGGAAAGGCGTCTGGGGCTACCTTCCCCGGGCCTGACGACGATGCAACGAGCTCCCGCAAGCCCCGGCGACCCGGTCGCCTCGATCGAGACGCCCGCGCTGGTCCTCGACCTCGACGCGTTCGAGCGCAACGTCGACGCGATGGCGCGCGAGGTCGCCTCGCGCGGCCTGCGACTGCGTCCGCACGCGAAGGCGCACAAGACGCCCGCGATCGCACAGGCGCAGATGGCGCATGGCGCGGTCGGCGTCTGCTGCCAGAAGGTCGACGAGGCGGTGGCGTTCGTCGAGGCGGGCATCCCCGACGTGCTCGTCACCAACGAGATCGTCGCGCCGTCGAAGCTCCTGCGACTCGCCGCGCTCGCGCGGCAGGCGCGGATCGGCGTGCTCGTCGACGACGGGCGCGCGATCGCGCCGCTCGCGCACGCGGCGAGCACCATGGGCACCACGATCGACGCCTACGTCGAAGTCGACGTCGGCGCGGGGCGCTGCGGCGTCGCGCCCGGCGAGGCCGCGGCGACGCTGGCGCGCCTCGTCGCCGGCGAGCGCTCGCTGCGCTTCGGCGGCCTGCACTGCTACCACGGCGGCGCGCAGCACCTGCGCGCGCCGGAGGAGCGCCGCGGCGCGATCGCGGCGGCCGCATCGCGCGCCGCCGAGTCGCGCGACGCGGTGCTGCGTTCGGGCATCGAATGCCCGATCGTGACCGGCGCGGGCACCGGCACCTGGGAGCACGAGATGGCGTCGGGCGTGTGGAACGAGCTGCAGCCCGGCTCCTACGTGTTCATGGACGCCGACTACGCGCGCAACACGCCCGGCGACGGCGAGCGCCGCTTCGAGCACAGCCTGTTCGTGCTCGCGGCCGTGATGAGCACGCCGACCCGGGAGCGCGCGATCTGCGACGCGGGGCTCAAGGCGTTCTCGTTCGACTCGGGGCTGCCGGTCGCGTGGCGCCGCGACGACCTCGTCTACCGCAAGGCCTCCGACGAGCACGGCGTGCTCGAGGTCGCGGCGGGCGCATCGGCCCCGTCGCTGGGCGAGAGGCTCCTGCTGGTCCCGGGCCACTGCGATCCGACCGTCAACCTCTACGACTGGATCGTCGCGTACCGCGGCGACCGCGTCGAGCACGTGTGGCCGGTGGCGGCGCGCGGGGCGCTCGGCTGAGCGGCCCGGCGCCGGACGCTTCGATCCCCGACCGAGACGACACGCCGTGCGCGCAGGCCTCGATCACGTGCACCTGTTCGCGTCCGACGTTGCGGCGACCGTCGGGTTCTTCCGCACGATGTTCGGCGCGACCGTCGTCTGGGACGAGGAGGCGGCCGGCGTGCGCAACGTCCGGCTCGCGCTCGGGCGGGCGTTCATCCAGCTCTACGACCAGCCGCCGAAGGCGCCGCGCGGCGGTGCCGTCCACCACGTCGGCATCGAGACCGACGACCTCGATGCGCTGGTCGCGCACATGCAGGCGCACGGCGTGCGCTTCCGCAAGCCGGTACGCGACGAACCGGCGTTCCGCTACGTGATGGTCGCCGGCCCCGACGAGCTGCTGATCGAGCTCTACGAATGCCGGGAGCCTGCGCGCTGGGGGATCGAGCGGTGAGCGTTGCGCGCCTGTTCCCGAACGAAGGGCCGTCGCGGGCATTGCGCCCGTCCGCGTGATTCCGGGACGGCGCCGCTCCGATGGACATCATCGTCTTCCTCGGCGTCATGATCCAGTGGCCCTGGCTCGCGCTCGTCCCCGCCTGCGCGTTCGCGCTGGCGTGGGTCCGGTGCCGCAGGGCGAGCGTCCTCGTCGCCGCGATCGCGTGGCTCGCGTACTTCGCCTACGAGCTCGGGATCTGGCTGCGCGTCCTGTGCAAAGGCGAATGCGGGCCTGTTGCGCGGGAGGCCGCCATCAGGCGCACGCCGAAGAGTCGGCCTACTGCGGGGGCTCGTCTTCCGGGGTCACCCCGGCCGCGCTGCGTTGTTGCTCGCTGTCGTGCCTGGGCCGTCGCCTGGCCCGCGGCCAGCGCGCACCGGCGGCGTGCCCCGGTGATCGCCCGCAACATCCGGCGACGTCGCCCCGGGCGCTTGCGCTGGCCTGGGGCCTGGCGATCTCGCGCCGGGCGTCGGGATCGCCCGGCGCGATCGGGCTGCCCCGTGGGGACGCTGATGTGCCCGCAGTGCGTCGCGAGGCTGCCCCATAATGCGGTCGATCGAGGGAAACCGGCACCGGCCGCGCCTTCGCCCACCCCCGCGCGGCAGTTCGGGCGTCGCGGCGCGTGAGCGGCGAACGGCCCCTTCCGACGGAGCCCCGATGAGCGCCACGCATCCGCATTTCCACGGCGTGTTCCCCTACATCGTCTCGCCGATCAAGCCCACGGGCGAGGTCGACGAGGCGGTCCTCTCGCGCCTGTGCGACGACCTGATCGCGGCGGGCGTCCACGGCCTCGCGCCGCTCGGGTCGACCGGCGAGTTCGCCTACCTGTCGGCGGCGCAGCGGCGTCGCGTCGTCGAGGTGGTGATCGAGGCGACGCACGGCCGCGTGCCGGTGGTCGCCGGCGTCGCGTCGACGACGACGGCGGACGCGGTCGCGCAGGCACGCGAGTACGAGCGGCTGGGCGCCGACGGCATCCTCGCGATCCTCGAGGCGTACTTTCCGATCGCCGACGACGGCGTCCACGCCTATTTCAAGGCGATCGGCGAGGCGGTGGGCAAGCCGGTCGTCCTCTACACGAACCCTTCGTTCCAGCGCTCGGACCTCTCGCTGCCGGTCATCGAGAAGCTCTCGCGCGTGCCCAACATCCGCTACATCAAGGACGCGTCCGTGAACACCGGGCGCCTCCTGTCGATCATCAACCGCGTCGAGGGGCGGATGGAGGTCTTCGCGGCCTCGTCGCACATTCCCGCGTGCGTGATGCTGATCGGCGGCGTCGGCTGGATGGCGGGCCCGGCGTGCGTCGCGCCGCGGCAGAGCGTCGAGCTCTACGAGCTGTGCCGGCACGGCCACTGGGCCGCGGCGATGGAGAAGCAGCGTCCGCTGTGGGCGCTCAACCAGGCGTTCGCGAAGTACAACCTTGCTGCGTGCATCAAGGGTGGACTCGAGCTGCAGGGCTACGCGGTCGGCGCGCCGCTTCCGCCGCAGGCGCCGCTGCCGCCCGAGGGCGTCGAGGAAGTGCGACGGGCGCTCGCCGCGATCGGCGCGCTGGGGTCGGGGACGAGGCCCGACTCGCCCTCGCGAGGCAGGCTTCGTACCTGACCCCGGGGGTGGCGATGGGAACGAGGAAGGTCGCCTGGGGCGTGATCAGCACCGCGAAGATCGGGCTCAACCGCGTGTTGCCCGGCATGAAGAAGAGTCCGTGGTGCGACATCCGCGCGATCGCCTCGCGCTCGGAGGACGCCGCGCGCAAGGCGGCGGACGCGCTCGGCATCCCGATGGCCTACGGCTCGTACGAGGCGTTGCTGGCCGACCCCGCGATCGAGGCGATCTACAACCCGCTGCCCAACCATCTGCACGTGCCGCTGACGCTCGCGGCGGCGAGAGCGGGCAAGCACGTGTTGTGCGAGAAGCCGATCGCGCTGACGGCCGGGGAGGCCGGGCAGCTCCGCGACGTGGCGCGAGACGTGCTGATCGCGGAGGCGTTCATGGTGCGCTTCCACCCGCAATGGCTGCGCGCGCGCGAGCTGGTGCGCGAGGGCCGGATCGGCACGCTGCGCGCCGTGCAGGCGTTCTTCGCGTACGACAACCCGGATCCGGCGAACATCCGCAACCGGGCGGAGATCGGCGGCGGCGGCCTCTACGACATCGGCTGCTATCCGATCGTCGCAGGGCGCTGGTTCTTCGAGTCGGAGCCCGAGCGCGGCATCGCGCTGATCGAGCGCGATCCGGCGTTCGGCACCGACCGGCTCACGAGCGCGCTCGTCGACTTCGGCGGCGGCCGGCGCCTCGATTTCACGGTGTCGACGCGGCTCGCGCCGCATCAGCGCATCGAGCTCTCCGGCACGAAGGGGCGCATCGAGATACCGATCCCGTTCAATCCGGGGCAGGGCGCACAGACGCGCCTGCTGATCGACGATTGCTCGTCCCTCGAAGGCGCCGGCATCCGCATCGAGACGCTGCCCGCGAGCGACCAGTACGAGCTTCAGGGCACCGCGTTCTCGCGCGCGGTGCGCGGCGAGATCGCGCTGCCGTACGGCGTCGAGGACGCCATCGCGAACATGCGTGTGATCGACGCGCTGTTCCGTTCGGAGACGAGCGGGGCGTGGGAACCGGTCGGCGCGTGAGGACGCGTCCTCGTTCGCGGAAGTCCTCGACCGCATGGTGCCCGGCAACATGGTGATCGACCACGAGCGCACTTCCGGCGTGCGCGACCAGCCAGCCGAAGTTCCAGGTCAGGCGTCGGCCGGAATCGAACCACGACATGACGGCCGTGACCCTCCGCCGATGACGATCGGGCTCGCCGTCCTGATCGCGTACGCGGTCGCCATCGCCGGCGTGGCGCTGCTCGTCGCCGGCCGCCTCGTCAGGTGCGGCTATCGTGCGGCCCGCGTCGCGCGCTACGCGATCGTCGCGTCCTGCGTCGCGGGCATCGCGGCGCTGGTCGCATTGCTCGCCTGGGTGGCGTTGGTCTGGCTCGCCTACGGCGTCGCGCACAGCGGGAAGAACGCCTGGACCGACCTGCGCACGTTCGCGCTTTCCGGCGTCCCGCTCTTCGGCGGGGCATGGGCGCTCTGGCGGATGGCGCGACATTTCGAGGCTCGGATGGAGGGCCGCGGTGCGTGATTCCGCTTCCGATCCAACGGGTCCGCGGACGCGACGCTCCCGGCGTCGAGCCGCGCCGTGGGTCGTCGCGCTGTCGCTGCTCGCCGGATGCGGTGGCTATGCCGACGAGTTCATCGGCGACACCGACATGGGCCGCATCCAGTTCGTCGTCGATCCGGGCCGCACGCGGCGCGTCGACGACGTGACCCGCTTCCGGATCGTCGACGGCGAGCGCGCCTACGTGCGCGTGCTGTCGCGCACGCTGCCCCCGGGCGCCGAGATCGTCTTCGCGCCGTTCGTCGCGCAGACCGGAACCTACCGTCGCGGCGGAAGCTGGATCTTCCGGGGCGAGGTCACGGTCGGCCGCCACGCGACGTGGGCCGATACGCTGGCGGTCACGTCGGACCGGCCGCACATCGTGTTCGTCGAGCGCGTCGATGCGCCCGACTCGCCCGACATGCACCACGTGCGGCTCGTCACGCGCGAGCGCGGCGAGGCGCGCATCGTGTTGCGCGTCCAGTCGCTCGACGAGAGCGGCCGGCCCACGCGCGATCCGCCGGTCGAGGACTCGATGATCATCGAGGTGCAGCCATGAGTGCCGCGAGGGGCGGATCGCCTCGCCGCGCGCGCCGGGGCGGCGGCGCGTGGCACACTCGCGCGATGAAGCTCGAGCGCATCGACATCGCGCCGTCGCCGGATCGCCCGCGCTGGACCAGGCTCACCGGGCAAGTCCGCTACGACAGCCCGCAGGACGGCAAGGACGCGGAGGCCTACTGGTACGAGTTCCCGGACGAGTTCGCCGGGTCGCTGACGACGGGCGGCGACCCCTGGCTCGCGTGCCTGCTGCCGGTCGCGGTCGAGATCGGCGAGCCGCTCGTGCTGTCCCGTCCGGTCGACCCGCAGATGCTCGACTTCGCGGGCGACCGCATGGCGATCTGGCACTGGTGGAATCCGCGCCACGCGCCGGTGCGAATCGAGGCCGACGTCGAGGCCGGACCCCGCGAGCGCGGCACGAGAACCGTGAGCCTGTTCTCGGGCGGGGTCGACTCGTTCTACACGGCGCTCGCGCCGCGCGCGTTGCCCATCGACGACCTCCTCGTGATCCACGGCGCGTTCGACCTCATGTACGCGAGGCGCGCTGCGTTCGAGCGCGTGCAGGCGAAGCTGCAGGCGGCGGCGGACGCGCTCGGCAAGGTGCTGATCCCGTCGGCGACGAACCTGCTGCACACGCGGCTCGGAACGACCGACCTCGCGTACATGTCCCAGGGGTCGATGATGGGCTCGGTGCCGCTCGCGCTCGAGCGGCGCTACGCGCGCATCCTGATTCCGTCGAGCGTCGACCTCAACTGGATGGACGCGTGGGGCACGCATCCGGTCACCGACGCGATGCTGTCCACGACCGGCACGATCGTGGCCGAGGACGGGCTCGCGGCGCGGCGGATCGAGAAGACGACGTTCGTCGCGCGCTCCGACGTCGCGCTGTCGGCGCTGCGCGTCTGCCTGTTCACCGGCAACGAGAGCAATTGCATGCGGTGCGAGAAATGCCTGCGCGCGGCGATCACGCTGGAGACGATGGGCGTGCTCGAGCGTGCGGCAGCCTTCGGCACGGCGAAGCTCGACCTCCGCCGCGTCGCGAGAATGCCGCTCGGCGATACCGACGCGCGCCACTATTACGAGGAACTGATCGTGTACTGCCGCGAGCGGGGCCGCGACGATCTCTCGGAGGCGATCGCGCGATCGCTCGCCCGGGCGAGGCGGCACGATCCGTTCCGGCCGCTCGTGCGGCGGCTGCGCAAGCTGCCGGTCATCGGCGCCGTGGCCAGGTGGCTCGAGTCGCGCGTTCACGATCCGGGCGTCACGTGGCATCTGCCGCAGTGAGGCGTGTCGAAGCGATGCCTCCGGCAGCGCAAGCGCGGCTGCGGCTTGTGCCCGGTCGCGCGAAGCGTCCGGCTGAAGCCGGACCCACAGGGGTCGCGCCGGCGCCGCGGCCGCGCCCGCGCCCGCTGACCAGGGTCCCGTCTGACGGAGTGACACGGTGAGGCTCCTTCGCATCGACATCGACCGCTCGCCGGATCACCCGACCGCGACGAGGTTGTCCGGCGTCGTACGCTACGACGACCCGCGCGGCGGGCCGGCGGAGGAAACGTACTGGTACGACGTGCCCGAAGCTTTCGCCTCCTCGATCAGCGACTCGGGCAATCCGTGGCTCGCGGGTCTGCTGCCGGTCGCCGTGGCGCTCGGTGAGCCCCTCGTGCTTTCGCGGCCGGTCGATCCGCTGCTGCTCGACAACGCGCCCGAGCAGATGAGGGTCTGGCAGTTCTGGTCTCCTGAGCGCAAGCCGGTCGCGATCGAGGCGGACGTCCTGGAGGCGACCGGATGGCCCGGCGGCGCGTCGCGGACCGCGAGCTTCTTCTCGGGCGGCATCGACTCGTTCCACACGGCGCTCGTCCCGCGCCACGTCCCGGTCGACGACCTCCTGCTCGTGCTCGGCACGTTCGACCTCGTGAGCGGCCACGATGCGTCTTACGAGCGCGTTCGAGCGAAGATGCAGGCGGCCGCCGACGCGATCGGCAAGACGCTGGTGCCGGTGACGACGAACCAGATGAAGACGCGCATGGCGGCAAGCGACCCGAAGCATCTCGCGGGCGGCTCGATGCTGGCGGCGGCCGCGCTCGCGTTGGAGCGGCGCTACGCGCGGGTCATGATCTCGGCGGCGGCGGATCCCCGGGGGTTCGATTCGGCCACCGGACACCCGTACCTGACCGCGCTCCGCTCGACCCGCCGCACGAGGTTCGTCGAGGAGGGCTTCGGCTGCTCGCGCGTCGCGAAGACCGAGGCCGTCGCGCGCAACGGCGCGGCGCTCGCGGCGCTGCGCGTGTGCTTCATGAGCGGCGACGAGACCAACTGCGGAGAGTGCGTCAAGTGTCTCCGCACGATGGTCGCGCTCGAGGCGTTGGGAGTCCTGGGGGACGCGCCGTTCGGACGGACGTCGCTGCCGGCATCGCGCGTCGCGCGCGTCACTGTCGCCGACGAGCGCGAGCGGTACTACTACGAGGAGCTGCCGGCGTTCTGCCGCGAGCGCGGGCGTGCCGACCTGGCCGAGGCAGTCGAGCGCGCGCTCGCCCGGTCGCGTCGGCACGACCGGTTCCGGCCCTTCGTGCGATGGCTGCGCCGGTTTCCGGTCGTCGGTCCGGCGACCCATCGACTCGAGGCGCTCGTGCAGGACAAGGGCCGCGTCGATTACCGGCCGCCGCGGGAATGACGTCGGATTTCTGCTGCCGCTCCGGTGGGCCGCTCCGCGGCAAGGCGTCCGGCTGAAGCCGGACCCACAGGGATCTGCGCCGACGCCGCCGCGATCGTGCCTGTGGGTCGGGCTTCGGTCTGCAGGTGTGCGCTCGAAGGACCGGCGGTTACAGCGTGACGTGCCCCGCGGCGTGCGCAGCATCGCCGCGAGGCGCGGCGCGGCGCCGTAGGTCACGCGCAGTGCATCGGACAGGCCCAGCGCCGCGAGTGCGGAGCGGATCGTCTCCGGCGCGGGATGCGATGCCGCGAGCTCGACGAGCGAGACGCCGTCGTCGGGCAGGCCGTCCGCCGGGTGCTTCGCGACGTCCCACTGGATCAGCGTCGGCAGCACGCCGCCGCCGGGCCGCCTGCCGTCGTCGGGAATCGTGATGCGCCAGCGAAAGTCGCCGCGCGACATCGGATGCGCGGGTCCCGGATCGACCTTCGAACTCGCGACCGCGCGCTCGATGTCACTCGTGCGTGCGACCCAGGTAATCAGGCGCGGCTGGTCGCCCAGCGCCGATTGCATCCGGCGTCGTCGAGGTCGAACCAGCGCGGCCGCGCCGGACGCGGCAGGCCAGGTCGATCGCGATCAGCTCGAGGTAGACGCGCCTGCCGAGGCGCACGAGCGCGTTGTGCGTGCCCATCGCGGCGTGCTGCCCGCCGGGACGCGGCGCGACGCCGGTGAGGTCCGCGACGTATTCGATTGCCTGCGCGAGCGTTGCACCCGCGACGACGAGGTGATCGAACTCCGCGGCCGGCGCGGCACTCACGAGGAGCGCTCCGACGCGTCGAAGTCGAGCTCGACGCGCGCGCCGTTCGGGTCGAAGAAGAACAGCTGCCACGTGCCGGAGCCGACCTGCTGCCGGCATGCGTATGGGATGCCCGCCGCATCGAGCTGCGCGAGCCTCGTGTCCAGCCCGCGTGCCGAGAATGCCATGTGGTCGATCACGCCGGGCTTCAGCTCTTCGCGCATGCGCCCGCCGACGACGTGCAGGATCGCCGCGCCGCCCGCGTAGAGCCACGCGCCGGGGAAGCCGAGGTCGGGCCGCGCGCCGGGCTCGAGGCCGAGGTGCTCGCGGTAGAAGGCGATCGTGCGGTCGACGTCGTCGGTCAGGATCGTGAAGTGGTTCATTCCATGCACACTCATTGCGAGCCTCCAGGACGCCGAACCGGCCATGCTACGCCGGCCGGCGCGCCCAGACGAGGTCGAGGAACGCACCGGCCATCGCGGTGGCGTCGGGGCCGGCGGCGTCGTTGAAGGGCAGCGACGCATCGCCTCCGCTCCACGCGTGGCCGACGTCGTCGATCTCGACGAGGCGCGCGGCAAGCGCGTCGCCGCACTGCCACTCCCGCAGCGCGAAGCCGTGGCCCCGGATCGGCGACTCCCGGCGTGCGTGGTCGGGATCGGGCAGCGTCGATTCCGAGCCTGCCGGCACGTCGACGCCGTTGCGCGCCAGGAACTGCCGGACGAGCGCGGCGGCGTTGCGCGGCGCGACGACGTCGTCGGAACGGCCATGGATCGCGAGCAGCGGCACGCAGCGCGCGCCGGCGCCCGCGCCGTCGTGCGCCTCCCGGCCGATCGCGGCGACGTCGGTCTCGGGGCCGCGCTTCATCACGGTGAGCGCGGTCATCGGCGAGGCCGCCGCGCCGCATGCGATGCCCGCCACCGAGACGACGGCGCGAACGCGGTCGCCGTGCCGCACGCCGAGGATCGCGGCGAGCGCGGCGCCGGCCGACATGCCGATCGCGGCCGTGCGCGCCTCGTCGGCCCGCCGCCATCGCATCGCCTTGCGCATCATCGCCGCGACGATCGCGGCCTCGCCGCGTCCCGACGCGGTCGCGCCGTCGAACCAGTTCCAGCAGCGGTACGGATTCGCTGCGTCCTTCTGGCGCGGCAGGAGCACGTAGCTGCCGAGGCGGTCGGCGAGTGCGGCGATGCGAGTGGCGCGCGCGATCTCCTCGGGCGTCTGCCTGCACCCGTGCAGCAGCACGACCAGGGGCATCGGGCGGAAGCGCGACGCGCCCGCCGGGACGTACAGCAGGTAACGGCGCCGCGGCCAGACCGTCGGGTTCGTCGCGAGCCAGCCGCGCCAGGCGAACGCGGCGCCCTCGACGTAGTGCCCCGCCCGCGGCGCTGGTGAACCAGCGCGCCGCCGAAGCATGATGCGCGACCAGAAGCTCATGGCTCTCGGGGCGGTCGGCGGCGCCTGGCGCCGGCGCGATCAGATCAGCACGATGTCGAACTGCTCCTGCGTGTAGAGCGTCTCGACCTGCAGCGAGATCGGCTTGGCGATGAAGTCGCGCAGCCCCGCGAGGCTGTGCGACTCCTCGTCGAGGAACATGTCGATCACCGACTGCGGGCGAGGATGCGGAACTCGCGGGCGTTGAACTGCTTCGCCTCGCGCAGGATCTCGCGCAGGATCTCGTAGCAGACGGTCTGCGGCGTCTTGAGCGCCCCGCGCCCTTGCAGGTCGGGCAGGGCTCGCACAGCACGTGCGCGAGCGACTCGCGCGTGCGCTTGCGCGTCATCTCGACCAGGCCCAGCTGCGTGAAGCCGTTGACGGTGAGCCGCGTCCGGTCGCGCTCGAGCGCGCGGTTGAGCTCGGCGAGCACGGCGGCGCGGTGGTCCGCGTTCTCCATGTCGATGAAGTCGATGATGATGATGCCGCCGAGGTTGCGCAGCCGCAGCTGCCGCGCGATCACCTGCGACGCCTCGAGGTTGGTCTTGAAGATCGTGTCGTCGAAGCTGCGCCCGCCGACGAAGCCGCCCGTATTGACGTCGATCGTCGTGAGCGCCTCGGTCTGGTCGATGATCAGGTACCCGCCGGACTTGAGGTCGACGCGCCGCGCGAGCGCCTTCTCGATCTCGTCCTCGACCGCCGAGAGGTCGAACAGCGGCCGGTCGCCGGCGTAGTGCTCGATGCGGCGCGAGGCGCAGGCGTGTACTGCCCGGCGAATTCGGCCATGCGCTGGTGCGTCTCGCGGGAATCGACGACGATCCGCGTCGTCTCCTCGGTGGCCATGTCGCGGAGCACCCGCTGCGCGAGCGACAGGTCCTGGTAGACGAGCGAAGGCGCCGGCGAGTCGGTCGAGCGCGCCGTCAGGTCGTGCCACAGCTTCGTCAGGTACTCGATGTCGGACTGCATCTCGCGCTCGGTGGCGGTCTCCGCCATCGTGCGGATGATGAAGCCGCCGCCGAGCCCCTCGGGCAGCAGGTGCTGGAGCCGGCCGCGCAGCTGCTCGCGCTCGGCCTCGTCCTCGATGCGCTGCGAGATGCCGATGTGCGAGTCCTGCGGCAGGTAGACGAGGAGCCGGCCGGCGAGGCTCACCTGCGTCGACAGGCGCGCGCCCTTGGTGCCGATCGGGTCCTTGATCACCTGCACGAGAAGCGCCTGGCCCTCGTGCAGGATGCGCTCGATCGGCCGCTCGGCGCCGCCGTGGCCGTTCTGCCGGTGCTCCCAGATGTCGGCGATGTGCAGGAACGCCGCGCGCTCGAGGCCGATCTCGACGAACGCGCTCTGCATGCCCGGCAGCACGCGCGCGACGCGCGCCGAGGTAGATGTTGCCGACGAGTCCGCGCGCGCTCTGACCGCGCTCGATGTGCAATTCCTGCACGACGCCCTGCTCGAGCATCGCGACGCGGGTTTCCTGCGGCGTTACGTTGATAAGGATTTCATGGGCCATCGGGCGGGGAGGGTGGGAATCATCGAGTCCTCGTCGGCGGCCGCCGCATCGGGGCGCCCGCCAGTGCAATCCTGTCGTTGGCGCCGCGGTCCGGCCGCGCATCGCCCGTTCGCCCGGGTGCCAGGCACGTGCCTGACACCGGGGGTTGAGTCATGGTACGGGAAAACCCGCCCTGGCGAGCAGGGCGGCCGTTTCCGCGAGCGGCAGGCCCATCACGCCCGAATAGCTTCCGTCGAGTCGCGTGACGAACGCCGCGGCTCGCCCCTGGATGCCGTAGCCGCCCGCCTTGTCGAACGGCTCGCCGCTGGCGACGTAGGCGGCGATCGCCGATTTCGTGAGCGGCGCGAGCGTGACCTTCGACGTCGACATCGCGAAGTGCGTGTCGTCCTGCCAGCGCAGCGCGACGGCGGTGACGACCTCGTGGGTGCGTCCCGAGAGGCGCGCGAGCATCGCCTTCGCCGCGCGCTCGTCGGCGGGCTTGCCGAACACCTCGCCGTCGAGGATCACCTCGGTGTCGGCACCGAGGACGGGCCGCGGCTCGAGCCGCGCGCGACCATCGACTGCCAGCCGACGTTCGCCTTGGTGCGCGCGATCTAGTGCAGCGCCGGCTCGCCGTCGTGCGCGACCTCGAGCACGTCGGGCGTCCGTCCCGACGCCTCGCGCAGCCGCAGCACGTCGAACTCGACGCCGATCTGCGAGAGCAGCTCCTGCCGGCGCGGGCTCTTCGACGCGAGCCAGATCGTCGGCATCGTCAGTCCCGGTGGTAGGGATGGCCGGCGAGCAGGCTCGTCGCGCGGTAGATCTGCTCGGCCAGCACGACGCGAACGAGCGCGTGCGGCAGCGTGAGCGCCGAGAGCGAGAATCGCGCGGCGGCGCGCGACTTGAACCGTCGTCGAGGCCGTCGGCGCTGCCGATCACGAACGAGAGCGCGGGCGTCGATTCGCGCCAGCGCTCGAGGCGGGTTGCGAGCTCGCGCGTGCTCCACGGCGAGCCCTTCTCGTCGAGCGCGACGACCGTGGCGCCGGCGCATGCGGCGTCGAGGCGGCGGCTTTCCGCGTCCAGCAGCTGCGCGACGCTGCGGCCGCGGTCGCGGCCTCGGGCTTGAGCTCGACCAGCGCGAGCGGCCAGTCGCGCGGGAGGCGGGACGCGTAGTCCGAATAGCCGGCGGACACCCAGTCGGGCATGCGGTGGCCCAGCGCGACGATCGACAGCTTCATCGGTCGCGCGCCGGTCGGGTGGACACCGTCAGGCCGCTTTCGCGGCCTTGGTCCGGCGTGCCGGACGGGCGGACCACAGCTCCTCGAGGTTGTAGTACGCGCGCACCGCCGGCTGCATCACGTGGACGATGATGTCGCCGGCGTCGACCAGCACCCATTCCGAGGTCTCCTCGCCTCGACGCCGATGATCGAGGCGCCCGCCTCCTTGAGCCTGTCGCGCACGTGGTGCGCGAGCGCCTTCACCTGCCGGTCCGAGTCGCCGGTGGCGATGACGAGCGTGTCGGCGATGCTGGTGAGCTTGCGGACGTCGAGGACGGTGATGTCGTGGGCCTTGATGTCCTCGAGGGCGGAGACGGCGACTTTCGCGAGCGGTCTTTTGGCATCCGGGGGTCAGGCGGCGTAGAGCCGATGGTGGGAAATATAGTCCCAAACCGCGGGCGGCAGCAACGCGCGCACCGGTGCGCGGCCGGGCCGCCGCGGGCGAACGCCGCGCGGATCGCCGAGGCGGAAATCTCGCGGGGCACGGTCGGGACGACGAGGATGCGGCCCGCGGGCGTCGACAGGAGCTCGCCGCTGTCGGCCGTCCGTCGCGCGCGCCACAGCGGAACGAGCGCGTCGGGAAGCGCGGCGTCGAACGGGTCGCCGGGCCGCGCCGCGACGGCGACGTGCGCGAGCGCGAGGAGGTCCTGCCAGCGGTGCCAGGTCGACAGGCCGCGGAACGCGTCGGCACCGAGGATCAGGATCACCGGCCGATCGGGACCCTCGGCGCGCAGCTCGTCGAGCGTGAGCGCCGTGTAGGACTTTCCCTGACGATGAAGCTCGCGATCGTCGATCGCGAGGCCCGGACGGCGCTCGATCGCCAGGCGCAGCATCGCGAGCCGGTGCGCGGCCGAGGCCCCGGGCGCGGGGCGGTGCGGCGGATCGCCGCCGGCAGGAGACGGACCTCGGCGACGCCGAGCGCGCGGCGAGCATCGTCGGCAAGACCGAGGTGCGCGAAGTGCACCGGGTCGAACGTACCGCCGAGCAGCGCGACCGGCGGCCGCGGGTCAGAGGTCGCCATCGGTCAGAAGCTCGAGCCCGGCTCGCGCAGGAACGCGATCTCGCCGGCGGTCGACGTGCGCCCGAGGATGGCATTGCGGTGCGGGTAGCGGCCGAAGCGGCGCACGACCGCCGCGTGCTTCTCCGCCCATTCGAGCGGGTCGCGGAGCCCGGTCTCGCGCGCGAGCGCGCGAACAGCGCGAGCGACCTGCCTGCGCGGCGGCGTCCTCCGCGTGCTCGAAGGGGAGGTAGAGGAACCAGCGTTCGAACGGATCGAGCGACCGGTCGAATCCGCGTCGACGGCAGCGGGCACCGGCGGCCTCGAGCGCGAGCGCATCGCCGGCGAACGCGCGGCGTCGCGGTAGACGCTTGCGCGTGAACTGGTCGAGCAGCAGGATGCGGGCGAGCGCGCCGTACGGCGTGCCGGTCCATGCGTCGAACGCGCCGGCGGAGCGCCGCCTCGATCGCGTCGCCGTAGCGGGCGCGAATCTCCGCGTCGAACGAAGGGTCCTTCACGAACCACCGCGATCGGACGAGGGGCGGCGTCCCCGCCCCGGTTTCCGGTCCGAACCAATAGGGCGAGGATGTCGCCGGCGAGGCGGTATCGTCCATCGGCGTATGATACGGGACGGGAAAGCCCGGGGTCCGCCGGCTTTTTCCCTTTCGTTTTCATCGCGATGAGCACGCCCGCCGTCACCGACCGCTAAGACGCTCGC
>JADIZG010000019.1 GCA_016704895.1 Betaproteobacteria bacterium
TCGACCAGTCGCGGCCGCAGACGAAGCGCGGCAGGTTCCAGCGGTCGTCGCCGCCGGTCATCGGCCTCGCGCCGTCGCCGAAAGCCGCATCCACGCCGATGCGCACGTGGTTGTGCGGGAAATAGTCGCGCACCAGATAGTCGTTCGACTCGCCGTACGGGTACGCGAAGAGCCGGTCGCCGGGATTCGGCGCCACGCGCCTCAGGTGCGCGGTCGCATGCGCGATCTCCTCTTCCGCCAGCGCATGGGTGTCGATCGAGCGGAACGTGCCGGTGACACGGCGACGGCCCATCAGGTGCTCCGCCTGTTCGTGGTTGTGGTCCCAGCTGTGGCTCGCGATCGCGGCGTGGCCGCTCGCGGCGGCCGTGACCACCACGCATCCGTCCACCAGCCGCGCCTGGCGAGGCCCACGCGATCGATGTGCTCGCGCGCCTCCCGCGAGACCACGACGAAGGACGTCGCGTGCGCTTCCCGCGGACGCGGCCCCGCCGCGCGGAAGTCCGCGAGGCAGTTGTGGAGGCTGCGCTGCGTGCCGTGCGTCGGATGCGGCAGGTCCCGCCAGTCGAAGTCGGTGCCGTCGTCGAACGTGATCGCGAGCGTGCGCTCGCCCGTCCACTGCGGCTCGCCTGCGAGCCAGCGGGCGACCACGCCTGGCAGCGGCACGATCCGCCAGCCGAGCCGGTCGATCGTCTCGAGGTCGGACGCGAGCGCGACGTGGTCGTTGTTCGCGTAGTCGTTCCCCGCGACGTTGACGCCGTGGTAGGTGAGGATGGGGAAGCGGCGGGACATCGCCGCCCAGTGTAACCGCGCCGCACGCGCCCGGCCGTGCCGGCTTCGCGGGCGGAACCCGTCAGCCGGCAGGCGTTTCCGCCCAGGCCCGCTCGATCGCGGCTTCGAACGCGCGCGCGTAGGCGTCGGCGTCGAAGAACGGCTTCAGCGAACGGTTCGCGCGGAGCTGCAGCGACGTTTCGCGCAGGCGCGGGCGATCCCGTCCCAGCGCGACGGCGATGTCGACGTACTCCTGCAGGCTCGCCGCCGCGAGCTCGGGCTGGCCCGCCGCGATCACCTGGCTCGCGGACGCGCGCGAGGCGAACGTCCGGCCTGCCTGCGTCAGGACAGGCAATCCCGCGGAGAGCGCATCGTTCACCGTCGTGTGCGAACCGAAGGGCGACGTGTCGAGAAAGAGGTCGGCGAGCCGGAAGCGGGCGAGGTAGCGGGGCACGTCCTCGTTGCCCGCGAACCGCAGCCGCCGGGGATCGACGCCGAGCGATTCCGCGCGATTGTGCACCCTCCGCACCGCCACCGTTCCCAGCGTCCTCATCCACAGGACCGAACCGGGAACGGCGCGCAGGATCGCCATCCACGCGTCGAAGCGCTCGGGGAGGATCTTGTACGGTGCGCTCATCGCCGCGTAGACCACGGCATCGTCGGGCAGGCCGTACTCGGAGCGTGCCACCGCGACGTCGCCGGCGCGGTCGTCGCACGGCGGCATGTAGCAGGGCTCGACGCGAAGCGGCCGCTCGACGCAGGTGTGGGCCAGGTCGGCCGGAATGCAGTAGCCGTCGGCGACGATCCAGTCGACGGCGGCGCTGCCGAGCGTTCCCGTGTAGCCGAGGTAGTTGATCTGCACGGGAGCGGGCCGGAGCGCCAGGATCGACAGGTTCGACCCGCCGGTGAACCCGGTGAGGTCGATCAGGACGTCGATCCCGTCCGCCCGGATGGCGTCGGCGACTTCCCGCGCGTCGACGACGGGGATCGACCGGAACCGGTCGGACGCCGCGCGGATCCTTCGCCAGATGCCGTCGACCTGCGGACCGTTGCAGTCGTACGCATGAACCTCGAATCGCGCGCGATCGAGACGCTCGATCAGTCCCACGACCAGTCGCCCGACCGGGTGGCCGTTCAGGTCGGGGAGAGGAAGCCGAGGCGAAGCTTTCCGGACGCGGGCCGGCGCGGCGGGCGCGTCGGGGATGGCGCGAGGAACTCGAGGGCGGAGTGCCGGATCGCCGCCGCGCGCTCCCGCGCCGGGTCCTCGTTGATCGCCTGGAACGAGAACGGCGAGACGACGTGGCCGATGCCCGGCGGCGGGCGGTCGACGGCGTCGACGATGCTGCGGCGTAGCGCGTCGAATCGATCCCAGATGCATTCGTGGCCGCACGCGTGGAGCAGCAGGCTCGCGGAGAGCTGGTCCGTCGGATCGAGCTCGATCGCCCGCGCGAGCGCGAGGGCCGCGCTGCCCCATCGGTCGGTCTCCGCACGGCAGATGCCGAGATCGCGCCAGGGCCCGGGACTGTCCGGGGCGAGCTCGGTCGCGCGGACGAGGTAGGGTTCCGCCGCCGCCGGATCCCCCACGCACCGGAGCGAGACGCCGAGGTTCGCCAGGATCGCCGCGGGCGCGTCGGGCTGTTCCTTGGCGAGGCGCCTGAAGAGCGGAATCGCCTCCTTGTAGCGCCGTTGCTGGTAGTGGATCTGCGCCAGGTTGGCGATCGCCCCCGGATCGTCCGGCGCGATCTCGAGCGCGCGCGCGTGGCACCGTTCCGCGGCCGCGAGATCGCCGTGGTTCTCGAGCGCGAGGCCGAGGTTGGTGAGCAGCGCCGGGTGGTCGGGGGCCAGCGCGAGCGCCTGCTCGAACAGCTCGATCGCGCGGGCGACATCGCCGGATGCGCGGCAGAAATCGCCCAGGAAGAACAGCGGCTCGGGATCGCCGGGCGCGATGCGGTGCGCGCGCTCCCAGCACGCGCGCGACCTGGCGGGATCGGAGCTGCGGATCGCCTCGGCGAGAAGCTTGAGCGCGACGAGGTCGTCCGGCTCGTGGCCGAAGCGCCGCTCGACGATGGTCGCCGCCCGCTCGAGCTCTCCCGCACGGATCGCGTCGCGCGCCGCGGAAATCGGGTCGCTCGCCGCATCGGGTGCGGTCGGTGCCGCGGGCGCGGGCGCGGGCGCCGGCACGACGGGCGAGCCGCTCCCATGGCAGTGCTTGTATCGCTTGCCGCTGCCGCACGGGCACGGATCGTTTCGCGACGGGGGGCCGTGATCGTCGTCATCGTGGCGTCGCCGGCGAGTCGGGGCGCGTCCGTCGCGCGACGGTTGCCGGCGACGTCGACGCCACGGCGGAATTCGGGAACGGGCAGGTCATCGCGCCCGCCAAGTGTAACTGCGGCGCGTCGCTGGAATCTCCGGGGCCGCCGGGCCCGCGGAGGGCGCTGCGGCCATCGCCGCGGGCGCCTGCCGCTTCCCCGGGGAAGCCTGCGAAGGGGCGATCGGCTAGAATTGCCTGTTTGCGCGCTGCGAGCTGCGTCCGCCAGCGCACCCTTCCGCCGTCCCCATGGCCGACGATCTGACGTTCACAGGCGAGCGATTCGTCCCCGGCATCGAGGGCGAGATCGTCTACGAGCACGTCCACCGCTACGCGTTCGCGCGCGCTACGCGGCGGGTCGTCGCGTGCTCGACGCGGCGTGCGGCGAAGGCTACGGGAGCGCGATCCTCGCGGCCACGGCGCGCGAGGTGGTCGGCGTGGACATCGACGCGGCGACCGTCGCGCACGCGCGCGCGACCTACGCGCCGGTCCGCAACCTTTCCTTCGTCGAAGGGTCGGCGGTGAAGCTGCCCCTCCCCGACGCGAGCGTCGACCTCGTCGTGTCGTTCGAGACCATCGAGCACCTGGACGCGGCCGACCAGCCGCGGATGCTCGCCGAATTCACGCGCGTGCTCTCGGCCGACGGCGCGCTCGTCCTGTCCGCGCCGAATCGCCCCGAATACTCGGAGCCGCGCGGCTACGTGAACCCGTTCCACCGCCACGAGCACGACCGTGCGGAGCTCGATCGGCTCCTCGACGCCCACTTTCCCGCGCGTGCCTGGCACGCACAGCGCGTGTGGCTCGGCTCGACGGTGTGGCGCGAAGCCGGCGGCGCGGACGACGTCGAGGCGTTCGTCGGCGACGCGTCGGGCGTGGCGCGGGCGAGCGCGCCTCCCGCGATGTACTTCGTGGTCGTCGCCGCGCGCCGCGCCTCCGCGCTGCCCGCGCCGGGGCCGGCGCTCTCGCTCTTCTCCGACGCGGGCGAGACCGAGCTCAAGCGCGCCGCCTCGGCCGCGGCCGAGGCGATGCGCCTCGACGGCCTGCTGAAGGACCGCGAGCGCATCGTCGCCGAGCGCGACGCGCAGCTCGCGCGCGCCAATGCGCACGTGACGCACCTCGAAGGCCTGCTCGCCGCGCGCGACCCGCTGATCGCCGAGCGCGAGCGCGTCGTCGCCGAGCGCGACCGCGACCTCCGGCTGGTCAACGAGCGTGCCGCGCGGCTCGAGCAGCTCGCCGCGGAGCGCGAACGCCTCGTCGCGGAGCGGGACGAACTGCTCGCGCGCACCAACGACCACGTGACGCATCTCGAGGAGCTGGCCGCGTTCGCGGAGCGCCTCGTGGTCGAGCGCGACGCCGACCTCGCCGCGCGCGACGCCAGGATCGACGCCGATGGCCGCGCGCTCGCGCTCGCGCGCGAGAGCCACGCGGCCGCGCAGCTGCGCATCGCCGACGCCGAGCGCCTGCACGCGGAGACGCGCGGCCGGCTGGCCGAGGCGAGGCGTCGCATCGCCGAGGTCGAGGCCGAGTGCGGGCGCCTCGACCGCGCGCTCGACACGCAGGAGCGCATCATCGCCTACCGCCAGTCGTTCCGCTGGTGGCTCACGCTGCCGTGGATGCGCGTGAAGCTCATGCTGAGCCGGCTGAAGGGCGGGCTGACGGGATGACCGCGAAGTTCATCGTCGACGTCGTCGTGCCGGTCTACAACGCTCCGGACGACGTGCGCAGCTGCGTCGAGAGCGTGCTCGCGCACACGGGACCCGGCTATCGGCTCGTGCTGATCGACGACGCGTCGCCCGATCCGGGCGTCGCGCGCGTGTTCGACGGGATCGCGCGGGCGGCCCATCCGCACGTCGAGCTGATGCGCAACGAGCGCAACCTGGGATTCACCGGGACCGCCAACCGCGGGATGGGCCTGTCGCGCCGCGACGTCGTGCTGCTCAACAGCGACACGATCGTGACCGACGGCTGGCTCGCGGCGCTGCTGCGCTGCGCGGCGTCGGATCGGTCGATCGGCACGATCACGCCGTGGTCGAACAACGCCGAGATCCTGTCGTATCCGCGCTTCTGCGTGAACAACGCCTGGCCCGAGGGTGCGGATCCCGCGCCGCTCGCCCGCGCGTTCGCCCGCGCGGCGGTGCCGAGCTACCCCGACCTGCCGACCGGCGTCGGGTTCTGCTTCTTCGTGCGCCGCGCGATGCTCGACGCGATCGGCGGCTTCGATCCCGCGTTCGGCGCGGGCTACGGGGAGGAGAACGACCTGTGCATGCGCGCCGCCGCCGCCGGCTGGCGCAACGTGCTGGCCGACGACGCGCTGGTGCTGCACACGGGAGGGCGCTCGTTCGAGAAGCAGAAGGACGCGCTGGTGCCGAAGAACACCGAGGTCCTGCTCGCGCGCCATCCGGGGTACCTGTCGCTCGTGCACGACTACGTCGCCGCGGACCCGCTCGCGCCGCTGCGCGACGCGACGACGCTGGCGCTCGACGCCGCGGATTCGGCCGGGGTGCTGCACGTGCTGCACCATCAGGGCGGCGGCACGGAGACGCACGTGCGCGCGCTGGTCGCGGCCACGCGCGGACGCTGCCGCCACGCGATCGCGGTCGCGGTCGGCGACCGCTGGCGCATCGAGGCGCATCGCCCCGACGGCGGGACCGTCGTGTTCGACCTCGAGCGCCTGCCGGACGAGCCCTGGGGCGACTTCCTCGGCGGCCTGTGCGCGACGCTCGGGGTGAGGCTCGTCCACGTGCACAACGTCTCCGCGTGCCGCGACGGCCTCCTGACCGCGCTCGCCGCGCTCGACCTGCCCTTCGGCTACACGGT
Source organism: Betaproteobacteria bacterium (assembly GCA_016704895.1). Taxonomy (GTDB): domain Bacteria; phylum Pseudomonadota; class Gammaproteobacteria; order Burkholderiales; family Casimicrobiaceae; genus VBCG01. The sequence goes on from JADIZG010000019.1 coordinate 5,894, forward strand.
GCACGACGTCAACGCCGGGTGCCCGACGATCACGTTCCTGGGGTCGGACGGGATGTACTGCGGCGCGCAGACCGATCCGGCGGCGTGCGGCGCGTGCCTGGCGGCGCAGCCGGCCTTCGCCGGCGTCGACATCGTCGCGTGGCGCGAGGCGCATCGGCCGCTCGTCGAGCGCGCGTCGTTCCTGATCGCTCCTTCGCGCTGGGCGGCCGACACGCTCGCGCGCTTCTACCCGTCGGCTCGGGTGCAGGTCGTCCCGCACGGCATTCCCGAGGCGACGCCGAGGCATGCGGGCACGCGGCTCGCCGTGATGCTTCCCGACGACGGCGTTCCGACGGTCGCGGTGCTGGGCGCGGTCGGCCCCGACAAGGGCGCCCGGCGCATCGAGCGCCTCGTCGAGCTCGCGCGCGAGCGCGGCTCGAGCGTCCGGTTCGTGCTGATCGGCTACCTCGACCGCCAGCACGCGGCATGGCAGAGCGACGACGCGCGCTTCACCGTGCACGGCCGCTACGATCCGCGCGACCTGCCCGACCTGCTTTCGCACTATCGCGTCTCGCTCGTGCTCTACCCGTCGGCGGGGCCGGAGACCTTCAGCTACACGCTCTCGGAGGCGTGGAGCGCGGGCCGGCCCGTGCTCGTGCCGCCGATCGGCGCGCTGCCGGAACGGGTATCGCCCACCGGCGCGGGCTGGGTGCTCGACGATGCGCAATGGCGCGACGAGCGGCGCATGCTCGACCGCATCGAGGCGCTGCTCGCGCCCGCCCGCGCCGACGATCTCGCGCGTGCTTCGCGGGCCGCCGCGGCGATGCCGCGGATCTCGCTCGGGTCGATGGCGGCGGCGACGCTCGCATGCTACGAGAGCGCCCTGCGCGACCGGCGCACGGGTGCGCATCGGCCGCTCGCACGGGAGCGTGTCCGGGACGCGCTCGGCTACCGCGCATGGACCCCGACGGCGATGCCGGGTGCGCATCCGTCGCGCGGGCGGACGCAGGCAGCAGGATCGCGCAGACCGCGCTCCGGCTGAGGCTGTCGTCCGCCGGGCCGCTGCTCCGCGCGATCACCCCGGGATTCGTGCGCGAGGCCCTGAAGGCGCGCCTGAAATGAGCGCCGCTGGGCCGTCCCGAGGCGCTCGCCCCCTCCTTCAGGAGGGGGTGTGCGACGTCGCGCAGCGACGAGCCTGGGGGAGGTTGGATCGATGAGCGCCGCTGGGCCGTCCCGAGGCGCTCGCCCCCTGCCGGCGATGCCGGGCAGGCAGGTCGACTGGGTCGCGCGCGGGCGCGAGCACCAGTGGCAATCGCGGCCGATCCACGCGCTGTTCTGCTTCACGCGCGCGATCGCCGAGCGGCCCGCGCGTGCCAACGCGCGCTTCCACCTGGGCGAGGTGCTCTGGCAGCTCGGGCTCACCGGGGCCGCGAAGGCCGCCTGGCGCGAGGCAACCGCCGTCGCGCCGAAGCATCTGGCGAGCTGGCTTGCCTTTACCGAGGCATGTCTCGCCTCCGGCGATGCCGTGGAGGCGAGCGCGGCGATCGATGTGGCGCTCGCGCTCGAGCCGGGGAATCCGCCGGCGCGGACGCTTCGATTGCTGACGTCGGCGGCGCTCGGGGACCCGAACGCCGACTGGGGCGCGTTCGCTGAAGCCGTGCGTTCCGACCCGGGGCTCGTGGCGGCGCCCGCGCGCGCGCAACTGATCGCCGCAGCCGTCGACCGGACGGCGGGCCTGCCCGGGCAGCAGGCGTTCTTCGAGGTGCTCGCATCGATGCCGGCCAGGGTGCCGCTCGAGCTGCTCGCGAGCCTGGTCGCGCATGGCGTCGAATCGTCGGCGACGCCCGCGGTCGTCGCGTCGCTGGACACCGCGCTCGACGAGGCGAGGCGGCGCGACGCGGTGCCCGGCGCGCACGATGCATTCCGGCGACTCGCCCGCGCCGCGCAGTCGCTCGGCCGCGGCGAGGCGGCTCGCCATCTTGCTGCTGCGTACGCGCGAGCGTGCGCGACGCGCTTCGCGCCGGCGGTGCCGCTGGCGTGGCCCCGACGGACGGCGGGCGCAGCGCTGCGCGTGGCGGTGCTTGCCTCGCCCGACGCGTCGCCGGCGGCCATCGCCGCGCTCGCTGCGCTGTCCGCGCCCGGATACGACGTCACGCTCGTCGTGCTCGCGTCCCCGGACGACGCGAAGCCGTTCGCCGCGTCGCTGCCGTTCGTCGCGCAGGTCGTGATCGCCGCGGGCGCCGTGCCCGACCCTGCGGGTGCGCGCCTGCTCGCCTCGCGCGATCCGGACGTCGTCGTCGATGCCGTCGGCCTCGGCGCCGCGACCGGCCCATGGCTCGCGCAGCGACCCGGTCGCGCGATCTGGACGCTCGCCGATCACGAACCGCCGCTTGCGGACCGGCGCATCGACGCGTCGCCATCGGCGCTCGCCGCGGCGCGAGCGGGGCGGTCGCGTCCGGTGCAGGGCACGCTGACGAAGGAGGTGCTGGTCGCGCGATGGGAAGCCGGCCTGCGGGCGCACCAGAGCGGCGAGGTCGACGCGGCGCGTGCGGCCTACTCGGCGTTGATCGACGACCAGCCGGACTACGCGCCGGCCCTGCACTTCCGCGCGCGGCTCGAATGGGATGCGGGCGACCTGGATGCCGCCGCGCGCGACCTCGCGTCGGCGCTCGACGCGGCGCCCGGATACGCGGACGCGCGCGTCGATGCGAGCCGGCTCGCGCTGGAGCGCCAGCAGCCGCTCGTCGCGATCGCGCTCGCGAAGGCCGGCCTCGAGCGCGAGCCGACGCACCTCGGGCTGCTGCGCGCGCTCGGGCACGCGCTGCTCCGGCTGGGCGACGGCGCCGCGGCGGCCGAAGCGTTCCAGCGCGCGTCGATGCTGCAGCCTTTCGACGCGGAGACGCAGTACAACCTGGGGGTCGCGCAGCAACTCGCCGGCGACGTCAAGGCGGCGGTGCAGTCCTATCGGCACGCGAGCGCGTTCGATCCGTCGTTCGTCGACGCCGCGTTCAACCTCGGCGTGCTCTACCAGCAACAGGGGCGCGCGGCCGACGCGCTCGCCGCCTACCGCCAGGTGCTCGATCGCGACCCGGCGCGCGATGCCGCATGGAAGAACGTCGGCGAGGTGCTGCGGGAAGAGGGCCGGCTCGACGAGTGGGCGGCCAACTTCCGCCGCTTCGAGGCGGCCTGCCCCGGTTCGCTGCTCCTGGCGGCGCAGGCGCTCGAGGTGTGCCAGTTCACCGCCGACTTCCCGCGCCTCGACCGCTACCTCGACGGCTTGAGGCAGGAGCGATTCCGGGCAGCCACCGAAACGACGCTCGTCGATGCGCTGGAGGAGCTGCTCTATCTGCTCCTGTTCTTCGACGTCGAGCCGTCGGTCCTGCATCGGTTCGCCCAGACCTACGATCAGGCGTGCCGTCGTGTCTACGGCGTTCCTCATGCGCGACCCGTGACCCGGAAGCCCGGCAGACTGAGGATCGGCTACCTGTCGGCAGACCTGCGCAACCACGTGATGGGCAAGATGATGTGGGAGGCGGTGCGTCGCCACGACCGGGAGCGCTTCGACGTCCACTTCTATTCGATGTCCGACGTCCGCGATCGCTGGACCCAGCGCTTCGAGGGGGCCGCGACCGCGTTCCGCGACGTGTCGGGCCTCGTCGACCGGGAGGCCGCGCGCGTGATCGACGGCGACGACCTCGACCTGCTCGTCGACCTGCAGACGCACACGAAGGGCGCGAGGCCGGGCATCCTCGCGCTCAAGCCCGCGCGCGTCCAGATCACGCACGTCGCGAGTGCGGGGACGCTGGGACTTTCCGCGATCGACTACAAGCTGACCGACGCCTGGGCGGACCTGCCCGAGGCCCAGGAACACCAGATCGAGCCGCTGCTCGCGATGAGCGGCTGCGTCTATCCGTACCGCGCGGTCGAGTCGGCGAAGGTCCCCCGCGCGCGCAAGCGCTCGCGATCCCCGAGGACGTTCGTGATCGGCGCGTTCGTCACGCCGATGAAGCTTTCGCGGCGCTGCCTCTCGCTGTGGAAGGAGATCGCCGACCGCCTGCCGCGCGCGCGCTTCGCGTTCTCGCCGATCCGTCCCGGGCATCGCCCGGTCTACGAGAGACTGGCCGTCGCGGCCGGCATCCCGGCGGACCGCCTGCTCTACCTTCCGCAGGGGCGCAACGACGCGGAGAACCAGGCGCGTTACCGTGTCGTCGACGTCGTGCTCGACCCGATGCCCTTCGGCAACGTCAACGGGACGATCGAGCCGCTCGCGATGGGCGTTCCGGTGGTCACGCTGGTCGGCCGCCGGCACGGCGAGCGCACGTCGTACTCGATCCTCTCGAACCTGGGCGCGACCGCGACGATCGCGCAATCGGGCCGCGAGTACGTCAACCTTGCGGTGCGGTTGGCGGAGGACGCGTCGTTCGCGGCGGAGGTGCGCGAGACGATCGCGCGCGGACTCGAGTCGTCGCCGCTCGTCGACGGCGCCGCGCACACGCGCCATCTCGAGGCCGCCTACCTCGCGGCGATTGGCGAAGTCGTGCCCCAGGCGCTCGCGGACGCCGGGCAGGCATCCCTCCGGCATTCGGGTGACTGACCAGCGGATTCGAGCGGTCCGGGCGTCGATCGACCGCGGCGACGGGGCCGGGGCGGTACGCATGGCGGGTGCGATCGTCGACGATGCCCGAGTGTCGCCGCTCATGCGCTCGCTCGCGCTGCGCCTGCGCGCGGAAGCCCGCGGACTCCTGGGCGATCCCGCGGCCGCGCTCGGCGACGCACGCCGGGCGGCGGAACTCGTTCCGGGCGATGCGCGCGCCTGGAACGCACTGGGCATCGCGGCCGCGGATGCGGGCGAGCACGCGGACGCGGTCGAGGCGTTTTCCCGCGCAGCGTCGGTCGACGCGACCTATGCGCGTGCCTGGAACAATCTCGGCAATGCGTTGCGGACCGTCGGCCGCGCGGACGATGCGCTCGCGGCGTTCGAGCGCGCGGTCGGTGCCGACGCTCGCTATGCGCACGGATGGGCGAATCTGGCGGTCGCCCGGCGCGACGCCGGCGACGAGAGCGGCGCGATCGATGCCGCGAAGCGCGCGCTCGCGCTCGACCCGCGGCAGCGCACGGCACGACTGTTGCTGGCGGGCATCGACCGGCGATCCGGGCGGCTGGACGCCGCGATCGACGCGTACGAGGGCGCGCTTGCGGAACGGCCCGACGACGCGCCGGTTCGATTCGCGCTCGCCGGGGCGCTGGCCGAGCGCGACGACCTGGATGCGGCGAGGGCGGCTTACGAACATGCGGCCCGGTCATCCCCCCGTCTCCTGCGCGCGCACCTCGGGGCGGCGCTGACGCTGCCGATGATCCCTGCCTCGCTTGCATCGATCCGGGAGGCGCGGGCGGCGTTCGCCGCCGGACTCGAGCGGCTGCGCGGCGAGCTGCCCGCCGTCGCGGCGACGATGCCCCAGGCGCAGGTGCTGAGGGAACTGTGCTGGACCAATTTCCTGCTGGCCTACCAGGGCGAGGACGACCTCGACCTGCAGTCGGCCTATGGCGACCTCGTCGCGACCACGCTCGCGGCGTCGCACGGTCCCGCGATCGCGAAGGTCCCGGCCCCGCGCGCGGCGCTCGGGCGCAGGCGCGTCGCATTCGTGTCCGCGTTCTTCCGCGACGGAACCGTCGGGCGGTATTTCGAGAGCTGGATCACGGGGCTGGACCGGGATCGGTTCGAGGTCGTGGTCCATCAGCTCGGGGCGTCGAGCGACGAGCTCACCGGACGACTGCGCGATGGCGCGGCGAAGTTCGTCGCGCACCGTGCGCGGGAGCCGGCCGACATCGCTTCCGCGATCGTCGAGGACGCGCCCGATTGCGTCGTCTATCCCGAGCTCGGCATGGATGCGACCACGTTCGCGCTCGCGGCGCTGCGCCTCGCGCCGGTGCAGTGCGCGGGCTGGGGCCACCCGGTCACGTCCGGGCTGGCGACGATCGACCTCATGTTCACTGCCGGGGCGATGGAGCCCGCGAATGGCGATGCGCACTACCGGGAGCGCTTGATACGTCTGCCGGGGCTAGGCACGCGCTATTCGCAACCCGTTCCGCCTTCGCGCGTCGCGCGCGAATCGCTCGGCCTGCCGGTCGGCCCCGCGCTTTTCCTGGTCCCGCAGTCGCTGTTCAAGCTGCACCCGGACGACGATCGCCGGATCGCGCGCGTGCTCGCCGCCGCCAAGGGGAGTCGAGTCGTCGCGTTCGCCGGTCGGCATCCGAAGCTCACCGCGGCCTGGCGGGCGCGCCTCGACCGCGAGCTCGACGCCGGAGGCGTGGACGCAGGCCGCGTCGTCGTGCTGCCCCAGGTCGACCACGACGACTACCTTCGCATCAACCTCGCGTGCGACGCGATGCTCGACAGCGTGCGCTGGTCGGGGGGGAACACGAGCCTCGATGCCATCGCCTGCGGCCTGCCGATCGCGACGTGCCCGGGAGCCTTCATGCGCGGCCGGCAGAGCGCGGGGATGCTGGAGCTGATCGGCGCTGCGGACCTGGTTGCGGCCGACGAGGACGCGCTCGTCGCGAATGCGGTTCGACTTGCCGAGGATGCGCCGTGGCGTGCCGAGCTCTCGGCCCGCATGCGCGACGGATCGAAGGCGCTGTTCGACGACGTCGAACCCGTCGCGGCACTCGCGGCAGCGCTCGACGGTCGCTGATCGCGCGCGGGGTCCGTCAGTCGATCGGCGTCTCGGCCCAGGCGCGTTCGACGACGGCCTCGAATGCGCGCGCGTAGGCGTCGAGGTCGAAGTAGGGCAGCCGCGAGCGGTTCGCTCGAAGTCTCGCGGACAGCTCGCCCAGGCGCGCGCGATCCGAGCCCAGCGCGATGGCGCCGTCCACGTAGTCCTGCAGACTGTTCGCCACGAGCTCCGGCAGGCCCGCCGCGATCACCTGGCTCGCGGACGCGCGCGACGCGAACGTCCGTCCGGCCTGCGCCAGGACCGGCAGCCCGGCGGAGAGCGCGTCGTTCACCGTCGTGTGCGACCCGAACGGCCAGGTGTCCAGGTAGAGGTCGGCGAGCCGGTAGCGGGCGAGGTAGCGGGGCACCGGCTCGTTCCGGGCGATCAGGAGCCGCGCGGGATCGACGCCGAGCGACTCCGCCCGCAGGTGCAGCCTCCGCGCCGCCACGCCGCCCATCGTTCGCATCCAGAGGATCGATCCGGGCACCGCGCGCAGGATCTCCATCCACGCGTCGAAGCGCTCGGGAAGGATCTTGTAGGCGGCGCTCATGACCGCGTAGACGAGTGCGTGCTCGGGCAGGCCGTAATCCGATCGGGAGATCGAAACGTCGTCGTCGGCGTGGTCGCCGCACCGGGGCATGTAGCATGGTTCGAGGTAGAGCGGACGCTCGACGTAGGCGTCGACGAGGTCCGGAGGGATGCAGTACGCGTCGGCCACGATCCAGTCCACGGCCGGGTTGCCGAGCGTCCCCGTGTAGCCGAGGTAGTTGACCTGCACGGGCGCGGGTCGGAGCGACAGCGTCGACAGGTTCGCGCCGGCCGTGTGGCCGGTCAGGTCGATCAGGACGTCGATCCGATCGGCGCGGATCGCCTCGGCGACTTCCCGCGCATCGACGACGGGGAAGGACCGGAAGCGATCGCACGCCCTCCGGATCCTTGGCTGGATCGCATCGTCGACGTCCTTCTCGGTGGAGAAGGCGCACACCTCGTACCGCGTCCGGTCGAGGCGTTCGATGAGCCCGACGACGAGCCGGCCCACCGGGTGGCTGTGAAAGTCCGCGGACAGGAAGCCGACGCGCAGTTTCCCGGGCTCCATTCGACGTGCGGGCCGCAGGGGGCTCGCCGGAAGGAACTCGTGAGCGGTCCATCGCACGGCGAGGGAGCGCTCGAAAGCGGGGTCGTCGCTGATCGCCTGAACGGGAAAGGGCATGGCGATGGCCCCGGCGCTCTTGGTCGCCCGAGGATCGAGTCCAGGATGCTGCGGCGGAGCTCGTCGAAACGGTCCCAGACGCACTCGTGGCCGCATGCGTGCAGCAGCATGCTCTCGGACGTATGGTCGTTCGGATCGAGCTCGATGGCCCTGGCGTACGCCATCGCCGCTCCGCCCCAGTTCTTGGCGGCGACACGGCAGCTGCCGAGATCGCGCCATGGCTCGGGGCGATCGGGAGACAGCTCCGTGGCGCGCAGCACGAGGGGTTCCGCCGCCATGAAGTTCCCGACGCTTCGCATCGAGACGCCGTAGTTGGCCCAGATCTCGGCGGGCGCAACCGGCATTCGCTTGACGAGGCGTTCGAACTCCGGGATCGCTTCCTTGTGCCGACACTGCTGGTAGAGGTTCTGGGCCAGGTTCGCCATCGCGTTCACGTCATCGGGCGACACCTCGAGCGCGCGCCGGTAGCATCGCTCGGCGGCCGCGAGATCGCCGACCTTCTCTCGCGTGAGCCCCAGATTGTTGAGCAGCGCGGGATGGTCGGGCGCGAGCGCGAGCGCGCGCTCGAACAGCGCAACCGCCGCGCGGAACTCGCCCGCCTCGCGGCAGAATTCGCCCAGGAAGAACAGCGTCTCGGGATCGTCGGGCGCTTCGCGGTGCGCGCGCTCCCAGCATTCGCGCGATCGCGTGGCGTCGGTGGGTCGCAGCGCCTCGGCGAGGACCTTGAGCGCGGCGAAGTCCGCAGGCGTCTCGCCGTGATGCGCGACGACGATGCCGGCGGCTTCAGCATGCCGTCCGGCGCGGAGCGCAGCGCGGGCCATCGCGAGCGGATCCGCCGCATCGGGTGGCATCGGGGAGGGATCGGTCGCCGGCCGGGCGTCGCCGCCGTGGCACTGCTTGTAGCGCTTGCCGCTGCCGCAGGGGCACGGGTCGTTGCGTGACTTCGGCGGGTTCATCGAGAGGAGAGCCCGGTAGGCAGGTCGTCGAGCGCGCGCATGACGTCGGCGACGACCGGCGTCCAGTCGCCGGCCGCGCGCTGGCGGAACAGCGTCGCGGTCGGATACCAGCCGGTCGCCGTGCCGGCGATGCCCCACCGCCAGTCCGCGGCGCAAGGCAGCAGGATCCACACCGGCCGCCCGAGCGCGCCGGCGAGGTGCGCGATGCTGGTGTCGACGCTGACGACGAGGTCGAGGTTCTCGATCAGCGCGGCCTTGCGGTCGAAATCGTTGCGCGCGTCGAGGAGGTGCAGGCGGCTTGCCGCCGGGACGTGCGCGATCTGGTCCTCGCCATCCCCGCGCTGCAGCGAGTACCAGTCGACGTCCGTGCGCGCGAGGAGCGGCGCGAGCGCGGCGAGCGGGCAGGACCGGCGGCGGTCGTTCGCATGCGCCGGGTTGCCGGCCCATGCGAGCCCGGCTCGCAGGCGACCGAGTCGCTCGCCGAGCTCGCCGCGAACCTTCGACGCGAGCGCCGGATCGGCGTGCAGGTACGGGATCGCGGTGGGATCGCCCGACGGCGACGCGCCGAGGAGTCCCGGAAGCGATGCGAGCGGCAGCCACGCGTCGCAGCGGGGCCGCGCGTCCCGGGCGACGACCTCGGCGACGCCGGCAACCGTGCGCAGGAGGCCCGTGAGGCTCGGCGGCGCGCGCACGACGACGCGCGCGCCGCGTGCGGCGAGCGCGGATGCGTAGCGCGCGAACTGGAACGTGTCGCCCAGACCCTGCTCGCTCTCCACGAGGATCGTGCGGCCGCGAACGTCGAGCGTGTCGAGCCGCGGCACGCCGGGATCGGCGGCACGCCCGCCGAGCTCGGGGACCGACAGGCGCGCTTCGTAGTCGCGCCAGCCGCCGCGATCGCCGAGCGAGAGGCGTGCCATCGCGAGGTTCCATCGGATCCGATGGGCGTCGGGATCGACCGCGAGTGCGCGTCGGTACGCGTCGGCGGCCTCCTCCCGGCGGTTCTGCTCCTGCAGCGCGAGTCCGAGGTTGTTCAGCGCGCCCGTGTGATCGGGCGCGAGGGCTAGCGCGCGCCGGTAGCAGGCGATCGCGTCGTCGAACCGGTCCGATGCGGCGTACGCAAGTCCCAGGTGCACGTGGAAATCCGGTTCGTCCGGATGCGCGGCGACGGTGCGCTCGAGGCGGGGCATCGCTTCGCCGAGGTTGCCGCGATGCGTCGCGATCACGCCGAGGTAGTGATCCGCCAGCACGTTGCCGGGCGCGAGCGCGAGCGCCTCCCGGTAAGCGCGCTCGGCCTCGTCGAGGCGCCCGGCGCGGTGAGCCTCGGCGCCCGCGTGCACCAGTGCGGCGGGGTCGCGCGCGGAAGGCGCGCGCGCCGCGGCCCCCAGCGCCCCGTGGCATTGCTTGTAGCGCCTGCCGCTGCCGCAGGGGCAGGGATCGTTGCGCCCGACCGCCGGGCCGCGCGCGACGCCGCGCTCGGCGTCCGCCCGCACGCGCTCCGCCTCCTCGTGGCCCGCCTCCGCCGCGAGGATCCGGCTGGCGAGGGCGAGCGCGGCGCGCGACTGGCCCATCGCTGCGCAGTTGCGCATCAGCGAGAGCATCTGCGGCGATCGCGCGATGGCGTCGGAGAACGCCGGGACGAGCGCCGCGATCTCGTCCTCGGGTACGGTGCGACAGAAGTTGAACAGGCCGTGGAAGCCGAACGGCCGGCCGACCGGATAGGCGACCTCGAACGAGAAGCGGCTCGCGAGCGCCTCGCTCGCGAATCGCAGGCCGTGACGCGCCTCGAGCCAGCCACGCTGGTGCACCCCGATCGTCTCGTCCTCGTTGCCCTGCAGGACGACGCGCGGATCGGCGAGCGCGTCGAGGAGTCGGCGCGAGCGCAGCGAGAAGCCTCCGTTGCCCACGCGCGAGCCTTCGGGCTCCCACGGCCAGGGCGCGCCGATGTAGTCACAGGCCAGGAACTCGCCGGTCCACGCGTCGGGATTCACGACGTAGCCGTCCCACTGCACCACGAGCGCGTGCGAGCTCTCCACGTGCCGGGCGAGTCCCTTGAGCATCAGGGTCGAGTACGCCTCCCGCGACGCGAGCGGTGCGATCTCGCGCGTCTCGACGCCGGGAGGCAGCGCGATCCCCGGAGGGAGCGCGTCGGTCAGGAACAGTGCACTACCGTACCGGATGCGCTCGCAGCAGCGCGCGATCGCCCGCGCCGCGAGGGCATGGTTGAGCGTGTCGGCGCAGACGAGCGTGACGTCGGGCAGCTCGAGCATGCGTCACGCCGATGACGGCGCATCCCCCGCCACCGCCTCCGGCGCGGCGGCTGGAACGGTTGTCGTCGTGGGTGTCGGCTCGGGCGCATCGCGCAGTGCGACCACCATCCACACGATCGCGAGCGGCGCGAGCACGAGCACCGCCCGGTTCAATCCCAGCCCGTCGGCGCCCCAGTGACGAACGCCGGGAAAGGCCGTCAGCATCGCGACCCAGATCGCACCGGCGGCGACGACGAGCGTGAGCGGCGCGACGTCGCGCCCGACCAGCCTGCGCCACGAGAAGGCGATCGTGCCGACGATGCCGACGACGAGCAGGTGCCAGTTCGCGAGCAGCACGCTGTCGACGGCGAGCGTTTCCCAGATCGGCTCGTAGGCGAACGAGACCTGCCCCAGCGCAGCCTTGGGAAAGCGGGCGGCGATGCCGATGGCGCCGATCGCGACGACCGCGAGCGCGAGTGCGATGCGCCGGTAACCGGCCGGACCGAGGGCCGCCGCGGCGAATCCGGGCAACGCGACCACGAGCCACATCCAGCCCGAGGACTTGGCGAGCGCCACCGCGGCGAGCGCGAGGACGGCGGCTGCGATGTCGACCGGCGCGCGCGTCCCGATCGCACGAATGCCCGCGAGCGTGCCGAGCGTGAACGCCGCCGCCAGCGGCAGGTCGGCGTAGCCCGCGAGGGCAACCTGCGTGCCCAGCAGCGGCAGGGATCCGGCGAGCCAAGCAGCAGCCAGCGACGTGAGCGGTGCGTAGCCGCGGCGGCGGACCTCGCCGTACACGACGAGCAGGATCGAGACGAAGTAGAGCCACCACGGCAGGCCGATGCGCGCGTCGTCCCAGGCGCCCATCGCGATGGCGACCCAGGCCTGCAGGAGCGGCAGCGTCACCGGCTGCCCCGGCGCGGCGTCGAACCAGACGGGCGTGGAGGCGGCGGCCCATCCCGCGGCGTCGACGAACGGCACGATCGTGCCCAGCGCGAAGAACGTCTTCGCCTTCGTCGCCCACGCCGACCACGCGTCCCACGGGTACAGCGGCCGCGTCCCCACCTCGACCAGCAGCATGCCGGCTCGCACGGCCATCCACGCCAGCAGGGCGAACCACGCGATCCTCGCGGGCCGGGCGAGATCCGACGCGATCAGCGTACGCCTCGCATCGGTCATCGCGTCCCGCCATCCGGTCGCGGATCGGCGCCACGCGAGCCACGACAGGGCGCCCGCGATCGCGAGGCCGGGCACGCCGATCGACACGAGGTCGAGCGGCGTGCCCGTGACCGCGATGCCGCGCATCAGCAGCGTGAGCACGAAGACGCCGACGACGTGGCCGGCACCGAGGATCCACGGTGCGAGTCCGGCCTGGCGTGCTTGCGCGGCGTCGCGCACGCACGCCGCGAGCAGCGCGACGCCGATCAGGATTGGGAGCGCGAGGGCGAAGGCCAGTCCGGCGGCTTGCATCGCGCTGCCCTCAGAGGATCGCGAACACGGCGGCGTCGCGTTCGGAGAGCAGCAGCTTCGCCGGCAAGTCGACGCCGTTCTCGAATCGCAGCCGGCCGCTCGCGAGGTCGAATTGCGCGCCGGGGCGCTGCCAGACGACCACGAAATCGCCGGCGCGCAGCAGTCCTGCCTGCGGCGGGAGGTCGCGGGCGGGTTCCCACAGCACGCGGTGCGGCAGCAGGTGCCAGCCGGCGCGTCCCCGGAAATAGTGCGCCTGCGCGAGCACGACGACGCGCTGGGGGTCCGCGGGCAGGAGCGCCTTCGCCTTGTCGAGGAACGCGACGAGATCTCCGTCCTCGGCCGCGCGCGAGCGCTCCGTGGCGTCCTTGCCGCCGTACCGGTCGACTGTCTCGGCGAGCTGCCGCGCGAGATTGACTGTCCATCGCGCGTCCAGCACCGCCCATGCGATCAGGAAGAGCACCGTCGCGATCGAGGTCGAGCCGCGCGGAAAGCGTGCGGGCGCGAAGTGTCGTATCGCGACGAGCGCCGCGAGCGCGATCAGCGCGGCGACGGTCACGACCACCGGAAGCGGCAGGCTTTGCGCGGCCGCGCCGCCGTTCACGGCGTTGATCGAGGTGCCTGTCCAGGACTCGAACTTGAACCACTCGGCGGAGCGGTCGCGGACGATCTGGACGGCGCTCTGCGACTTCGCGGTCACGCCGCGCACGCGAATCGTCGCGCCCGGGGCGCTCACGGTCACGGCGAGTCCCGTGATTCGGCCGAGCCACTCGGCGTCGCCGGCGAGCGATGCGGGCAGGACGCGGCCGTCCTCGACGCCGAGCGGGCGGTTGTGCACGCGCTTGGGCGTGTAGTCGCTCTGGAACAGCAGGCGCACGGCCGCGCCCGCCGGAACGTCGACGACCTCCCAGGCCACGGCCGAGAGGTCGCGCGCACGGAAATCGGTCGGCACCGAGACGATCAGGACGTCGTTCGCGGGCGCACGCGCGACGAGCACGTTGCCCTCGAGCCTCCCGGTCCCGCGGGCGACGCTCAACTTCTCCGCGCCCCATGCCTTCGGTTCGCCCGACGCGCGCAGCGAGCCGCTGTTGGCGGCGACGTAGGCGGCCAGCACGAGCATGGTCCCGATCACGAACGCGGCGATCGATGCCGTCACGGTGCGGTCGCGCGGCGGAGGGGCGGAAGGCTTCGCGCCATCCGTCGCCACCGCCGGGGAGGCCGCATCCGCACCGGGGGTAGGGGGGGTGTCCGGCGGGGGGAAGCGGGTCGGTCCGTCGCCGGGGGCGCGTCTCGGGGGGTCCGGAACGGTCACGGGGTCTGGGGGGCTCGACGTCCTCCGCAGGCTCGGGTCCGGCCGACGCGTCCCGGACGCCGGGGGATCCGGCGGGGCCGTCCCGGCAAGGCGGGACGGGAGGGGGGTGTTGACGGCCCCCGATCAGGTGCTATAATCGCGCCTCTTTGCTACCTGATGACCGGAACGACGCAGTTCCGGCTTCGCGGAAGCCGCTCTTTAACAATCAGCAATCGATAGGTGTGGGTACCGGCGGGGTGCCTGTTCTGTGCTGTCCTTCGGGTGGTGCGGGTGGGATTCACAAGCTGGTGCTCACGCGACGCCAATGTGCGGGCTGGTCGGGGGTAACCTGGCTGGTCCGTAAGTCCTGCCCGCGAGGGTGGGGCGTTCGAGTGAGTCTTGGACTATGAAGTAATTGCTGAGATCAACTGAAGAGTTTGATCCTGGCTCAGATTGAACGCTGGCGGCATGCTTTACACATGCAAGTCGAGCGGCAGCGCGGGGGCAACCCTGGCGGCGAGCGGCGAACGGGTGAGTAATGCATCGGAACGTGTCCCGTAGTGGGGGATAACCCGGCGAAAGCCGGGCTAATACCGCATATGCTCTACGGAGGAAAGGGGGGGATCCGCAAGGACCTCTCGCTATGGGAGCGGCCGATGTCCGATTAGCTTGTTGGTGGGGTAATGGCTTACCAAGGCGACGATCGGTAGCTGGTCTGAGAGGATGATCAGCCACACTGGGACTGAGACACGGCCCAGACTCCTACGGGAGGCAGCAGTGGGGGAATTTTGGACAATGGGGCAACCCTGATCCAGCCATGCCGCGTGCGGGAAGAAGGCCTTCGGGTTGTAAACCGCTTTTAGTCGGGAAGAAAAGGCGCGGCCTAATACGTCGCGTTCTTGACGGTACCGGCGGAATAAGCACCGGCTAACTACGTGCCAGCAGCCGCGGTAATACGTAGGGTGCGAGCGTTAATCGGAATTACTGGGCGTAAAGCGTGCGCAGGCGGTTCGTTAAGTCTGATGTGAAAGCCCCGGGCTCAACCTGGGAATGGCATTGGAAACTGGCGGGCTTGAGTGTGGCAGAGGGGGGTGGAATTCCGCGTGTAGCAGTGAAATGCGTAGAGATGCGGAGGAACACCGATGGCGAAGGCAGCCCCTGGCTAACACTGACGCTCAGGCACGAAAGCGGGGAGCAAACAGGATTAGATACCCTGGTAGTCCACGCCCTAAACGATGATCACTGGGTGTTCGGGGAGCGATCTCTGAGTACCGAAGCTAACGCGTGAAGTGATCCGCCTGGGGAGTACGGTCGCAAGATTAAAACTCAAAGGAATTGACGGGGACCCGCACAAGCGGTGGATGATGTGGATTAATCTGATGCAACGCGAACAACCTTACCTACCCTTTGACATGTCCGGAAGCCCGGTGAGAGCTGGGGTGCCTGAAAGGGAACCGGAACACAGGTGCTGCATGGCTGTCGTCAGCTCGTGTCGTGAGATGTTGGGTTAAGTCCCACAACGAGCGCAACCCTTTGTCCCTAGTGTTACGCAAGGGCATCTAGGGAGACTGCCGGTGACAAACCGGAGGAAGGTGGGGATGACGTCAAGTCCTCATGGCCCTTATGGGTAGGGCTTCACACGTCATACAATGGTCGGTACAGAGGGTTGCCAAGCCGCGAGGTGGAGCCAATCCCAGAAAGCCGATCGTAGTCCGGATCGTAGTCTGCAACCCGACTGCGTGAAGTCGGAATCGCTAGTAATCGCGGATCAGCATGCTGCGGTGAATACGTTCCCGGGTCTTGTACACACCGCCCGTCACACCATGGGAGTGGGGTTTACCAGAAGCAGGTAGCCTAACCGCAAGGGGGGCGCCACCACGGTGAGCTTCATGACTGGGGTGAAGTCGTAACAAGGTAGCCGCATCGGAAGGTGCGGCTGGATCACCTCCTTTCTCGGAATCAGGAGACAGGA